>QXZA01000021.1 GCA_009886625.1 Flavobacteriaceae bacterium
AGTTTATATGCATTAGTAGTTTTATTGGAATCATTTTAATTGATTTATGGTTAATAAGCTGTTAATATAAAAAACTTTATCTATTCCGTGTTTTTCTTCCTGAACTTAATGAAAATGATATGCCAAGAATTTAATTTTCTGCCTCGTGCAATTCAAAATATTTAACATCAGCTTTTTTCTTCAAGAGATTAACATCCCACATTACAAAATTCATTGCACCATTATTTATTGCATCAGTAAAATAGAACTTAACATTTGCACCCATTCTTTTCCAAGTTCCCTTCAAGGGAGTAGATATAAGTGTTCCATTCTCTAATATTGTTCTTCCCTGACCATCTAGAGTGCCGCTATTTTTTGATGAATTAATTGAAGCTACTTTAAAAGCAACGTATACAGTACCATAACCACTTATCTGTCCTTCAAATACCATATCAGAATACCCATCTGATGGGATTATGGTAATTATATCTATAACCCCACCACCTTTTGGGTTAGTTAAATCTTGACCGAAAGCGAATCCACAAATTAGGGTTGCCATTAGTAAACTAAAAATATTTGTTTTCATTTTAATTGATTTATGATTAATAATACTCAAACCTAAAAAAATAATTGAAAAATCACAAATCCAAGAACTTACTCTATAAACAAAGGCAAGTCTTCACTTACTTCATTAGTAGCTTGTTTTATTCTTGGTAAAGTGTATTTTAGAATTTGCGGAAGATGAGCCTGGGGTTTAAAAGAAAACGCCCTAAAATTAATTAGAGGCGTTAGTATTTAAAGATGTGCTTGGTTTAATGAAAAACCTTTTTGTTTTTACGAAGATTGCTTTAAACTTTTCTTCTGGCCATAAAGTATAGTGTAATAAAAATTAGATTTAAAACAATATTTATGACAGGTGTAGGCCCTTCCGCTTGACCATTTATTAAATGAACTCCGATTAGTACAACAAAAGTTGTGTGAGCCATCATAGCGGTAGTAATTGCTTCTTTTAAATTTCCAACAAACGAAGGGAATCTTAGTACAGTAATTCCTAAAGCAATAAGTGATGCTCCAAAAGCTTGAGCTGTAGTGATTCCGTCAGCATCAAGTGCCATTCCAGCTCCCTCAAGAAACATTTCTGACATAAAAGCAGCTAAAGCACCATTAATTAATAAAATACTTCCTGATAGTCTAAATAATAAATTTGCTTTCATTTTAATTGATTTATGATTAATAATACTCAAACCTAAAAAAATAATTGAAAAATCACAAATCCAAGAACTTACTCTATAAACAAAGGCAAGTCTTCACTTACTTCATTAGTAGCTTGTTTTATTCTTGGTAAAGTGTATTTTAGAATTTGCGGAAGAGGATATGCCTGTGGTTTAAATAAAACCCTCCGCTTGGGAGGGTTAAATATTTATAGATTACAATAACTACACATCAGTCATTACACCTTTTACTGCTGCAACAACATCATCTGTTATTGTCATTTTGTGAACACCAGTCGCGTGGTCTGCAACTTGAGACATTACTTCATCGAGTGTTCCTTTTGCAACAAAATCACAATCGTTTCCTAAATCTGCACACTTTACTTGTTTCATTTTAATTGATTTATGGTTAATAATACTCAAATCTATAAATATTATTAAACAATTACAAAACCTTGAACTTACTCTATAAACAATGGTAAATCCTCACTTACTTCATTAGTAGCTTGTTTCATTCTTGGTAAAGTGTATTGTAAAGCTATTTGAAGCAGCTTACATCCTTCAAACTGATAGTCCTTATAGTTTTTCATTATAGATTAATTAGATAATAATATATATCCCAAGTAATATACCATTAAATAATAAAGAAATTTGTTATTGATTCAATCCTTGTGGGAGTGAGGTAATGAAGTTGAAGATGTAGAGAGTTCGGAAGCCTTGTTATTCATTCCCACTTTTATGATAATCTAATTCCTAGCTGTTTTAACGTATCACTATTTTGAAGATGTACTGTGTGTATCCTAATGGGATATTACATCTTTCAACTTATGACACCATACATCCTCTGGGTCCTTAGTTTAAAACTTATACACGAGGTGTGAACAGTATTGAGAATTCACCATAGGTATAAGACGGAATTATTATATTTAAATATAATTTAAAATCAATTAAAATGGTGCAGGACAAATTGACATTTGATAAAAAATGGCTTGATAGAGCAATACCACTAAGATTTAAAATCAATTATTGGCTTTTACAAAAACTTGGATTATTTGGTTTTGGATTATTTGCATTTGCTTGGGGTTTTTTAGCATCCATTGTTATACACTCTTATTTAATACCGTTCCTCTAAAACTCTCGCTTTGATTTAGTAGCTTGTTTCATTCTTGGTAAAGTGTATTGTAGAACTTACTGAAGATATGCCTGTGGTTTAAAAGAAAACCCTCCGGTTGGGAGGGTTGAATTTGATATACTATTTTTCAGTGGCAGCGGCAATCTCATTATTAATGACAGTAGGGTCAAAAAAGTGATAGGCAGCTACAATTTTATCTTCTTCCCAGCGAAATGCATAGTGAACTAAAGTTTGGGCTTCAGTACCAGTATATTTTCCTGAACCAGTCCAAATAAACCAACATAGCGTCCAAACCTGACCGTTGTCATATCGCAATGTGGTTAAGTTGTAGGGTTGAACTTTGTTATTAGAAATATTGTCAAAATAATTATGATGAGCTGATGCTCCATCTAACCAACCTTGTTTAGAAACCTTATCATTATTAAAAAAGAACTCATCTGCTTCATCAGAAATCATGTAAGCCCCTTTTTGAAAGGTATTACTTGTATAAAACTCGTTGAACTCGCGAGCCATTAAAGATTCTTTACTGTGGTCGTCGGAAATACCACTCCAACCGCCAAATTCCATATTGGGTTCTGATTTTTGTTCTTTTGGTGGTTGACAACCAACCAGACTTAAAACAAAAAGGGATAATAATAATTTTTTCATTTTAATTGATTTATGGTTAATAAGCTGCTAATATAAAAAACTTTATCTATTCCGTGTTTTTCTTCCTGAACTTAATGAAGAGGATATGCCTATGATTTAGTTTCCTACAATTTATTTATTTTTGATTTGTTACCTTTATTATCTAAAGCAACAAAAACAATAAAGCATTCACAATTTTTCTTTGTATTGTCTTTTATTAAGTTTGTACTAGACACATCTACTTTTATTCTTAGAGAGGTATTACCAAATTTAATTATCTCTGCATCAAGTTTTACAAGGTCTCCTATGTGAATTGGTTTTAAAAACTCAATATCGTCAACAAACTTTGTAACACAATATTTCTTAGAATATTTAACTGCTAATGCGTAGCCAATTTCATCTATCCACTTCATTACTTTACCACCGTGAACATAACCACTGAAGTTAGCATCATTAGGTTCAGCTAAAAAAGACATTGATAATTTTGTATCCATATTACTCAAAAATTAAAAACATTTTAGCATAAGACAAATTATGGAATCATTTGATTCTTTTGAATTTGGGCAGTTCAATATACTTATAATATCTTAACCCCAGTGTTTTTCTTCCTGAACTTAATTAATAAACAAAGGCAAGTCTTCAATTACTTCATTAGTAGCTTGTTTCATTCTAGGTAAAGTGTATTGTAAGGCTATTTGAAGCATCTTAATTCGCAGGTTAGTGTCTACTCATTTACGTTTAAAGAAGCTATTAAGTCGTCTATAAGTAGTTGTAGTTTATCTTTTACTTCTGATGTTATTTTGTTTGTACTTCCTTTGGGTCCTGGCATATATTTTATGGTATTTTATTCAATAATACAATATTTAAATACTCATTAAGAAGTAATACTTTTTTGTGTGCTATTGCGTAAACAACACCAGTGTTGTACCATCAAGGATAAACTTAAAGTTTGTTTTAAAAGAATTAAGTTTACATTAAAAAGAAAAAGCAATTATAATGGAAGAAAAAAAGCCGAAAAACAAAAAAACAAACAAAGGAGGCTCCTATAAATTTAAAATTGCTAATAGAAGAAGAAAAAAATAAACCTTCAACACCGCAATCAAAAATTCACTTTGTTTTTAATACATTTTAACAAATTTAAAAGGAATGAAAAATTATTCTAATAATGTATATGAGACTTTAAAGAAGTTTTATCGATATGAATTAAAAACTTGGAGAAAAATATTTAAGTATAAATATTAAATTCCTTACTCATTATCTATCTTTTGTAAAACTTTATCTATATCCTTCGCAATATTCATTAAAAGTTAAGGGATACTTTTCAAAGTATTTCAGACTCATAACCCTTTAAAGCCAAGATTTTTTTAACTAATGAGCTAGGTGATGCTTCACTTATTTAAAGCAAAGCGATTGCAAATTAATATCTCTCAGAGCTTATAAAAAAAGCCAAACAGAACATAAGTTCTAGTTGGTTTTTTTGTTGAAATTAATTTCTAAAATTCTCGATAATCACCGCTTAAGAAAGCATTCGCTTCTTCTTCTTCGAAACGAGCTTTCTGATTATCCCAATGTAAGGTTTGCTTAGGGAAACGTCCGGCAATAACTCCCAATAAGATAGTTTCGGTTAAACGAGCTGAATACGAGAAAGGGGCAGAAACCTGATCTTTTCCTAAACATGCATCGACAAATTGATGATAATGTTTAGGAGCATCACGCTCATAATCATTTTTATTATTTCCTAAACTGTTATTAGGATCATATTTAGTGATATCAATTTCTTTATATGCACCGTCTACAATAAGACGAGGTAACTCCATAAAATGTGGTAACAATAAGCGTCCTTTCTCTCCTATAAACATTGCTCCTTGAAGAGGAAGGTTTTCTTTATTGGGAAGTTTCAACTTTTTATTTCTTTTAGGAGCACCTGGACCATCTGACCAAATCCATGTTAAGGTATCTGTGGTATAAGCTGTTCCTGGAAAAGTATATGTTACGCTATTATTTTCAGGAAAACCAAATCCATTAGGCTTTCGACAATTGTTGGTGATCGTTAAGGGAACATCAAGCGCTAGGGCATTGTAGGGGGTGTCAAAGATGTGAACACCCATATCTCCTAGTGTCCCACAACCATAATCAACTAGTTTTCTCCAGTTTCCAGGATGATAAACCGCTTCTTTATACGGACGCTCTGGCGAGGTCCCTAACCATAAATTCCAGTCCAAATGTTCAGGAACAGCATCTTCTCCTTTTGGTTCAGGACCGTCATATCCCCAGTTTTTGGGTGACCAAGCATGTACTTCGCTTACTTTCCCAATAATTCCAGATTGAATTAAAACAGTAGCCAATTTGTAATCATAAAAAGAATGAACTTGAATACCCATTTGTGTTACTAGATTCTTTTCTTCTGCAATTTTGCGCATTGCTCTTGCTTCTGACACGTAGTGCGTTAATGGCTTTTGACAATAAACAGGCTTGTTCATTTCCATTGCCATCATTGATACTGGAGCATGAGTGTGATCCGGAGTAGAGACAACCACAGCATCAATATCTGTTGTCATTTCCTTTAACATGGTTCTGTAATCAGAATACGTTTTTGCATTTGGATAAAGCTTTTTAGCAGCAGCCAAATTATTTGAATCTATATCACACAATGCAACAACATCAACTGATTCATGAGACGCAATTGAAGCAAGATCAGCTGCACCCATATTACCAACTCCAACATGAGCTGTTCTTAACCGCTCACTGGTCTTTGAAAGTGCCATTAATGAAGAAGGCAATAAAGCCGTTGACGCCAAAGCTGCTGATGTTTTTAAAAAATCTCTTTTTTTCATATTCTTAAAATTATAATTTTTTGATTTTAATATTTCTAAACCATAAATCACTTCCGTGGTCCTGAAAACCAATAAAACCCGATTTAAATTTACCATAATCTGGTAAACCATCCCATTTTCCTGAATTTTTTTTCTGATGCCATTCCTCTGACCACGGAACAAAGGAAAGCACTCTTTCTCCATTTAACCAATATTCAACAATCTCCTCAGTAAACTTAATTTTAGTACTATTCCACTCCCCTGCAGGATTCAATTTTTTCTTTAAAGGATCTGCAGCATACATTGCGTAGTCAGAAGCTGTCTGTTGTAAGGGATGAAGCTTTGATGGATTTTCAAAGCCAACACTTGTATTATAGGCTGTCAAATCATGAATATCTGCATAATTTTCATCATCTATTAATTGGTATTCTGGCGAAACCTCTGGAGGTCCTCCATATCCTTCTTTTATATGATAAAAAATACCACTGTTGCCTCCTACTGGAATCTTCCATTCCACATATAGTTCAAAATTATCAAATTCTTCGGCTCCGTATATAATGTCTCTACTGCCTTTGTAATCATAATCTTCTTCTAGAATTTGTTGGGTATTAAATGTTAATACCTCATCAATGATTTTCCAACCAGGGGGCATAACATCCCCGTTGTAAGCTCTCCAGCCCTCAGTGTCTTTTCCATCAAAAAGAATAATCCATTCCTTATTAGTAGAGGAGGTGCAGAAAACAAAAAGTGTGGAAATTAAAAGGAAAAAAAAAGAGTACTTTCTCATGAAAAATAAATTTAATAATGATTTAAAAATAGTCAAAGATTTTGTTTCACCTTCAAATGAAGAATTCAAGTTTAATTTTTGATGTAGAAATCAATCACTATTCAATTCTTTAAAAGTCACATTTTTTTTTTACAATTCACACTTGTTTATGATGAAATTAGTATATTTGAATGCTATATCAATTTTTATGAAAACTCTTAAAACTATTGTCCTTTCATTTGCGATTGCCATTTCAACATTTTCTTATGGTCAAACATCTGAAAATCCTTGGGCTATTGCTGTGGGTGCAGACCTTATAAACCTTCAAGGCGATAATGTAGATTCTGGTCTAAACTTTGGAGCTCCTGCTCTAAGTTTATCAAGATACATTGGAGCTGGATTTTCTATTGGTGCACAATACGCACTCAACAATGTGGAAAATAACGAAGAACTAAAATATTCCTCTATAGATGGAATTGTTAAATATAACCTTACGGAAGGCAAAATTCTTCCTTACCTTTTTGCTGGGTATGGTTTTTCAAGATTTGCAGATGGAACTGAAAAAGATGGTTATTTCCCTTCTACCGAAACAAACCGTACTGGTTTAGGAGGTATTGGTGTAAATTTTTATCTTGATGATAACTTCGCAATCAATTTAAGTACATCTTACAGAGGAAATCTTGAAGGTGATACCTATAATCATTTACAACATATTATCGGCTTGAGCTATAACTTTGGCGCAGGTGATGCGGACAAAGACGGTGTTCCAGATCAGAAAGATGTTTGTCCAGATATTCCTGGACTTAAAGAATTTGATGGATGTCCAGACACTGATAGTGATGGAATTCCAGACAATAAAGACCGTTGTCCTGAAGAAGCTGGATCTGAAGCTCTTCAAGGATGTCCTGACACTGATGGAGATGGTATTGCTGACCAAGATGATGCTTGTCCAGACAAAGCAGGAACAGCTGCAATGAACGGCTGCCCAGACTCTGATGGGGATGGTGTTGCAGATAACGAAGATAGATGTCCTGAAACTGCTGGTGATTCAGCGAATGGTGGATGTCCATGGGCCGACTCTGATGGAGATGGAGTTGCTGATAAGGATGATAATTGCCCAGACCTCGCAGGAACTGTTGCCAACAATGGTTGTCCTGATGAGCCAACTGATTTAGTCAACTTCATAAACAGCGAAGACAATAAGATCCTTTTCCCAGCGAGTAGTGATCAACTTGACTCTGATGATAAGGAAATTTTAAATACCGTTAAAAGTTTATTAGATAAATACCCTAACGCTAACATTACAATTGAAGGATATGCTTCAAGTGATGGAAGTGAGGCTTACAATATGAAGCTATCTGAAAAACGAGCTGTTTCAGCACAAGCCTATTTAATATCGAATGGTATAGATGCTGCTAGACTTAGTGTTAAAGCATACGGTGAAACTAAATTAAAAGGTGACAACAATACTGTAAAAGGAAGAGCACAGAGCAGACGTGCTAAAATTAATAGAAGCGCTAAAGTTTCGATTGATTAAAAAATTTTACATTTTAATATTAACAAAAACCTCCTCATTAATGAGGAGGTTTTTTTATATTTATTACATAAAAATCAAATCATGCTTAAATATAAATCTCTATCACTCACTTTCTTATTTATCTCTTCATTCGCTTTCGCTCAAAATAGAGAGATTCCAATTGATACAATAGTAACCACAAACCATACTACAACCATTAAAGGTGTAAAAGTGGCGTATCAAGCACAGACTGGTACTCAACCGGTATGGAATATGGAAGGTAAAGCAATAGCGACATTATATTATACTTACTACAAAAGAACTGACTTAAAAGCCAATCCATCACGCCCATTAATTTTTTCATTTAATGGAGGTCCAGGTTCAGCCTCAGTATGGATGCATTTAGCTTATACCGGTCCAAAAATTCTTAATATTGATAGTGAAGGCTATCCTGTTCAACCTTACGGATACAAAAGTAATCCCAACTCAATATTGGATGTTGCAGATATTGTATTTATTAATCCTGTAAATACAGGTTATTCTAGAATAATTGAAAATGATGGTAAAAAAGTGGATGGAAAAACATTTTTTGGAATCAACGAAGACATTACCTATTTGGCAGAGTGGCTTAATACTTTTGTAAGTCGAAAGCAAAGATGGGAGTCTCCTAAATATTTGATTGGAGAAAGCTATGGAGGCACACGTGTAATGGGGCTCTCTGCTGCACTTCAAGAAAGACAATGGATGTATATCAATGGAGTTATTATGGTTTCTCCAGCGGATTATAAAGTGATTAGAGTTGGAGGTCCTGTGTCTTCAGCACTCAATTTACCTTATTATGCAGCAGCGGCATGGTATCATAAAAAACTTGATCCAAAATTACAACAACAAGACCTCACGGAAATGCTTCCTGATGTGGAAGACTTTACAATCAACGAATTGATTCCCGCCCTTGCTAAAGGAGGATTCATTTCTCCAAATGAAAAGAATGAGATCGTTTCTAAAATGTCTCTTTACTCAGGACTTTCAGAAAAGTCTATTCTTCAAAACAATCTGGATGTACCAACGGCTTTCTTCTGGAAAGACTTATTGAGAGATGAAGGAAAAACCATTGGACGGCTAGATTCACGTTATTTAGGTATCGACAGAAAAGATGCTGGAACCCGGCCTGATTATAGCGCAGAACTAACTTCATGGCTACATTCGTTTACTCCAGCCATCAATCACTATATCCAAAAAGAATTGAAATTTAAAACGGATATTAAATATAATATGTTTGGACCTGTTCGTCCATGGAATAATGATAACGATAACACAAGAGAAGATTTACGCCGTGCTATGGCGGAAAACCCTTTTATGAAAGTTCTTTTTCAATCAGGATACTATGACGGTGCTACTACCTATTTTAATGCTAAATATACCATGTGGCAAATAGATCCAAGTGGTAAAATGAAAGATCGCTTCTATTTTGAAGGCTATCGAAGTGGACACATGATGTATTTAAGAAATGAAGATCTAATTAAAGCCAATGAGGATATTAGAACGTTTATCAAAAATACAGCTGCTAATGGAAAACCAGCAAAGTATTAATTAGACTTAATTAGACATCACATCGACGAATACTGTCTGCAAGAGAATCAAACCCATAGTTTGTTTTATTCTGAGGTATGAACTCTTGCGCAACCACGCCTTTGAATCCTGTTTTCAATATGGCTTCCATAATGGCTGGATAGTATAACTCCTGCGTTTCATCGATTTCATTTCGCCCAGGAACTCCTGCCGTATGATAGTGTCCATAATATTGATGATTCTCTTGAATCGTGTGGATTACATCTCCTTCCATAATCTGCATATGGTAAATATCGTAAAGCAATTTAAAGTTATCAGAATCCAACTCTTTACATAGAGCTACTCCCCAGTTGGAATTGTCACACATATAATCGTTATGATCTACTTTGGAATTCAAAAGTTCCATGTGTAAAATTACCCCTCTTTTCTCTGCATGTGATAGAATTGCTTTCAGGCCTTTTACTGAATTTTTTAGCCCTAGTTCATCATCCATCCCCCGTCTATTTCCGCTAAAGCATATTAGGTTTTTATATCCAGCATTAGCAACTAAATCAATATGTTCAAGATAACTTGGAATTAATTTGTCATGGAATTTTGCATCATTAAATCCGTCCACTAAATTTAATTCTGCTCCATTACACATGGTGGAATCTAAATTGTATTTTTTTAAGATATCCCAATGTTGAGGGCCAATCAAATCAATCCCAATTAGACCCAACTTACTTGCTTCTTTTGCAAGTGTTTCAATGGGTATAGTACCAAAACACCACTGACATACGGAATGATTGATTTTTCCTTTTAAAGGACTTTCATCAATATTGCTATTCTCATGCGAAAGTGAAGGTATGGCTAAAGCTCCTGTCCCTAAAGCCATCGTTTTAATTACATTACGTCGGTTCATATTTGGGTTGTTTTTCATTGGTTAAGCATTAAAAAATTATCTTTTCCCTTTCTAGGTATTTCTTTGGAGTTCTTTTTCCCAATTCCAAGCACTCAATAACGAATCCTCAAGAGTAAGTTTTGACTTCCAACCTATTTTTTTGAATATTTTTTCTGGATTAGCATAGGCTGTAACAATATCACCCTCTCTTGGAGAACTCATTGCATAGGGAACTTTCTCGCCGGTTACTTTTTCAAAGGTCTTAATTACTTCCATAACACTTACGCCTCTCCCTGTTCCCACATTAAAGACTTCGCAATTCTCAATATTTTTAGAGGAGATCAAATATTCTAAACTCTCTATATGAGCTTGTGCCAAATCTATTACGTGGATATAGTCACGAATACATGTTCCATCTGGAGTGTCATAATCAGCACCATAAACCTTAAGAGTTTCTCTTATCCCAATCACAGTTTGTGTTAAAAAAGGAATTAAATTTTGAGGAATTCCTTTAGGAAATTCACCGATTTTTCTAGAAGCATGGGCTCCAATTGGATTAAAATAACGCAATAAAATTGCATTGAACTGTTTATTTATTGCACAACAATCCATAATCAACTGCTCCCCTATTTGTTTGGAATTTCCATATGGTGATGATGCTTTTTTTAACGGCATCTCCTCGTCAATTGGCATTTTATCTGCTTGACCGTATACCGTGCAAGAGGAACTAAAAATAAAAGGAATCGATTTTTCAGTAACATGTTCTAATATCTGAATCAATCCCCCAATATTGTTTTCATAATATTTCAAAGGCTTTTCAACACTTTCAGAAACTGCTTTGTAAGCGGCAAAATGAATTACTCCATCAATGTCAAGATGACTTTCAAACAAGCTATTCATTTGATCCACATTTCGAACATCATAAGCTTCAAATAATGGCTTCTTTCCACAAATCGCTTCAATACCATCTAAAACTTTTAAGGAAGAATTATGAAGATTATCTATAGAGATAACCTCATGTCCATTTTCAAGGAGAAGCACAGTTACATGTGATCCAATATAACCCAAGCCTCCTGTAACAAGAATTTTCAAATATTATAGGTATTATAATTACAACTCCCAACCTTTCCTATAAGTCCTTCCTACGTATTGGTTGGCAGCTTCAAGATTATTAATTTTCATGTTTTCACCATCCCATAAAAGCTTTTTTCTACCTATGTAGCTAGAACGCCTTCTGTTCCCAGTTGCCTCAGTCAACATATAGCTTCTAATGGCAATATTTCCCATTAATACAGTTTCTGTTAACGGGCCTGAATAATCAAACGATGATGTAAGTGATTTATGTTCAGCACTATTAAATCCTGCTTTACAAGCATCAACCCACTTTCGTTGATGTCCAAATTCAGGTTCTAAAACTTTTACTTTTTCGCCAAGTACAACAGGCTCTCCTTTGCGATACAACTTAGGATCTTCACCATATGCATCACAAGATATGACTCCCTTTTCTCCTATCATAATGATTCCATTACTTTCGATACTTACATCGGCAGGCAATAAATCTGGATGGAATGGTTTAATTCCTCCATCACTCCAAGTCATTTGGATAGGGCTAGGATTCTTTTCAGTAGCATCAAAATGAAGTGATACCGAAGAAGAAGGTGGACATCCTTCAGGGTAATAATCCGCACTCCACATTTTGGTATATATAGTTCCCACGCTACATTCTACATCGGTAGGGTATTTTAACCCTAATGCCTTAAAGGGTATATCAATTAAATGACATCCCATATCTCCTAAAGCTCCAGTTCCAAAGTTCCACCAACCCCTCCAATTAAACGGGTGCATTTCAGGAATATAGGGAGTTTCTGGAGCAGGGCCCAACCATTGATCCCAATTTAATGATGCAGGTTTAGCTGCTGCGTCTGGCTTTTTCAATGGAATTCCCTGTGGCCATACTGGTCGATTTGTCCAAACATTTACATTGGTAATGGTTCCTATAGCGCCTTCGTTGACCCACTTTTGAATTTGTAATTGATCTGGGTTTGAGGCCCCTTGATTCCCCATTTGAGTGACTAGTTTTTTCTCACGCGCCATTTCAGTGAGCAAACGTGCTTCATAGATATTGTGGGTAAGAGGCTTCTGTACGTATACATGAACACCTCTTTCCATAGCATAAACCGCTGCAGCAGCGTGTGTATGATCTGGAGTAGAAATTGTTACAGCATCTATATCTTTTTCTTTATCCAACATCTTTTTGAAGTTGTCGTAGAAATTAGCATCAGAAAAGCGTTTCACTGACTTGGCAGCACTTCCTTCCGCAGAACTGTCTGTATCACAAAGTGCAACAACACGTTCTCTTCCTTTTACGGTTGCATTTCTAAGATCACTCTCACCTTTACCCCCTACGCCAATACCTGCTAAAACAAGTTGATCACTGGGTGGAGTAAACCCAACTCCTCCTAAAACATGACGCGGTACAATAAAAAGAGATGAGGCAGCAACTCCATTTTTTATGAAAGATCTTCTACCGTTTAAATTTGTTTTTGATTTTTTGTAAGACATCTCTAATGAAAATTAATTTTTAATAATACAAATTACAAAAAAACAAACGAAGACCGTCAAATTATGGAACTAAAAATGTTCCTTCCCAATTATCATCTAGGCTAAAAAAAGCTCTCAAATGAGTTGGTCTTTTCAATCGTAAATATTCCATTGTTTCAGCCTTAAAAATTAATCGTACAAAATGTCCTTTAGAAAAATTGTATTCAACTGATTCAGGGGAATTAATTTTACTTCCAGGACTCTTTTCAGCAGCGTAATCTTTTTTGCTTTGCTCTGGAATGGATTTATAAATTAAATCATTTTTGTTTGATTTCATTAAGCTTACACCAACAACTATTTGAAGCATTCGCTTTGGATCATAAAATAAAAATTGAGCTCTTTTGTCTTGTTCTAATTCCATCACTTTTCTAGAACGTAAATCTGTATAAATTGTAAAGCTTAACGTTTCAGAGTCAAAGTCTCTGAGGACTACGGTTCTCAAATTTGGACTTCCCTCAGGAGCTATAGTCGCTAGAGTAAAGAATCGAAAGGGGTGTTTCTTATTGTGTTTAGCCTTGATCCACTGCTCCTTACATTCTTTTAATATAGATGATAACATTGTTAATTTATTTTGTTTTTTTCAGTCCAACTCTTCACTCTTAAAATAGCATTGTTTTGAATATCTGCCCAAAAAAGATTGATATCCGCAAAATGATAGTTTTTAATAAATGAGAGAAAAAAACGTTTTGGAATTTTTGGCACACTAGACCAGAGCATCCCGTCTATTTTTTCAATTTGTAAACTTTTAGGATATATTAATTTATTGGAACTCAAAACACCAAGATGGTCGTTTTCATCACTTTTAAGCTGATTATCCCAAGTAATAGGATTGGTTACTACACCCCCTTTATACCAATGTTCATATCGCTTTGGCAATTTGTTTTTCTTATAGGTATTCCAACTCACAAATCCACCTGTTGCCTCGGGTTGAGTTAAAGCAGGTATGTTAGTAAATTCATTTGGTTTAATGCGTACCCCTACCAAATAGGCAACAATTAATTTTTCTTGAAGAGGCTTTTCATCAAAAAACTCATGCAATAAGCGTTTGGCATGCAAGGACCCTTGACTATGCGATGCGATAATTATGGGCTTACCCTTATTAAAGTGTTTCAGATAAAACTCAAATGCGCGTTTCACATCTTGATACGCTAAAACACCCGCTTGTTTTCCTTGCTCAGCATAGGGGTCTACAAAAATTCGATAATGAGCTTGCCTGTAAAAAGGAACGTATAAATTTCCAGCTTTTGCCCATGCAGAAGCCTGGAAAGCAACAGCTTTAGACAATACTTCTTTCCGTATTAGCTTGTTTTTAAGGTCTGCATTCCATTGTGAATCTTTCTTATCCGTAAATAGTGTAGGATAGATATAAAAAACATCTGCCTTCTTTTTTTTAAAATTTGTAACAACCTCATTTAATTCGTCCGGCCATTGATTAGGTAAAACTGCCCAATTTTCATTGTCACTATATACTGGAGCATCAGGACTATTTTCCAAAGAAAATACTGAAGTTGAATATATGGGTTTACAAGAAATATAAAGTAACCCTATCAGAGCAATTATTAACTTTCTCACCTGTCAATTTTTAAGTAAATATACTGGATTAGAATAAATAATAATTGATAAGCTCCTTTTTAAAGAATCTCAAATAGGGGTTATTTTTTTAAAAAGAATAATTACCTTTAAAAAACAATTTTTTTAAAAAATGTCATGAAAAAACACATTGCTCTTATAGTTTGTATTTCGCTTGGGTTCATTACTGGATGCCAAGACCAAAAAAATAATGCGAAACCTCAAAGATCTATTGAAGTTAAAGTAGAACGTAATGACTCCATTACAAAAGCTGAAGTCACAACTACCTCTGACATTAATGGGAAAATTTCAAAAGAAGTTCAAGTTTTTGAGGGAAAACATGAAGAAGTCATGTCCAAAGTAAAATTAATTACAGAAGATTCAGAAGCTGCTGAAGGAAAAGAAACCAAAAGAGTCAAAAAAATTGAATTTCTACTCAATCCAAAAAGTGGAAGTGAAACCAATGGAACGGTTTCCTTTAAAGAAGAAAATGGTTCGATTCATTTTGAAGCAACTATTTCAGAATTAAGTGAGGGAAATCATGCTATTCATATCCATGAAAAAGCAGACTGTTCCTCCGAGGACGGAAAATCAACCGGAGGCCATTGGAACCCTACTTTTGAAAATCATGGCGCTTGGGGTGCTGAAACTGGATATCATAGAGGTGATATTGGTAATTTCCAAGCAGACTCTGATGGTAATGGTTCTGTTTCATTTTCAACAGACCAATGGTGTTTAGGATGTGATGATGCTACAAAAAACATTGTGGGTAAAGCAATAATTGTTCACCAAGGAGAAGATGATTTAACTTCTCAACCTTCAGGTGCTGCAGGATCAAGAATAAGCTGTGCTGGAATTATTGAATAATTAATAGTCCCACTTTCTAGTGATATCCAATTCCTTTATGGCCTGTAGTTCCTCCTGAGGAATAACCTTTAAAAAAGAAGGATGCTGCTCTATTGCATATTCAATTTTTTCTAAAATACTTTCAATACTTTCATTCTCATAATCAATCTCCAAAGGCTTTTTGATAACCATGGACTGAAGTATGCCTCGCTTTTTGATCATCAATCCTTTTTTGTCAAAAGATCGTCTAAAACCATCTATTACGATTGGAATCACGACTGGCTTATAACGCTTTATAATATGGACAGTACCTTTTCTAACGGGCCCAAATGGCTTTGTTGTCCCCTGAGGAAAAGTAATCACCCAGCCATCATCAAGTGCAGTTCCTATATTAGTAATGTCACTCATTTTAACTTGTCGCTTGACATCCTTGCCTGACTCTCGCCAAGTGCGTTCGATAGAAACAGAACCTGCATAAGCCATTATACGTGGCAACAGTCCTGCTTTCATGGTCTCTTTGGCTGCGACATAGTAAATATTCAGTTTTGGCGACCATAAATAACCTACATTCTTAATACTATCAATACGACCACTCAAACTTGCATTGAAAACATGGAACATAGCAACTACATCAGCAAAATAGGTCTGATGATTGGAAATAAAAAGAATATTATTGCCCGGTAAATTTTTGATAATTTCTGATCCCTCGATTTCAAGTTCATTAAAACCTCGATACCGACGGTGCGTCATAAAACCCATATAACGAATGAGCCATTTCTTTAAAATGAGGTAATGACCAAATGGATTTTTTTTGAACATATTGGCTTCAATAATGGGGTTAAAGATAAAATTAAATCAATGCACAGTATTCTAAAAAAACTTTAAATTCTGATAAAATCATTGCAGTAGCTCCCCAAATTATATGCTCTTGATAGACATAGCTAGGAACGGTGACCCCTTTATATGAATGTTCATCCAATGGTGTTTGTTTAACCTTTAGACGAATAAGTTCATGTAATGGAATCTCGATATGTTGTTTCACTTCACGTGGATCTTTATTAAACGAAGGAAGGAAATCATCTATTACTACAAAAGGGCTCACTAAAAAATTACTAGGTGGAATGTATAGCGGAGTTAAATTCAACAAAGGTTTTGTTTGTTTTGGAAGGACTCCAAGCTCTTCTTTACATTCCCTTAGAGCAGTTTGCCATAAGTTTTTATCATTGGATTCTGGCTTTCCGCCAGGAAAACTAATTTGTCCAGAATGAGGACCATCGTAGGTGGATCTCTTAATTAGAGATAAATGCATTACTCCTTTCTTAGGGTAACAATAAAGAAGAACTGCCGCTTTTCTTACATTAAGGAAATCAACTGGAAGTTTATTGATGGATTCTTTTCTTCCTAATGGAGCCGTAAGAAGATGTGCCTTTTTTCCTGGTAAAGAGAAATCTTTTACATTTGAAACAGAATCAATAAATGTTTGATAATCCATGGCAAAAACAAAAATACTCATATTCTCATTACTTGGACTTTTATTTCTGACGGACTGTGGCTCCGAAAAAAAAGAAAAAACAGTTCTACAAAAAGCAATACCTGAGGAAGAAATAAAAATATCTAAACCAAAAGAAGAAATTCCTCTAAAAGAAGAATTTGTTATTCTAAATGACAAAAATGCCATTCCTTTCTTTTTCGAATATCAAAAAGAAAATCTTGAAAACAATGTGCGTATAAGCACTCGCTTTGGAAATATTGATATTAAACTATATGACAATACACCCTATCATAGGTCTAATTTCATCTATCTGGCTAAAAGAGGATATTTCAACGGAACCACATTTCACAGAGTCGTTCCAGGCTTTATCATTCAAGGGGGAAATTCAGACCGAATGGAAACCTCAAAAAAAAGAGGAAAAATAGGAAAATACCTCCTTCCACCAGATACAAAAAAGGGACATAAACACCATAGAGGGGTTATCTCAATGCCAAGTAGTGAAATAGAAAATCCATATAAGTTAGCTTCTCCCTACGAATTTTTCATCGTACAACAAGACCCAGGAGCTTATCATCTAGATGGATCCTATACTGTTTTTGGAGAGGTAATTAAAGGCATGAATGTGGTAGATGAAATTAATAGACAAACTATTGATGATAGAGAAACTCCCTTGACCAATGTCTTTATGGAAGTTTCCATATTAAAATAGATTTTTCCTATACATACGTAATAATACAGCTTATTTCAAAAACTATTTTAAGCTTTTAACTTTATATAATAAGATTTTCTTATTATATTTGATAATTTGATAGATTAAAATATGACACTCACACAACTCCAGTATACATTAGCCGTAGCAGAAGAAGGAAACTTTACTCAGGCTGCAGAAAAATGCTTTGTGACCCAACCCACCCTTAGCATGCAGGTACAAAAGCTTGAAGAAGAACTAGCTGTTAAACTTTTCAATAGAAGCACCAAGCCCATTTCCTTGACCACTATAGGCGAGAAGATCATCGATCAAGCCAAAATAATTTTAAAAGAAGCCAAACGAATGGACGATATTGTTTCTATGGAAAGGGGAATTGTAGGAGGAAATTTTCGGCTGGGAATCATCCCTACCATCATGCCCACACTACTCCCGCTTTTCTTAAATACATTTATCAAAAAATTTCCTAAAGTCAATTTAAAAATTGAAGAACTCAACACAGCTGCAATCGTCGAAGAACTTAAAAACGGCAAACTTGACGCAGGAATTGCCGCTTCCCCTCTTGAAGACAGCAAACTCATTGAAAAGCCACTATATTATGAGCCTTTTGTAGGATACATCCCTCAATCTCACCCTTTATCAAAACTCAAATCATTGAACCCCTCAGACTTAGAAAAAATGGATGTTTTGGTCCTTGAAGATGGACACTGTTTTAGAGAACATGTACTAAAACTTTGTCAAACACCTAATCCAACAAACTCCTTTAACTTAAAAAGTGGAAGTTTTGAAACCCTAATACATCTTGCGAATGATGGGCTAGGCATGACGCTTCTCCCCTATCTACAAACAAGAAACTTATCACCAAAGAACAAGGAAAATCTGCGTCCTTTTGAAAGTCCAGAACCTGCTCGTGAAATAAGTTTGATTTACTCAAAAAGTCAACTAAAATTACCTGTAATCGAATCCCTTGCGGTAAACATTGAAGGAATCATGCGCGGCGCAATACGATTTGAAAACATAAAAGTAGTAACCCCTAATTAATTGTTTTTTTAGCAGTTGACGGATCATTTAAATGGTCATTTTTTTTACAAAACCCTTCTAACCATAGCTTTAATATTCTACAATCATCCTGACTTAAATATTGATTTGCCTTGCTCAATTCCTTATTAAACAACTCCCTATCAAAGCTTACTTTTCGGAGAATCATTCTGTAATAATTTAAATTTCTAGACATTGGGATAAGGTTTAAAAAAACTAATTTATGTTTAATATTCTCAAAATAATATTATCAAAAAGTTAAAAAATAATTTTATTACTATGTATTACATAGTTCTATCTTTTATTTATGCATTTGCATAACAATATAATGGTCATGAAAATAGAAAACACTACTGCACAAATGCGAAAAGGAATCTTGGAGTTCTCTATGCTTTCGCTTATTGCAGGGAAAGATCTTTAAACTACTGAAATACTTGATACCCTAAAAAAAGGAAAAATGCTAGTGGTTGAAAGAACCGATTATCCATTACTAACCCGTTTGAAAAATGCAGCTAAGATTTTTTACAATTAGAGCTTCACAGAAAACGTATTAGATCTTGATCCACTAGGGGAAATTGCACCTTCAACTCCTTTTTATAATCAAAAATTGACGATCAATTTACACCCACAAGAAGGGAGTTTAGTCGAAGAAAAATCATTGGACATTATTGGAGAATCGGATCAGATAAACTAGAATGTTTGGATTGTTTTGACAATCAACAACACTTAAACATTCAATGTCAAGACAAATCTGGTGAGCAAAAAATAAATTAAAACGTTGATAATCATGGACTAACAATAAAAAAAAAATAAAGTTGCAATAAAGCGTGTTATGGGTTTGTAGAATTTTTATTAAATGTTATATTTGCGCACACTTTTTCGGGGTGTAGCGTAGCCCGGTCATCGCGCCTGCTTTGGGAGCAGGAGGTCGCAGGTTCGAATCCTGCCACCCCGACTAACTGATACCAATCCACTTTAATTCGGGATGTGGCGCAGCCTGGTAGCGCACACGCATGGGGTGCGTGGGGTCGCAGGTTCAAATCCTGTCATCCCGACTTTATTTTCAAGTATATCAGACTATAAAAACAAAAAACCTTCCAAATTGGAAGGTTTTTTTAGTAAAAGAAGATTAGAATCGCAAGAGGTCCCGGACCATAAATGATTTTATAATTTCTTGATCTCCTCGCGTTGCAGAGAACTCTTTATAAGCTTTTGAAGCTCTGACTTTTTCTAAAATAACGTCCAAGTCATTTAAATTCTCACCGTAAAATACAGTATAATGTGTAGCTCCATCTACATCTCCCATATTTATGGCACCCAATCCCATCATTCTTGTGCCAATCATAGACTCATAGACTCAACTGCTTTGGCAAATTTTGTAAAGGCTGCAAGGTATTTTGCAGGATTATCAACTTTGATCAACCATTGTTGACCCGTATTATTTTTCACTCGATCTCCAGCCTTCCAGTACAAAGATTTTGCAGTATAAGAACCATCACTTTTAGATCTGTAGTGAGATACTGTGTTAAAATAATTATCCCGATCAACCTGATCTGCAGGATTTTCAACACCCCAATTTGTGGGGTCGCCCGTTATAATGACCCTGTGGGTTACTTCATTTAAAAATTGAACGCGTTGTAATCCTATAGCACCCGATTTCCTTTTGAATTTCTCATTAAAATCTTTGAATGTTTTTGCGTAAGCTGAGACATCTTCAGTATCCACATATTGATTATAAACCCTTATGTTTTGTGCAATTACAGTTATGGAAAAAAGAAGAAATAAAAATAAAAGTGATATTTTCATTTTGATTGATTTATGGTTATAAATACAAATTTACTAAATTTTGATGATTAAAAAATCATTAACATTTTTACCACTTTAATATCCTCTTTTGTA
>QXZA01000022.1 GCA_009886625.1 Flavobacteriaceae bacterium
AAAGCTGATCAATTTTTGAATAGGGGGGAGGGATATCAAAATGTTCATTGGATACAAGAAAATGGGAATACCACCTAAAGTATTTAATAATTATCACAAGTGTGAAAAGATGTGATAAGAGGAATAATTTAATACGCTTCTACAAGAACACCTATAATCATCACTATTATTAAACTACAAAGGGTTATTATTATTTTTTGATCTTCACTCATTCTCACAATCACCTTCAGTAAAAATAAATATACCTTCCAACTTAGCAAAGTGATCGTTAAAATATGTTTTATTATCACAACCACAAACGGGTGAATAATACATTCCTATTCCAATATCAAAATCTTCATCCAATAAAATTTCCTCATCTATATTATCAAGTATGGTTTGAACCTCTATCTCATAAGCAATACGTTTAGTTTCATCAACACACGAAACATCTTCTAACTCATCTTTACAACTAATAGTTGATAAACCTAATACTACCAAACTAATAAAACTGATTACTTTAATACTTCTCATTGCGTTTTATATATTTATAACTTCTGTAAGATCTGATATGAACATCACTATAATCACAGCAATAAAAAAAAATATTACTAGTATTAATTTTTGATCTGTACTCATCGTATTTGATTAAAGCAGCAAACTTAAATGGTGATTCTTTAATTATCAAATTTTAAAATATACTAGACCAGTAGGAAAGTAATATTTGACTTATTTTTCCACTTCATCTCAGTTGAACGATATGACTGCGTTAAAACTACCCTTTACGATTACAATACTTTGTTTGCATCCATTCAGATACTAATGGCATATATTCTTTTCCAAAAGCTACCTTTTCAGGTATTCTAACAGGTGAACCAGCATCACCACCATAGGGGCTGGATGAAGGGGATTGCCAGTCAATGTTTTTCCCAAACAAAGTGGTTCAAGGTCTAATTTTTTTATAATAGCAATTATTTGATCTGCTTGTTTTTTTAAATAAGGGTGATCATTTATATGGTTTCCCCAGCAAAAAAGAATTTTAGATATATTATTACCGTTATTGATGAGCTCTCTAATAAAATCAATATTTTCTTTTGCAATAACTTGATTTTCTGTTTTTGTTCTATTTTATTCAAATCCCTTGATAATGTTAAATAATAAGGACAAATATTAAAAAGTCTCTCTTTGAATTTCAAAATCTTCCTCGGAACTTTATACTAACAAAAAAGCCAATGGAATTGGCTATGAAGCTTCATCAATTGGCTGCAATCGTAGCACGCACCTTTCTTGAAGGTACTTTTAAAATAAAATGATACTTAAATTAAACGTTATTTTATATTAAAAAGTAACTATACTTTTCATAGAATTCAATTTATTTGGGTTATTAAAACTGAGAAAAATGTAACTTTAGTGATATTATTATTTTTAATAAAATTTTGAATACAATATGGAATTTCTTAATGATGCCGAGCCTTTTAGAATTAAAATGGTTGAACCCATAAAAAAAACAACTCGTGAAGAAAGAGAAAACCTTATAAAAGAAGCTGATTTTAACGTCTTTAAAATTAAAGCTGAAAATGTATTTATCGATATGATTACAGATAGTGGAACCTCTGCTATGAGTAGTAAACAATGGGGTGGTATAATGACTGGTGATGAATCTTATGCCGGCAGTTCTAGCTTTTATCGTCTGAGAGATTCTGTACAAGATATTATGGGATTTAAATACGTTCAACCAACACATCAGGGAAGAGCCGCTGATTTTATCATGTCTCAAATCTATGGTACCAAAGGAGGTTATATTTTAGGAAATCTTCATTTCGATAGCTTTAAAGGACATTCTGAAATTGCAGGCTCTATACCAATCGATTTAATTATTGAAGAAGGTAGAACTGCTAACTCAAATCCATTCCCATTTAAAGGGAATATGGATATTGAAAAATTAAACTTATTCATAAAAGAAAAGGGTAAAGAAAACATCCCTCTAATTATCATTACAGTAACTTCAAATGGAAACGGTGGGCAGCCTGTATCTATGGAAAATATTAGGTCCGTTTCTGTCATTGCTAAAGAAAATAATATTCCTCTTATGATTGATGCAGCTCGTTTTGCTGAGAATTGTTATTTCATAAAGGAAAGGGAACAAGGGTATGAAAATAAATCTATTAAAGAAATTTCTAACGAAATGTTTTCCTACGCAGATGGTTGCGTAATGAGCTCTAAAAAAGACGGCTTAGTAAACATAGGTGGATTTATATGTACCCGCCATGAAGAATTATTTCCAGCAATCAATCAATTGGCTATTATTAATGAAGGGTTTGTAACCTATGGAGGCATGAGTGGAAGAGATTTAGAAGCTCTCGCGATTGGACTTCATGAGGGAATTGATCAGGAGTATTTAAAATACAGAATTGAACAAGTAAAATACTTAGGGGAGGAACTATTTAAAAGAGGAGTCCCAATAATATTACCCACAGGAGGTCATGGAGTATATGTTGATGCACAAAAATTTTATCCCCAAATTCCTCAAAGCGAGTTCCCTGGACAAGCTTTAGTAGTTGAACTTTATAAGACTGCTGGAGTCCGAGGGGTAGAATTAGGCTCCTGTGCTTTTTCAAAAAAAGATAAAGAAACAGGTGCTACTATATATCCAGATCTAGAATTAGTTCGCTTGACTGTTTCAAGGAGGGTTTACACGCACCGTCATATGGACGTTGTAATTAAAGCTCTTGAGAATGTCTATAAAAGAAGAGATCAAATGAAAGGATTGAAGCTGACTTATGAGGGTCCTATTATTAGTTTACGCCATTTTACAGCTAAATTTGAACCAATAGCCTAAATATTTTAAAATGAATCATTCTTTTAATTTTTTTTCTCCTACTCAACTTATTTTTGGATCTGGTAGACTTGAAGAATTAAAAGAAGTAGCACCTAAATATGGTAGTAAATGTCTATTGGTTTGTAGACCTCTAGAAGGTTCACTAAAATTGACCTATCAAAGAGTTGAAAATTTATTAAATTCTGTAAATGTTGAAGTTATCTTTTTTGATGAAATTATTCCAAATCCTACAATTGAAGGAATTGAAAAAGGAGTAATAACAGCTGTAAAAAATCAAGTGGATTTTGTTCTAGGTGTTGGAGGAGGCTCTGTTATGGATTCTGCAAAATTAATTGCATTACTTCACAATCCAGAGGGAGTAATAAATTGGGGGAAAGCTTTAATTTCCTACGATCATCCTTTTAATTATGTTGCTTCAAAACAACACACACTTCCTTTTATTGCTGTTTCCACAACTTCAGGTACTGGCTCGCAATGTACCCAAGCTGCTGTAATTAGTGATAATCAAAAGAAAGAAAAAATTACTTTATTTCACTTAGATTTATTTCCCAAAGTTGCAATCATAGATCCAGAGCTAATGACATCAGTTCCTGAAGGTGTTACGGCTGCTACAGGTTTTGACGCTTTTACTCATGCTTTTGAAAGCTATCTTGGTAGTCGAACGTCACCACTCACAAAACAGATGTCATTTCAAGCCATTGAATTGGTAATAGAAAATTTACCTAAAGCAATAAAGGAACCTAATAACGTTGAGTATAGAACTCAGCTTGCATGGGCAGACACTTTAGCAGGAATGTGTTTATCAAATGGAGGCGCCGATTTACCACATCCACTAGGTGAAATAATTGGTGGAATTTGTCCTAGAATTGCTCATGGTGAAACCCTAGCTATGGTCTACCCTTCTTATTTAGAATATAAAAAAAATATTTCCCCCGATAAATTCAAAGAAATTGCTGTCTTTCTTGGGTTGAAAAAAGATCCTTCTGAACTCTCTTCAAAAATAATAGAATTACTAAATATTACTGATCTTTCAAATGCTTGTAAACGTGCAGAATTAACACAGGAGGAAAAAAATGAAATCTTAACTCATCCATTACTAACCAAACTTGAACCCAAAAACAGTGATAAAATTGTTAGTATTATGAAAAAAAGTATCATTTAATTTATAACGTATGAAGAAAATTAAAATAGCAGCTGGATTGGCTCATGTAGATTATGGCCATTTGGCAGATCTTGCCAGAGTTGCAACTGAAGCTGGAGCAGATTATATCCATTCGGATGCTGCTGATATGCATGATTTGAAAAATATGCAATTAATGGGTGGTCATCAAATCATTGACGGAATTAGAAAACATACTGATTTACCTATTGAATGTCACATATATACTAAAACTTGTGATTTATTATTTATTGACAAGCTAGCTGAAGTTGGAACAAACATGCTCATCCTGCCAGCAGAACATTTTATAGGTGCACCCTTAGCATACATTATTAATTGGTGCAGAGAACGCTCCATGAAAGTTGGACTAACTATTGGCCTTTATACTCCCTTATCTTTTGTTGAAGAATCTATATATGATATTGACCGTTTACATATTGTCGTTCACGGGGTAGATGAAACTGACGGTAAAGATAATTGGGGTTGGAGAAAATCGTGTTTAGACCTTTTAAAAAGGGCTCGTCGGCTTGTTGACGAAAAAAATCCAAAATGTGAAATCGCAATTGACGGTGGAATTCGAGCAGATAATCTGGATCCATTAATAGCTTGCGATCCAGATGTTGTAGTATTGTCCTCTGCTATTTTTAAAGATTCAGAAGGAATAAAAGCTGCTTTAACTAAGTGCAGAACAGCAATAAAAAATGCACAATCCTAAATTTGAAAGATGGCTAAATTATCTCCTGTTTTTATTGAACTTGGTCTACAAGGACAAAATAAGGTTCATGTTATCTCTGAACTAGTTGATAAACTTCATCAGAAAGGCTGTCTGTTTGAAAAAAAACAATATCTAGATGCAGTACTAGAGCGTGAAAATCTTTTATCTACCTACTGTGGTCATCATATAGCAATTCCTCATGCCGTTTCAAAAGCAGTTAAAAAAGCAGCCTTTGGTTTCTGTAGAATAACTCCACTAGAATGGGATAAAGATGATGAAAAGGTTCAATTTATTCTCATACTAGCTATACCTGATTCATCCAGTAGTAAGAATAATAGGCATATAGATATGATGTCACAAATAGCTGGTTTAGCCTTGGAAGATAAAGTAAGAAAGATTTGGAAAAGTGCTAAGACAAAAGATATCATTATAAAAACATTTCAGTAAATATTTAAATCATGAATTTTTGGAAAGAAACAGCTGATATATTTAAAGAGACTGGAACTCACTTTAGGACGGGGGTCTCCTACATGCTTCCAATTCTCCTTATTGGTGGTGTGGTAGGAAGCCTAGCAGTTTTAGGAGGAGGCGAATATATAGAAGGATCTATTTGGAAAGTTTTTAAAGATGTTGGAGCAATTGGCCTGACCTATTTTGTTCCCATTATGGCTGCCTATACAGCATATAGTATTTGTGACACTCCTGGGATAGCGCCAGGTTTTATTATAGGAATTTTAGCCCAACAAATTGATACAGGTTACTTAGGTGCCCTCTTGGGTGGGATATTAGTAGGTTATGTGACTTACATGCTTATGAAAATAGAATTACCAGACATTATTCAAAGTACCTGGGGATTTTTAGCGCCTGTAGTTAGCACTTTAATTGTTGTAGTTTTTATGGTCTACTTTTTAGGCCCCCCAATCTCTTGGTTAATGGGTATAATTTCTTCTTTCTTGTCAAATTTAGGAGAAGAGGGTTCAGCAGTAATGGGGGCAGTCATGGGATTCTTGGGTGGAATTGATTATGGAGGCCCCTTTAGTAAAACTCAAAGTACCTTTGCCACTGCTGTAATGGATATAGATCTTTACGTTCCTTTAGGAATTTGTGGGAGTATTGTTATAATACCTCCACTAGGCATGTGTCTAGCCACGTTTTTAAAACCTAAGCTTTATACTAAAGTAGAAAGAAATTATGCTAAAAGTTCATGGATTTATTCAATAGTAGGAGGGTTTACAGAAATTGTCATTCCACTTGCAGTTGGAGACTTGGTTCGTGTAACTATTGCCACTGCTCTTGGATGTACTATTGGGGGAACCATAGCAGGAATATTTTTGCTAGAGCTAAGTACTCCAGTATTAGGTATTGCACAATGGTTTTTTTATAATAAACCGTTGATATTTGTAATTTGTGTAGTTGTTGGGTCAGTAGTAACAGCACTAACTGCAAATTTACTTAAGAGTGTTAGCAAAAGAGACATCTCAGCCCTAGATGCTGCTGATGCTGAACTTGAAGAATTTTAATTTGATTAAGTATGAAAATAGCGTTAATAACAGCATGCCTAGCTGGGGTTGCACACAGTAAGATGGCTGCACTAGCTCTAAAAAAAGAAGCAAAAAAAAGAGGATATGAAATTGCTGTTGAAGAGCAAGGTGGACACAAAATACCAATAAAACTCTCCAAGCAAGACATAGCTGAATCTGATATCGTAATTATAGCAAAAATGGTTTCTATTTCTGGGAAAGAACGTTTTAAAGATAAAACGATTTTAGATGTAAGTGTAAATCAAGCAGTTCGTAAACCTGGTTTGATTTTAGATAAAGCTGAAGATTTGATTTCAAATTAAAATTATGATTAAAACATCATTAATAATTAAGGACAAGATAGGATTTCATGCCAGAACTGCCGCTATTTTTGCTAAAGCTGCATCAGATTTTAAATCAGAAATTTTTGTTGAGTTTAATGGGAAAAGAATAAATGCTAAGAGTACTTTATCACTTATGACTTTGGGTGTTAAAAGTGAGGATAAAATTGAATTGTTTATTAACGGTATTGACCAAAATAGTGCTTATCAAACATTGGTTGATTTAGTAGAATCAAATTTTAAGAATTAGTATATCAAAACACTTCAAGGCATAGTGGCGAGTTCTGGAATGGCTATAGGTAAAGCAATAGTCTTTGAAAATCGAGATAAATATAAAACTCCAATAAAGACAACTGCCAATGCTAATGAAGAAATAAATAATTTTACTAATGCACTACCAGTTGCAATAGAGAAAATTGAAATTTTAAAGAGGAATTTAGCTATAAATCTTCCAAAAGATGAACTTGAAATTTTCGAGTCTTATTCTGCTATGGTTAATGATCCAGAAGTAATAGAAAAAACTATTAGTCTTATCGATAATTATAATTGTAATGCTGACTTTGCTTATTATGAAATTTCAAAAGAATTCATTGAGACACTGGAACAAATAGATGATCCGTATCTAAAACAAAGAGCTGAGGATTTGAAAATGATATCTAAAATGATAATAGAAATTTTACAAGGAAATAAATATAATTCGCAAGACTTAAGTTCACCTAGTATAGTAGTTGCTGAAAAAATAAATACTGCCCAACTTGCAGAATTAAACCAAGAATATCTTTTAGGACTTATAACATCTAAAGGGGGAATCACAGACCATACCTCGATTATAGTTAAAGCTTTAGGAATTCCATATTTATTAGAAGTAAAAGAAGCTCATCAAAAAATAAAAACAAATGATTTATTAGTAATTGATAGCAAAAATAATTGTGTGCATCATAATCTAAATAAAAAGGACATAGGAAGATTTAATGGCCAAATAAATTTGGATCAAAAAATAATGAAAAAATTCATGCGTGATGCTCAAGGAGAGGCATTTACAAAGTCAGGGAAAACAATTAATGTCTTAGCAAATGTTGGATCATTAGAAGATGCAGTTCAAGCTCTGAAATTTGGAGCAGACGGGATAGGATTACTTAGAACCGAATTATGTTTTTTAAAACGTTCTAGTTTTCCAAGTGAAAAAACGCACATTGATACCTATACCAAAATTCTCGATAAATTACCAGAAAAGACGCACACTCTCCGCCTTTTGGATTTTGGATCTGATAAAAAAGTTTCCTATTTACCTGACTTAAAAGAAGATAATCCTGCTCTAGGAAATAGGGCTCTTCGTCTCGGATTTTATTATTACAAGAAACTTTTAAAACCTCAGATACGTGCTTTTCTTAAACTTTCGAAATTATATAAAATCAAAATTTTATGCCCCATGATTGCTAATAATCAAGATCTAGATCAAATTCTAAATGCAATTAAATTGGAACAAAAAGAATTAAATCATTTAGGTGAGGAAATTAAAATCTTACCTCCAATAGGTATCATGGTTGAAATACCGAACGTAGCTGTCAATCCTGAAAATTTTATCTCGAAAGCAGACTTCTTTTCTTTTGGCACAAATGATCTTGCCCAATTTCTAATGGCAGCAGATCGAACTAATGAAGATGTTTCTAGATATCTCGCTTCAGCTGATCATAGTATAATTCATTTGATCAAAAACTTTGCGAAACACGCTAAAAAACATAAAAAAGAGATTAGTATTTGCGGAGAACTAGCCTCTAATAAAAAATATTTAGCTCAGTTTTTAGAAATGAATCTAGATGGAATAAGTATGTCGCCAAGTTTAATCCCTGAAATAAAAGCAGAAATTAAATTACTTGACTAATCATTTCAAGAAAATATAGTTTCTTTCAATTACTAAATTATTAATCGTTAGAAATTCAATAAAAATATCTGAATGTTATTTATGTATTTAAAAATATGCGATATTGATATGAAACTTATATATTTAAAAAAGGTGTAAAACATCCTTTGTCGAAACTATGAATAATAACAATATTTCTTTAATATGAATTTAAACTTTGATGTTAATGGAGATGGAATACTAGATATTGTTCCAGATTCTGAAGGGATTAGTAATCCGAATTATGACCCATTAAAAAGATATTGGGGGATGTATTATAGGGGAGATTCCTCTGGGAGATTTGAGTTAGACTTTTTCAACCCTAATCAGCCAAACTAAATTCACTTTCCCTACTTCAAGACCCTTAAATCCTATAGTTAACAAAGGTTTAGCTGTAGCGAGTTAGGTGACCTTTAACCTATTGATAATATTAGCTTTAATGGGTGTTGTACGACCGTATTTTGTTTGGGG
>QXZA01000023.1:0-20526 GCA_009886625.1 Flavobacteriaceae bacterium
CGACCTCTTGACTGCCAGTCAAGCGCTCTAGCCAACTGAGCTACATCCCCGTGTCAATAATAGCAAAGGCTAACAAGGTTTTATCAATTTAGAAGATTCCCTATTTATGTTTTTATTCAAAACACGCTCTTTTTTGGTTTAAAACGATACCTTGCTATTAAGCTCTAAATGTAATGCAAAACTGTAAACTGTAAAAGGTTTACAAATCATTTAAAGACTTTGCTTCAAAATTGTCTTTCCACTCTGGTTCATCGGAATCTTCTTTGCGGGTGTAGACCACTATATCCTCCATAAATAATGGTTGGTCTTGATGTTCCTCTTTTATAAGAGTTTACGACAAAGATGATGACGGTGATTATGACTTAATTCCTGATAAAACAGCTAATTGGGGAGCAGGACCAAACCAAATCTTACAAGACCTTTATTGGGAAAACACAGGAGGTCAATTTGTAAGACGAGAGTTTGGTTAACACCAATGGATACAACTCAAATCCTCTAAAATGAATGATTTATTTTATAGTAAAGTGGTGTAATAGAACTAAAACGAATGGGGTGTTTAATTTATTTGCGAAGTTTAAAGGGTCTAAATATTTTTAATTTTATCATAATATTCAGCTGGTGTTATTATTTGTATATTGTTTTTAATAACAACTTACTATGACTGTAATTAAAGAGCCTAAAAAATGGTATGTAAAACTTTTTACTTTAGGAAGGAATTTTAGTTCAAGAACGTTTTCTTATAAAAAAAAATTTGTTGCTTAAATCACATTAATGCTTAATCTGAAATAAGTTGGATGAGCACTTTGTAATTTTTCCTTCGAGCTGTAATTTTTTTAATGCCCGTGTAATCACCTCCCTAGAGGTGCTTAAATCTCGTGAAATATCAAGATGTGTTTTTTTAACATCTACCATTCCTGCTTCATTGGTTAGTTTGTGAAGGTAATCATACAAGCGTTCTTCTATTTTTTTAAAACTCAAAGCATCGATGGTTTCTAGCAACTCTTGATAGTGCATTACAAACAAATCAATGATAAGGTCATTCCATTCCGTATACTCCTTTTGCCACTCCCGAACCTTCGAGTTTGATACTGTAATTATTTCACAATCTGTTTCTGTAATGGCAGAAACCTTGCTTTTTTTATCGCCAAAACTAGCAATCATTGACATTAAGCATGTCTGCCCTTCGTTGACATAATATAGGAGTTGTTCTTTGTCTATGTCATTATTTTCAATAAAAACCCTTACACATCCCTTCTTGACAAAAGGTATAAAAGTCATTTGTTGGCCCATAGAAATAATTTTAGAATTTGCTGAAACTTCTAAAAAGTCTGATGTAGCTTCAATGTCATTAGAAAGTTTCGAAGGGAGTGAGATACTGTCTATCATAATTCAATGCTAGTGACTAAAGGTACAAAGTTTTTACTTTATTTAATTTATTTTAGTATCTAATCATAAATAAATTTAACAATGAAAAACTTCAATTTAGTTCTATTTCTGTGTTTATTAGTGTCTGCCTTTGCTCAGGCACAAGAACCGATTTCAGATGTCAAATATCAAGATTTACTTAAAAAAAGTGCATTTAATAGTCTTTATCCAAGAAACTACACAGAAGCTTCCTCTGCTTATTTTGATGCATCACAGGCTATTTACGCCAATGGCCCAATTAAAGAAAAAGAAGCACACTTAGCAGCCTTGGCTACGTCTGCTGCAACAAAATGTCAGTATTGTATTCCTTTTCATATCGCACAAGCTAAACGCCTTGGAGCTACAGAAGACGAATTGAAAGCAGCAGTTCAGATTGCTGCAGATGTAATGCGAATGAGCACAATGTTTTACGGTAATGAATTTGACTTAGATGAATTTAAGGCAATGCTCAAGAATTAGCATTAACTTCTTGTAGGTCAACATTTAAAACCCTCTTTTTGAGGGTTTTTATTTCTATCATCTTTGAGTATAGTCAGATACTAATCAACGCTTTAAAACACCCTTGCAATACACTTTGCCAAGAATGAAACAAGCTACTAATGAAGTAAGTGAAGACTTACCGTTGTTTATTGATTAAGTTCTTGAATTTATTATATTTGAGTATTACTAACTATAAATCAATTTAAATGAAAAAAACATTATTAATACCTTTTCTGCTATTATTTATCAATGTAGTTTCTGCACAACAAGATCTCGCATTACTAGGCTATAGAAACATTCCTCAAGAAGAAATGAAGACTTTTATTCAAAATGAAGCTATGTACTGGAGTAAAGTGGCAGCAGTATTAAAAGGAAAAAATCAAATTACGGGATGGGCCATTCACGCTAAAGTAGGTGGAGGTAGAGCCTCAGAAGCAAATATAATGACTCGTGTTGCACCTGGAACCTGGGAGAACTATGAAAATTTAGGGAAGAATTATGCTGCAGCAGAGAAACAAGTAAGAGAGGAAATGGATCCTGCATTATGGGCATTACTAGAAGATGATTTAAAGCAGGACAAATACAATGTTGCAAGCCTTTTAGTTCAAAATGCTTCAAAAGGAGTATGGGCTAAAAATTCGAATTGGAATTATGTAGTTCAAAATTTTGTTAAAGCGACTAATCCTGTAAATTACCTCGCTGAGGAAGAAAGAATTATGGCACCTTTTTTTAAAAAAATGATTAAACAAGGAGGAACAAAAATGAAAGGATGGACAACTGTAACAGTTCTCTCTCCCACGGGATATGATTATTCATTCAACGTATTCACAGTTGACTTTTATGAAAACCTAAGCGATGTTTACAATCCTTTTACATCAGACTCAGTGGAATGGCCAAGTGAAATGGCAAGTCTAGATGAAATGAAGACACCCGGATTCTGGAAAAGAGTTGTTTGGAAAAGAGCCATGTATTTGGATGACAATAACAATCTAGTAGATAATAGATAAAACTCCATAACCCTCCCTAGTGGAGGGTTTTTTGAATCCCAAAATCTTTTTAAATCTCAATATGTATTATTCTTAAAATTATTTATCTTCATTTAACCGATTACGGTAGTGGAATGAATGAAAAATAAAATGATTTTAAAGGGATTATTAAGTTTATGCGTACTTTTTTTATTTGGTTGTACTCAAGTCAATAAAACACCAGAAGTGACCCAATCAATCCCGGAAGGAATGGTATTAATTCCAGCAGGAACATATACTATGGGAGGACGCTCTTCCCAAGCCTACCCAGATGAGTTTCCCAAACATCCAGTTACAGTCTCTGCTTTTTATATGGATCAACACGAGGTGACTAACCAAGAATTTTATGCCTTTGTAGAAGCGACAAATTATAAAACGATAGCCGAACGCGATATTGATTGGGATGAAATGAAAAAGACACTACCCCCTGGAGTTGCAAAACCAGATGATAGTTTACTCAGAGCAGGATCATTGGTTTTTAAAGCAACAAAAGGACCAGTTAATTTGCAAGATTATTCCCAATGGTGGCAATGGACAACAAGGGCAAATTGGAAGCATCCTGAAGGTCCAGAAAGCAACATAGAAAATAGAATGAACCACCCCGTAGTCCATATCGCTTGGGATGATGCAAAAGCATATGCAGATTGGGCCAATAAAAGATTACCTACTGAAGCCGAATGGGAATGGGCAGCTCAAGGTGGAAATTCAGAAAACATCTATCCTTGGGGAAACACTTCAATTGAGAAAGCCCACATCAAAGCAAATTTTTGGCAAGGCGTCTTTCCATACAACAATCGAGAATTAGATGGATATTCAAGTACTGCACCTATTTTGACTTATCCGGAAAACGGATATGGTCTCTATGATATGGCAGGAAATGTATGGGAGTGGTGTGAAGATAAATACGATTATAACGCATATCAAAAAGAATTAGTGAAAGGAACCATCCAAAATCCGGAAGGTCCAAAAGCGTATGATGACCCCAGAGAACCCTTGGCTCTTAAACATGTAATGCGGGGTGGTTCTTTTTTATGTAACGACTCTTATTGTAGTGGGTATAGAGTATCTAGAAGAATGAGTTCCAGTAGAGATTCTAGTTTTAATCATACTGGCTTTCGTTGTGTTCAAGATTTATAAACTAGAAACACATACTATAATACTCGAATATTAATTAAAATGATCAAATGAAAATTAAAAAACTACTTAAAAATGTAACCAAAGAACTATTGGGGATAGTCCTATTTAATTTATTAAGGTTATTTAATGAAATCTAAACCTACCGTTGTAGTAGTCAATATTGAAAGAGGAGCAATTCTAACAGAAATCGAACCTTCTTCAAAAGCAATGATTGCAAATTTTGATGTATCTGAAGAGGTCATTTTTGGATTTAATTTTTTGAAAATTTTCACCAACAGGAACGCTTCCAATAGAATTTCCTTCTACCGTAAAAGCTGTATTGGAACAAAAGGAAGATCTTCCATACGATTCAGAAAATCCTTTATTTGAATTTTTGTCATGGATTACAATATGCTAAAATTAATGAGTAGCTTTATCACGTTTTAATTTAACAACTATACTTATGAAAAAAGAAATAATACACCTTGTTTTGGTCAGTCTTTGTTTGGTTGCTATGGGTTGCTCTGCAACAAAGAGCTCCGCTTCAGAAAAGAAAGAAGCTGTGGCCCAAAAAAATGAGGTTAATTCAAATGTCAATTTAATTGATCGTTTACGACGCTACTCAGGTCTTTCTATTCGAGGAGATGGTCAAAATGCACAGATTTTCTTGAGAGGAATTTCCAGTATTAATAATCCAAGAGAAGTTTTATTCATCATTAATGGAGCTCAAGTAGGGAATTTTTCCAGGGCGGCTTCTCAGCTAAATCCACAGGAAATCAAACGTATCGAAGTATTAAAAAATCCCGCTGATATCGCATCATACGGATTTATGGGTTCTGGAGGAGTTGTGCTGATTACCACAGAATAATTTCCTTTTAAAAAGAACGTCAATTGCTTTAAAAATTAACTTGATTGTTTACTCTTAAAGTAAGACAACCTTAGTATATGATTGTCTTAAAGTTGAAAATGTCAGGACTATAGGAGTAGTTACTTTCATTTTTTGTAAAGTAATTGAGAGACATTTTCTCTATGAATATTAAGATAAAAAACGACTAGGATGCTAAGTTATTGGGAAAAATCGCAAATGTTAGAGTATGATCTAATTGTTATTGGCGGTGGAATTACAGGAATGTTTTGTGCCCTTCGCTATCGTGAACTTTACCCAAAAGCCCGAATTGCTGTTTTAGAACGCGGATTGTTTCCTTCTGGTGCTAGTACAAAGAATGCAGGTTTTGCTTGCTTTGGTTCTCTTACAGAACTGATGGACGATTCCACTAATATGGATCAAGAGTCTATGCTTAATATTCTCGAGCTAAGAGTGAAAGGACTTTCCCTGCTTCGCAAAACATTGGGTGATAAAATTATGGATTACAAAGCGTATGGAGGCTATGAGTTGTTCTTTGAAAAACAGCCCAAAGCACTAGATATGATCTCTCATTTCAATGCCTTACTTCAACCGCTTTTTAATGCGGATGTTTATCGTACTTCACCTCCCAAAATAAAAGCATTTGGATTTGATAATCGAAAGGTGACGCATTTAATTGAAAATGCTTTTGAGGCTCAAATCAATACGGGTAAAATGATACAAGGGCTTCGCTCTAAATTGAATCAAAAAGATATTTTTTTCTTTTCCAATACAGAAGTAACGCAGTTGGATACAGATCAAAAAAAAGTTATCATAAAAAGTAATGGAAAAAGCCTCTCGTTTAGATTTAAAAAACTAGCCCTTTGTAATAATGCTTTTGTGAAACAATTTTTCAACGATTTAGAAGTAGATCCTGGAAGAGGCTTGGTTTTAGTAACAACACCCATTAACAATTTGAAAATCAAAGGCACTTTTCACTATGAGGAAGGGTATTATTATTTTAGAAATTTTGAAAATAGAATTATTTTGGGAGGCGGAAGAAATCTTGATGTCAAGACCGAAACCACTACTGATTTTGGTATCAATGCACTCATTAAAGAAAAGTTACTTTATGATTTAAAGTCTTTTATTCACCCAAATTATCCAGTAGAGATTGAAGGGGAATGGTCTGGGATAATGGCTTTTGGAAAAAACAAAATACCCTTAGTCGAAAAGCGCGGAGACCATCTGGCTTTAGGGGTTAGATTGGGTGGAATGGGAATTGCAATAGGGAGTGTCATAGGGAAACAAACTGCGGAACTATTAAAGGACTGAATCGCGGTTTTATCCTTTTTTTGACTAGGATTAGTTTCACTACATTTATACTATGAAAAAATTATTTTACTATTTTGGTTTTTCTTATTTAAAACCCAAGCAGTATTGGCCATTGAGAATTGTCATTCTTCTTTATTTTTTAATCATTTATACAGGATTGATTTATGACCTTACAACGGAAAAAGTCAAATACTATTCTACTACGAGCGGATATCTAAACATTCTTTTTCAGGACAGTACTTTTTATTATATCTATATCATTCCATTAATTGTCATTTTTGTTGGATCTTATCTCTGGGAATTTATTCTCACTGTAGACAAGAAACCCTCAGAGAAAAAATAAAAAAAACCGCCTTATTCAAGGCGGTTTTACAAACAAATTGAATTAACTAACTACTAAACTTTAAGAATTCTATTAGAGGGTAACTAAGCCTCAAGAATCATATCTTATTTTAGCTAAAAAAAATTCAAGAAAAACATGTTTTCTTTAAATTTTAAACAAAGATAAGATCAAAACGTTAAATATTATTTTCCAAAAACATCAATAAGTGCATTTTTGCTGAGAATTTAATAAACAATATTGTGATTTATGAAATTACTAACAAAAAGACCCTTAAATCTTCAAGTATTTAATTTAATCCGTTGATTGTGTTTATGAATTCTCATTATTTAATGAGATTTTTAGTTCTAAAAGTTGGGGATTTGATTTACGAGTAAGAATGCTTAAGTTTGAGTTTGGCAAAGCAAAAATTATGAAAAAAGCGTTTCAACTGTTGGTTATAGTGTTCTTTTTTTCTTGTAACCATCAAGAAAAAAACACTTCACCCAATATCATTTTTATATTGACAGATGATCAAGGATATGGAGATTTAGGAGTATACGGAGCAAAAGATATTCAAACGCCTTATCTTGATCAATTGGCCGCAGAAGGTGCTAGGTTTACCTCATATTATGCAACTCAGCCTGTTTGTTCGGCATCTAGAGCTTCAATTTTAACGGGTTGTTATCCCGACCGAATAGGAATTCATAACGCATATAGTCCAGGATCCAAGCTTGGACTCAATCCAGAAGAAACTACCCTTCCAGAATTATTAAAAGCCAAGGGATATATAACAGGGATTTTTGGTAAATGGCACTTGGGTGATGCTCCTGAATTTCAGCCCAGAAAGCACGGTTTTGACGAGTACTATGGTATTTTATATTCTAATGATATGTGGCCGCAACATCCTCAACAAGGAGAGTGGTTTAATTTCCCAGATATTTATTTATATGAAAATGAAACTCCGCTTAAAGTACTGAAGGATCAAGCTTTTTTAACCGCTGCCCTTACAGATAAGGCCATTGATTTTATAAGACGAAATAAAGAGAATCCATTTTTTGTTTATCTCCCACATCCTCAACCTCATGTCCCTTTATTTGCTGCTGACAGCCTAAAAGGAACCCAAAAGAGAGGGCTTTACGGAGATGTTATACATGAAATAGATGCTTCAGTAGGTCGAATATTGACCACTCTTGAAGAAGAAGGCTTGAAAGAAAACACCATAGTGGTTTTTACTTCAGATAATGGTCCTTGGTTATCTTATGGAGGTCATTCAGGTTCAGCTGGTATTTTTCGAGAGGGGAAAGGAACAAATTGGGAAGGTGGTCATCGAGTACCGAGTATCATTCGTTTTCCGAGCAAGATTTTACCCAATAAACTTATTGAAGCACCTGCAATGGGTATTGATTGGTTGCCTACACTTGCAGGATTCGCTCAAGCAGATTTGCCTGAAAAGAAAATTGATGGAGCCTCTTTGATTCCCTTATTGACTGGAAAGAGTAATAATTCTCCACACGAAAACTTTTTCTTTTATTATCGAACAAACGAGTTACATGCAGTACGTCATCATGATTGGAAATTATACGTTCCACATACCTATCGTTCACTCAATGGAAGAAGTGGGACCAATAATGGATTTCCCGTTCCCTATGATATGAACGAAATAGAATCAGCAGCCCTTTATAATCTTTCTACTGATCCAAAAGAGGAAACGGATGTTGCTACTCAATTTCCAGAGATGGTAAAGAAAATTACCAAAATAGCCGATTCTGTTCGCCTCGTTTTGGGGGATCAATTGAAGGGTATTAAAGGGAGCGAAGTACGCCCAGTAGGACGTGTTTTAAATTAATTTTTCTTCCTTGCCCAAGGACCGTGTTGGACTGTTTTATCATTTGAATCTGTTCTGAGAAATCCATGAGCACCAAAATAGTCTCGTTGTGCTTGTATCAAATTCGCACTACTTTGTTTTTGAGTAATGGACATGAAATACTGCCATGCTGCACTAATGCAATTCAAAGGGATCCGCAGTTTTATTCCTTTTTCTAATAACTCTTCCCAAGCCACTATATCAGTATTTATTTGATCAATAAAAGGCTCCATTTCAAAAATTGAAGATTTGGATTTGAAATGATCAATCAAAGAAAACATGAGATTTGATTTTATGATACAGCCTTCAGACCATAACAAAGCAATGGTCGATAAGTTAATATTCCATCCATAGAGTTGAGCAGCTTCACGAATCATTTCAAACCCTTGATGATGATTGATTAGTCTGCATAGATCGTAGGTTTTTTTAAGTCCTTCTAAAGAGACTTCTTGATGTCTCTGCTGTTTTGGAAATGTTTTGGCGTTTTGTTCTCGAATTCCTTTATTTGAAGAGGTAAATCGACTGTGGAGTGCCGCAGCCATCAAGCTGTTGGCAGTCCCTAATTTTGCCCCAGTAGCTGTTGCCCAGGCTCCTGTTCCTTTGTTTGAAGCTTCATCTCTTATCAACTTAATAAAAGGGTGTTGGTTTTCGCTAAAGCCTAAAAGCACATGTGTAATTTCTAAAAGATAACTCTTACTTGAAGTTTTAAGCCATTCTCCCAGCATATTTTGAAGCGTATTAATGTCCTGATTTTGATCTGATATTACAAATTCATAAACTTCAGCAAGTAATTGCATTTCAGCATATTCAATCCCATTGTGAACCATCTTTATGAAGTGTCCCGCACCTCCCGATCCAAGATATGCACAACAAGGAGCGCCCTTTTCGTTTTTAGCAGCTATCATTTCCAGTTCTTTTGCCACTAGTGGGTAAGCTTTCTCTGCTCCTCCTAACATGAGTGAAGGGCCGGTTAATGCACCTTCTTCCCCACCAGAAACCCCCATTCCTAAGAAATGAATTCCTGCAGCTTCTAGTTTATCCGCCCTTTTTTGTGTGTCTTCAAAATGAGAATTCCCCCCTTCAATAATAATATCACCTTTCTCCAGTAGTGGGGTTAATTGATCAATTACAGAATCTGTTGCTGCCCCAGCTGTCAACATGAGGACTATTTTCCTGGGTGATTGAAGTGCATTGACAAATAGAGATAAGTCCTCAAAGGGAAGCGCTGCCTTTAGTTCAGGGTACTTATTACAATGTTTTTCTGCGATTTTTTCCTCTTTTCCTTCAAGCCGTCTATTAAATAGTGCTAGAGAAACCCCATTTTGAGCAAAATTTCTACTTAAACTCGTTCCCATTACTCCCAAGCCGATTAAGCCCCAATTTGGTTTATTCATCATGTAGGTTTGATTTTATTTGTTGGATTAGTTCATTCAGTTCAGATGTAGCATCCAGATGTATTCTTTTTTCAGGGATCTCTAGTGTATCAAGTTGACTTTCAAGGAGAGAAAGTGGCATAAAATGAGAACGGTTCTCCAACCGATGTTTGAGCGTCTCCAAGCTACAATCTAGATAGACCCAAAGCAATTCGTCTGTAGCTATATTTTTACTTAAAATATCTCGATAACTTTCTTTTAATGCAGAACAAGCCAGAACAGCTCCCCTGTCTTTTGTTTTAATTAATTGCTTGTTAAGTTCAAGCAACCAGGGTGCCCTATCTCTATCATTAAGAGGAATTCCACTTTTCATTTTGTCAATGTTAGCAATGGAATGAAAGGCATCACCTTCTAAAAATGGAAGGCCTAAGGAAGTAGCTAACGCCTTACCCAAAGTGGTTTTCCCACAGCCACTGACTCCCATTATTATGATTGATTTTGACACTCCCCAAAGGTATAAAAAACACCTTTCAATTTTTATCTAAATTTCTTAACCCTGTGAATTTGTTTTATCAAGCTGAGTGTAATTACTTACTTGCAAATTACAGTTCGGATATTTATTCAATATCATTTGGGTTATATTAATCTTTATTTAAAAGTAAACACTTACTCATTTTTTTCTAAATAATCCCAGGTCAATGTTTTCTTTTCTTGAGCTGCGAGGTGTGCAAGGCTTAAAATTTTGGATACAATAAGGTTGTTTTCAATGCTATAAAGTGAGTTTTTGGAGATTATTTTCTTTTCATGGACAACTTCATAAAGCAATCGAAAAGGATCTTTTTGTGAGGGTTCAATGGATTTGGGAGTATGAGAGTATTCCCCTTCAGATTCTTTCTCCATGAATATCATTTTAGTTCCATTCAAACAATTTATATACCCATGCGCACCATACAATTGCATATCTTTCCTATTGTGTGACCAATTCCATGAGGCTTGAATGACTACCTGCTGTTTTTCATATTCCAAAACTATGGTTGTATCATCATCTACTTTTGGATAGAGATTAGGTTTAGTTTGTTTAGTTATACAGCTAACAGTAAGAGGCGTTTGTCCGTCTAGAAGCCAGGTACTGATATTTGCTCCGTAACATCCAAAATCAGTTAAGGCACCCCCTCCATTTAAGACGGGATCAGTAAGCCATTCTAAAAACTCAGGAGAGCAACCAATTTCTTTTGGGCCAGGATGCCCTGTGTTAAAAACAAGTTTATTGAGGTTTCCAATTCGATTTTGTGATACTAACCTTTTCGCTTCATAGGTACTTTCATACCACGAAGTTTCGTAATTAATTAAAATAGGGACATTGTATTTTTTTGAGAGTACTGCCATTTCCAATGCATCCTCATAGGTTGTTGCCATGGGTTTTTCCACCATGATTGGGATTTTTTTTGGTGCAAAGAAAGCGACTACCTCTAGGTGGTTTTTTGTGGCATTAAAAGCAGAGACAGCTTCCGGATTTGCTTTGTTATATAAGTCTTCATAGCTTGTAAAAAACAAAGAGTCATGAAGCTTATATCGGTTTTGATAACGAGCTATGGCTTTTGAATCTGTTTCAACGATTCCCACTATAGAAACGTCTTTTTTTGTTCTGTTAAAAATCCAACTTACGTGATCGTGAACCAATCCAATTACCCCTAAACGTAACGTTTTTTCAGATATATCTTCAGACTGGGCGACGACTTTGTTAGGTAAAAAAGAATAAAAGAGTATCACAAGAACAAAGTATCTGCTAGTGATGGGGTATTGTGCTTTCATAATTTTAGTAAATTGAACTTCAATTTAATCTATTTTCTCTTTACAAACACATTATGCAAAAATTAACCCTTCTTTTTTTCTTTATTTTCTCAAGTGTTTTGTTGAATGCCCAAACCGCTACCAAAAAAATTGTTGCTATTTTTGCTCACCCAGATGATGAGCAATCCATTGCACCTATTTTGGTCAAATATGCAGAGGAAGGAGTTGAGATTACTCTAGTGATTGCAACCGATGGACGATTAGGGGTTAACCAATACAACGATTATGTAGCAGGGGATGAATTGGCTGCACGTCGTAGAAATGAAATGCAATGTGCCGCAGAAACCTTAGGTGTTGATTTGATACATTTAGACTATCATGATCAATTAAAAGCTGCGGAAGGGTTTGATGGGCATATTCCACATGTTCAACAATTGATTCTAGATTTGAAAAAGATTGTTATTGACATTGAACCAGATGCTTTAGTTACTTGGGGTCCTGATGGTGTGACAACACATATGGACCATCGCTTGGTTGGGGCTTCTGTCACTCAAGTATTTGTATCTCAAAAATGGAATAAACCCATGGACTTATTCTATTTTGGAGTGCCTTCAGATTTTTTGCCCGACCAGAAGGCGAGAACGCTCAGAGGTCAAGACCGTAGTTATTTAACCACACAAATTTCTTTTACCAAAGCTCATTTTGATCAAGCTTATCGTGCGTTATTATGTCATGAAAGTCAATATCCAGCTTCAGTTGTTGCCACTATTAAGAAAGAACGTGCACAAATGGGATCTACACTCTTTTTAAGGAAGTTTCAAGTACCAAAAACCATACAAAATTCCCTTTTCTAAAGTGCTATTATAAGTTCTGTTGAAGGAAAGGCGGGTTTATTTTTTAAAACGGCGTTAAGACTTACTTTGGTGTTCCAAAGAAACACCTTCTTTAAGGAGGGAATTGATTTGAGAATCTCAAAAACATCTTGATTCACTAATGTGCTGTGAAGATTAAGTACTTCCAGATGTGATAGTGTATTCAATGGAGCCAAATCATTAGTTCTTATAGAATTTTGTTGAAGATTTAATCGAGTTAGGTTCTCTAATTTAGCGATGGTTTTAAGATCTGAATTGGTTAATTTACAATTACTTAGATTCAGCCAAGTAATATATGGTGCATAAGTTTCCATGAGTGTAAGTGCTTGTTGAGACAGTTTTTCTCCTTGGTATCGTAAATCCAATAAGGGATTGTTTTGTGAGAGCGTCCTCATACTAAAATTAGCTTTTTCTAGGGCGATAACAGCCGAAGGTGGCAAAGGATCCAGATTTACTTTTTCTACCCATGGCTTTTCTCGGGTGTCCAAACCATATTGTTTTAAAAGTAACGTTTGTATTTCTGGTGTAATAGAGAATTCATTTAAAGAACCTGCGTAGTTAGCCCCTTCTTGAATCCACCATTGCACTAATTGAATTTCATGATAAGAAAACGGAGTTCCAGTAGGAGGCATAAATTTTTCATTGTTTTGTGAAAAACTTATCCTTTTAAAGATTAAACTTTTACTAGGATTTTTACTTACAAAAGCAGCTCCACTTCTCCCTCCTTTTTTAATACTTTCAATGTTACTTAGATTGAGGCCACCACGAGAAATGTCATTATTATGACAAGCAACACATTTTTCATTTAATAAAGGTTGGACAAAATCTTTAAATACCACTATAGAATCTAAGGTGTACTCTTCGAATAATTTATTTTTATATTCTTGTTTGGATGTAATAAAATCTGGAGCATGCTTTGTTAAATAATCAGAACCATGAGTTAGACTTCCTCCCAAATGACCAACTAAAATCAGCAAGACAAGAACAATGAAGTTATTAATTCTGATAAATAAGGAAGGCATGTTAATGTTTCTAATTCGTATCACCCAACCGAGACAACTAAAAAATACCAAGAGGATTCCTGTGTATTGATGCGGAATTAAATCAGCATCAATATAATATCCGTTTTGGGCCAATAACCATCCCATTAAGGCTGAAAAAAAGGAGCTTATAAAAGCAAGAAACCAGATGATTTTAAGGAAATTAAATCGAGACCCATTTTCTTTAAACCATTTCAGGTCTAAAAGAAGGGCCAAAAGAATAAAACCAATGGGTAAATGAACTAATAAAGGGTGTAATCTTCCAAAAAACGCTGTTAGATCTAGGCCTATCATTAAACACGAGTTAGTTTAAGTGGGTACGTTTTTCCTGAATTCCATTGGGGTACATAGATATTTTCATCATCATCAATGCAAACATCGTGGGGATTGAAAAATGTTTTTTGGTCATATACAGGCGATTGAAATCCTTCCTTAGTATAATTGGGTTTACTTCCTCCAGGTAGAGATACCACTTTATTATCTTCATTTAAAACAGCAAGCATTCCATCATAACTTCCCCAGTCTTTGGTTACAATTACAGCAAAATAGAGAATATTATTTTTTAATACAGGTCTACATATGTAACATCCTGGTAGAGATATAGTTTCTAAATATTTTCCATCAAGAGTGAAACGCTTAAAGCTATTTTTAGAACGAGATGTGATCAAAAGAGTAGGTGCTTTCCCCCCTCGTGTATCCAGAGTGATTCCATGGCAACAATCAAAATGATGTACCTCGGTTCCTTTTCCTCCAAAATGGCGAATGTAGTTTCCTTTTGCATCATATTGAATAATATAATCCAATCCATAACCGTCGGCAATATAAATATCTCCATTAGGGGCTACAGCTGTTTCAGTGGGTTTGAATTGTTTCTTAGAGGTGTATGCCTCTACTTCTTTTGGCATTGAAAATTCTAGAAGTTTATCTCCTCTTAAAGTTGTTTTACAGACTTTGTGTGAGTCTGGATCTGTGATAAATAAAAATTCTTCCCCTCCTTCTTCAACTAAAGTTAATCCATGTGCTCCCGGGTAGTCAGTTCCCCAGGCATCTAAAACTTTCCCAGATTGATCATAAATTAAAATATTATTTTTAGGATGGGTAGTGGTCATTAAAAGTCTTTTGTTTTTGTCCATTACCATTTCATGACAATCATTTACAGGGAATTGAGAAGGGTCCTGCACCCCCCATTTTTTATCAACTCTGTAGGTAAAATCTCCATGCCCCACAATTGGATTTTGTTCAACAGCACTATTAGTGATGGTGAAAATATTTTCAAAAGGAGCAACTGTAATCCCAGCAGCAATCCCTGTTTTTTTGATAAAATTTCTTCTGCTTTTTTTCATGAGTGATTTTGGGTATTTAGTTTAGTTACGATATAAAAATGATTAAGCTAAAATATCTTTAACGACCTTTCCGTGAACATCGGTAAGTCGGAAACGACGACCTTGAAATTTAAAAGTAAACTGTTCATGATCAATACCCATAAGGTGCATTAAAGTTGCTTGAAAATCATGAACATGTACAGGGTTTTCAATGATATTGTACCCAAATTCATCTGTTTGCCCATAGGTTATACCTTTCTTAATTCCTGCTCCGGCCATGAATATTGTGAAGCATGCCGGGTGATGGTCTCTTGCATAATTAGTTTCTGTGAGTTGTCCTTGAGAGTAATTTGTACGACCAAATTCTCCACCCCATATCACAAGGGTGTCCTCTAAAAGACCTCGTTGTTTAAGATCTTTTATCAGAGCTGAAGTGGGTTGGTCTGTTTCTTTACATTGAGTTTTTATATTTTTAGGAAGATCGCCATGATGATCCCATCCTTGATGGTAAAGTTGGACAAACTTTACATCTTTTTCAATAAGACGTCTTGCCAGAAGACAATTGGCTGCAAAAGTTCCAGGTATTCTACTATCCTCTCCATACATTTCGAAAATTGAGTCTGGCTCTTTGGAAAGATCCATTACATCAGGGACAGAGGTTTGCATTCTGAAGGCCATTTCATATTGGCTGATACGAGATAGAATTTCAGGATCACCAATGTCAGCGTGTTTATTTTGTTGCATTTTGGATAAATAATCAAGCTGCTCTTCTCTTAATTGCTTGGTTACTCCAGGTGGATTATCTAAATAAAGAACAGGATTTTTTCCAGATCGGAATTGCACACCTTGATGTTGCGAAGGGAGAAATCCATTCCCCCATGAACGAGAGTAGAGCGGCTGACCGTATTTATCTTTAGTAATCAAAACCACAAAACCCGGTAGGTTTTTATTGTCAGTCCCTAAACCATAACTCAACCAGGAGCCAATGGAGGGCCGTCCAGGAAGTTGAGAACCTGTTTGTAATAAACTTACAGCAGGGTCATGATTAATGGCATCAGTTTGCATAGATTTAATAAAGCACAATTCATCGGAGATTTTACTTATATGCGGCATTAAGTCACTTACCCATGCACCACTATTTCCGTGTTGATTAAAATTAAATAGACTTCCTGCCAAGGGGAAAGAGTTTTGTCCAGCGGTCATACCGGTCAAGCGTTGCTCTCCAAACACACTTGCAGGAAGTTCTTGTCCTTGCATTTTATTTAGCATGGGCTTGTAGTCAAATAAATCTAGCTGTGAAGGAGCTCCACTTTGAAAAAGATAGATAACACGCTTGACTTTTGGAACAAAATGCGGTAATCTCAGGTCTAACGAATTAGAATTTTGTAGCCTATTTGAAGCATATAAATTTTCAGAGTTTAGCATATTGGCTAAACTTAATCCTCCCAATCCCAAGGTGGTTTTGGTTAAAAAGTCTCTTCTAGAGTAGTTTGAATTGTCGTGGTCGTGATTGCAATTCATATGTTAATATTTATAATAGGATTCATTTAGATTCAGTAAAGTATTGGCAACTATAGTCATAGCAGCTACTTTATCCGCACCAGTCAAACGATTGGATTTTGACTGTCCAACGTTCAATACTTTATAGGCTTCTGAACGATTCTTTTTGTAAAAACGCAATTGGTTTTGGTAGAGTTCATCCAACAATTCAATTTCATTCTCTTTGGGAAACCTTGAAGTTGCTAAACGAAAACCATACGTGATTTGATCTTTTATCCCTCCATTAGAATCAGAAAAAATACGTTCTGCAAAAACTCGGGAAGCCTCAAAAAATTGAACATCATTTAACAACACCAAAGATTGCATAGGAGAAGAAGTGTTTTCTCTTTTGATAGTACAAATTTCTCTTGCTGTAGCGTCAAAAGTAATGAGTGAAGGTGGTGGAGATCCCCTTTTAATAAAGGTATAAATTCCTCTTCGGTATAAATCCTCTCCTTCTGATTCTTTATACTCCAAAAGACGTATGGAAAAGGTGTTTTTCTCTTTCCAAAGACCTTCGGGTTGATAGGGCTTAACACTTGGTCCCCCTACTTTTTTTGACAATAAACCACTTACAGCTAAAGCATTATTTCGAATCATTTCTGCAGTCAAGCGATGACTATTTCCACGGGCTAATAAGATATTATTTGGGTCAATTGTGTTTTTTTGATCACCAAAAAGCGCACGCTGTTTATAGGTTTCTGAGGTTACCATTTGTTTGATAAGACGTCGAATATCCCACTTATTTTCTCTAAAATCCACTGCGAGCCAATCCAGTAATTCCGGATGTGAAGGAAGTGCTCCTTGTACACCAAAGTCAGTAGGAGTGGAGACTAATCCATTGCCAAAAATTATTTGCCAGTAGCGATTTACTGCAACACGAGCGGTGAGTGGATTCTCTTTTTGAAAAAGCCATTGGGCTAGGCCAAGTCTGTTTTTTGGAAGTGTTTTATCCATTGCGGGAAGTGCTTCAGGAGTCGTGGAAGAGACTTCTTTACTTGGTTCATTATAGTTTCCTCTATTGTATAAATAGGTTGTTCTGGCTCGGTCTAATTCTTCCATTACCATTACTTCTAGTACAGGCTCTATTTCTTCTCGCCATGCATTTAAACTTTCTTTTAAGTCTTTTTGAACTGTAGTATATTTTGGATGATTTTGTATCCAATGATTCTTTGCTAAGGTTTCGTTGATGGGGGTAATTTTATTATTGTATTGGTCAAAAATCACATTCAATTCAAGGGGAGAAATAGCCTTACTAAAGATTTTCAAATCATCCATTTTTCCCATAAACAAGCCATTGTCTCCAGTGGACCCTTCATAGGTTTTACCAATCAAAATAGCACGTTCCTCAATTGTCATTCCGCTTGCAGAGACTGGTTTTATCGACTTGGATAAATTATTAATTAAGGTCTCTAACATGAAGGGTTTCCCATTTTTATAAAAAGTAACTCCTTTTGCTTTTCCATTTCCATTGTATGAAAATGCCAAATGATTCCACTCCTCTACCTTAATACTATCTTTAGAACGCAGATGGATCATATTTCCTGGAGACATGTTAATTAAGCGTAGGTTGAGGTGATTAGTATCATCTAAATAAAAATCCCAACCTCGCCACCAGTTATTTTTACCACCGGTTGTACCCAAAATAAATTGTCTAGATTTTTCTTTTCTTTGTCGAGTTTGTGTCCAAATTGCAACCGAAAAAGGGTCGGTCCATTCAAAATTTGGAATTTCTTTATTGATTGAAAAACGATCATAGTCACTTTCAAATGCAAAAGCCTCTCCTTTTATGCCTTTTACAACTTTGGGTGCTTTGCTTGCTTTTACATTTCTATTATTATCTGCAATATAGTATTCAGAGCGAACTTGAGAAAGATTATCAAAGGGGTAATAACCCAGTAAATATTGATTTATTTCAGAGACTTTTGGGAGTTCATCAATATATTCATATACCTCAGCAAGCTCTTTCTCGGTCAGCTGCATTTTAGTTTGTGTTTCTTGAATTAGGGTTTGTAGTTTTTGTAATTGTTCTTCTTGATTCGCTGTTGGAATATAAAGCAAGGGTCCAAAATCACCGTCATCTCCAGTCATTCCGAGTTCCCTCACATTATTAAAAAATCCACTAAGCTGATAATATTCTTTTTGTGAAATAGGATCAAATTTATGGTCATGACATTTTGCACACGCAACCGTCAATCCTAAAAAAGCCGTGCTAAAAGTTTCTGTTCTATCAAAGACATAATTCAATCGCCATTCTTCATCTATTACTCCACCTTCTGCGGTCATAGGGGAATTTCGATTAAATGCGGTTGCTAGTTTTTGTTCTCTAGTTGCGTTAGGGAGCAAATCACCAGCAAGTTGCCAGGTCACAAATTGGTCATAAGGCATTTTTTTATTGAACGCATCAATAACCCAATCTCTCCAGGGCCACATGGTTCTTAATCCATCCGCGTGAAGACCGTGAGAATCAGCATATCGTGATACATCTAACCAATCTAAGGTCAGTCGTTCTGAAAATGAAGGGGTCTCCATAAGTCGATCAACTAAACGTTCATAATTTCCAGGTAAAGTATCGTTTACAAAGCTGTCAATCTCTTTAAGGCTTGGAGGTAAGCCTCTAAGGTCAAAACTGAGTCTTCTAATCAATGTTTCCTTTGGTGCTTTCGGCTCAAAATTCAATCTGTTTTCCAGAAGTTTGTCATAAACAAATTGATCAATTTGATGAGTATATTTTTGTTTTGCTGTGGTGCTTGGCTCTTCTTTTTTTGGTGGAGTAAAAGACCAATGTTTTTTCCAAATTGCCCCTTGTTCTATCCATTTTAAAATTAGGGCTTTCTCACGTGAAGATAATTTGAGATTAGATTCTGGAGGCGGCATCTGTAGCTCAGGATCAGCGCTAATAATTCGATGTGCACTTTCACTGTTGTACAAGCTTGCTTTTGAAAAGGCTCTTTTTCCACTTTCTAATTTTGAAAAAGCTAGGGTTTCTATATCCAATCTTAGCCCTGCCTTTCTTGTGTTTTCGTCTGGCCCATGACATTTGAAACAACGATCAGAAAGAAGGGGTTTTATATGATAATTGAAATCCACAACTTCAGGGAGACTTTCAATCTCTTGAGTGATTTCCTCTGGAATGACCAAGCTACATTGTATAAAAAAAAAGCCAATACACAGAAGGCCCCCTAAAACACGTATTGATTTTTTAGTTTGGATAGTCATTAGGATGAATCTTAAATATACCTGTAAGATAAAAAATATTTTACAGACTATAATTTGCAACCTATTATGAATCAATTATGATCGAAATGTCTTTTTACAACTGAAATTGCTGCCCTTTTATTGCAATATGATATCCCTGTTGGATAACCCACTTTGAGGCTTCACTTTTTGGGTTAAGTAAAGGGTTGGTATGATTCATATGAATAAAGTACACTTTGTTTTTTAAGGCTTTTGGTGTTGAAGACAAATACGCTGCTGTTTCTTTAACAAGAGGATGTGGAATTTCTGCAAATTGACGATGATTAATTTCTTCTGCATCAAAAAAGGTTGCATCAATAAACGCATAGTCTACTTTTTCTAATTCTTTCCTTAAATTTCGTTTCCACTTTGACCATTTATCAATGTCTGGAATAAAGAGGACTGACTTTTTAGGGCCTTGAATTCGGAAACCTACTGTTTCAGAAAATTCATCTCTGTGGGGAACTCGCATGGGTGTGACGTAAATTTGACTTGAGGGAGAGATTGTTTTATTTTCTTCTAAAGCAATAAGGTTGATGTTTTTTAGGGAAACAAGCTGACTCCAAGGGCCGTTTTCACTCAAAAAGCTTTTCATCCTAGGCATTACATAGACGGGTACATTTTTTGCCCCAAGTGCCTCACGTCCCAAGTGCATAAGTCCTGTGTAGTGACCCATGTGAGCGTGCGTCAAGAAAATAACAGGAGATGTTCCATCAAGTTCTTTCCATTGTGAAATAATATCAGGAGAGGCTTCAAAAAGAAGACTAGAATTACTTTTAGGGTGGATCACTGCAATTGAGGTGACTTTTCTTTCTTTTTTTTGTTCGGCATTTAGAGAATTACAGCATACTTTTAAGCACCCAATATGAGGAGAACCTCCATCTTGAACCGTCCCTAATATTTTGAGATAAGGGACGTCTTCTTCAAATTGCGACCAAAGC
>QXZA01000023.1:20626-138244 GCA_009886625.1 Flavobacteriaceae bacterium
CTTTTGAGTTCTCTCAATTCTTTTTTGGTAAGTTCTTTTGCTTCAATTTGGGATTGACCAAAGCAATTTAAGCTAAACAGAGCGAAAAATAGTATAAGGATATTTTTTTTCATAAAAATAAGAAGTTGTTTTTAATATTGTTTATGACAAAAGTAAGTAGTTATTTCTTAAAAATACATTTAACGAGACATTTAGAAAAGATTATATTCCAAAAAGTATAAACAAATACTATGTAAATTGGTTGTTTATACATTTTTTTATTTATTTTGGACAAAAATATATCATGGCAATGCACTGGAAAACAAAACCTATTTTATTTCTATTATCATTGGTGATTGTCATAAGTTGTGGCAAAGAAGAAGTACTCCCGCCAGATAACCTTATTGGCGAATGGAATGTTTATTCAATTTCAAACAATACAGATCCAGTCATTATATGGGATGAACTTAAAGCGAGCGCAGTTGATTTAATTCCTGCTTATTCTTGTATGGAATTTACTACAAGTGCAACAGAACAGATTGTTACAACACGCTATGTTTTTATTGATGAAAATTCTGCAGGATGCAGAAACCCTGTTATTTCTGCCTACACTTGGAATAATGATCCAGAGACTGGATTCTATAATTTTATACAAGGAAATAATATAGTTGAGTATGCTATTACATTTACAAATAATGACAACCGTATGACTTGGATTGACCAAACTAGTGGAGATATTACTGTTTGGGATCGCCAAGTATCAGCTGCTACAGTTGCGGAATAGCCAAAAACATTATATTTAATTATACTAAAATAATAAAAATGAAAAAAACACTCACCACATTATTACTCCTGTTTTTAATTGCATCTTGCGGGGCACTTAAAAACACAGCCAAAGATCCTTATGTTGGCTCGTTTGATTTTACCATTTTTGAAGTTGATAATTTTGGAGATATTCCAATTAAAATGACACTTACCAAAGAAGGAGAGGAATATATCTCTCAAATGGATTTTGCCGGTGATGGTCAAGCTGCAGGAGAAATTGAGATTACTAGCACTAGCCTTCAAGATGACGTTTTAACCATAGAAGCGTACACATCTGGATATGATATTTATTTTGAATTATCTGTTGAAGGAGATGCGATTTCAGGTTCAATGATGGGCATGTTTGACATTGAGGGAGTACGAATAAAAGATTAAATTTCCATTAAATACACACAAACGCCTTATACTAATAAGGTATTTTTTTAAGATCCACTTACGATTATTGGGACTTCATCAAATAAAAGAATTAAAAATTATCCTGATGAATGGCGGTTAGCTGTTTATGAATATTGGGTTCATTATAGAGGGTTTTAATATAGGTTGTGTACAATGAAATAAACCGTTTGTTTTCTAAAAGGTCTCCAAAAACAGAAGTTAATCTTAAAAAAGAAAGAGGATCTTGCTGTGTTTGATTTGCACTTTGATGGAGTTCTTCTTTTCGATAATCAATGATTTCAAGGCGAGAATTATTTAAATCGACACCTTTGTCACTATAATAACACCAAGCTGCCAAAACAAAACTTGCATATTTGATACTACCTCCACGTTGTAAATTTTCAAGTAAAGTAGGAAGTAAAAATTTAGGCAATTTTGCTGAACTTTCCGAACAGATTCTGCTCACTCCGTCTTTGATGTTTGGGTTAGCAAACCGTTCTTCTAAACTATTTTTGTATGCTGTTAGATCAATCCCGTCAACCTTATCAAGTAAAGGACTCACTTCTTTATCCATGAATGCTCTCATAAAAGAGGCAAATAGTGGATCTTCCATACATGCGTTAATGGTTTGATATCCATGAAGAGCTCCAGGAATTCCCAAAACAGAATGGCCTGAATTTAATAAGCGGATTTTCATCTTTTCATAAGGGGTAACATCTGCTACAAAGTGTACGCCCAGTTTTTCAAGAGGGGGTCTTCCATTCGAAAAATCATCTTCAATTACCCATTGAATAAAAGGTTCACATACAATTGGCCAATCGTCCTTTAAGTGGTATTCTTTTTTCAAAAAATCAATAGAAGCGTCTGGTGTAACGGGTGTTATTCTATCCACCATTGAGTTTGGGAAGCACACTTCTTTTTCGATCCACTTACAAAGCGATGGATCTTGTTCTTGAACAAAAGAGAGTAGCATTTTTCTGGTAACTTCACCGTTGTGTTGAATATTGTCACAAGAGAGAATGGTGAAAGGAGCCAAGCCATTATCTCTTCTTTTTCTGAGGGCAGTTGTCAAAAAACCAAAAACAGTTTTTGGGGTATTGGGGTGTTGAAGATCATGTTCAATGTCTGGGGTGTCAAAATTAAAATTTCCAGTATTCGTATCGAAATTATACCCTCCTTCAGTAATGGTTAAAGAAACAATTTTTGTGTCTGAATGTGCCATTTTATCTATGGCTAAGACTGGAGATTCATAGGCAAAAATAAAATCAGTGATAGATCCAATAATTTCAGAGGTTTCTTTTCCATCAGGATGTTGAGTGATCAGGGTGTAGAGTCCATCTTGTTGCTTTAAAACAGATGCAATCTTTTGATCTCCTTCCCTCAATCCAATCCCACAGATTCCCCAATTTGCATTTTGTGGATCCTCCAATAACTGGTGCATATAGTAAGCTTGATGAGAGCGATGAAACCCTCCCACCCCTATGTGAACGACACCTGTTTTGATTGAACTCCTCTCGTAGTTTGGGCATGAAATATGCGTTGCAAGTGAGCTTAAGTTTTCTTGATTTAGTTGAATTAACTCCATTAATTTCATTTATTGTTTAATGCCTTTCTTCGGAGCATTGCCCAATAGGCCGTTACAAAATAGAGGAGCGTACAAGCAAAACCAATTTGATAAAAAAGTTCTCGATTGGAAATATAGGCTGCCTCAGTTGGACTTTCAATTAATGTTTTTAATGCTAGAAACAAACTCAATCCAAGGGCAGCATAGGCGGTAATTTTTAAGGAAAGTGAAAAGAAGCTCGTATCCTGTTTAGTTTCAGGCTCTTCCTCTTCCAATTTTTTGTGGTATTGTGCTACCGCTTTGTTGTAGGCTTCTTCTTTCTTCTCTCCTTCAGGATAGGCTTTATTTGCGCCCGACCTTCCTGCCAAAAAGGTATAAACCAATAGTGTAAAAAACCATGTAGGAATGAACAAATAATAGAATGACATTACATCAAGTGCATTGAGACCAAAGCCAAAAACAAGACCAAGTATCCAAGATAAGACTGCTGGCGAACTGTTTTTATATTCTTGGAATTTTGACCAATAACGAGTGTAGCCAATTTTAGGGAATAGTTGGTGTTCTGCAAAGACGATTGCACCTACGGGTACCACCAACAAACCGGCATAAGTCAATAAGGGTAATATTTGTGAAAATACAAAAGGAAAACAAGCTACAACTACCATGGCAATCCCTACTATAGTTGTTGTTGTTCTCCTGGATTGAGAAGAATAAACCGCTTGTGCTGCTAAACCGGCTCTATACAGATTGGTGATAGCGGTAGTCCATCCCGCAACAATAACGATTACAAAACCAGACCAACCTAAGGCATAAAAAGCAACATCTCCTGGATCCAATTCTACTATGGATTTTCCAATGATCACTGCAGTTCCCGCTCCCATTATTCCAGCGGCAATCCAAGCAATATAATGCCCAAACAGCATTCCTGTACTTGTTGCCAAACCATATGATTTTTTCTTGGCAAAACGTAATAACGCCATATCAATCAAACCAAAATGAGTGATAGTATTTGCAGCCCATCCAAATCCAATAACTTCTACCAATCCGATTCCAGGACTACCTTCACTATTGACTCCTGTCCAAATGGATTGATTCCCAATTTCCACAAAATCCGACCAAGCGCTGGGAAGAGTCACTCCCAAAACATCCAACGAAAGTGCGGGAAGTAGGACAATAGCGCCACAAGAAAACATCGTAAACAACCAAGGCGCACAAATTCCTGAAAAATCTGAAACTGCTTTAAAGCCGTATATAGCAACAAATACGACAAACACGCCCACCAATATAACAATCAAAACAAACCATAAGTTGGTAGGATACCAATCCAGTTGTGCAGGAATACCAAAAGCAAATCGAACTGCAGTGGAAGATACCGTTACCATTGCTGCTGAAATAACGGTGAAGATCAAAATGTTTGCCCAATTATATAATTTAGACATAGAATCCCCAGCAATTTTATTGAGGTAGGTATATAGACTTAGACGGGTCTCTACTGCAATTGGTGAAGTGATTAAGCTCCAACTGAGAACTGCTAAGATATTTCCAATGAGCAGACCCAAAATAATATCCATCGTTTTTGCTCCCAAGGCAACAAAGGTTGCACCAATGACAAACTCAGTAGCAGCTACATGTTCGGCAGCATATAAGCCTGCAAAATGAGTCCAACCGTGTAATTTATGTTTTGGAACAGCCAACTGTTCTTCATCTAGCTTTTCAAATTGTTGGAAATCAGTTGTTTTGTTCATTCTGGTTTTTTAAATGTCAAAAAAAGTTGAGTTAAAATGTTTTGAATTACAAAATAGTGATATAATCATCAATATAAAATTTGAGCAACTTTTTTATTTATAAAACCAAGGAATTGCAGTCTATTGTATTTTGTTCTATGAGAAATAAGAACGATACCAAATCTACATTCCAATAGTCTTAAACAGTATAATATTGAATCTTAGAATTTTATAAGAGGGAAGTTTTTTTTCGACTTTTTAGAAATAAAAAAGCCAAAGAACAAGTGCTACTTTTTTTAGTATTCCAAAAGTAAGTAGGTAGTAAAATGTTTTCTTAGAAGGGGTTTTCATTTTTGATCTTTATTTTTCATTCCTTTAATGCCAGCATAGAGCATCCATAGCACCAGAGCTATGATTCCATATACCAAAAGATTACGAATAAAATATCCCATTTAGGCTGATTAAATTCGTTCCTGAATTTCGATAATGAATCCAAAAACGAGACACACTGCTAAGCTTGCTAAAACGATTCCACCTACACCCATAATTTTTTATTTTAAAGATATTACTTTTTTGAAAGTATCCTAGTAAAGTTTTTATCAGAAGTTCTCAAATATTTTTTTACTTTTAAAAGGAATTACCCAAATTTATTCATTAAAAAATACCCATGACAAAAATAGACAGAAGAAATTTTTTAAAGAAAACCTCTCTTTCGGCGGCTTCTTTATACACGGCAAGTAATGTAGCTTGCGCAACAGAAAAAGAAAATCAAGCCTCTGGAGGAAGCTATATGGGCGATTTTGCAGCTCCTAAATTAGACATCATTCGTATTGCACTTATTGGAGTGGGTGCTAGAGGGAGTGGTCACGCAAAACAACTGGCTAGTATTGAAGGCACAGAAATTGTTGCTATTGCTGATGTTTATGAAGATTTGGTGGACCGTTCTGTGAACAATTGTATCTCTGTTGGCAAAGGGAGACATCAAAATATTGTACGTTATTTTGGCGCTGAAGTAGAATGGAGAAAAATGTTGGCCGAGGTAAAACCCGATGCGGTTTTTATCGCAACCAACTGGAATAACCATGCGCCAATGGCAATAGAAACTATGAAACAAGGAGCGCATGCCTTTGTTGAAGTTCCCATTGCTGTTACCCTACAAGAAATGTGGGATATTGTAGATACCTCAGAGCAAACTAAGAAGCATTGTATGATGATGGAAAACGTCAACTATGGCAGGGAAGAGTTACTCTATTTAAACTTATGTCGTCAGGGAAAAATTGGAGAAATTTTACATGCCGAGGCAGCCTATATTCATGAATTGCGTTTTCAGATGGAAGAGCAAGAAAGGGGGACAGGTTCTTGGAGAACACCACATTATGCAAAAAGAAATGGGAATTTATACCCAACCCACGGTTTAGGCCCAGTAGCTCAATATATGAATTTGGGACGTGGTGATGACCAGTTCAACACCCTAGTTTCTTTTTCAACTCCTGCAAGGGGTCGACAGGCTTATGCTGAAAAGAATTATGCCCCTGATCATAAATGGAATGCATTAGATTATAAGGGAGGTGACTTAAACACCTCTATTGTTAAAACACAGTTAGGGTGCACCATAATGATTCAATGGGATGAAACCAGTCCAAGGCCATACTCACGACACAATTTAGTTCAGGGAACCAAAGGAACCTTGGCAGGTTTTCCTACTCGGGTCACTTTTGAAGGCGGTGTAGAAGGCGCCACAGATAGCCACCACCGTTGGGCACAAGGAGATCAATTAGAAGCACTTTACGAGCAATATGAACACCCTATGTACAGGCGATTAGGTGCTTTGGCAACTAAAATGGGAGGACATGGAGGAATGGATTTTATGATGTTATATCGTGCAGTAGAGTGTTTACGAACTGGAACACCCTTAGACCAAAATGTTTATGAAGGGTGTTTGTGGAGTTCCGTAGCCCCCCTCAGTGAAGCATCTGTTGCTCAAGGGGGAATGCCTCAAAAGTTTCCTGATTTCACCAGAAAACAATGGCAAAAAACTAAGCCTTTGGCGATTGTATCTTAACACTAATGGCTTAATTTCTTTAAAGTGATTAAATCTGAAGCTTTTGCACGAATTTGTTTCTTTGGTGACCATCAAGATTACTTGAATCTTCCTGTAATCTCTGGGACTATTGATCGGAAAATCACACTTACTGCGACGCCAAATAGTGAAGACAAATATATTTTGCAATTGCTTGATTTAGATAGTGTTATTGTAATTAATATAAATGAAAATTTTAATAATATTGAAGTAGAAGATTACTTTCGTTCTTCTCTCTCTATTTTACAACAAGCGGGCCTTGTTTTTGAACAAGGATATACCGTCGAAATCACTGGAAATATCCCCGTAAATGCCGGTGTTTCGAGTTCTTCCGCCTTGGTGGTTGCTTGGATACGTTTTTTAGTTCAAGCTCAAAAAACTCCAGTTCCTGTGAGTTCCACTCAAATTGGGCAATGGGCATACGCAGCTGAGGTAGGGTTTTTTAATCATCCAGGAGGTCTGATGGATCAATATACTATCGCTCAAGAGGGACTATTGTATATTGACACTCAAACAGGGTCAACTTCTCGAATGAAATCCCATCTAGGACAATTAGTCGTGGCAGAATCTGGGATTGCTAAAGAAACCCTGACCGTTTTACACAATGCACGGGAATATGGTCAAAAAGCGATAGAGGCTGTTCAGCAAGTGAATCCAAACTTTGAGCTTCACACAGCCGAACCCAAAGATTATGCTCTTTATCTTGATAAAGTTCCAAAAGTGTATCAAAGACATTGGTATGCTGCTATACACAATTACGATTTAACTTTAAAAGCAATGAACGCTTTACGGTCTGCTTCCACCGATTTATTCCAAATCGGAAAATGGATGAATGAACATCAGCATATTTTACAAGACTACATTCAAAACACACCCAAATCCATGGCTTTACAAATGGAAGCGACAAGAAATGCAGGCGCTTTGGGAGCCAAAATTATTGGTTCAGGAGGAGGAGGTTGTATGCTTGCTATGGTAACTGAAAAGACAAAACAGAAAGTAATTGATGCCTTTTTATCCAATGGAGCTGTTGCTGCTTATGAAATTCAATTAACCAGTCCACTATGAAACCCATCACAAATTTATTGATTATGGCGGGTGGGGCTTCTTCACGGATGAAACATTCTTTGGAAGATGCGCAACTGTCCGAAGCAACAAAAACCATTGCACGTTCTGTACATAAAAGTTTAATCCCTCTAGGTAAAAGTCAAAAACCTTTATTGTATTATTTGGTTCAAAATGCAGTGGAAGCGGGTTATACGGACATTTACTTAATTACGAGTTCTGAAAATGAAGCTTTTCAAGACTGGGTAGGAACAAAAAAGAGCCACAATACTTTTGCTGGAGCAGCAGTGCATTTTGTTATACAAAATACTCCAACGGGGAGAGAAAAACCTCTAGGGACTGCCGATGCTGTCCAGCAAGCCATGGAACAATACCCTGATTTACAAACAGAATATTTAAGTGTTTGTAATGGTGATAATTTTTATTCGGTGAAAGCTTTACGCCTCTTACATCAAACGCGAGACACTCCACATGCCTTGATCAGTTATGCGAGATCGGGATTGCATTTTGACAATGAACGTATTGCTAAATTTGCTGTTATGGATATTGATACGCAAGATTTTTTAAAGAATATTATTGAAAAGCCAGATCCTGAACTAGTAGAAAAGTACCGTGATGAAAGTGGGGAAATACGGGTGAGTATGAATGTCTTTAGTTTTAAAGGCGACTTGTTGTATCCTTATTTGAAAAATTGCCCAATCCATCCTGAACGAAATGAAAAAGAATTGCCTGAGGCAGTTCGCAGCATGACTTCGGCCAAAGACCACCCCATTCGATGTTTCCCTTTAAAGGAAAATTTGCTCGATTTAACCTCTGCGGATGACATCTTTTCTTTTTCAACTTTGGAATAAAAGAGATTTTATTTCTTTGTCAAATGAGTATGAATTTTTAAAAATTAAAGCATAAGACTAATAGTTACGACATGAAAAAAAAAACTTTCCTTCTTTATATTAGTTTAATTTTCTTGACTTGTGACACAAACCTTAATCGTATTGAGAACGTCTTAAAGAATACAAATCCTAAAATTCAGTACCTAACGAAAAACGCAGCAGCGCATGAGATTCAGATTTTGCTTACCGAGATAAAGCGCGATACTCTGGGTCAGCCGTGTTTTATTGAAACGGCATATCAAGTAGATGAGGAACAATATTTTTATCCTGCAAGCACTGCCAAGCTCCCCATTGCTGCACTTGCATTACAGAAAATTAAGGAGTTAAATGCCAATGGTATTTCTATTACAGCCAATACACCTTTCCAAATAAATACACCACATGGAGAAAGCTTAGTGCTTCAAGATTCAACTGAATTTGAGGGCAAACTCACCCTCGCCCATTTGATTAAAAAAATCTTTTTAGTAAGTGATAATGAAGCTTACAGCTATCTTTTTGATTTTTTAGGAAGAGATTATATCAACGCTGCCTTGAAAGAAAAAGGCTTAACACATACTCAAATTCAACATAAATTTTTACTTAATGCAGACAATGAAAATACGTGGGAATATTTCTTTTTTGATAAAAATGGAGACACGCTTTATCACCAAAATTCCATCAAGTCCAGTGAGCTACTAAATAATTCAAATTTAAAAGGAATTCATAAAGGGAAAGGCTATCTAAAAGAGGGCGAATTAATCAATGAGCCTATGGATTTTAGCCTTAAAAATAGAATTTCAATTCGAGACTTAAATGGGATACTCAAGCGCTTGATTTTTCCTGAAGTTTTTTTAAAAGAACAACAGTTTAACTTAACAGAAAGTGACTATAAGTTTTTAAGATATTGGATGAGTCGGACTACGACAGAGAGTAAAATAGATGCTTACAACACAGGCGAATATTGGGATAGTTATGGAAAATTTTTGATTTATGGAGATCAAAAAGGGGCAATGCACAATAGAATTCGTATTTATAATAAAGTAGGATACGCATACGGGACACTCACGGATGTTGCTTACATACACGATTTAGAAAATGAGCTTGAATTTTTTTTGACAGCAACTATTTTAGTGAATTCAAACCAAATTTTTAATGACGATACTTATGAGTTTGAGCAGGTGGGAATTCCATTTTTAGCTGCTCTTGGACAAGAGATACTTACGGACCTTCAAACGAATAAGTAAACGGAATTACAGCAGTCCTAAGGCAACTAAGCGTTGGCGAAGAAACGCTCCAGCAGTGATGTCCTCGTATTTTTTAGGATGAACATCATTGATCATTTGTGGTAAACAATCCAAAGGCATTTGCGGAATAGGATGCATGAAGAAGGGAAGAGAGTAGCGCGCATTTCCCCACTCTTCTTTTGGAGGATTTACAACGCGGTGAATGGTCGAGGGTAGGTGATTGTTAGTAAGGCGTGAAAGCATATCACCAATATTAATCATCAATTCATCAGGTGCGGCAACAGCGTCAATCCACTCTTCTTTTCGGTTGAGAACTTGCAAGCCTCCTCCCTGTGAGCCCATAAGAAGCGTGATTAAATTGATGTCCCCATGAGCAGCAGCGCGCTCGGCATCTTGAGGCGCTTGAGAAATGGGTGGGTAGTGAATCGCCCGTAGAATAGAGTTTCCCTCCCGGATAAAATGATCAAAATAAAACTCATCTAACCCTAAATACAATGCAATGGCTTGAAGTAAAACTTCAGCTGTTTTTTCTAGCTTTTTATAAACCAGATTTCCCACCTTATTGAAGTTTTCCAGCTCTTTGACTTGGATATTTTCCGGGTATATTTCCTTGAGATCAGGATGAGCTTCGAGATCTTGACCAAAATGCCAAAACTCTTTCAGATCCCCAGTAGTTCGTCCTGCTGCGTGTTCTTTTCCAAAACCCGTATAGCCTCTTTGTCCTCCACCTCCATGGGTTTCATATCCTTCTTTAGTGGATTTAGGCAGGGCGAAAAAGCCCTTAATTTCATGGTATAATGTTTCTTGAAGTTCTTTCTCCAAAAAGTGTCCTTTAAGCGCAAGAAATCCAATTTCTTGAAACGAAGCACCAATGTGTTTTACAAAAGCGGCTTTGCGTTTGGGATCATTGGAAAGAAAGTCATTTAAATCAGCTTGTGGGATGTGTTGCATTAAAAAAAGAAATAAAAAAAGCGGACCCATCGGTCCGCTTTGTATAGATAAGGAAAATTACAGTGGCGCTACTTGCGTAGGCGCCTGCTGTTCACGATTCCTCAAATGATTTTCATAAAACATAAGACACCTCCTTTCTACATTAAATTAAACATAGCTGTTGTCACAGCATTAACTTCTCGTCTCAAATATAATAATAGGAAGCTTTGGTGCGACACTTATTTCACAATTTTTTTCAACGTCAATCCTTGAACTAATATAGTAAATAAAACTACAGCATAGGTTAGTATCAAAATGAGTTCCTTTCCGTCTCCAATTGTGTCTGGAAGGTTAAGTGCTAGGGCGATACTGAGCCCTCCTCTTAATCCACCCCAAGTAATTATTAGGGCAGTATTCTTTTCGAATGTCATTCTATAAGAAAGAATTTTGATAGGAATAAACACTCCAATCCCTCTAGAAACGACCACCAATAAAATGACCAAAAGGATAATAACTAAATAAGAAGTATCAAAGTTTTGAAGAATTGGAATAATTTCTAGACCGATTAAAATAAACAGGATGGCGTTTAGCGTTTCGTCAAGTAGATGCCAAAACTTATAGACGTAGTCTCCCATGGCTTTTTGAACACCGTCTTGTTTTTTGTCTGTATCAATATTTTGATTTAAAAAGAGTCCCATAACGACCACTCCTAGAACAGCTGAAAAATGAAATAAATGTGAGATGATTGGGACCAGAAGAACAAGTGAAAGTGTAATTAATACCTCTAATTCCACATGAGTGTTTTCAATATATTTAACCAGTTTTAGACCTAAAAAGCCTAATACAGCACCCATGACCACACCTCCTATAACTTCTTGTGCAAAGAGAGAGCCTACACTTTGAAGCGTTACATTATCAATTCCCTCAATTTTAATACTTAGTAGCGTTAAAAAGACAACAACTCCAATTCCATCATTAAATAATGATTCTCCTGCAATTCTTGTTTCGGTTATTTTAGAAAGGTTCATTTTTTTAACCATGGCCAAAACAGCAATGGGGTCGGTTGGAGCAATCAATGATCCGAACAATAAACAGTCAACGTAGGTAAGACCCAATGAACTCAGCCCTAAAAAAGGTTGCTGAACTAACCAAAAAACACCTGTACCTACTGCAAATGTTGAAAAGAGAACCCCGAAAGTGGCTAAAAATAATACTGTCAGTCGGTCTTTTAAAAGTTCGTGAACATCCACACTAATGGCTCCTGCAAATAAGAGGAAAGGGAGCATAACGTCAATTAATAAGACACTAAAATCAAACTCTTTAGTGAGTTGGGTCATATAATTTAAAAACTCGGGAGAAATCAAACCAGCAATCATAATGATAAGCGATAATACAATTGCTAAAACCATTAGACCTATGGTTTGAGGAAGCTTCAAAACACGAAGGTTGATGATTGAAAAAATGGATGCTAAAGAGAGTAATAAGGTAGAGAGTTCTAGTAAATTCATAATGATTATTTTTGTTTAAAATAAGAAATTATTTTTTTAGGTAGAGTTTTGAAAGGTATTTGCCAATCAAGTCAAACTCTAAGTTCACTATTTTGCCAGGGGCTAATTTGTGAAAGTTTGTATGCTCATAGGTATAGGGAATGATAGCCACAGAAAAGCGATCTTCTAATGAGTCTACCACAGTAAGACTTACGCCATTTACGGTGATTGACCCTTTTTCAATGGTAATATTACCTTTGCTTGGATCATAGACAAAAGTATAGGTCCAACTGCCATCCTGATTAGAAGAACTTATACATTCTGCAGTTTGGTCTACATGGCCTTGAACCATATGTCCATCCAATCGATCTCCTAATTTCATCGCCCGCTCGAGATTGAGCAAGTCACCTGTTTGAAGGGTTCCCAGATTTGTTTTATTTAGAGTTTCATCTATGGCAGTTACCGTGTAGGAATTGCTGTCACAAGCTACCACAGTTAGACACACTCCATTGTGAGCCACACTTTGATCAATTTTTAAGCTCGAAGCTAATTCACTTTCAAGGGTGATATGTAAATTCGTATCTTCTTTTTTTAGCTCGGTTATCTTTCCGAACGCTTCGATAATTCCTGTAAACATGCGTTTTAAATTAGTTACATTTGCCTCAAAAATAAGTATAAAAACCAGTAATGAGTGAAATCCCAAAAATTAGAGTCGGAATTTCTGTTGGAGACCCCAACGGTATAGGATTTGAAATTATTTTAAAAACTTTTTCAGACAAGCGTATTTTTGATTTTTTTACCCCTGTGGTATTTGCTCATCATAAAAATTTTATTGAAGAACGAAAAAAATTAGGAATAACTGTCAGTGTGTTTTCTTTGAGTAATATCAAAAATCCGAACAAAGGACAGTTAAATGTTGTGAATGTTTGGGACGCTCCTTTTCCAATTGTCTATGGAAAGGAACAAGCAGAAGCAGGATTACGAGCAATTACCTCATTGGAAGCAGCCACTCTTGCTTTAAAAAATAGAGACGTTGATGTTTTAGTTACAGCACCCATTCACAAAAAAAGCATTCAGTCTGAGGCCTTCAAATTTCCAGGTCATACCGATTATTTGAATGCGCAACTTGAGGGGCAAAGTTTAATGTTTATGGTAACAGACCAGCTCAAGGTGGCTTTGATGAGTGATCATATTCCTTTGAAAGATGTCGTTGGTTATTTGAATGAAGATAAAATCAACACCAAAATTGCATTATTAGAAAAAAGTTTAATTCAAGATTTTGGAATTCAACGGCCTAAAATTGCTGTCTTGGGAATCAATCCACACACTGGTGATAATGGTGTAATTGGAGAGGAAGACGATACGCTTTTAACTCCTGTTATTAAGAAATGGAATGAAAAAGGGAGCCTCGTTTTTGGACCTTATCCTGCCGATGGGTTTTTTGGAAATCAAAGCTATTCCAAGTTTGATGCCGTATTAGCTATCTATCACGATCAGGGGTTGATTCCATTTAAAACCTTATCCTTTGGTCAAGGCGTCAATTTTACTGCAGGCTTGAGTCATGTCCGTACTTCGCCAGATCATGGTACTGCTTTTGATTTAGCCGGCAAGGGAGTTGCAGATCCAAGTTCATTTTCTGAAGCGGTGTATCGGGCACGTGAGATCTTTAATAAAAGAAACGAGGAGTTCTCTTGAAACCCTTCTTAGTTTTTATTTTTAAAAAGACTCACAAAAAGGCTTCCCAATAAAGAGTGAATCAAACTTGATATTGCGGCTGGGATAGCCACAATTGGATTTGAAAAATTTTCTCGAGCCAGAACAACACCCAATCCTGAATTTTGCATCCCCACTTCTATTGAAATGGTTTTGGCAACGCTCCAGCTTTTAAATAAACTCAAGCTGATTAAAAATCCAAACAGAAAACCAATGGAGTGAAGACAAAGAAGAGCCAAAATCAACTGAATCCCTGAATTCAAAATAATTTCTTTTCCTTGTCCGATAATACTAGCCACGATTAACGTAATGAGGAGCACTGCAACGGGAGGGGCAAACGGAAGAATTTTTGAGGTAGACTTTGGGAGGTACCGATTGAGAATAACTCCCAAAAGAATTGGAAGTAAAACCACTTTCAATGTTGAATAAAAAAGACCTGCTGCGTCTACATTAACGTAACTTCCAGAAAGTTGGCTTGTTAAATAGGGAGTGAGAAGAATTGCCGCCAAAGTTGAAACAGTGGTCATACAAACGGAAAGGGCAACATTAGCCTTTGCTAGATAAGCAATGACATTTGATGCAGTCCCTCCCGGACAACAAGAAACCAAAATGAGTCCAACAGCAAAGAAAGTAGGTAAATCAAAAACTTTTCCTAGACCCCAACCCAAACTGGGCATTAGAATAAATTGCAATCCAATTCCAACAAGCACCCATTTGGGTTGTTTTAAAATTTGTTTAAAATCTGAAGCTTGTAACGTTAGTCCCATACCCAACATTATTCCTCCTAGACCCAGTGTTATAAGGGTGCCTTGAAACCAAGTGAAAAGCGGGGGATACATTAGTGCACCGCAAGAAAACAGGGCGACTATCAAAGGAAATGCAGCTGTTATTTTTTGAGTGTAGTGGTTCAATTTTATAATTTCAAATCAAGATATCTCTTTTTTTTATCTCGTGCACATTAGACTTGTGGCTTTCTATATTTTACTTGAATCTTTTTTTCGATATCGATTAAATGATAATCCATGCAATTTTAACGTATTACGTTATTTTTTTTTATAAATTTGCCGCTCAATTGGAGGACAATGGAAGTGTTAAAAGAATTTACTATCCCATTTGTGGGGTTAAAGGACGGTAAACACAGCTATTCTTTTCCAATAGACAATACGTTCTTTACGCATTTTGAGTATACCGATTTTGATCTCGTTGAGCTTGAAGCTAAACTAGTGTTAGATAAAAAGCCAACCTTTTTAGAATTAAGTTTTGATGTTCAAGGAAAAGTAAAACTTCCTTGTGACGTTTCTACAGAGTTATTTGATCTTCCTATCGATTCTAAATTTGACCTTTTAGTCAAATTTGGATCGAATACAGAAAGCAACTCAGATGAGATAATAATCTTTCCTGAGGGAACTTTTCAAATCAATGTGGCACAATATATTTATGAACTAATTATTTTGGCCATTCCATTGAAACGCGTGCATCCAGGAATCGAAGACGGTACTTTACAAAGCGAGATTGTAAATAAACTTAAAGCGCTAGAACCTAAAGAAGAAAATTTAAATGGAGGTGAAGACCCCCGTTGGAATAAACTAAAAGATCTCTTGTAAAAGCGATCACGTAAAACAATTATTATGGCACATCCTAAACGGAAAATTTCCAAAACAAGAAGAGACAAAAGACGTACGCATTACAAAGCGGCTGATCAACAAATCGCAACTTGTACTACAACAGGTGAAGCACATCTATACCACCGTGCTCATTGGCATGAAGGGAAATTGTATTACCGTGGAAAAGTTCTTGTTGACGCTGCAGCTACTGCTGAAGCTTAAGCAATAAAATTAAACGTATAGCTCTCCGTTTAGGAGGGCTTTTTTTTTCAATTGTTTTGATTGCGTCAAAAAACTACTATCTTCACTTCGTAATAATGTATTTTTCTACTGAAAATTTATAATGAATCAAGCGAGTAATATAATGCTGAAAGCAGCAATTACTGCAGTTGGAGGATACGTTCCCGATACAGTTTTATCTAACCAAGATTTAGAGAAAACGGTCGACACGAATGATGAATGGATTCGCTCTCGAACAGGAATAAAAGAACGTCGGATTCTTAAAGATCCAAAAAAAGCAACTTCATTCCTCGCCATTCAAGCTGCAAACGATTTAATTTCCAAAAAGGACCTTGATCCCACCACAATAGATTTAGTTTTAGTTGCCACCATAACTCCAGACATGCACGTTGCTGCAACTGCCGCCTATGTTGCTTCCTCTATAGGGGCGACAAATGCCTTTGCATATGATTTAAATGCGGCTTGTTCCGGATTTCTTTATGGAATGAGTGCCGCAGCTGCCTATATCAGTTCAGGAAGATATAAAAAAGTACTACTTATCGGAGCCGATAAAATGTCTTCTATAGTAGATTATACAGACCGAACCACTTGTATCATTTTTGGTGATGGTGGAGGAGCAGTATTGTTTGAACCTAGTGTCAATCAATTTGGTTGGGAAGACGAGTATTTTAGAAGCGATGGAAGTGAGCGAATGTCGTTACGCATTCTCTCTGGAGGATCTTTGCACCCTACGACTCAAGAAACCTTAGACCAAGGGTCACACAACATTCACCAAGAAGGGAAGGTGGTTTTTAAATATGCTGTTTCTGAAATGGCCAATGTAGCCGAACAAATCATGAATAGGAATGATTTAGGAAATGGAAAAATAGATTATCTTTTACCCCATCAAGCAAATAAGAGAATAATCGATGCTACCGCAAGTCGTCTCAATTTATCTGACGATAAGGTACTCATGAATATTGACCGTTATGGCAATACTACTGCGGCTACTTTGCCACTTTTACTATATGACTACGAATCAAAACTCAAAAAAGGAGATAAGCTCGTATTTACCGCTTTTGGTGGTGGATTTACCTGGGGGGCAGCACACCTCACATGGGCCTATTAAAAAAACTAATTGAAAACTAGATATGGACATTAAAGACATTCAAAATTTAATCAAATTTGTTGCTAAATCAGGAGCACAGGAGGTGAAACTGGAAATGGAAGATATTAAGATCACTATCAAAACCGGTTCAGACCAACCTCAGATTGAAACTACGGGAATAGTTCAACAATTACAAGCAGTTCCTGCACCTGTTCAATTACAAGCACCACCAGTTGCACCAGCAGCACCGGTATCTGAAGCGCCTGTAGTAAGTAGTGAGGAAGATCATTATATTACTATTAAATCCCCAATTATTGGAACTTTTTATCGTAAAGCAGCTCCAGACAAGCCTAATTTTATTGAGGTGGGGAATACCATTGCCGAAGGAGATGTCCTATGTGTAATTGAAGCCATGAAACTCTTTAATGAAATTGAATCCGAAGTAAGTGGAACCATTGTTAAAATTTTAGTGGATGATGCTTCTCCAGTAGAATTTGACCAACCTTTATTCGTGATTAATCCTTCTTAAACTACCCTTATGTTTAATAAAATTTTAATTGCCAATCGTGGTGAGATTGCGATGCGAATTATTCGCACCTGCAAAGAAATGGGAGTTAAAACCGTAGCTGTTTATTCCAAAGCGGACGCTGATAGTTTGCATGTTCGTTTTGCAGATGAAGCGGTATGTATAGGGCCTGCTCCAAGTAGTGAATCTTATTTAAAGATACCCAATATCATCGCTGCAGCAGAAATTACTAATGCAGATGCCATCCATCCGGGCTACGGATTCTTGTCTGAAAATGCTAAATTTTCAAAAATTTGTGAAGAACATGAGATCAAATTTATTGGGGCTTCTGCTACCATGATTGATCAGATGGGAGATAAAGCTTCAGCCAAGGCAACAATGAAAGCGGCAGGAGTTCCAACCATTCCTGGTTCCGAAGGACTTTTAGACTCTTTAAAAGAAGCGGCTGCTATCGCCAAAGAATTTGGTTATCCCGTTATGTTAAAAGCTACCGCTGGTGGAGGTGGAAAAGGAATGCGTGCCGTCTGGAAAGAAGATGAGCTTCAAAAAGCATGGGAAAGTGCCCGCCAAGAAGCCAAAGCAGCTTTTGGTAATGATGGTATGTACATGGAAAAATTGATTGAAGAACCACGCCATATTGAAATTCAAATTGTTGGAGATTCTTTGGGCAAAGCTTGTCATCTATCAGAGCGAGATTGCTCCATTCAAAGACGTCATCAAAAATTAACGGAAGAGACACCGTCTCCTTTTATGACTCCTGCACTAAGAAATAAAATGGGAGAGGCCGCAGTAAAAGCAGCTGAATTTATCAAATACGAGGGTGCAGGGACTATTGAATTTTTGGTTGACAAACACCGAAATTTCTATTTCATGGAAATGAATACGCGTATCCAGGTAGAGCATCCCATCACCGAACAAGTGATTGATTTTGATCTGATCCGTGAGCAAATTAAAGTAGCAGCTGGACTTAAAATCTCAGGTAAACATTATTTACCCAAGTTGCATTCCATCGAGTGCCGTATCAATGCAGAAGACCCAGAAAATGGTTTCAGACCTAGTCCTGGACTGATTTCCAACCTCCATCTTCCTGGTGGACACGGCGTGCGTATTGATACACATGTATATAGTGGATACGTAATACCTCCACACTATGATTCAATGATAGCTAAATTAATTACTACGGCTCAAACTAGAGAGGAAGCAATCAGTAAAATGAAAAGAGCCCTACAAGAGTTTATAGTAGAAGGCATAAAAACTACCATTCCTTTTCATCTTAAACTTATGAGTGATCCTGACTATGTTAAAGGTGTTTATACAACCAAATTTATGGAAGACTTTTCTATGGATTAATTTAAATTTTCCTAAAATTTAGATTTTAAAATGTTAATCAACTTTAATACTTATCATTCAAACACCCAATAATTCCATAGTATCAGTGCTGTAACCATAATTAAATCTTTTATTGGTTTTAGGGGTGGTTTGTTTGCTAAGTAAGACAATCTATTAAATTTACATTCTTTACAAGGGCATTAAAAACTAAATTTATCCTTTAGGCTTATTAGTAATAGTTTCAGGTAAAACTCTAAAACCCATATTGTATAGAGTAAAGCCAAAAATATCAGCATATTGTTCAATGGTTTTAGATACAGGTGTTCCTGCACCATGACCCGCATTGGTTTCAACACGAATAAGCACGGGATTATCTCCTTGTTGTTTGTCTTGTAATTCTGCAGCAAACTTAAATGAATGTGCAGGAACCACCCGATCGTCATGATCTCCTGTTGTAATCAGCGTGGCTGGATACCGTGTATTTGCATTGACGTTGTGCACGGGAGAATACCCTTTTAAATAAGTAAACATTTCTGCAGAATCTTCAGAGGTTCCATAATCATAAGACCAGCCTGCGCCTGAGGTAAATTTATGATAACGTAGCATATCCAAAACTCCAACAGCAGGAAGGGCAACTTTTACTAATTCTGGACGTTGGGTTATTACAGCACCTACTAAAAGACCTCCATTTGACCCTCCTCGAACAGCCAAAAATTCAGGGCTAGTAATGTTTTCTGCTATAAGGTATTCTGCAGCAGCGATAAAATCATCAAAAACGTTCTGCTTTTTTTGCTGAATCCCGGCTTGATGCCATTCTTTTCCATATTCACCTCCTCCTCTAATATTTGGGACGGCATAGACTCCACCTTGTTCCATCCATACGGCATTAGTGATGCTAAAGCTAGGACGAAGGCTGACATTAAATCCGCCATAACCATAGAGGATGGTTGGGTTTTTCCCATTGTAATCTACTCCCTTTTTGTGTGTGATGATCATGGGTACTTTTGTGCCATCGTTAGAAGTATAAAACACTTGGTTTGAGATATAATTGTCTGGGTTAAAATCAATTTCGGGAGACCAATATTTCTTTGAAGTTTGTGTTTTGGGTTCGTAAGAATAAATCACTCCAGGAGAATGGTAATTGGTAAAACTAAAATATAAAAGGTCCACTTCTTTTTTACCGCTAAATCCTCCTGCGGTTCCAATACCAGGAAGCTTCACTTCTCCCATATTATTTCCTTTACTGTTATATTGATAAACTTTTGTAATTGCGTCTACCATATATTTTGCAAAAAAGTAACCACTCCCACTACTGGGAGATAAAACATGCTCTGTTTCTGGAATAAAGTCTTTCCAATATTTCTCATGTGGGCGATTTGCAGAAACTTGGATCACTTTTTGGTTAGGAGCATTTTTATTGGTGACAATATAGAATTGACTGCCTTCTGCATCCAACAGATAACTGTCTGTACTATAATTTTCATCCATAGGGATTAAGGGATTGTTGGGCAGCCTCAAGTCTTTTAAGAAGGAAATATTTCCAGAGGTAGTCTTTGATGCGGAGATTACTAGATACCGACCATCTTCTGTTACCGAAGCTCCAACATAGCGATGTTTTTGTTCTGGAGTTCCACCATAAACAAGTTCATCTTCAGCTTGTGAAGTCCCCAATTTATGGTAATATAATTTATGCTGATCAGTCATGTCTGAAAGTTCACTACCCTCAGGTTTATCGTAACTGGAATAGAAAAAGCCCTCATCTAGTCTCCATTCAATTCCACTAAATTTTATATCCACTAGGGTGTCCTCTAGTATTGTTTTTTGAATCGCATCCATTACGATAATTTTTCGCCAGTCACTTCCCCCCTCACTAATTGAATAGGCTGCTAGATTTCCTGATTTGGAAAAACGCAAACCAGCCAAAGAGGTGGTTCCGTCTGCTGCAAAAGTATTGGGGTCTATAAAAACCTCAGTTTCTTCTCCCTCTTTTTGACGGTACACTACATATTGGTTTTGAAGACCATCGTTTTTATAGAAATAGGTGTATTCTCCTTCTTGAAAAGGAGCGGAAAGTTTTTCATAATTCCAGATTTGTTCTAGACGGTTTTTAAGTTGACTTCGAAAAGGAATTTGGTCTAAAAAAGAGAAGGTAACTTGGTTTTGTTTCCCCACCCATTCTTCTGTTTCTTGGCTTTTATCATCTTCTAACCATCGGTAGTTGTCAACAACTTCTGTATCAAAATAAGAGTCAGTTACTGGGATTTTTTCTGTGGAAGGATAATTCACTTTTTGTGTGTTTTGTTGACAAGAAAGCAATGTCAGAATAAGTGTGAGAATTAAGAAACGTTTCATAAAAGTTTGTTTTTCTATTTAGTTAATTACAGGACTTGTTCCTTCCTGCCAAACGGTTTTAGCTTTAAAATGGTCATTGACTTTTTCTAAAAAAAGTAATTCCGCCATAAATTGCCAATCAAAACTAAGTGTTTGATTTGCTGGATGTCGATGATGATCTTGATCAAGGATATACGCTTCGGGTTTATTGAGAATTCTTGTTTCACCATATACTTCCTCAAATTCTTGCCTCAAAGTAAAGAATTTTTGTGTTAGTTTTTGAAGCTCTAATAGAATTTTAGTTTCTTCATCAACTGTTGGAGCAAGATCAAAGGCTTCTATCTTTTTTAATGCTTGAAAGTTGTACACTACTAAAGCGGCTACTTGCTCGTAAATTGAGAGCATATATTTATTTGTAGGTTTTTCTGATTTAATTTTTCCTAGAGTAGATCGGACTTTTTTTAGCAATTCACTTTGCTTGGAAATTCGCTCCAAACGGGGAGCATATTTTTTAGCCCATTCCCCTTTATTATTAAAATCGGGTAAATCTATCACAAGATTTTCAATAGCATTTTCTCGATGAACTAATGAATTACGGTGAATCCCATCTTCTAATAAAATATTGGTCCAAAGGGCTACGGGATCATCCAAGGCGTCAATAAAGGCATATTCTTTAGATTGGAAAGAGGCACCAAAAGTACGCTGTCTAAAACTCCTTTTAAATTCTTCTTTTGTGCGTTTCATGCCTGCCCAGCTGTACTCTGCAAAAGCGGCAATTCCTCTTTTATAAAGCTCAAAATGTGGGGAGTCATCATCCCAAAGAGTCAACAATAAACCATTGTAATTTCGGCCAATTGATTGTTGGGCAAAGGTTTTTATTTGATCAATATTCCCTTCTCTTTGAGGCATTAAAGTCCAGCGGGTTTGGCCTGCTGTTGCACCCATTACATTAAAACCATTGGAAGAAAACCAGTCCATGGCTTTACCATTACCATAAGATTCTGCGCTGTGATAGTTCCATCGCATATACACACAATTTTTAGGGAACTGTTGGATGAATTTATTGAGTTTGGATTCGTTTTTAGCCCAGATAGAATCTACACTTTGTTCACTCATTCGGGTATCATAAATGGGAGACATAAGTCCTGCTTCCTTCAAGGGCATATCGTCCCAAAATATTGGAATTCTATTATGTTTGGCTGCAAAGGCACAGACTTTATTGAGCCATATCAAATTTAATTCCAAGGCTGATTTTCCACTGTTGCGTCCTGTAGTTTTTACTTCATCACCGCCAACGTGTAGGTATTTGCCATGGGGTGTGGCTTCCATTGCATCTAAATACAAATCAAATTGCAGTGCATAGGTTTCTGGATCTAAGGGATTAAAAGCCCAATCGCTTTTGGGATCATCGCGAAGTGAAAAATTCTTTTCGTGTTTTAAAATAAAGGAGGCATGCCCCATGCCTTGAACTAAAGGACTGATATTGATATTTCTCTCTTGCGCATAGCGGCTTATGGCTTTCCATTCTTCTATGGTCATTGCATCTTGGCTTCCTACTTCAGGTCGACGCTTGTATTTCAGTTTATCTTCAATCTCTAGAATGATGCCATTGATTTTTAATTGCGCCAAATGATCCATTAATTCATAGTAATAGGATTTTTTTTCTCTATGGTGTTTGATGTCAATTTGGATGGGACGAAAAGCAATTTTTGGAGCATCATAGATTTCCAAAAGGGGGAGCGCTTGTCCTTGGGAATCTTCTATTATTTGCGAAAGACTTACAAAAGCATAAAATATACCAGCTTTATCTTGAGCTTCTATTGTGATTTTATCTTTTTCAATTTTTAGGGAATAACTTTCTGCTGATTGGCCTTTCTTGGTGTTAAGACCGAAATGGATTTGTGCCTTTTCAGAGGTCTCGGTTTGTTTTAGTTTTTTTAAACTTCCATATCGGATAGGAAGTTCTTCTTTTTCGGAATTGAATGCCCATTGTAAATCAGTAGGATAAAGACTAGAGGGAGCTGTTTTGAGTGAAATTTCTTGGGTAGAAGGGAGAAGTTCAATTGAATTTGGTTTTTCCTTGCTACAAGAAAAAATTACAATAAAAGTAAATAAGGGGACTAATTTTTTCATGAGAGTAGGTTCAATTTGTTTGAAAGGAAGAAGCGGGGAGTCCTTCTTTATTGAAAAGAGTAGCTTCGAAATAATTTTTCCATCCATACCGAACACGTTTAGGATTTTTAACTTTCCTTGAACTAACTCGAATGGTATTGTTGATGATCTTTGCGTTGGCAGAAAAAAAATTACCATTAACTCCTGCAATTTCAAATCCGGTCAACTTATTTTTTGCCATTAACCCACTCCCTACATTGTCAAATTCTAGTTCAATATAATTGGAAAAAAGACGCTGTTTTTTATATAAAGGACCCGAGGGGACCCGTTTTTTTTGGTCGTAATCATTATGTAGGGCCAGGTTTGCGAAACGGAGTCCCACATCTTGTTTGTTTGCTGGATGAATATCAAATTCTTCTCCTATATCAAGGGTAACAACCATTCCGGTTTTGGGAGTAACAAGACTTTTTCGTTGTGCATCTCGTAGTGCCTGTGATTTTGAATTTGCATCGTAAATATAAGGGGCAATTTGGGCAAAGTAAAAAGGAAATTCATAACCCCAACGTTCACGCCAATCCTCTATCATTCCGGTGAATAATTCTTGGTATTCTTCATAATTACCCACATTAGATTCTCCTTGGTACCACAATGCACCTCTGATTCCAAAAGGTAATATAGGGAGGATCATTTTTTGGAATAAAATACTGTAGTCATTTGGATTGTTTAAAATACTTCCCTGTTTAAGATTGGCTTGAAGCTTGGCCTCATTTGCAACTAATTCTGAAGTGCTAAAATTATGGAGGTGAAACTTTGGATATAAATAAAAGGCATGGTGTTTTTGTTTCCATTCCCCTTGGTCTAAGCGTTGTTTTTCAATTTCACTTTCCAAAACAATACTACCTCTAAATCCTCCTTCACCTTGCAAATCAATGACTCTTATGGCCAAAACATTTCCTTTTTCTTTTAAAATTCCAGCGGGAATTTTATAGATCTTATCAGCACAACACATTAGAGAGTTTCCTACCAGAACACCATTTATATAAGTGTAATCAATGTCGTCAATTCCTTTATTGAATCTTAGGGTATACTCTTGTTTTGAATCTGCTACATCAAAAGATTTTCGATACCACACCACACCGTTTTCTGCAGTGCTCTCACTACTGTAAAATTGCTCAAAAGTAATAGGAGATTTGACATCCTCTGAAGTTTGAAGTTCAACATCAAAAGAATCCCAATTGGAATCATCATGGTTTGAAGCCGCAAAGGCGATATCGTCTAATTCAAGAGCTGACCATATTTTCTCAAGATCATCTCCCTCAGGATAGGGATAACTTTTTGTTTTTAGAAAGGCTGTATTTGAGTTTGAAATTGTAAGGTTGTCACGCGTGATTTTTTCTTTAATCTCCTGAAGTCCCCCTGCATCTATGATTTTTTTGGTGGCAGCTTGAGTAGGATTTAAAACGGCTAGTTTTTCTAAACTGGTCCAAGCCTCTACTCGGGTTCCTCCCCATGAGGAATTTACAATTCCTATTGGAATATTTAATTTTTCATTGAGTTCTCTTGCAAAGAAATAAGCGACGGCACTAAATTGTTTTACATTTTCTGGTGTAGTGACCATCCATGAAGCATTTTGCATGCCTTCATTATTCAAATTTCTGGGAACAGAAAACATTCGAATATTAGGATACTGGGCATTGGCAATTTCGTTTGCTTGATTTTTAATGAGGTATTGTAATTGCCATTCCATATTAGACTGGCCTGAGGCAAGCCAAACCTCTCCTATCATCACATCTTCAAAAACAAGTGTTTGTTTTTTGGATTCAATTTTAATTTGATAGGGACCTCCGTAAGAAGGAGTCTGTAAAAGGGCACTCCATTTACCCTCTTTATTCGTTGTGGTGACTGCAGAAGCTCCCCAGCTTGCTTTAATTTCTATTGAAGTATCTGGATTCGCACTTCCCCAAATGGGTACCTCCATTTGTTGTTGCAAAACCATATGATTAGAAAAAACAGGCGCCATCTGTATAGCATTGATTTCTATGTGGCAACTAAAAAAGGGAGTAAAAACTATTAAGTACCATAGTCTTTTAAAAAAAGAGAGATTCATGAGAGAAAGCATTTATCTCTCAAATTACGATAATAATTTAAATTAGGATCTAGATTAAAAAATCAGAGCTCATTTGTAATTAAGTACTCTGCAATTTGAACTGTATTTGTAGCGGCACCTTTCCGAAGATTATCGGCTACAATCCACATATTTACTGCATTACTATGAGAGGTGTCACGTCTTATACGTCCCACAAAGACCTCGTCTTTTCCTTCTGCATAAATAGGCATAGGATAGGTGTTTGATTCAGGATCATCTTGAACCATTACTCCTGGAGTTTGATCCAAGAGAGAACGTATTTCTTCTATTTTAAAGGGTTTTTCAAATTCAATATTTACACATTCGCTATGTCCACCTTCAACAGGGATGCGGATCGCGGTTGCAGTAATTCCAAGAGTATCATCTCCTAAAATTTTGTGAGTTTCATGAACGAGTTTCATTTCTTCTTTAGTGTAGTCATTTTCTAAAAAGACATCACAATGGGGCAGTGCGTTTTTGTGAATAGGATGGGGGTAGACCATTTCACCTGAGTTTCCTTCCGATTCATTTTTCAATTGTGCTACAGCTTTTACACCAGTTCCTGTAATAGATTGGTAGGTGGAAATAATTAATCTTTTGATTGTAAAGGCTTTGTGCAATGGTGCAAGTGCCATTACCATTTGAATAGTAGAACAGTTTGGATTGGCAATGATTTTATCTTCTGAAGTCAATTGATCTCCGTTAATTTCGGGGACTATTAATTTTTTAGAGGGATCCATTCTCCAGGCTGAAGAATTATCAATTACAGTTGTTCCGTTAACTGCAAACTTTGGAGCCCATTCTAATGAAGTTTCCCCTCCAGCAGAAAATAATGCAATATCGGGTTGTGCAGCAATGGCAGTTTCTAATCCAATAATGCTATAGGTTTTTCCATCAAATTCCATTTCTTTTCCTACAGAACGTTCCGAGGCAACCAATAACAATTCTGTGATAGGGAGCTTGCGTTCCGCCAATACTTTTAACATGACATGACCCACCATTCCAGTGGCTCCAACAACTGCTACTTTCATTATTTTTAATTTTTGCCAAAAATAAAACTAAAAACAAGAGTATCCATACTTTACAATAGATTTAAGAAAAAACAACAATTTGTTTTATTTATAACAAATCATAACATTAGTCTTTAAAGACCCTTTTGATTCGGGGACCTAAACTGCTGAGTAATTCATAGCTGATTGAATTTCCATCCTGTGCAAAAGCAGAAGCTTTTTTAGTATGACCAAAAAATTCTACAGTTTCACCCTCTTTACAATCAACAGTTGTAACGTCCACCATAAGAAGATCCATACAGACATTTCCTACTATAGGGGCTTGTTTGCCATGAATCAACACACTGCCCTTGTGATGTCCATAATGCCTTCCAATTCCATCTGCATGGCCTATGGGTAGCGTTGCAATTTTAGTGTCATTTGGGGCTTTCCAGCCATGATCGTATCCTATAAATCCACCTTTTTTAACCTGATGTATTTGTGAAATAGTACTTTGCAATACACCAAGGGGTTTAAGTTCTGCCTCCCAATGGGGGTGATTGGCAAACCCATGTAAGGCAATACCACAACGTACCATATCAAATTGATATTCCGGATAATTAAAAACCCCCGAACTGTTTAACAAATGGAATTTTGGAGGTTGATCTGACAGCTTTTCGTGTTTAGTTTTTAAGGCTTTAAAGAGTTCAATCTGACGCTCACAAAGGGAAGAAGGTCGTTTTGCTTCAGAGGCTGCTAAATGGGAATAGATGCTTTCCACTTTGAAACAGTTATTTTTTATCTGTTCTATCACCCAATCACACTGATCAGGACTAAACCCTAATCGATTTAAGCCTGTATTGTATTTGATGTGAATGGGGTATTGTTTGATTTTCTTTTTGAGGAGGATTGATTTAAAATTTTCCATCAGGGCCTGACTATAAAGACAGGGTTCGAGACAAGAGGTTAAAAGTGATTCTAGATTATTGATCTGAGGATAAAACACCATAATAGGAATCTTGATTCCTTCATTTCGTAGTTGCTCTCCCTCTTCTACATAAGCTACGGCAAGATAGGATACACCTAGTTTTACTAAACGTTTTGCTATGGCTATTGAAGAACTCCCATATGCAGCAGCTTTAACAACTCCTACAAGCTGTGTTTTGGGTAGTATTTTTGATCGTAAATAAGTATAGTTATGATCTAGATGCGAAAGATGGAGCGTGAGTGTGTTCAAGTGTATCGTTTTCCAGACTATTTGGAGTCCTTTTTTTTCTGAATGTTCGCTTTAAAGAAGGCAGCTCTAGAGAGGGGCTCGTAGCTTTCTTTTTCTCCCAAAAGGACTATGGAATTATTTTCACTCGTTCTAAAACTGTGATTTGCAAGTCCTCCTGTTCGTGTACAGATAGCATGAACTTTAGTAATATATTCTGCAGTAGCCATTAATGCAGGCATAGGACCAAAAGGATTTCCTTGAAAATCCATATCCAAACCAGCAACGATAACACGGACTCCGTTATTAGCCAAGTCGTTACATACTTTTACGATCTCATCATCAAAAAATTGTGCTTCATCAATACCTACTACATCGCAGCCATCGGCTAAGATGGGAATGTTAGCGGCAGCGGGTACAGGTGTTGAGGGAATTTGATTTTGATCATGAGAAGTAACCAATTCATCGTCATAGCGAAGGTCAATCGCAGGTTTGAAAATCTCGATTTTTTGTTTGGCAAATTGGGCTCTTTTGAGACGTCTGATGAGTTCTTCTGTTTTTCCAGAAAACATGGAGCCACAGATGACCTCTATCCATCCAAATTGTTCGTTTGACTTTAAGGTATTTTCTAAAAACATTTTGTAATTTTCAACTTGAAAACAGATTTTTTTGACCCTTAAAAACAAAGGTATTAAAATCTCGCGGGTTGATGTACCAAAAATCATGATAGAACAAATAAAAAGTGCTTTAACGAAATGGGCGGAAAAAGTTCTCAAAAACGAAAGTAATTGGGAAACAGAGCAAACACACGCTGCAATTCAGCGACTTTACGAAATTTCAGTTTATTATAAACTTCTTCAAGAAGAAGAAGTCCAAAACGCTAAAAAATGGGGACGTTATCAAAATGAACTTAAAACTGTTCTCGATGCGCTAAACCCATCAGAAATAGAGGAAAAAAGTGAGCCAGAGGAAGAAGATTTGGAAGTTCCCCCATTGATGGATACCATAAAAAACATGGTCACTGAAATGCCAGAGATAGAGTCCTATGCGACTCTTTTTGAAAATGTTAAAGATACTCCTACATTTATAACGAAAGAAGAAGCATCTTCTTCTGAAATAATTTTAGAGCCCAAAGTAGGAGAAGAAGAAAGAAAAAACATCAATGATATTTTTGCTAAAACGGTGAGTATTGATTTGAATGACCGTCTCTCTTTTATCAAACATTTGTTTGAGGAAGATGTGAGTGCTTATGAACGGGTTCTTTCTCAGATAGTGACTTTTGAGCGATGGGAAGAAGTTGAACTATTTATAAAGCAAATGGTAAAACCGGAGTATAAAAATTGGAGTGACAAAACAGCGATTGAAGAACGGTTTTTAACTATTTTACAGAAAAATTTTAGTGTTTAAAGTCATTTTTTAATCACCACTAATCCTTAAAATAAAAAGAAGTGATCTATTTGATCCCCACACCCGTAGGTAATTTAGAGGACATGACCTTTCGGGCAGTTCGCTTACTGAAGGAAGTAGATTTGATTTTGGCAGAGGATACTCGGGTTAGCTTAAAGCTCTTAAAACATTTTGAAATTGACACCCCCTATCAGAGTTTTCATATGCACAATGAGCATCATAAAGTTCAGCAGGTGATCAATCAACTCAAAAACGGTAAAACCATAGGCTTGATTTCGGACGCAGGAACACCCGGAATTTCTGACCCTGGATTTTTAATGGTTCGTGAAGCCTTAAAAGAAGAAATAAAAGTGCAATGTCTGCCAGGACCTACCGCATTAATTCCAGCTTTAGTTCAAAGTGGAATTCCTTGTGATCGTTTTATTTTCGAGGGATTTTTACCTCCCAAAAAAGGGAGACAAACCCGACTTCAACAGATGGCTGAAGAGCCAAGAACGCAGGTGTTTTATGAGTCTCCTCACAAGCTTGTAAAAACTTTAGAACAGTTGGTACAGTATTTTGGAGCGGGTCGAATAATAGCTGTAGTCCGAGAAATTTCAAAACTGTATGAAAGTACTTTTAGAGGAACTACATCAGAAGGCCTTCAATTCTTTCAAAGTCATCCCCCAAAAGGCGAATTTGTCATTGTGATTGAAGGCAAGAAAACCCCGTAATCATGAAATGGATTGCCCAACCTCTTGCTTCAGAAAGAACAGCAGAACATTTGTCAGAAGTGTTGGGAGTATCTCCTGTAATCTCTCAATTACTAGCACAAAGGGGAATTGATTCTTATGATCAAGCTAAAGCTTTTTTTAGGCCTACATGGGAACAGCTGCATGATCCCTTTTTGATGCAAGATATGACGGTTGCAGTGGATCGTATTGTCACTGCAATAGAACGGCAAGAAAAGGTGATGGTTTTTGGGGATTATGATGTTGATGGAACAAGCGCTGTAGCATTAGTGTATTCTTATTTAAAAGATGAAATTGAACATTTAACCCCTTATATTCCCGATCGTTATAAGGAGGGATATGGGATTTCTATTGCAGGTATTGATACTGCAAAAGCGGAGGGTGTAAGTTTAATTATTACTTTAGATTGTGGAATTAAAGCCATTAATCAAGTGACTTATGCAAAAAATTTAGGTATAGACTTTGTGATCTGTGATCATCATTTACCTGGAGATCAATTACCAGAGGCTACAGCCGTTTTAGATCCAAAACGTTCTGATTGTGCTTACCCTTTCAAAGAGTTATGCGGTTGCGGAATTGGGTTTAAGTTAATCCAGGCGTTACAACAACAGAAGCAACTCCCTGAGGAAGCTTTATTTCCCTATCTTGATCTCGTAGCGACAGCCATTGCTGCGGATATTGTTCCCATTATTGGTGAGAATAGAATTTTAACATTTTTGGGAATCGAACAGCTAAATCGACAGCCAAGAAATGGATTTCAATTTTTCTTAAAAGCCTTAAAGAAGCCGGTTCGTGTAACCGATTTAGTTTTTGTGATTGCTCCACGGATTAACGCCGCAGGAAGAATGGATCATGGACTCAATGCGGTTCAACTACTTATCGCTAAGGATCCAGAAGAAGCGCTTCCTATAGCGAGATCAATTGAATTTTATAATTCTGAACGTCGTGCAACAGATGAGCGCATTAAGCAAGAAGCCTTACAACAGATCTTATTAAATGAACAACAAGAAACTTTTTCTACAGTTGTATTTCATTCTTCTTGGCATAAAGGAGTCATTGGAATTGTGGCTTCACGTCTAATTGAAACTTATTATCGCCCCACCGTTGTATTAACAGAATCAGAGGGGATATTGTCTGGCTCTGTTCGCTCTGTAAGAGGGTTTGATGTGCATAAAGCTTTGGAAGCTTGTAAAAGGCATATGATTCAATTTGGAGGACATAAATATGCCGCAGGATTAACATTAAAGCCAGAACAACTTGAGGGATTTGTGGAAACCTTTGAAGCCTATGTAAAAGAGTATATTTTGCCAGAACAACGCCTCCCTAGTTTGACTTATGATCTTGTTTTGAGTTTTGATGTACTCACTCATAAGCTATTGAGAATTTTAAATCAAATGGGTCCTTTTGGACCAAAAAATATGCGTCCTGTATTTGTAACACATCATTGTAAAGATACTGGAAACACCCGCCTTGTAGGTAAAAAAGAAGAACACCTTAAACTTGAGATTACAGATCAATCAGGTGTCAAAATTCAAGGAATTGCTTTTGGAATGGGTGAACATTTGATTTCGATAAAGAATCAAATTCCTTTTTCAATTTTATACACGCTTGAAGAAAACGAGTATAATGGAATTGTTAGCCTTCAACTCAAGGTTAAAGACCTCAAGTTTGAGTAATAAACTCCGTTTTATTTAATCAGCAATATGCTTTAAGAGTGCCGATGTAGATTTGTCGTGTGCATGCTGTCCTTTGCCTTTAATGTCTTCCAGAACAACATTGGCTAGTTGTTTTCCTAATTCTACTCCCCATTGATCGTAACTATAGATGTTCCATAAAATTCCTTGCACAAAAATCTTATGCTCGTATAGTGCAATCAAAGCTCCCAATGAAGCTGGAGTTAAGGAATCGATTAATAAGGTATTGGTGGGTTTATTTCCTTCAAAAACTTTAAACGGAGCGATCTTTTCCTGGGTTTCTGGAGAGAGTCCACTTGCTTCTAGCTCTTTGTTTACTTGGTCACGGGTCTTTCCATTCATCAAGGCTTCGGTTTGTGCAACAAAATTGGCCAATAATTTATCTTGGTGGTCTTTGTTTCCGTATAGTGATTTTTTGAATCCTATGAAATCTGCAGGAATTAACTTGGTTCCCTGATGAATCAGTTGGAAGAAGGCATGTTGTGCATTAGTTCCTGAAGCGCCCCATATAATAGTTCCTGTTTGATAATTCACTCTATGGCCATCACGGCCTATACTTTTTCCATTACTTTCCATTATTCCTTGTTGTAAATAGGCAGGAAGGTTTCTAAGGTATTGAGTATAAGGAATAATTGCTTCGCTTTCAGCATTCCAAAAGTTGTTGTACCAGATACTAATTAGAGCAAGAACCACAGGAATGTTTTGGTCAAAAGATGCGTCTTGAAAATGGGCATCCATCTTTCCAGCCCCTTTCAAAAGTTGCTCAAAGTTTTTTGGTCCAACGGCTAAACAGATACTCAGACCTACAGTACTCCATAACGAAAATCGACCTCCCACCCAATCATTCATTGGGAAGGTGTTTTCTGACGAGATTCCAAAAGCAGCTGTTTTTTCTGTATTGGTAGATACCGCAACAAAATGTTTAGTAATTGCTTCTTTTGGAGCTTGACTTAAAAACCAAGTCCTAATACTATTTGCATTACTAATCGTTTCTTGGGTTGTAAAGGTTTTTGAAACGATAACAAAAAGGGTTGTTTCAGGATCGAGATCTTTCATGATTTCTTGATGATGGTCTCCCTCTACATTCGAAACAAAGCGAACCTCTAAGTGGTTTTTGTAGTGTTCCAAGGCCTCAACGACCATGGCAGGTCCTAAGTCTGAACCACCAATTCCAATATTGACAATATGGGTAATGGGTTTTCCTGTGTATCCCTTCCATTTTCCAGAAATTACTTGATCACAGAACGCATTCATTTTCTTTAATGTGGCTTCAAGATTAGGTAGCACATTTTCTCCTTCAACAAGAACAGGGTCATTTTTTAGCGTTCTTGAAGCGGAATGTAAAACGGCTCGATCTTCCGTAACATTAATTTTTTCTCCAGAAAACTGCGCTTCTATGGCCTGTTTTAAGTTTCCTTCTTGGGCCAGTTGGAGTAACAAATCGAACCCTTTTTTATCCAACCTATTCTTTGAAAAATCTACGTAAAAGTCTTCCCATTGTATTACAGTATAGTCCAAACGCTTTGGTTCGTTTTCAAAGTGAGTTTTAAGCGAAATTTGATTAATATTTTCGAAATGCCTTTTGAGGGATTCCCAAACATTTAATTGAGTTGGATTGGTATCAGGAAGGATCTTTTGCATTTGGTGTTTTGTTGTTATATACTGTAATTCCTTCTTGAGGAGCATCTTCAAAAGGAATACAGTCGAGTTTTGTTTTATAAGGGATAATATATTCGGCAAATTTAGATTTTAAGTCTGAAGAAATAGGTTTGGCATCAGGAAGTTTTTGTTTAAAGGGATCCACTTGTTTTCCATTTTTCCAAAACCGATAACAAACATGAGGGCCAGAGGTGTTTCCAGTCATTCCCACCCAGCCGATGACATCTCCTTGTTCTACAAATTGCCCTGCCTTAACCTTTCTCTTTTTCATGTGCAAATATTGTGTAGAGTAGGTGCCGTTGTGTTTAATGGTTACATAATTACCATTTCCCTTTGTATAACTAGCTTTAACAACAGTTCCATTGGCAGTAGCTAATATGGGAGTGCCTACTGAAGCTGCAAAATCAGTTCCTTTGTGAGGTCGAATTCGGTTTCCATAATAGGCGATTCGTCTTCTTAAGTTATATCGTGAAGAAACGCGATTGAATTTTAAGGGTCCTTGTAAAAAAGCCCGCCTTAAGCTTTTGGCATTATCGTCAAAGTAATCTACGATTCCTTTTTCTGGATCTCCAATAAACTCAAAGGCATAAAGTGGTTTTCCTTTGTGTTCAAAATAGGCCGCTTTGATTCGTTCAATACCAACAGAGATGGAGTCATCAACAAATTTTTCTGTATAGATTACTTTAAAGCGATCTCCTTTTTGTAATCTGAAAAAATCGACTGTCCATGCATATACATCAGAGAGATAATAGGTTAAACTCTCATTGATTCCACTATTCTGCATCGTCTCGTAAAGAGAGCTTTCTATGATTCCGGAGGCTTCTAATTCTACAGTTCGAGTAGGCTTTATTACTTCTTTTCCATACAAACTGTCGCGCAAATGAATGACAGAAAAGGCTGAAACGCCAGGGTGATATACAAAGTATTCTGGAGTGGCGAGGCTGTCTTTACTATAAAATAGACTGTAAGGTTTTCCTACATTAAGCTTTCGAACATTTACTTTTCCTTTTATAGCCTGAAGAATACTATATACTTCAGGATAATCTATTCCATTTTCTTCTAGAATTTTTCCAAAGGTATCTCCACGTCTAATCTTTTTTTCTTGAAGTTCGAAATGGTTGAGGTCAATTCCATAATGGAGATCGGGTTGAGTTTCTATTACTGGAGTTGCGTTTTCTTTTGTGGTGTTTTCTCCTCCATTATTGCATGAAATTAGTAAGAAAAAGAAGAGAAGTGTTACCGCCCGAATCATAAAGTTGTTTTGTGCAAATTTCTAAACTTAAAATGAAAAATGAAAAAAGGAATGAAAAAGTTATCCTCTTTTTCTATACAGTTTAGTTTACGCTGATTTTAAAAGGATATTTCAAGTTTTTAAAATTCTCAATATCCGCTTTTATAGAACCCACTAGGATGTCTGCTTGAAGTCGAATAGGAAGTTTATTTTGATCGTCAGAAACCCACAGAGTGACGCTCTCTTGCTCTTTAAAAACCCTTCCTGACTGCACTACTGGCCGAAATTTTAGGCAGCTTACATCTCCAAATTTACTGTTGACGACTTCTTTTCCAAGATATTTGAGTTTGAAAACATAGTTTTCCTGATCGAAAAACATATTTATGTCAAAGCTTTCATTTACCTTAATTTCTTTTTCAGGGTAAAAATTTCTTAAAAAGTAAAAACAAGAAATTAGATCCTGAACATTGTGCTCAATATCAAATTCTTCAATTGTTTTTTTCTTTTTATTGTTGACTGAGGCTTTATTGAGAGTATGGTCAAAGTTGATTTCCACATTTTTAGTATATCCTCCTTCGTTAATGTCTCGAATAAATTTATAAGGTTGGATGGAACTTGCGTCAAAATAACTTTCATAATAATCCTCTACTTTGAAAAACCAATTAGCAATTCCTGTGGTTTCTCCAAAGGCCTTAGCATGAAAAACGGGTTTCCCATTGAGTGTATCTCTTTCAAGAGACAAGGTAGCATAACTTGCATTTAAGAATCCATAATGAATACGTAGTTGAAACCATTCGCCGTCTTGGAAAGGGACGGAAGGTTCATTTGTATTTGCTGGGATTGGTTGCGAATAACTTGCAAAGATTCCCAGAAACAGTAGTACAAATACGTTTTTAATCATGCCTTAAAGGTAACAATTCCATGAGTGTTTTTTGAAACGTTCACGTTGATAAAATGTTAAATAATCTAGTTTGAATGCAAAGCAGCATATATTTTTGATCCCTTCTGTTTTCCCAATACAATCTCAAACGCCTCTTTTGAGGCCTCTTTAATTCGCTTTAATGATTTGAAATGTGCAAGGAGTTTATCACGAGTTGCAGGGCCAATACCTTCAATTTGATCTAGTTTAGAATTCAGACTTCCCTTACTTCGTTTTTGTCTGTGAAAAGTAATTCCAAAACGGTGCGCTTCATCACGTGCACGTTGTAAGATTTTTAAGCTTTCTGACCTTTTATCTAAATAAAGCGGGATGGAATCTCCTGGAAAATAAATTTCTTCTAGGCGTTTTGCGATGCCTACAATTGAAATTTCACCTCTTAATCCCAGTAAATCTAAACTTTTTACAGCTGAGGAGAGTTGTCCTTTTCCACCGTCAATCACGATGAGTTGAGGTAATGAGGCTTCTTCTTCGAGCAATCGTTTATACCTTCTGTAAACTACTTCTTCCATGGATGCAAAATCGTCAGGGCCCTCTACGGTTTTTATATTGTAGTGTCTGTATTCTTTCTTATTTGGTTTCCCATTTTTAAAAACGACACATGCAGCAACTGGATTGGAGCCTTGGATATTAGAATTGTCAAAACATTCAATATGATAGGGTTCTTTGGGTAGTCTTAGGTCAGTTTTCATTTGACTCATTATTCGAGACGTATGCCGTTCAGGATCTACAATTTTCATTTGTTTAAAGCGCTCCATCCTAAAAAATTTGGCATTTCGAATGGAAAGATCTACAAGTTTTCTTTTATCCCCTTGAAGGGGTACACTCACTTTAAGCTTTTCTCCCAATGCCACAGCCTCTGACAAAAAGATTTCTTTAGCAGAGCTAAAAAATAATTGCCTGATTTCCACGATTCCCAATTGTAGTAAAGTGGCATCTGTTTCATTCAATTTCTTCTTTATTTCTAGTGTATGGGAGCGTATGATTGCGCCATGAGAAACCTGAATATAGTTGATGTATCCATAGCTTTCGTCTGAGACAATACTAAACACATCAACATTATTGATTTTGGAATTTACAATAGTTGATTTTGCTTGATAGTTGGTTAGAGATTCTATTTTTTCTTTAACGGTTTGCGCTTTTTCAAATTCCATTGCTGCAGCATAAGAATCCATTTGTTTCTTAAACCCCTGAATGGATTCCTTAAAGTTTCCTTTAATAATTTCTCTTATGGCTTTAATATTGTTTTCATATGCTTCTGCTTCAATTTGTTTTGTACAGGGGGCCAAACAATTCCCCATATGATATTCCAAACAGACTTTATACTTTCCCGCATTGACCTTGTCTTCACTTAAATCAAACTTACAGCTTCTCAGGGGGTAAAGGGACCTTACCAACCCCAATAGCGTCATTACTGTTTTCATGTTGGTGTAAGGGCCGAAGTATTCTGAACCATCCTTGATGACTCTTCTAGTATAAAAAACACGAGGAAAAGGTTCTTTTTTGATACAAATCCAAGGATAGGTTTTATCATCTTTAAGCAAGACATTGAATCGGGGTTGGTACTTTTTGATCATATTGTTTTCCAAAAGGAGGGCATCCATTTCGGTTTCTACAACTATATGTTCTATACGAACAATATTTTTGACCAACACCGTAGTTTTTTTATTGTCATGAACTTTATTGAAGTAGGAGCTGACTCTTTTTTTTAAGTTTTTAGCTTTCCCTACATAGATCACACGGTCTGATTTGTCAAAATATTGATAGACTCCCGCAACTTGCGGAAGGCTTTTTAATTGAATTTCAATGAGATCAGATTTCACAAAACGAAAATATTGATTTTCTTTGGGTAAAGGAACTGTTCTTGTCGTGAATTAGTCGTTTATTTAAAATCACCATTCTTATAAAATAAACCAAATCTACCTTCGACATGAAAGATATAATTTACCTCATTGCTTTTTAGTTTTTTCAATGGGTCAAGCACAACAACTTGAAACGAGTGATTCTATTCATTTTTTTAGGCATTTAAAATGCCTGATGAAATCTTTTTAGCTAATTTTCAATGATTTTAAAAATTATTGAAAACCCTGATGGATCATTCAAAAGAAGCTTTACGAGTCTATTTTTCAAAAAAAAGAGGCGCACTTTCACCGGAAATACAGGATTCATACAGTTTGGACATTGCCAATTTGTGTTTAAAACTACCTATTTGGGAGTTAGAATATTTTCATCTGTTTTTACCTATATCCTCAAAAAGTGAGGTAGATACCACGTTAATGTTGACTTTACTTCAAGGCAGAGATAAACAGATAATATTGCCTAAAGTAGCTGGGGATAATGTTTTGGAACACATATTGCTGACCGATGGTACCAAGATCACGAATAATTCTTGGGGTATTCCAGAACCACAAGAGGGAATAAAAATAGATCCACTTCAGCTAGATGTTGTCTTTATTCCCTTGTTGGCCTTTGATAAAAGTGGAAATCGTGTGGGTTATGGAAAAGGATTTTACGATGCTTTTTTGAGAAAATGTAAAAAAGAAGTGATTAAAATTGGGCTTACTTTTTTTGATCCAGTCGAGCAAATTGAAGGAACAAGAGTTGAAGATATTCCTCTAGACTATTGTGTTAGTCCTCGAGAGATTCATTCTTTTTAGATTCCTCTTTATTGAAGATTTTTTTATTAAAAACAATTAAAATACCAACACCTGCACTGATGGCTGTATCTGCAATATTAAAAATATATTGAAAAAATAAAAAGGTATCTCCACCCGCAAAGGGTACCCAGTTTGGCCATGTCCATTCCACCAGGGGAAATTGTAGCATATCAACTACATGACCATAAAATAAGGGGGCGTATCCCCCTCCTTCAGGAAAAAGTATTGCAACTGTATTGTAACTATTTGAAAAAATGTATCCATAGAAAACCGAGTCAATAATATTACCTAATGCACCCGCAAAGATCAAAGCAATTGCCCAGTTTAGCAAAACAGGGCTGTGTTTTTTTATGGAATCCCACAACCAGTATCCTAAACCTACGATTGCTACTAAGCGGAAAAGTGTTAAAAATAGCTTTGCTGAATCTTCCTTGATAAAAGGAATAATATCATTGAATTTTGTTCCCATGGCCATTCCTTTGTTTTCAACAAAAAGAAGTTTAAAAAAGCCCCAATCAACTATAGGGGGAACACCATAGCCTGAGAGGGGAAAATTAAGCTTAATGTAAAATTTGCTGCATTGATCGATTAGAAGGACTCCAATGATAATAACTAATGCCCATTTTAGGGTAAAATATGTTTTTTGCTTCTCCAGAACAAGGGGGTATAGATGCTTATTTTTGCATGTTTTTTGCTTCAATACTCAAGGTAGCATGAGGGACCAGAAACAATCTTTTTTTATTGATTAGTTTTCCTGTAACACGACAAACACCATAAGTTTTATTTTCAATTCTTATCATGGCATTTTTTAGGTCACGTATAAATTTTTCTTGACGAATTGCTAATTGGGTATTTGCTTCCTTTGACATTGTCTCTGATCCTTCTTCAAAGGCTTTAAAAGTGGGTGCCGTATCCTCTGTTCCATTATTACCATTGTTCATATAGGAGCTTTTTAATAAATCAAGATCTAATTGTGCTTTCTGAATTTTTTCCTCTATTAAAGTTCTGAATTCTTGAAGTTCTGCGTCGCTGTATTTTGTTTTTGTGCTCATCAGGATATTTTTTTTATTCGTAGTATGGTTTTTATTTTTTCAAATTCAAGGGTCAAACCGTCTGTTAGCTCTGGTTCAAAATTTAAATTTTCAGCAAGAGTTTCAGATAATATGTAGCTTTTATTTTCTATAACTGCTTCCTCTAATTGGGGTTCGTTTTTTAAAAAAATAACAATTTTGTCTGTAACCTCTAGTCCACTTTCTTTTCTGAAATTCTGAATCCGGTTGACTAATTCTCTAGCAATCCCTTCTTGAATTAATTCGGGTGTCATTGTCATGTCAAGAGCTACAGTCATTCCACTTCCTTGAGCTACTTGCCAGCCTTCAATGTCTTTGAAGGAAACTTCAACATCCGAGCTTTCTAAAGTAATGTTTTTTTCGTTTAGTTGTATTTCTAGGGTTCCTTTTCCTTCTAGTTCATTTATTTGATCCTCATCCAAATCTTTTATGCATTGGACAACAGACTTTACATCTTTACCAAAACGAGGCCCTAGCGCTTTAAAATTAGGTTTAATTTCTTTCACTAAAAGTGAGTTTGCGTCATCAAGGAGCTCTACGGTTTTGATATTTATTTCACTCTTAAGTTGTGCTATAATTTTTTCAATGCGATTTCGTTCTGTTTGATCTTTCACTGGAATGATCATTTTTTGAAGCGGTTGTCGAACACGGATTTGTTCTTTTTTTCTAAGGGATAAGGCCAATGATGTTAATGTCCGTGCTGTGTTTATTTGATCTTCTAAATTGGCATTTATAAGTGTGGAATTTGCTATTGGGAAATCCGTCAAATGAATTGAGTTCTTTTCTTGAGTCAAATCTTGATACAGATGATCCGTGTAAAAAGGCGCCACTGGAGCAGCAATTTTTGAAACGGTAATTAGACATTCATATAGCGTTTGGTAGGCAGCAATTTTGTCTGTTCCATATTCTCCTTTCCAGAAACGTCTGCGACAAAGGCGTACATACCAGTTGCTTAATTTTTCTTGTACAAAATCTGAAATTGCACGACTTGCTTTTGTTGGTTCATAGTCTTCATAGGCAGTATCTACCGCTTGAATTAGACTGTGAAGTTCAGATAAGATCCAACGATCTAGCTCAGTTCTTTGATCTAATGGTATTGTTTTCTCTTTTTTAGGATCAAAGGCATCGATATTGGCATATAAACTAAAAAAAGAGTAGGTGTTGTAGAGTGTTCCAAAAAACTTACGTTGTGCTTCTGCAATCCCTTCTGCATCAAATTTTAAATTATCCCAAGGGTTGGCATTGGAAATCATATACCAACGGGTGGCATCGGCTCCAAATTGATCTAATGTTTTAAATGGATCTACAGCATTGCCCAATCGTTTGGACATTTTTTGCCCTGATTTGTCTAAAACCAATCCATTGGAAACAACATTTTTATATGCTTTTTTACCAAAGACAAGTGTGCTTATAGCATGCAAAGTATAGAACCAACCTCTTGTTTGATCTACACCTTCAGCAATATAATCGGCTGGAAAACGCTCTCCGGTGTCAATTTTTTCTTTATTTTCAAAAGGGTAGTGCCATTGTGCGTATGGCATTGCACCTGAATCAAACCAGACATCAATTAAATCAGATTCGCGCTGCATTGATTGTCCACTAGGACTACATAAGACTATTTGATCTACAACATTTTTATGTAAATCGATGGTGTCGTAATTGGCTTCTGAAAAATCCCCTTCTTTAAAGTCCTTGAGAGGGTTTTCTTGCATCATTCCATTTGTTATGGCATGATCTATTGCCTGTTTCAGTTCAGTAATGGAACCCATTACTTGGGTTTCCTTGCCATCTTCTGTTCGCCAAACGGGCAATGGAATTCCCCAAAAACGCGACCTAGAAAGATTCCAGTCATTTGCGTTAGACAACCAATTTCCAAAACGTCCTTCTCCTGTAGCTTTGGGTTTCCAATTAATTTCTTCGTTAAGACGCACCATTTGATCTCTTACTTCTGTGACCTTAATGAACCATGAGTCTAAAGGATAATATAAAATAGGCTTGTCTGTTCTCCAGCAATTTGGATAAGAGTGAAGGTATTTTTCTACTTTAAACGCACGATTCTCTTCTTTCAGTTGGATGGCAATTTCAACATCGGTTGAGCGCTCTGGAGCTTCCCCTTCAGGATAATATTCGTTTTTGACAAAACGTCCTCCCAAGGGTCCCACTTCTGTTCTAAAACGTCCCTGTAAATCAACTAAAGGAACTGTATTGCCATTTTCATCAAGAACTAACAATGGCGGTACCTTGGGTTGTGCTTCTTTGGCCACTTTGGCATCGTCTGCTCCAAAAGTAGGCGCTGTATGTACAATACCCGTTCCATCATCTGTGGTCACAAAATCACCTGCAATCACTCGAAAAGCATTTTCTGGATGACTTAATGGCAATGGTGCATTGGTCCAAAGTTGTTCATACCTAATCTCTAATAGATCACTTCCTTTTACCTCATTTTCAAAGCAATATGGAATACTTTTATCCCCAGCTTTATAGTCTTTTAGGTTCTCTTGGAGGATGAATTTTTTCCCGAGCTGTTTTGAAAGTAGTGCTTTTGCAAGAATCACACGAATGGGTTCAAAAGTATATTGGTTAAAAGTCTGAATAACAACATAGTCAATATTCTTTCCTACGGTTAAGGCTGTATTGGATGGAAGCGTCCAAGGAGTGGTGGTCCACGCCAACAAATAAAGTGGAATTTCTCCTTTGAGTGCATCGGGCAAACTTTCTTGTTTGACTTTAAATTGGGCAGTTATTGTTGTATCAGTTACGTTTTGATAAGTTCCTGGCTGATTAAGTTCATGAGAGCTTAATCCCGTTCCCGCCATAGGTGAATATGGTTGAATGGTGTAGCCTTTGTATAAAAGTCCTTTTTCGTGAATTTGCTTGAGCAACCACCATACGGATTCCATATATTTAGAAGTGTAGGTGACATAAGGATCATCCATATCGACCCAATACCCGATTCGTTGTGTCAATTCATTCCAGACATCGGTATAGCGCATAACAGCTTTTTTACAAGCTTCATTATAGGCTTCTACGGTAATTGTTTTTCCTATGGCGTCTTTTGAGATTCCCAATTCTTTCTCGACTCCAAGTTCTATGGGCAGGCCATGAGTATCCCATCCCGCTTTACGCTGTACTTGAAATCCTTTTTGTGTTTTATAGCGACAAAAAACATCTTTAATGGCACGAGCCATAATGTGGTGAATACCTGGCATCCCATTGGCCGAAGGAGGCCCTTCATAAAAAACAAAAGAAGGCTTTCCCTCACGAAGACCAATACTTTTAGAAAAGGTGTTGTCTTCCTTCCATGAGGCAAGGATCTCATCGGCTATTTGAGGTAAGTTCAACCCTTTATATTCATTGAATTTCATGTCGATTTTTTCTTTTGTAAATCTGTTTCTTACGCTATTTTTTAGAAAACCTTAATGGTAATTAAAAAGAACTATTTTTTGCATTCAAATGCGAAAGTAATTAATTTAGAGAAAACAGCGTGTTTTTTGATGCACTTGGCTTCTAAAATTAAGGTTTTAAAAAGCGATATTAGCCCCTATTTTTAAGTTTCTACCGGGGGCAGAAATACCAGATGCAAAGGTTCTGTAATGAATGTCAAAAATATTATCAATACCCACTATAAAGCGGATGTTTTCCTTCCATTCATATTGTGTCAAGAGAGATAAATCATTCCATGCTGGAGTTCCAGCATAAAGGCCTGATAATTCTGAAATCAAGGGAGTTTCTTCTAAACCATCTTCACCTCCAATACTGTAGGTGTTTGGGTTTTTACTTCCACTAAATTGGAAACGTAAGCTTGTTAACCAATTTTCTTTGTTATATTTCAACAGCAGGTTACCAAAAATAGGAGAAATGGAGGGAAGGGGTCCGTATTTTTTATTTTTCCCAGCTTTTATAAACGAAATATTTCCTTGAATCGAAAAAGTATCTACAAAGGAATAATAACCATCTATAGATCCTCCTACTAAATATCGATCTCCAGAATTGACATTGGCAAAAGTTTCAACTTCTTCTCCTTGATACAATATGGTATTCATATTTGGGGTCGTTTTATCAGCAAAGATGATATAATTGTCACGACCAATATGTCTAGAGATGAGCGTGGTAAAACCTCTAACGGAGATGAAGTTTTTCGGTAAATTTAAATAATTTGTGAAACCGAGTTCAAAATTGTACGCGTACTCTGGAAAAAGTGAAGGGTTGGGTACAACAAGAGTGCCTTTATTTTCTCTGATTTTTCCAACATCATCAATATTGGGGTTTCTAAAGCCATTGGATAGAATCATATTCCACTGCTTTTTAGCCGAAGGGCGATAAGTGAGTGCTAAAGTCTCTGTGAGCGCTTCAGATCTAAGATCTACAGAAGACAATAATGCATTGATGTTATAAAATTCTTTCCACCTTGCATCTAGTCGTGTGGATGTGATTCGTGCTCCCGCGTTCAAGGTCAATTTATCATTGAAATCCCACACCCAATTGACAAACATAGCCAGACTTCCATACGAACTTCCTGCACTTGGATAACGTGTGGGGATAGGAAGGATGGGTGCTCTTCCTTCTATTTTGTCTTGATTGATTATTAAGTCATATTTATAGGCAAGTGAGCGAACCTTATTGTAGGCCCCCTCAAAGCCGTAGGAAAACGAATGTTTTTCATTTAAATCAACTTCAAAATCTCCATTCAAGCTAAAAACTTTTACTTTTTCTCTTTGGTATTCTCTTGTTAGACTGCCAAAATTTCGATTGTTTCTGGATTCTTCTATATGTTGATAACCAAAGGTGATTCGTCCAGAATCTAGAAATTTTTTATCTGTAAAAAATTTATATTGAGGCGAGAGCAATAGTCTTTTTTGAGGGCCATAATACCATTCGGCAAAACGAAGACTTCCCTCTCGAGTTTCTACTAATTTATCGTAACGCGAAATATCAGAAGAATTAGAATATTGGGTATTGATAATAAATTGGCTTTTTTCGCTAAGTTGAAGTAAGAATTTTTGAAATAAATCCAATTGATCATATCCTGTATTTCGTTGAATTAGTGGGTTGTCATTTGCTGAGGGAGCAGGACTAAAAAACGTCCTCGTATTTGCAGAATAAAAAGGAGTAAGTCCCCATTCCTCATATCCATGCTGTCTGTTTTTACCCATTCGAATTTCGCCAAATGAAGAATGACTTACACTGGTTAAACTTGCCCATTTTTTAAAACTCACTTCAGTAGAAAAAGAATTTATTGATGCATTATCAGCAGAGGAAAAATCACTAGAAAATTGAGTAGAAATCTTTTTTTCGCTATTAATTAGTGGGGTTCTAGTGTAGTAGTGGATCACTCCTCCTAAGGCGTCAGAACCGTATCCTACAGATGAAGATCCAAAAATAACCTCGACACGCTCAATATTATTGGGATTAATTGTAATGGCATTTTGCAAATGCCCACTTCTATAAATGGCGTTATTCATACGAACACCATCCATAACTAAAAGTAAACGATTGGCTTCAAATCCTCTAATAACAGGACTTCCACCACCTCCTTGGCTTTTTTGGATTCGAACTCCAGGGGTGAGACCGACAAGATCTGCACCATTTGCTGGACGCTGAAGTTTGATTTGATCAGCGCTTACCACATTTACTTTTTCAGCAATTTGTTTTCTATTAGAGGCTTTTCTGGCTACAGATAAAATAACTTCATTCAAGGTTTGTTCATCTGCTTTCATACGTAAAGTAATTCCTTGTTGAATTTGCTGATTGCTCAGTTGTAAAGTCAAGGTTTCATAACCATAATATTGAATATAAAAAAGTTCATTTTCTGAAAACAGAAGAAGGGAGGCTTTTCCGTAGTCATCAGTTAGAATCGATTTTGTTTTATTTTTGTTAAATAGTGCAGCACCTTGAATGGGCTCACTAGAAACAGCATCAATCACAAGAATACTCTGTGCAGCTAACCAAAAAGGCGTAATAAGCAGAAGGAAAAGGTTAAGTTTACTTAAAAATTTCATTCAATATTTTAGTTGATCTTGGTGATTTGAATTGTTGTAAATGTAGTTTGAAATACATTATTGCAGCATCTAATACTTCAGATTTTTCTACTCTAGAAAGTTTTATTCCTACAACATTATCAAATTTCATGCCTAAGAGTTGAATCCAAACGGTTTTAATAGAACCTTCTAAAAAGGCCCCTCTTGGTTTTGATTGACTCATACACCCTGTTTCAAGATCAAAGTAGGCTGCTGTTTTATCTGTGATATTAGGGTAAAATCCAATGAATTCTGAGATGTCCAACATCAACTTAATGTGAAACAAACCGATTTGATCCTCTGAATCCAACCAAAGCATCCTTTTTTTTAAAAAAGAGTACAATTCAACATTTGCTTCTTGTTCTTCTTTTACCACTTGGTGAATGACTTCGGCCAAGAAAAACAAAAGTGTTTTTTTTATCAAGTTAAAGGGAATGGATTGATAGGGGTAATGAAGTTTGGCTTCTTTAATAAAACCAAGTCGTTCTGTAGGGTTTTTTGGTGCTTCCAATTCCAAAAGGCTGAGGGGCTCAAAAAGAGATTTAGTGATTTTTTTATTGGTTCGGGAGTTTAATATTCCCTTGAGCATGTAGGATTGTAATCCATACTCTTTTGTATAACAGGCAACAATTAAACTGGAGTCACCATATTTCACCGTGGTAAGGGCCAAGGCCTCAGTTGAAGTATGCACTCGAACTCAAAAATTAAACGACACCTTGTGCGAGCATCGCATCGGCAACTTTAACAAAACCGGCAATATTTGCCCCTTTAACGTAGTCAACAAATCCATTCTGTTCACCGTATTTCAAGCACGATTGATGGATGTCTGACATTATGGTTTGCAAGCGGTTGTCAACCTCTTCTCTTGTCCAACTATAGCGTAAGGAGTTTTGAGCCATTTCCAATCCAGAGACTGCAACTCCTCCCGCATTTGAGGCTTTCCCAGGAGCAAATAATATTTTATTTTGTTTGAACTGTGTAATTGCTTTGGGAGTGCAAGGCATATTAGCACCTTCACCTACACTTAGGCACCCATTTTTCAATAAAATTGTTGCATCACTTCCATTTAGTTCATTTTGAGTAGCACAAGGGAGTGCAATTTGACAAGGAACTTCCCAAGGTGTTTTGCCAGGATGAAAAGAAGCTTTTGGATACTGATCTACATAAGCTTTAATACGTCCTCGTTTCACATTTTTTAGATCCATAATAAAAGCAAGTTTTTCTGCGTCTATTCCTTCTGGATCCATTATATAACCTGATGAATCAGAAAGTGTAACCACTTTACCTCCTAATTGGATGCACTTTTCTGTAGCATATTGCGCTACATTTCCAGAGCCAGAAACTGTTATGGTTTTTCCCTTTATTCTATTTCCTTGATGCTCTAGCATTTTTTCGGTAAAATAGACCACACCATATCCTGTTGCTTCAGGTCGTATGAGTGATCCTCCAAAAGAGGCTCCTTTTCCTGTAAGGACTCCGGTAAACTCATTTTGAAGTCGTTTATACTGACCGAACAAATACCCTATTTCTCTCCCTCCCACACCAATGTCGCCGGCTGGGACATCACGATTGGGACCAATATGACTGTAAAGTTCTGTCATAAAACTTTGACAAAATCGCATTACTTCTGTATCAGATCTTCCTTTAGGATTGAAATCCGAGCCTCCTTTTCCACCTCCCATGGGAAGTGTAGTTAAACTGTTTTTGAATGTTTGTTCAAAGGCTAAAAATTTTAAGACACTTAAATTTACACTAGGATGAAAACGCAATCCTCCTTTGTAGGGACCAATTGCTGAATTCATCTGTACTCTATATCCACGGTTGACTTGAATTTCTTCTTTGTCGTCAATCCATGCAACACGAAAGGATAAAACACGTTCTGGTTCTGCCATTCGGAGTAAAATATTTTGTCCGTAGTAAATATCATGTTGAACAATATATGGAATCACTGTTTCAGCCACTTCTGCAACCGCTTGCATGAATTCAGGTTCATTTTGATTTTTTGCACTGACTTCATCTAGAAACTGTTTTACGATTTTGTCCATGGTGAGAGCTTTTAAGTTAGATAAAGGTATTTCTTTTTTTAAAATTAGATGAAATTAAAAAAGAAATTCAACCAAATTTTCAACTTTAGAAAAGGCTTGAATTTTAATTGATTTAGAGGCCGAACCTAGTTTAGAAAATTTTGAGATTGCAATGTTTTCATAACCAAGTTTTTCTGCCTCTTGGATTCTGATTTCTGCTTTGGCAACAGGACGAATTTCGCCTGAAAGACCAATTTCAGCAGCAAAGCAAGTATTTTGTGGAAGCGGAATGTCGTGATAACTGGAAAGCAATGCGGCAATGACTGCGAGATCCAAAGCAGGGTCTTCTATGTTCATTCCTCCTGTAATATTGATAAAAACATCTTTACTGCCCAAGGCAAATCCCGCTCTTTTTTCAAGAACTGCTAAAAGCATGTTAAGACGTTTGGCATTAAATCCTGTGCTACTTCGCTGAGGTGTTCCATAAACTGCAGTACTAACCAATGCTTGTACTTCGATCATTAAAGGGCGAATGCCCTCTACTGTGGCAGCAATTGCATGACCACTTAGGCTCTCTTCTTTTTCAGAAATAAGGACTTCACTTGGATTGGTAACTTGACGTAAGCCTTGAGTTAGCATTTCATATATTCCAATTTCGGAGGTAGCGCCAAAACGATTTTTTTGTGCTCTAAGGATTCGATAGATATGGTTTCTGTCCCCTTCAAACTGAAGTACGGTATCGACCATGTGTTCTAAGATTTTTGGCCCAGCAATATTTCCGTCTTTGGTGATATGTCCTACGAGGATAACAGGAGTATTCGTACTCTTTGCAAATTGAATTAGTTCTCCTGCAGTAGCTCTTATTTGAGAAACACTTCCCGCTCCACTTTCAATATTATTACTGTGAAGAGTTTGTATAGAATCCACTATGAGAAGATCGGGCTTTATTTTTTGAATTTGTTGGAAAATTTTTTGAGTTTCTGTTTGACTTAAAACAAAGCAGTTTTTTCCAGTCAGACCCATACGGTCTGCTCTAAGTTTTATTTGTTGTTGGCTTTCTTCTCCAGAAACATATAAAACATTTGTAGTTAGGCTTAAAGATACTTGAAGTAGTAGAGTAGATTTCCCGATTCCGGGTTCTCCTCCTAAAAGGATTACTGATCCAGGAACAAGTCCTCCGCCTAATACTCTATTTAATTCTTCATCTTTTGTTTTAATTCGAGGGACTTGGGCTATTTCTATAGCATCCATTCGAATGGGGCTTGTTATTTCTTTGGAGGAAGCTGTTTCCCATTCTTTTGTGGACTCCTTTTCTATAATTTCTTCAACTAAAGTATTCCATTCTTTGCAGGCATTACATTGACCTTGCCATTGGGCTTGTTGTGCTCCACAATTTTGACAGAAAAAAGCTTTTTTAACTTTGGCCATAGGATATAAAATAGTCTTTTATTAACGGTTGACTAAAGGTAATACAAAAAAGGAAAGGCTACCAAAGACGATGATCATCAAAGTTTGTGAGGTCCACATGATCCATCCAAACGCTAATCCAGATTCGTTTGAAATTCCAAAAGCAACTAGCATCAAGGCCACTGAAAAAGGATAGATTCCTATCCCTCCATTGGTTGCAGAGATCGCTAAACCTCCAATGACAAAAGCAGGGAGTAAAGCATTTAGCCCTAGTGTTGCTGTTTCAGGGACTGTCCATTTTACCACATAAAACATAGCCAAATACATAAACCAGATAAACAGAGTGTGGGCAATAAAGGCCTTTTTGTTTGGCATGGTTTTTAGACTTAATATACCTTCTAAAAGTCCTTTTAAAAAGGTTTTTATTTTTATAATCAAAGAGTATTTTTCTTGTTTGAATAGGAACCTAATAAGAAAAAAGAATAGAAGAAACAAAGCCCCACCAAGGAGTAATGAACTACTGGAAATTTGTTTCTCTTTCAGCATTCCCCAGATGAGTTCAAACTGCAAACTCAAAGCTAAAAGGATGAATCCGAGTAAAATAATAAGATCGACCAAACGTTCTGCGATTATTGTTCCAAAGGTTTTTTCAAATGGAATTTTCTCATAGGAACTTAAAGTTGTGGCTCTCAATATTTCTCCAGAGCGAGGGATTCCAAGGTTAGCGATGTATGCAATTAGTACGGCTAAAGTTGAGTTAATAAATCTGGGTTTATAACCTAAAGGAGCAAGAAGATATTTCCAGCGATAAGCACGTGAAAGATGGCTCAAAATCCCAAAACAAACAGAGAGTAATAAAAATCGATAGTCTGCATTTTTAATATAACTGTAGATTAGCTCTCGTTCCTCAGCTGTTGTTGCACTTACCGTTAAGTAAATAAAGAATATGCCAACCCCCAAGGGTAGGACGACTTTTAGAATAGATTTTAAAGAATTCAAACCTTAATTGAGTTGATTGGTTGACTCGTTAGGAAAAATAAGAGTAGGCTTAAATTGTTTTGCTTTTTCCACTTCCATTTGAGCATAGCAAATGATAATGATGACATCCCCTTTTTGTACTTTACGTGCTGCTGGACCATTTAGGGTAACATCTCCTGAACCTGCAGTTCCTTCAATTACATAGGTTTCCAAGCGTTCTCCATTGTTCACATTGACTATCTGAACTTTTTCGCCAACAATTAAGTTAGCCGCTTCAATTAGGTTTTTATCAAGTGTAATACTTCCAATGTAATTTAGATCAGCATTGGTTACCGTTACACGGTGTATTTTCGATTTAAGTACTTCAATTAGCATGGCCCAAAGGTATTACATTATGCCCAATTCTACGGTATCAATTAACCTTGTTTTTCTTGTATAGACAGCTACAAAAATTCTATAGGATATCCCTCTCTCCAGAGATTGGACAGGAATCAAATCGGTAGTATTAGCAATAAAAAAATAGTCCACTGTCATTTCAGATTTTTCTTCAACTTTGGTTTTAAAGTAATGTGACATTTTGGACGCATCCCATGCTGTTTGATTTGATTGAATTACTTGAAGAGCTTTGTAGATTTCTGAAGCAGCTTTGCGCTCCTTTGGACTTAACAGGGCATTCCTAGAACTCATGGCTAAGCCATCGTCTTCCCTGATAATGGGACAACTTACCACCTCTATTTTCAGATCTAATTGTACAACTAGCGCCTTAATGATTTGTAATTGTTGAAAATCTTTTTCCCCAAAATAAGCACGGTTTGGGCTTAGCTTTTCAAACAAGGACTGGACAACAGTGGCTACTCCATCAAAATGCCCCGGTCTGTAAGCTCCTTCCATATGTTTTTCTAAACCGTCAAAACGGTAGCTTTTAGAGGCCAATTTTTCAGGATATAGATCTGTGTATTCAGGAACATAAAGAAGCAGTTTTTCTTTGAGAGGAGCCAATTTTTGTTGATCTTTTGTAAGGGTTTTAGGGTACTCAGCTAAATCTTCTTGATTATTAAATTGCGTTGGATTTATAAAAATACTAACGATGACCCATTCGTTTTCAAGGGTAGCTTTTTCGACTAAAGAGGCATGTCCCTGGTGTAAAGCGCCCATGGTTGGCACCAATCCAACGGATCCCTTTTTGTCTTTTAAAAAGGAGTGTATCTCCCTGTGTGTAGTATACACAAACATTTAGGATATGTTTAACGGTGCTAAAGTAGGTAGTTTTTGAGTATATGTGTATTAATTTTGTACTTTTACAGAACTTTCCTTACGGAATAATTCATATGAAAGATAAGAGAATTTTAATCATTTCTTCAGAGGTAGTACCTTATCTACCCCAAACTGAACAAGCAATCAATTCATTTCAAATTCCAAAGGCTATCAACGAACAAGGTGGCCAGACACGAATTTTTATGCCACGGTATGGCTTAATCAATGAAAGGAGACATCAATTACATGAAGTTATCAGATTGTCTGGGATGAATCTAGTGATCAATGACATGGATATGCCGTTGATTATCAAAGTGGCTTCTATTCCTAAAGAGCGAATGCAGGTCTATTTCATTGATAATGACGAGTATTTCAAACGTCGTGGGATTTTACATGATAGTGAAGGAGATTGTTATAAAGACAATGACGAGCGCATGATCTTTTTTACTAAAGGAGTAGTAGAAACCGTAAAAAAATTGAACTGGTCCCCAGATATTATTCATCTTCATGGCTGGTTTACTGCTTTGTTTCCCTTGTATTTACAAACTTATTACAAGGATGAGCCTTTATTTGCTGATAGTAAAATTATAAGCTCCATTTATGGTCCTGATTTTGAAACTCCTTTTGCCAAAAACTTTTTTGAAAAAGTAGCTTTCGATAAGATTGATTCTACGCACATTGAAGGTTTGAAAAAAGCCAATTACGAAGCATTGATTTCTTTGGCAATCAAAAATTCGGATGGTTTAATTTTGGCAGCAGAAGATATCCCTTCTTCTTTAGTTGAAGAGGTTCAGAACAGTAAAAAACCTCATTTAGACTTTAGTGCTTCAAAAGATGAAGAAACATACATTGATTTTTATAGTAATAAATTTTAATAGAAAACCCATCAATGCGCTTTATCATTAAACTTCTTGCAAGTGTCATTCTAGTTTTGCTTATCAGCTCATGTAATCAAGATTATCATCCTGTAGGAGAATCTTTATTTGAAGATCAAACTCTTGAAACAATGACCCAAAGCTTTCCCACCTTCACTTATCAGAAAAAAATAAAAAAAGTTCAAACCAATGGATTGCCTCTTATGCAATTGGGAAGGATAACACATCCTGTTTTTGGATTAGCTGAAGCAAGCTTTACTGGTCAGTTAGCCATAGCTAACAGCCCTTTCTTTGGAAATCACAGGCAGCAATTTGAAGATGAGCCTGTTGATTCTGATCCAAATTTGATTCCTGAAAATGAAACAGTAACAGCTGTTTATCTTGACATCCCTTTTTTCACGAATCAAAATGATACGGACAACGATGGAGTTATTGATTCGTTGGATGCAGATCCAAATGATCCACAAAGTAATTCTGATGGAGATGAATTAACAGATTTAATTGAATTTCAATTGCAATTAAACCCATTGAGTTCTGATAGTGATGGAGATGGCATTTTGGATCATGATGATGAGGATAATGAATCCTATCAAAGTGAGAATAGAGAATATGAAATTGATTCACTCTATGGGAATCACGAGGCTACATTCAATTTGAAAGTATATGAATTAGGGGCCTTTTTAAATAATTTAGATCCTTTAAATAATTTTGAAACCACACAGGCATTCTATTCTTCTCAAGATTATTATGAGGATGGATTTTCTAGAGCCACACTTTTTGATGATACGGTATCTTTAAATTTTGAAGAGATACGAATCAATTTTAAAGAGGACGATCTCGAGACACTAGACGTTGATGAAACGACACAAGTTGAAACGAGACTCTCTCCTAGATTACGCGTTCCTTTGGACATTAGTTTTTTTCAAGAAAACATAATTGACAAGGAAGGTTCTTCTGATTTAGAAACCAATGTTGATTTTCAAAAAGCGTTAAGAGGCTTGATTATTCGAGCTGAAGATTTTTCAGATGATTTATATATGTTATTGGACATCCAAAATGCCAACATCAACATAGTTTATGAATACGATGATTATCAAACACAAGGAACTCTTGGAGATACAACGGATGACACGATAGAAAAAGCAGAAAAGGAATTTTCATTGACCTTTAATGGGATTCGAATCAATACACTCAAGAATAGTCTTTTTGATGCAGCAGTTCAAGAGCAGCTTACCATTTCTATTAATGACAACCCCTCAAATAGACTTTATGTTCAAAGTGGAACTTTTTTAGGAAAAATTCGCCTTTTTGGAGATGAAGAACAAGATGAGAATGAGTTGATCGAAGATTTGAGAGGAGAGTCATGGTTGGTCAATGAAGCCAATCTCATTTTTTATATTGATCCTGCTTTAGCCAATACAAAAGAATTACTTGCACAACGGTTGTATCTTTTTAATTACGATACTGGTTTTCCGCTTTCGGATTATATAAGCGATGGTTCTGTTTCAAATTTTGGAGCCAACAGCGACAAAAGTATTTTTGGTGGATTATTGGAATATGATGACAACAATACGCCTTACCGTTACAAGTTTAACATTACTGATCATATTTCTAATATTATTAGAAATGACTCCATCAATTTTGATTTAGGGTTAGTGGTGAACGCAGACATTGATAATTTAGGTTTTCTTAATGCCGTAACTGAATCAGAAGAGGAGTTGTTGTATCCTCTATCGGCAACATTAAATCCTCTTGGAGCAGTGTTAATAGGATCTCATCCTGAAGCAACTTTAGAAGATAAGAAAGTCAAATTAGAGCTTGTTTATTCTTCTTACCAATAAGCTAGAGTAAATTCCAAATTGTATATCCAGTAAAGACTACAACCAATCCCACTGCTCCTTGAAGTAGGGTTCCGAATGTATGTGTCTTATAGGCTGTTTTTACATCCAGTCCACTCATTTGTGATACGATCCAAAAATAAGAATCATTGGCATGGGATACAGTCATGGAGCCTACGCCTAGTGCCATAATTGCCCATACTTTTCCCATTTCACTATCTAATCCCAAAATGGGAAGTAGAGGGAAAATAATGGATGAGGTGGTAATGATGGCAACCGTTGAAGACCCTTGAGCGGTTTTAAGTAAAGCAGCAATAATAAAGGGAATTAAAATTCCTAAACCTGAAAGTGTAGAGATTTCTTTTGCATAATCCTGTAAAGGTATAGTTTGAATGATAGTGCCTACTGCACCTCCCATACCTGTGATAATTAGAATTGGTGCAGCTTGTTCGATTCCTTTCTTCAATGTAGTATTCACGAATTCCTTTCCTTTGATCAACTGAAAAGCAAAAAGCATCCCAACTCCCAAGGCCATGGTAGGTTCGGTAAGCCATAATAAATATTCTTTCCCATAAAATTCTGGGAATAGTTTTATCATGGTTCCTAGACACATCATCATGATGGGAACAAGAATGGGAAGTAAAGCCGATCTAAAACTGGGAAGGATCAGACTTTCGGTTGTGGATTTTCCCTCATTCTCTTTAAGTGCTACTTCTTCATATTTATTTTTTTTGATAAGGAAGTTCCCATACCATCCTCCAACAAGGATAAGAATGAATGCAATACTTCCTCCAATAATAATAAGTAAGAGTAAGTTTTCTAAATTTAAATTTGCTGCTGCTGCTAAAGGACCAGGTGTAGGCGGAACCAAAACATGAGGAGCAAATAAACCAGTAGATAGCGCTACAGTAAGCCCTACAAGAGGTGTTTTTGTTTGTCTTGAAAGAGTTTTATTAAGTTGGGATAAAATAACAAATGCAGCATCACAAAAAACAGGAATAGAAACCAAGTAACCAATACAGCTCACTGCATAGGGTAGTGGAAGTTTATTGAGATATTTTAGAATTCCATTGGCTAAAGCAATGGTTCCATTTGATTTTTCTAAGGCAACCCCAATTACGGTTCCAAATAGAATTAATAGGCCGATGTTTTGTACTATTTTTCCAAAGCCTTTTTGAATAAAACTTAGGGCTTCTAATGGGGCAATTCCAAGAAGGAAAGCCAAGAAAAAAGCAGCAGTTAATAAAACAAGAAAAGGATGTAGTTTAGTGAAGGAAGTGCCTAATACGATCCATAAAATCACCAAAAAAATACTAAAGAGAGAGAATGTCATTGTTAAGGATTTGATTTTTTAAGTAATTGTAAGACTTCTATAAGCTTCGAATTTATATTTTTTGCAGCATTTTTCATTGCTTCATTAAGATTCATAGCTACTGGAGTTGTTTGATGAATGACTAAATGTGGAAAAGAAGGTAGATGGGAAAGGGAGGTTTTTCCTGCAAAGAGCAGGGTTTTTATTTTAAGTGGATGAGTAAGTTGAACAACTTGCATAGGTAATTTACCATAAGTACTCTGTTGGTCAAAATGGCCTTCTCCGGTGAGTACTAAATCCATTTCTTTTATTTTATCATAAACTTTTGTTTGCACTGCCAATAATTCAAATCCCTGTTTTAAAATGGCGTTAAAGACTCCTGATAAGCCAGCACTAACTCCACCAGCAGCTCCACCTCCAGCAAGATCAAGTATGTTTTTTCCAAATTGTTTCTGAATGACTTTTGCAAACTGTATACTTCCTTTTTCAAGCTGATTGATAATAGTAGGTGAAGCTCCTTTTTGTTGGGCATAAGTATGTGCAGCTCCAAATGGTCCAATCAAAGGATTTTCAACGTCACAAGCGACTATCCATTTTATATCATTTATCCCATAAACTATTGCGTCCAAGTCAATGCGATCAATTTTCTCTAGATTTTCACCATTCGGCACTAAGAGATTATTTTTTTCGTCATAAAATGTAACACCTAAAGCACTCATTATTCCAAAGCCCATATCATGGGTAACACTTCCACCAATACCTAGATATATTGTTTTACATCCTTGTGCAATTGCATGTTTGATCATGATTCCTGTACCCCAAGTAGAGGTTTTTAAGGGATTCCTTTCGTTTTCTTTGAGTTGAACCAAACCCGAAGTTTGCGACAACTCAATCCAAGCGCTTTCAGTATTTTTAAACAAGAAATAAGGAGCAGTGATTGGACGCTTTAAACTGTCTGTTGTATGGCAATCGATAACTTTTCCTTCAGCGTGATCTTCAAGTACTTTGATAGCGCCTTCTCCACCATCGGAAAAGGGAAGTAAGGTGCATTCAGCTTTTGGGAAAACAGCTGTTACAGCTTTTTTCATTTCCTTAGCAACCTCGGTTGCAGTAAGACTTCCTTTAAACGAATCAGGAATAATAAGTACTTTCAATGGGTCAACTTTTGATTTCTAAGGTACTAAAACGAACCTTTTTAAAAAATTAAGTTTTTGCTATTGCTTCCATAATATGAACAGCATGCTCTCTAGAATTCTCGATAAACCATTTGTTGGTTTTGTATCCACCGCAAACTACTCCAGCTAAATAGACTCCTTTTGCATTTGATTCCATAGTGCTAGCATCATAAATGGGAGTTTTGAATTCATCCTTATGAAAATCAATATCAAGGGCTTCAAGCATTTCAAAATTAGGTTCATATCCAGTCATTGCTAAAACGAAATCATTTTGAATTTCATGAATTCCATTTTGATCTTTAAGCTGGACACTGTCATGCTTGATCTCAGTTATTTCTGCATTAAAAAAAGCTTTAATACTCCCTTCTTCAATACGGTTGATGATGTCTGGGCGCGCCCAATATTTCACATTTGCTCCTACCGTATCCTCTCTGATAATCATTGTGACACTTTTGGCACCTTTGCGATAGGTTTCTAATGCAGCATCTACCGCAGAATTTGCACCTCCCACTACCACAATGTCCATCCCAAAATAGGGATGAGGTTCGGTATAGTAATGTTTTACTTTCGGAAGGTTTTCCCCTGGAACATTAAGTAAAAAGGGCCGATCATAAAATCCTGTAGCGATCACTATATTTTTTGCTTGATAGGATTTTTTTTTGGTCGCTACCGTAAATTGGTTTTGAAAATTATGGATACGTTCAATTTCTTCGTACAAATTCAAATTAAGTTTCCAATGTTCAGTTACTCTTCTGTAGTATTCCAATGCTTCTGAACGAGTAGGTTTTGGATTATGAGAAATAAAGGGAATATTTCCAATTTCTAATTTATCAGAGGTGGAGAAAAAGGTCATATTCAGTGGATAATTATACAGTGAATTAACCAAAGTTCCTTTGTCAAAAAGGCGGTATGTTAAGTTCCTTTTTTTAGCTTCTATTCCACAGGCTATACCTATGGGTCCTGCGCCAATTATAATAACATCATTCATACTACAAAGGTACAAATACCAAGAGGACAATTAGTTTTATAATAAAAAACTATTTCAAATTTATATTAAATAATTATTTCTTATAATTAAACTTTAATTAAGTGAATAAAAACACAATAAACGCTTGTCTATAAGTAAAATCAATTAAATTGTATTTTATAATAATAAAATACGTTGTCTTAAGAATATTGAAAGAATGCAGACTTGTAGATAGACCACCATTGTTTGGTTTCCAAAGCCATAAGCAATAAGAATAGAACTCACTAACCACCATATAGGAAAGAAGAAAACGCCTAGAGCGAATTTCATGGAACTTACAAAGACAATATCCTTGAACTGAGCAATAATTTTTCTACTGATTATTAACGGGATGATGTTGGGTAAGCTCAAAAGAAAAGCAAGAAATCGCATTTGTTTTGATGGAGCTTTAGCAACAGGAAGACTTTGATATGAATTTTTTAAAGCTGTCTTTAATTCATGAAACCCAATTTGAGTAGTTAAACGATTTATTCTTTTTTTCCGTTCTGGATAGTCTTCTGTTTTTTCTGCTAGCCAAAGACAATCTTTCATTCGAATTTGAAGTTCTTCTTTGAGTTTATTGATGTTTTCTGCTTCGGTTAATTGGGAGGAAACAAAAGAATTGACTTCTATTGGTTTTCCGTAAACTAAGTGTAAAGTACATCTGGGTTGTTGATGATGTCCATAATTTATGCCCATGGGCTGGAGGTATATTTTTTTGTTTGGATTTTCCTTGAATGCTTGATAAGCAAGGCGGCTACTTCCTTTGGACAAATTTTGTAAATAGTATTCGTTGTGATGTCCACCTTCAGAAAACATTAATAGAAATTTCCCTTCTCCCAATATCTTGTAGCATTTAGCAAAGGTTAGGTCATTTTTCTTAAGGTTGCTGTACCCATTACGAATGCGATAAACGGGTAACATTTGAAAGGCATCTAAAACCCATTGCAAAGGCCCTCCAAAAACATCACTTCTGGTAAGCGAAGTCATCCTATTAGGGGTCATAGAACCAATTAATAGTGGATCTAAAAAAGCACCCTGGTGATTAGGGGAAAATAAAACTCCTCCATCTTTGGGAAGATTCTCTTCGCCATACAAATAAATGGACCTAAAATAGATCCAGTTGAAATAACGAATGATGTGTTTTACGATAAAATAGAAAATTGGCTTCAAAAGGAACGCATTGCTATAGCTTTCGAAAATACACTATCTTCTAGAGCAATCCTAAATTTTTTTTCAACTAAAACAAACCCTCCATTCAAGTAAATGATTCAATTTAAATGAAGACAATTTCCTTTATTTATTGTGAATTTTAAATTGAAAGCTAAAATAATTGCGAACTTTTTAAAAAATACATTAACTTTCTACCTAAATTCTAAAACTAGTTTTAAAAATATTGAAGAGCAAAATGTATTGATCAAAACAGTTTAGGCTCAATTTTAATACACAATCCGCTATTCAATTTAATAACAAATCAAAAATGAAAACAAAAAAAAGTATTAAAAAAGCACTGTTTACTTTGATGCTGTTTGCTTCAACGGTAATGTTTGCGCAAACCACGATCTCTGGTTCCGTGGTAGATTCAGAAACTCAAGAATCTATTCCTGGGGCCAACATTATTGTTGTGGGCTCAAACACAGGAACTATTGCAGATTTTGATGGGAATTTCACTTTGAATACATCAGCTGATTTACCACTTACAATTGAGGTGAGTTATATTGGTTTTGGATCACAAACAGTCGAGGTAACTTCTACTGATCAAATTATATCTGTTTCTCTGTCGTATGGACAAAACTTAAACGAGGTCATTATTTCAGCTTCAAGACGTTCAGAAAAGCTATTGGATGCACCCGCATCTGTATCCATCATCACATCTCAGGATATAGAAAACTCAGCAAATGTTAATGATCCAATTAGAAACCTCCTTAACATTCCTGGAGTTCAATTTCAACAACAATCTGCTAACTCAGTAAACTTTGAAATGAGAGCTGGTTCGGGTGTTTTTGGAACTAGAACATTCCCTATATTAGATTATCGTTTTTTACAATCTCCTGCATCAGGATCATTTTTTGCATTTCAATCAGGATTATCAAATCTTGATATAGAAAGAGTTGAGGTTGTTAGAGGAGCTGCATCAGCATTATATGGTCCAGGCGTAGAGTCTGGGGTAGTTCACTTTTTCTCAAAGAAAGCTATAGATAGACCTGGCACTTCAATTGAGCTAATAGGAGGAAATCTTAGTACAATTTCTGGTGCTGTTAGGCATGCGTATGCTAACAAGAAAAAAACTTTTGGTTTTAAGATTAATGCACAATACAAAAAGGGAGATGAATTTGGTTTAGATCCTGTTGAAAATGCTGATTTTCTTGCTCAAATTAATGGAGCAACTGCAAATGGAATTTTTCAACCAACGGTCAGAAACAATAGAATAGATCCCTCTGCTGCCCTAACACCAGTTCTCACAAGATCCGAAATTGATCCGGATGGGGATGGGAATTCCTACATGAATGAGTATGAAAGCTTTATGGCTAATGCTCATTTGGAATTCAGACCAAACGACAACACTGATGCTGTAATCTCAGGAGGTATAAATTCAGGAAATGGCTTAATTAACCAAGCACAAGGACCAGGATATGCAGCTGGTAATGACTATTGGGGACAAGCTAGAATTAAATCAGGAGGCTTCTTTGGTCAAATCTCTTATAATGCAAACGATGGTGGTAGCGAGAACTCTCCTTTTTATCTTTATTTAACAGCTCAGAGGATTATCACCAAAAGGTCAGCTTTAGATGTTCAAGCACAGTACAATTTTGATGCGGTTAATTTTTTGGATTCTAATTTTACCTTTGGTGTAGACTATCGTGACATTGGATCTGATTCAGAAAACACACTTTTTGGTCAATATGATGGACAAAACGATTATGTCAATTACGGTTTTTACGGACAAGGAACCTCTCGTTTTAGTGAAAAGTTAGATTTGACTTACGCATTGAGATATGATAAACTAAGCTTTGTTGATAAAGGACAAATTGCTCCTAGAATAGCATTAGTTTTTAAGCCCAATAGTAAAAATAGTTTTAGGCTAACCTATAATCAAGCTGTTTTCGGGCCAAGTGCTTTAGAAACATATGTAGATTTCCCTGTTCAAATTCAAGCACCTGGAGTACTAGATGTTTGGTTATCAGGTCAGACAACTGCTCAAAACTTTGACGCAAATGCACCTATTGAAATAGTAGGAGGTGGCGGAGCGACATTACCAGCAGACACAACTAATTGGCCATTGGCTGTTCCTTATGGAGCTGTTGCAGGACAGGTATTACCTGCTCTATACCAAGGAGTTTCTGCGAGTCCATCTTACGCACCACTTTTACCTTTAATTCAAAACTTTTTCGGTTCATACGTTCCTGGTGGAGCTTCTGGAACAATAGAGGGATACAATGCATTTAATGGAAGTCCAATGCCAACAGCAATTGGAACTCCCTCTGCACTTTTAGGGACAACTACTTCCTGGGAGGTAGGGTACAAAGGTCTTTTAGGTGACAAATTTGCTATTGGGATAGACGTATACACCTATGCCAGAACAGGATCTACACAATTTACGGCTATAGGGCCTACCTTTAGATTAAATGGTTCAGCGGGTATTCCATCCGATCTTGGAGCACAAGTCGCAGCAGACTTTTCATCAGACCCAGTCATAAGCGCCGCTATTACTCAAGCTGTTACAGCGGGAGTTAACGCTCAAGTTCAAGCTGGTGTAGAGGCGCAATACACAGCAAATGGAATACCAGAGTCTATTTGGGCTACTGGAGCACCTGCGGATGCATTATTCCCTGGATCTCCAGCTATTGCTGCTGTTTCTGTTGCAGTTGCTGCTACAGCAGCACCACTAATTGCACCTGCAATTTCCGCTGCGAATCAACAGGTTGCAGGGCTTGTAGGTGGTGCCTTTACACAAGGAGGTCAAGCATATGTTGAGGCAATTGAACCAGCTGCAGTTGGTGCAATTGAATCACAGAGAGTCCCACAAGGTGATGGAATAACTCACATATCTGCTGGATACAGAATATTTGATGATGTAACCCGTTCTCACGTTGGGAGTGATATATCAATGGAATACTTTGCGACGGAGAAACTTACTTTTTGGGGTAATGCGTCTTGGTTAAGTCAGAATGAATGGAATCCAGGAGAGGATAATGATGATGATCTTCCGTTTCAAGACTTTTTGAATGCACCAAAATTTAAATTCCGCTTAGGAATGGACTATACCGTTAGTGATGGAATTCAGGCATCTTTAGCTTTTCAACATGATGATGAATTTAATTCTAATCAAGGATTTTATTCAGGGGTTGTTCAAGCAAAAAATCTTGTTGATGCTAGTATCGGATATAAACTTTCAAATGGGGTTAAATTAGACGTTTCAGGGACTAACTTATTCAATCAGCAATACCGTGCATTTCCTAATATGCCTGTTATTGGAAGAAGAGTTAATTTAAGAGCTACTCTTAATCTTTAATTGTTAAGATTAACTTTAAAGGGGCCATTGTGCCCCTTTTTTGTTTTATATTATAATTTAACTACTTAATATGATAAATCTTAAAGGTCAATTAGCCATTGTAACCGGAGGTGCAAAAGGAATTGGTGAGGGTATTTGTGATATATTTTGTAAAGCAGGAGCAATAGTTGCATTATGGGATGTCTCAGATTCAGGTTTGGCCACAGCAGAAAGAATTTCAAAAGGAAGTAGTTCCATCTTTTATCAAAAAGTAGATGTAACATCCAAAGAGAATGTTCAAAAAGCAGTAAACGAAATAATGGACAAATATGGAAAAATTGACATTTTGATCAATAATGCAGGGATCATTCGAGATAGATCATTTATGAAAATGGAACCTTCCGAGTGGGATGCAGTAATCAATGTAAATTTAAATTCACTTTATACAACTACCAAAGCTGTTTTGCCTCATATGAAAGGAGCTGGCTATGGACGTATAATTTCTGCTTCTTCTATTAATGGATTTTCAGGTGCTTTTGGTCAAGTCAATTATGCAGCTACTAAAGCAGCAGTAGCTGGCTTTACACGTGCTTTATGCAAAGAAACAGGACGTTTTGGAGTAACCGTAAACGCAGTTGCTCCTGGATTTATTAAATCAGACATGACAGACTCTATGCCCGAAGAAGTGATTAAGGATGGGATTGCGCAGATTCCTGTTGGACGAATTGGAACCACAGAAGACATGGCATTTGTGTATCTTTTTCTCGCTTCTAAAGAAGCAGGTTTCATTTCCGGAATCACCTTACATGCCAATGGTGGAGCCATGCCCATGTAGCAAAATCAAAAGATTAAAACGCAACATGGAACAACAAAGCGCTTACAAAACAACATTTAATTCCACAGAGGAATTGGGAAGATATATTGGAAAAGAACTAGGTATAACCCCTTGGCTCACGATTGATCAAAAACGCATTACTGCATTTGCAAATGTTACAGAGGATCATCAATGGATTCATTTGGATGAAGAAAAATGTGCCAAAGAATCTCCGTTTAAAAGCACCATCGCCCATGGATTTTTAACGGTCTCGTTGTGTGCTAAATTTATGTTTGAAGCCTATGAAGTAAAAGATTCACCGATGGTCCTTAATTATGGAATAGATAGAGTTAGATTTCCATCTGCGATATCAGTAGATTCAAAATGCAGAGGTCGAGTATCCTTAAAAGAATTTAATATTACTCCTCAAGGAGTCAAATACAAACTCAAAGTTGTAGTGGAAGTAGAGGGAGCTGAAAAACCCGCTTGTATTGCAGAGTTTTTGGCTTTAATGTTTGTTGATTCTTAAAGATATCAAATAAATACACATTAAAGATTACCTTAAAAACAAGAGCGGAATTTTAACCTCAAACGAAGTTTTATTAATAAAAACCTAAGGGTATTAGAAAAAATCAAAAACAGGGCGTTTTTTTGAATTGAACCCCTATATTTGCAGCTTGAAATATAGATTAAAAATAAATGCTAACGCAGATTAAAATGGCACAAAGTACAGGTAAAGTTTCTCAGATTATTGGTCCCGTTGTAGATGTTGATTTTGGTGGTGAAAACAACCCACTTCCTAGAATTTACGACGCATTAGAAATTAACAACGCTAACGGTTCTAAATTGATTTTAGAAGTTCAATCTCATATTGGAGAAGAAACTGTACGAACCATTTCAATGGATTCTACCGATGGCTTAAGTCGAGGTACTGAAGTGAAAGCGACAGGAAGCCCGATTCAAATGCCAATTGGAGAGGATGTCTTTGGACGTTTGTTTAACGTAATAGGAGATGCGATTGATGGAATGGAAAACCTTCCAAAAGAAAATGAGAATGGTTTGCCTATTCACCGTGAAGCTCCTGCGTTTGAAGATCTATCTACTTCTGCAGAAGTACTTTTTACTGGAATTAAAGTGATTGACTTAATTGAGCCTTACGCTAAAGGAGGGAAAATTGGTCTTTTCGGTGGAGCAGGAGTAGGAAAAACAGTTTTGATCCAAGAGTTGATTAATAATATTGCAAAAGGACACGGTGGACTTTCTGTATTTGCTGGAGTTGGAGAGCGTACTCGTGAAGGGAATGATTTACTTCGTGAGATGCTTGAGTCAGGAATTATAAAATATGGAGATGAATTCATGCATTCTATGGAAGAAGGAGGATGGGATTTGACAAAGGTGGATAAAACGGCCATGAAAGAATCTAAAGCTACTTTCGTTTTCGGACAAATGAATGAACCTCCTGGAGCTCGTGCTCGAGTGGCTTTATCTGGATTGACTATTGCAGAATATTTTAGAGATGGTGCTGGAGATGGACAAGGAAAAGATGTATTGTTCTTTGTAGATAATATCTTCCGATTCACGCAAGCAGGTTCTGAGGTATCGGCCTTATTAGGACGAATGCCATCTGCGGTAGGATACCAACCTACTCTCGCTACAGAGATGGGTGCCATGCAAGAGCGAATTACTTCAACTAAAAAAGGATCGATTACTTCGGTTCAAGCGGTATATGTGCCTGCAGATGACCTTACTGACCCTGCACCAGCAACTACCTTTGCTCACTTAGATGCAACAACAGTTTTGTCTCGTAAAATTGCAGAACTTGGTATATATCCTGCAGTAGATCCATTAGACTCTACTTCTCGAATTTTGACTGCTGAGATTTTAGGGGAAGAGCATTACATATGTGCTCAAAACGTTAAAGAGTTATTACAACGCTATAAAGAATTACAAGATATCATCGCTATTTTGGGTATGGATGAATTATCTGAAGAAGATAAACTTGCTGTAACTAGAGCCAGACGTGTTCAACGTTTCCTTTCTCAACCTTTCCATGTTGCAGAACAGTTTACAGGTATTCCAGGGGTCTTAGTAGATATCAAAGAGACGATCAAAGGATTTAATATGATCATGGATGGAGAGTTAGACCATCTTCCTGAGTCAGCATTCAATTTGAAAGGAACGATTGAAGAGGCAATTGAAGCCGGTGAAAAAATGTTAGCAGAAGTATAAGAATTATGCATCTAGAAATTGTATCTCCCGAAGCCAAATTATTTAGTGGCGAAGTAGAAAGCTTAACAGTTCCAGGAGCTTCAGGTTCCTTTCAGGTGTTAAACAACCACGCGCCTATTGTCTCTACTTTAATAAAAGGCCAAGTGAGAATTCAAGGCAACTTAAAGTTAGATGAGACCAACCAAGCCCTTTTTACCCAGGAAGGTGCCAACACGTTTTTTGACATCCAATCTGGAGCCCTAGAGATGCGTGATAACAAGGTCATTTTATTGACTGACTAAAAAAGTTTTTCCTACCCTAAGTTTTAATCCCAAAACTTTATAAATGAAGTATAAACTCCAACCTTTTGTAGTGTTACTATTTTCATTTTCACTTCAAGCGCAGCAGGACAGTTTAGCTTTACAACAACGGTTAAAAGAAGTTGTTGTCTCTTCCTCAAGGATAGACGTCAATTTCTCGGAAAATTCACGAAGTATAAACTTAATTTCTGCACAAGAATTGAAAGCAAGTGGTGCTTTAACTGTAGTAAACGCTCTACAACAAATAGCAGGAATTGATATTCGTCAAAGAGGAATCGCTGGAACACAAGCCGATCTTTATATCAGAGGCGGTAGTTTTGATCAAACACTTTTATTGATAGATGGAATTAAATTAGATGATGCTCAAACGGGTCATCACACATTAAACTTCCTTCCCTCAATAGAGGTAATAGAGCGTATAGAAATTGTGAAAGGTCCTGCTGCACGAATCTTTGGTCAAAATGCTTTTACCGGAGCGATTAACATTGTGACTAAAAAAGAATTTACCAGTGGTGGATCTGTTCAACTAAGAGGAGGCTCTTACGGACAAATACATGGAGAGATAAATTATAGAACTACTTCTGAAAAAGGAAATTTCCTTGCTCATTATTCTCGTAATTCAGCGGATGGTTATCGATACAATACTGATTTCAAAAAAAATAATGTGTTTTTAAAAGGAGGTCTTTTTACTGACACCAAACTTCCGCTTGATGTAATTGCCAGCTTTACTGGAAGAAAATTTGGAGCCAACGGATTTTACGCATCTCCAGAGGCCATAGATCAATATGAGGAGACTGAGGTAAGTTTATTTGCCCTACAAACCAAAACGCAAAAAGGAAATTGGACCTTTAAGCCCAAGTTATATTGGAGAAGAGGTCAGGACCATTATTTATACCTCAGAACTAATCCTGAAGTCTATGAAAATTGGCATATTACTCATAAGGCAGGGACTGCTTTAGATGTGAGTTTATCATCAAAATTGGGCACTACAGGAATAGGCTTTGATCTTTCAAGGGTTTCTATTGCGAGTAATAATTTAGGAGACCGTTCTCGTGATCTAGCTACCTTTTTTCTTGAACACCGCTTTACTTTTTGGGATCAAATATTGGATTTGACCCCAGGAGTTGCAGTTAATCTGTATTCAGATTTTGGAAATTTTGCTTATCCAGGTATTGACATCGGTTTGCAACTCAGTTCCCAGTGGAGACTCTATGGTAATTTAGGATACACATACCGTATCCCGACTTATACGGACTTATTTTACTCTGACCGAAATACCATAGGCAATCCAGATTTAAAGCCCGAGGAGGCACTTAATAAGGAATTAGGGCTCCTTTTTAGTTCCAATCTACTTAGGTTTTATTTCGCTTATTTTGAGCGTCAAGCAGAGAATTTAATTGATTATATAAAAGCAACAGAAGAGAGTCTTTGGGAAGCAACAAATATAAGAAGTGTCACTACTCAAGGTTTTGAAATGGAGATGAACTATCCTTTTTTAATTGGAAAAAAAGAACAATTTCTAAAGCTAGGATATACTTATATATCTGATGACCTGAGTGAGGTGGCCGTTAACTTTTCCCGATATAGCATCAATTCATTTCAGCATCATTTTACGAGTAGTTATACGACTCAATTGACTGAATCACTGCAATGGTTTACAGGCTTAAAGTATGCAAAACGACTCGCAATGGAGGGATATACCGTTATAGATACCAATGTACAATGGAGTTTTAATTCCTTTCAATTTACGGCATCAATGAATAATCTTTTGAATGAAGTATACAGTGAAACTAACTTAGTCCCTATGCCAGGGCGTAATGTTTTGGTTTCCCTCAAATATCAGTTTTAGAAATTTTCATTTAAAGCTGTATAAATGAGATGGCTTTCCCAACCACGATAGATCATATAGGTTAAAATCTTTTTCTTTTGAATTGGGATAGAATAGCCACTCACCGCTTTTTTTCGTTTTTCAAATAGACTGTAAAATGCAGATTGGTAGGCTTCAGCAGAGATCTCTTTTAGCGCAAGTTTTATATTATATTCCGAAATTTTTCGAGCTTTGAGTTCACGTACAATGCGTTGTTTTCCCCATTTTTTGATATTAAACTTTCCCCTTGCAAAGCTTTGTGCAAAACGACTTTCATTTAAATAATTTTCTTTAATAAGTTTAGAAATTATCACTTCTTGAGCCTCGGAAATCATTTGAAGATCCTCTAATTTCTGCTCCACTTCCCAATGACAACGCTCTTGGTAGGCACAATAGTATTCTAGCTTTTTTTGAGCTTCTTGAAGGGTGAAGGAGGTCTTTTTTTTCACCTACACAAGATAATAATTAGAAAACGAATTAACAGTATTTCTATTCACGACATTTTATATGTCATTCACGACATTATTTTGGAAAAAGGGTTTACGAGGACTTAGTTTTGGGTTGAACCTAAAAATTTTATATCATGAATTTAACCACAAAGGAAATCGAAATTTCGTATAACAAATTTTATCTCAATTTATAGTATTAACCTACAATACGGAAATTCCTGTCTCAAGGAGCTTTAAAAAGTATTTTAAATAAAATTAAACAGTACATTTGAGAGAGAAACATCAATTTTTTTAAATGACAAACACCTTTACACTTAAAGGCATGACATGCGGAGGCTGCAAAGCTTCTGTTGAAAAATATTTAAACCTAATTGACGGGGTTACTGTTATTGAAGTAAACCTTGAAAAAGAGGAAGTAAAGCTTACCACCAACAAGCCCATTTCCCTTGAAGTACTTCAAGATCAATTACCTCCGAAATTCACCTTGTCAGCGTCTATTACTGACCAAGAAACTTCCGCCTCTAGTAAATCAGCGGAACAGTCTAAACTTAAACAGTTACAACCTTTATTCCTTATTTTATTTTATATCGGAACTGCATCCCTGTTACTTCATTATAAAGACTGGAATATTCATGCAGTGATGTTGGATTTTATGGGTTTGTTCTTTATTGTGTTTAGTTTTTTTAAAATGTTGGATTTAAAAAACTTTCCATCATCGTTTGCTATGTACGATCCTTTGGCGAAAAGAGTTTCTATTTATGGATGGCTTTATCCTTTTATAGAAACAGCTTTGGGTCTGATGTTTTTGATGCGTTATGAAGTAACTCTAGCGGTTTACATTACCCTTGTTATTTTAAGCATTACAACATTGGGTGTAAGCAGAACCTTGATGGATAAAAAAAAGATTTCCTGTGCCTGTTTGGGAACATCACTTAAGCTTCCTATGACAGAGGCCACTTTCATTGAGAATTTAATTATGATTGTGATGTGTCTATTAACAATAAATGGCACCTAATTTCTTAGGCACCATTTAAAAATCAAATTAACTATACTTAATTTACTTCAGCTGTTGGATGAGATCCAGTACAGCCTTAACATTAGCACTTAAAGTAGAATAGTCTTTATTGGCTAATATGTCTTTGGAGATCAATTGTGATCCTATTCCAACGCAGGTTACCCCAGCGTCAAACCATCCTTTAAGATTTTCCTTATCTGTTGAAACTCCACCAGTAGGCATGACTGATGTCCACGGTTGAGGTCCTTTGATTGCTTTTACAAATCCAGGGCCATAAGTGCTTCCAGGAAATAACTTGACCACTTCACATCCCATTTCTTCTGCTTGTGCTATTTCAGTTAGCGAACCACATCCAGGAGACCACAGTACTTTTCTACGGTTACAAACCACAGCGATGTCTTCTCTAAATACTGGCGTCACTATAAAATTTGCTCCAGAGAGCATGTATTGTGAAGCTGCTGCCGCATCTGTAACAGAGCCTACACCTAGAATCATACCCGGCAATTCAGCGATTGAATATTTAATCAATTGATTGAATATTTCAATAGCAAAATCTCCTCGATTTGTAAATTCCATTAATCGAGCTCCCCCATCATAACAGGCTTTCAGTACTGATTTGGCTACCTCAATATCATGATGATAAAAAAGGGGAACCATTCCAGAGTCCTGCATTTGTTTTACTACTTCTAATCTTGTGTATTGTGCCATAATAAGTTATCGAGCGACACGCCCTGAAGCGTCTCCTCCCATTAATTTTTCTACTTCCTCAACTGTTGCTAAGTTTGCATCTCCTTTAATCGTATGTTTTAAACAAGAAGCTGCTACTGCAAAATCAAGTGCATTTTGATCATCCTCGGGGTATTTTAATAATCCATAGATTAAACCTCCCATAAAGGAATCTCCTCCACCTACTCTATCTACTATATCGGTGATTTGATATTGGCGTGTTTCATACATTTTTGATCCGTCGTATAGTACTCCAGCCCAAGTGTTATGCGAAGCTGAGATGGAGCCTCTTAAGGTTGTTATTACTTTTTTAGCTCGTGGAAATTTTTCCATCATCTGTTTGCAAACCGATAAAAAAGCTTCTGCTTTTACATCATGTCCATGTTTGTGAACATCTAATCCTTCGGGATGAATTCCAAAATGTTTTTCAGCATCTTCTTCGTTTCCTAAGATAATATCACAGTAAGAAGTTAGTTCTGACATTACTTTTTCTCTATGATTATCATCACAATACTTCCAAAGTTTTGCTCGATAATTTAAATCTGTAGAAATGGTAATTCCTTTTTCGCTTGCGGCTTTTACAGCCTCTAAACATACATCTGCTGCTCCTTGTGAAATTGCGGGTGTAATACCTGTCCAATGAAACCATTCCACCTCATCAAAAACTATATTCCAGTCAATCATTCCTGATTTAATTTCTGAAATAGCAGAGTGTGCTCTATCATAGACTACTTTACTTCCTCTAGAAACGGCACCGGTTTCTAAGAAATAAATTCCAAGGCGGTCTCCACCATAAACGATTTTATCTACACCCACACCACGTTTACGCAATTCCATCATGGCACAGTCTCCAATATCATTTTTTGGTAAACGGGTTACAAAATCAACAGAGACACCGTAATTTGCCAAGGAAACGGCAACATTAGATTCTCCACCGCCGTAAACAGCATCAAAACTGTTCGTTTGTGAAAAGCGTAAAAACCCTTGTGGAGCTAGTCTCAACATAATTTCTCCAAAAGTGACTACTTTACTCATCTTTATATATTCTATTTTATTATTAAATACCTAAAGCTTGTCCTCCTCCAACTTGAATCGTTTCTGCTGTTAGGAAAGCGGCATCCTCGCTAGCTAAAAAAGAAACAACACCAGCTACGTCTTTTGGTTGCCCTAGTCTTCCTAACATAATATTGTTCTTCCATGAAGCAAAAACTTCTGGTTTAGTGGATTTAATTTGTGCATGGAAGGGTGTATCTATAGTTCCTGGAGAAACTGCATTTACTCTAATACCATATTCTGCTAAATCTTTTGCTAAAGCTCTGGTTATTGTGTGAACTCCTGCTTTTGAAGTTCCATAAATACCTGCTCCAGGTCCACCTGCGTTCCAGCCTGCATTTGAGGTATAATTTATGATGGTTGCATTTTCTCCTTTTTTAAGAAATGGAATTGCTGCTCTTGAACAGAAAAATGTTGAATCTAAATTCAAAGCCATTACAAATCTGTAAAATTCGGTGGTCATTTCTTCAAAACGAGATCTACCACCTAATCCTCCAGCATTATTGACTAACACATCAATTCTGCCATATTTTTCTCCAATTTTTTGAATGTTTTCCGTCACTTGTTCATCTTTAGTGACATCAAAACCATAATATTCTGCAGTAATACCTTCTGCAGTAAGTTCTTCTACACGTTTAGCTCCAGCTTCATCTTCAATACCATTTAGAATAACGGTATATCCATCCTGACCCAATCTCCTAGCTACTTCAAAACCGATTCCGCCAGTGGCTCCTGTTATAATTGCTATTTTATTATATGCTTTACTCATTCTTTTTACTTTCTTTTAATTGTTTAAAATTTAATCTGTGATTGTTTTTCTTACGGGCTCTATAGTTTTTATTAAAATAAAAATAGACAAAACACCCAATATAACCGAGACCGTAATTGCAATAAATGCTGGAGTATAGGATGCTGTTGTAATTTGTCCAATAAACCAATTCATGATCATGGGTGAAACGGCAGCAATGGTTCCAGCCAAACCGGCCAAAGTTCCTACCGAAGGACCTCTAAATAGATCGCTTGATATGGTTTGTACATTACCAATAGCAAATTGAAATCCAAAAAGTACTACACCTGCTAAGTAAATAAAGGTCATAAAGTTATTTTCTCCAACAAATTGTATTATAGAGACGAATCCAATAAACACCAACAACCCTCCAATGGTAATTGTTAATTTTCGTGCAGCATCAACTGATTTTGTTTTCATTAGATATCCAGAAAACCAACCTCCAACGATACTACCTGCAGCAGCCATTAAATAAGATATCCACATAGTAGCTGCAATTTGTTCAATGCTTAATTCAAATGTTTTATTCAGATAAATGGGCATCCATCCCGCAAAGAACCACCAAATGGGTTCAATGAAAAAACGGCACATAAGGACTCCCCATGATTGTTTGTAGCTTAAAATCTGAGCCACGGAAAGACTCTTGACTTTTGTTTTACTTTCAACTTCGTTTTTATCAATTCTATCGGCAAGGATAAGATCTCTTTCTTCCTGAGTTACCCATGGGTGTTTTTCTGGTGTAGATTTATTGAGAAATAACCAGGGGATTACCCACAATAAACCAACAGCACCTAAAATAATATAGGTTGTTTTCCACCCAAAACGCGCATAAAGGAAAACGATAACAAAAGGGGCAATTACATTTCCGATAGAGGCTCCAGAATTAAAAATTCCTTGTGCAATTGCTCGCTCTTTTACTGGAAACCACTCTCCATTACTCTTTACAGCTCCTGGCCAATTTCCTGCTTCTCCAAGGCCTAAAAGCCCTCTGACAATCGACAACGAAATTATGCCACGTGCAAAGGCATGAAATGCTGATGCCAATGACCATACAACGATAGATACAACAAAACCCAAACGTGTACCAATTGTATCGTAAAGCTTTCCAGACAAAAACTTCCCTATGGCATAAGTAGCCATAAAAACATTAAGCATGATGGCATAATCTGAGTTATCCATTCCTAGGTCTTTTCCCATTTCTGGCCAGAGTAATGCAAATGAAGTCCTGTCGATGTAATTTATAACCGTAGCTATAAATATTAGAATAATAATCCACCACCTTAATCCTTGAATCTTCATATTTCAAATTTTATAGTAATAACTATTTTATATGTTGTATAAATATTGATAAAGCACCTTAAAGTGTTTTTTCATTGCGTTTTTAGCCTCGCTAGGATCTTGGCTTTTTATAGCCTCTAAAATCGCTATATGCTCTTTTATTCCATTAAAAGCAGTGTCTTTGTCACAAACGTGATGTTTTTCAAAATTTGTTATTATTTCTGGTGTTATCTTCAACATAAATGTATTTATGGTAGGATTACCACTAGCTCTTGCGATGGCAAGGTGAAATAATAAATCTTCTTGAACAGCCTCCTCTCCACGAATTACCTTTTCAGAGTATTCGGCAAGAGAATTTTCCATATGAATTAAATCATCTTCTGTTCTATTTAAAGCTGCAAGTTTCACTCCTTTCAATTCAAGAAAAATCCTCGCTTCTACAAGGTTTTTAAATGAGGGAACTGGCAAGCCTAAGATATCGTCAATCATTCCATTTAAAGCAGTAACTCCTATGTCTGCGATAAAGGTCCCACTTTGTGGAATAGATTTTACTAATCCAAAGTATTCTAATGTTTGTAGTGCCTCTCTAAGGTTATTCCTAGAAATTTTAAATTTTTCCGAAAGTATTCTTTCAGATGGCAATTTATCTCCGGGCTCAAGATTCTTTGAATTAATCAATTCTTTAAGAAGATTAATGATCTGTTTCTGATCTTCTTGAATTGCGTTATCTATTAACATTTGTAACTATAAAAAGTTCTAATTGAAAAGTGAAATAAGCTAGCATAATTCGTGGTTACGAATCGGTCTTCTAATTTGGTATTTCAATTAATATTATACTAAAGTAAAAGATTAATAAACCATTATTACTCTCCTAAGCCTAAATTTAAATTTAGTTTAAGATAAAGCAATAATGGTTATATTAATATTAAATCAAACTATGATGTTTTTTAGTACCCATCATTTTGAGTGATTACACCACCCGTTGCAAGTACTTCAGAAATTGGAATAGGGAACACATGATAATTACTATTAACGGTTTGTCCCATTTCAGCATCTACAGTTCCTGTTCTTACCAAATCAAACCATCTGTGACCTTCAAAAGCTAATTCTAGTCTTCTTTCGTCAGCGATAGCTTGTTTAACATCTGCTCGAGAACTTACAGTTCCTCTTAAGCTTGTTAACCCTGCTCTTGTTCTGATAGGATCTAATAAAGCTAAAACGGTATCAGCAGCTGTACCATTTTCATTCAATGCTTCTGCATATAACAAAATAACATCGGCTAATCTGATTTCAATCCAGTCATGTTCGCTTCCTAAGCCTCCTTCTTTTGGAAATTTAGTTGCTTTTAAACCATCGTTACTAAGTGTTACTGTTCTTCTTAAGTCAGTACCACCACCATTAGCATCACTTGCATCAAATGCAGCTACTAAATCTGGATCAACAGGTAAATCCGACTTTGAATCATCACCAACAAACCAGTTCCAAAAGTCAGAACCAAAAGAGTATTCATCTACAATAGAACTTGAAATACGAGTTGCATAAATGATTTCTGAGTTACCAGATTCATTTGCTGCTCCAAAAATTTCATTAAAGTTAGACTTTAAACTAATACCCGCACCAGCAGCACCGTTTACAACAGCTGCAAGTTGCGTTTCTGCATTAGAATAATCTCCCATAGCGGCATATACTTTTCCAAGTAAAGCTTGAGCTGCATATTTTGAAGCTCTCCCATCTACTATTGTCGTACTTAAGACAGCAACAGCATCATTCAAATCTGGAATGATAACACTACTGTAAACTTGGTCAGCATTTTGTCTTTGTAAAATTGATGTGTCTGTTAAACTCGGAGCAGCAGACAAGTTAACAGTCACCGCACCAAAAGATTTAACCAATTTAAAATATGACAATGCTCTTAAAAACTTCGCTTCAGCTACTTCTGTAGCGTCAGTTGAATTTTCAATTACATTGTTAGCACTTAATATTGACTTATACATTGCCGTGTAAAGAGGACCAAAAAACTGATCTTCCATAGTGGTCAAATTATTTGTAAACTCATCAAATTCAGTGTAAGGCGCTTCTTGCATTAGCGCATTATCTGCTCTAAATTCAGCCATTACTGCCAAAGGGGTAACACTACCTAATTGATAATAGTAGGCTGCATTTAATACTCCTCCAAAGTCCGTTAATGAATCTGCACTAGCAAAATTTGATGGGGCTTGGTCCAAATCAGTTGAACATGCTGTTATGAAGAACAGCGATCCCAATACTATTTTTATATATTTCATTTTTTTTTATTTAAAAGTTAACATTTAAACCTAAAGTAAAACTTCTAACAACTGGACTTGCACCTACTTGTGCACCATAGATTGTAGGGTCAGTTCCTTTTACACCCTCTGGGTTGTATGAGGTGTAATTATCTCCCATAATGTACAGAAGGTTCGATCCAGCTATATAAGCTCTTACAGAATTCAAACCAAGACTATTCGTCAAAGAAGATTCAAATGTGTACCCAATTGTTAAATTTCTCAATGCAATAAAAGAAGCATCTTGTATCATTGCATCCGTTTGGTTTCTATTTCTTTCAAGATATTCACCATTATGATCAGCAATACGATCTCCATTTGGATCGATACGAGCGTTGTCCAAACGTCCACCCCATTGTGAACCATAATAAAGAGGATCAATGTTGTAAACATCTGCCCCGTGAGATCCTTGAAACTGTAAAGACATATCAAAATTGTCATAACTTAAGTTATGCGACATACCCCAATAAAAATCAGGAGTGTTTTGTCCAATTTTAACTAAGTCACCACCGTCTTCTACGGATTTAGTTCTGTCAATTTTACCGTCACCATTTTGATCAATTACGTAAGACTCACCAGTCATACTGTTTGGATGTCTTGAACCGTCAGCTAAGTATTCCATTTCCACTTCACCGATCGTTTCTAATCCCCACATCTCTCCGATTTCACCACCTACGTAGTTTCTAAAGACAGCACCACGACCACTTTGTCCGAAAATTTGCTGAGGCAATTCTTCTAAACCACCTAGGTCAGTAATTTCTGTATTAACAGTAGATAAGTTGGCATTCATGTTCCAAGTTAAATCATCATTATTCACTAATAATGCTCCTAATTCAAATTCAATACCTGAACTTGTAACATCACCAACATTAAGAACAGAAGATGGGTTTCCTAATACTTCAGACTGTGCTTGATTAATTAAAATATCTTGAATGTCAGAGGTATAATAGTCTACACCTAAAGTCAAACGATTGTTAGAGAATCCTAAATCAATACCAAAGTTCGTTTCAGTATTTGTCTGCCAAGTTAAATCTGGGTTTGGCGAATTAGATGGGATCAAATATCCTGTTCCATAAATTGTCGCCGATGGAGATAATAAACTCAATGAATTATAAGAACCTAAGAAAGAAGTTGTACCTAAAGAACCTGTACTAAATCTTAATTTTAACTGGCTCAAGGTTTCGTTATTTTCTAAGAAAGCTTCGTTGTGAATATTCCAACCAACAGAAAGTGCTGGGAAAGTTTCATATCTATTATTTGCACCAAAGCGTGAATCACCATCTCTTCTTAAAGAAACTGAAGCTAAATAACGGTCATTGTACGCATAGTTAACACGTCCAAAAACACTTTCTCGTACTCTTGTTTCTTTTCTTTCAGTTACACTGATGTCTGAAGGATCAAAAAGATTGAAATTAAGAATGGCTTCATCAGGAACATTTACACCCCTTAGTGCTGTTCCATTAAATTTAGTTGATTGTACTTCAACCCCTGCAACAGCAGCAATATCATGATTTCCAATAACTTTTGTAAAATTCAAAGTAGTCTCGCTTAATATAGTGGATACTTTTAAATCAGTTTGTCTCATGAAGGTTTGTGAGTTTCTAGCTCTAGAATCATAACCGAGTAATCTATGAGAGTAAACCTGACTGTCTCTAATATCGCCTCCTAAAACAGATTTTACATTCAAACCTTCAATAATCTCATATTGTAAGTAACCATTTAAGTTCGCAAAATATGACTTTTCCCAACTTTCAACATTGTCAAGCTTTGCAGCGGGTCCTGCATCACCAGACCCTCCAATACCATTGTTTGCTCTACCATAATGCCAGTCTTGAGCTGCCATCCCAGGCTCTAATGCATAAATACTATTTGCTTCATAACCAGATCCTCTGTAACCACGGTCAAAAGGAGTCAATCCTAAACTCTGTGCCTGAGCATCTAGTTGTTGAACAAAAGAAATAGACTCAGCAGTATGATAAATAGGGTGTACGCCATAAGCTCTTAATAAGTCTCTCATATCGTGCCCTAAGATATCTCTTGTAGATGAAAATCCATTTGCGTTGATACCTGCAGAAAGCTTGTCGTTTAATTTTGCATCAACATTCATCCGGAAGTTTAGTCTTTCATATCCTTGTGTAATTACAACACCCTCGATATCTTGGTATCCAACAGATGCAAAATATTTCACATCTTCATTTCCACCACTCATGCTAAAGTCATGGCTTTGAGATTGTCCATTTTGGAAAAGCCAATCCTCTGGGCTTATTGCACCTGGAGAATTTTCGTATGCACTTAATCTATATTCTAAAAATGCAGCGTCCTTTGTAGCAACGGTACTTGTCCAATTTCCTGCAGCAATTTCTGCTCTTGCAGTTGCAGCCCATTCAGGTCCCGACTGAAGAATGTTTTCTCTGTATTTACTAGAAGTACTTGTGTATGCATTGTAACTAAATTTAGCTTTGCCTGACGTTCCTTTTTTAGTAGTAATTAAGATTACACCATTTGCTCCTCGCGATCCATAAATGGCAGCAGAAGCGGCATCCTTTAATACTTCGATACTTTGTATATCATTTGGGTTAACAGATTGTATACCACCAGAAATGGGGTACCCATCTACAACAACCAAAGGATTAGAAGCACCAGAAATAGATGAAGCTGCTCTAATTTGAATTTTTGGAGCAGCACCTGGTGAACCGTCTTGATTTTGAATCAAAACACCAGATAATTTTCCAGCTAAAGCGTCATCAACACGAGCAGTTTGAACAGCAGCAACTTCGCCACCTCCAATTTTTGCAACAGCACCTGTTAATTGTGACCTTTTACGAGTACCGTAACCAGTTACTACTATTTCGTCCAATTCATTGAGGTCTTCTTGAAGAACAACATTTATGTTGTCTTGACCTGTAAATTGGATTAATTGATTAACATATCCTACATAGGATATCTCAATGCTTTGATTGGTTTCTACAGAGACAGTGAAGTTTCCATCAAAGTCAGTAGTTGTTCCATTGTTGGTCCCTTGTACTAAAACAGAGGCACCTGGAATTGGTACACCATCCGCACCAGTAACGATTCCACTAAGTTGCGTTTGTGCAAAACCAATGGTTGTCCCAAGGAGCACTAACAACAGTGATAAATAAGATCTAATTTTCATAAGATTTTTAAAAGTTAGTTAGTATTGTTTGTTTCGAAATAAATGTTTCTAAAGAAACAGGGCATAAAAAAGCGGTTTACATTACTAAACTGCTTTATTTGAGCTGTTTTTATTTCATTTCAATTTGGTAAACCAAACTGGTAAACCAAATTGGTTTTCCAAATATATTAAAAAATTTGACTTTTTATGTTTTTTTTAATAATAATTGTAGTTAACCTTTCTGAATTTGTTTTCGATTACAATGTTGTTTCACTATTTTTCAAATTGTAGATAGGGAATGTGACGAGTTTTAAGCTTTTTATGTGCAGTATACGTTCACTAAAGAGTATGTCCAATAAACCACTATTTAATTCTAAAAACTAGAATATAGAAATATTAAAGAATAGGTGAAGTATTATTCTTCTGTATTGTAACAATATTGGTAGAGTATTCCAAAGTGTTCTTTCATTGCATCCTTGGCCTTGGCAGGATCTTGATTTTTTATCGCATCTAAGATTGCTTTATGTTCTTGTATTCCCCGAAAAGCGGTGTCTTTATCACACACATGATGTTTTTCAAAATTGGTAATTATTTCAGGGGTTATTTTCAACATAAACGTATTTATGGTGGGATTACCACTTGCTCTTGCGATAGCAAGGTGAAATAATAAATCTTCTTGAACAGCATCCTCTCCTCGGATTACCTTTTCAGAATAATCGGCTAATGAGTTCTCCATGTGAATTAAATCATCAACAGTTCTTCTTAGCGCAGCTAATTTCACTCCTTTCAGTTCAAGAAAAATTCGTGCCTCTACAAGATCCTTAAATGATGGGACCGGCAAACCTAAAATATCGTCGATCATTCCATTTAAAGCAGTAACTCCTATGTCTGCAATAAAGGTTCCACTTTGTGGAATAGATTTTACTATTCCAAAATACTCTAGGGTTTGTAGCGATTGCCTTAGATTACTTCTTGATACATTGAATTTTTCTGAAAGCATTCTTTCAGAAGGTAATTTATCACCGGGTTCAAGATTTTTTAGATTAATTAACTCCTTTAGGTTTAATAAAATTTGTTTCTGGATTTCTTGAATTTTATTGTCCATGATCATTTTTTAATATGTTTTTAAAACTTTAAATATAAAGGTTCGTTTAGTTTGTGATACGTCTAATTTATAAAATTTAACCTTTGAAAAAGCTATATTGTCCTAAGTCTGTAGATGATTACCTGCTTTAAAATAATTTTCAAAAATACCCCATTTTTGAATGTGAATGTTGGCATAAGAAATAGAGTCAGTCTCGTTTAAAATAACTTCCATTCTTCCGTCTGAAACGAGCACTTCCAGCTTGAATTTATCAGTTCCTAATCGTTCAGGAAAGGTATAGCCTTCGTCATCACCCCATGCATCTTTATGAAGAAGCTCAGTTGTTGTATTTGATAAATCTTTTACTTCTTTAGTTTTCATTCTCACATTTCCGTTATACCAATAAATCTTTAACATGGGAGGTGCATCTGTTAATCGTCCATGAATTTGTATAATAATAACAGGATGTGGCGTTCCATTTTGATCAGAGGATATTTCGGGTACAGTTAGTGTACCTGAGAGTCTTCTGCTTTTGTCATAGACTCTATTCCATGAAATCTTCACGAATAGGGCTAAATACATCAATAAGTTCTCCCGCTTCAATACAAATTGCTCCGTGGAGGACGTTGGTAGGAATATAAAAATTGTCCCCTATACTCAGTCTTTGTGTTTCTCCATCAATGGTAACATCAAATACTCCAGAGGCTACATGTGTTACTTGTGAATGATGGTGTTGATGCATGGGTCCAATACCGCCCTTTGAGAAAGAAACATGAACCAACATGATTTTATCATCATAACCCATAATTTTTCTTTTTACACCTTCACCAACGGTTTCCCATTCTTTATCTTTAGTAAATAAGAAGGATTTACTTGTTCCAAAACTTTTCATAGTTATTTATTTAATTGTTATATAATAAGGTCCAGTCCATTTCTTTTCAACCCCATTGATTAAAACGGTATGGGAATGGTTTTTGTTTTGATTTGTGTTTGCTAGATAAATCACTATGGGTGCTCCCTCGTTTAGTGTAATAGAAACAATACTGTATTCTGTGGTATCCACTAGCACGGAAATTTCTTTTATTTTAGTGCGTGTATTTATTGCTATTTCACTGACAGGACTGTAACTCCCATGAGTTTCAATTGTATTTACAAAAAGTGTATTTGCCGTATTTTCTCTTCGAATGATAAAAGAGGAATCCTTTCTTAAATTGAACTCTGGATCGTTAGCTCCAAGTTGGGTGAACAAATAACTATCTCCTTTTTTAGCCGCCATACTCAGGGTATGAAAAGTGTTATTTGAAAACCAACTCAGTTGATCTGTGGATGATTTGGTATTTCCTTTTCCTTTTAACCAAAGATGCTGATAGCCGTCTTTTTCTCCAAGCGGAACAAGAGACTGATAGGATTCGATTGCAAAATTATGCGTCATTACTTGTCCAAAATAATGATAGGGTAAATCATATTGATTCTTATTGTCAGCATTTACTTTAAATACATCTACAACTAGTGGATTTTCAAAACGTTCATCTTCAACCATGATAAGTGTCCGATGCATTTGAAGATCTTTATAGGCATTGTTTTCTTTAGCACTAATTAGCTGATGACTGTTATCAGTGAGTTCACTGGTGTATTTTGAGGAATGAAATTGACTTCCCAGTTCATATTTACCATTAAAATGTGAAGTTTCATTTACCACTAAGGTATTATGTGCAATGGTTTGTTTTGCCCAAGTTTTATTTTCCTTTAAATATCCTCCTCCATTTTTTTGATCGATATTAACAAAACGAGCTAGACCATAGTCTTGTAGTACTTCATCACCTTTATAATAAAGAGAAAACGAAAGTTTGTCGTAATGGCCGTGGCTATTTCCTTGAGCAGAGTATTTGGCGACTAGATTTAATTCGTCTTCAATATTCCCAGCTCTAAGTATGGAGATTCCTCCTTGTTTTCCATTTGGACCATCGGTAATTTCAAAAGATTTTTTGGTAAAAGGGACAGCTTTTCCTTCTTCTAGCGCCTTGGCTACTGCAAAACCAGCGTCGTCTAAGGTAATTTTACCTTGAGCCTCTGCAATTGACAATAAACCTGGATTGCTGTTGCCGTAATGATAAGCAATGTCAACAGAGGAGACCAGTTCACGTGAAAAATAGGACATTCCCTTTTGCGCGTCATTGAGTGGATAAAACTCTCCATCTGTATCGGTTAAATTTAAGAGGGTATTTACTGCTTTGAGTAAGACCCCATTATTGTAGTCAAATATCTTTTCCTCTGGACGTACATTGTGTAAACCAACTGCAAAAAGGAGATAAGGATACATCGCATAGCGCTGATAGTAGGGCGCTTCAGTATAATAACCCTCAGGGGAAAAAGGCGCATCTATATTGGCCAAAAAACCTGCTTTTTCATCGGCTTTTTTGATAAAGCCCCCATCATTGTCCTTAGCATTGGCGTCAATACCATCTTTGGATAAGCCGTAGAGTGCTCGTTGAATGAGTTCTTCATCTTGAATTACTAAGCCCATCATGCCGACACCTGCACTACCCCATGTACTATGATTATGAATGCGGTTAAAATATTGTGGATTTTCAATTGAGATATAATCGGCAAAGGGACGAAACAACTCTTTTTTTAAATACTTGCGTTCTTTTTTTGATAAAAATGGATGAATACAATCATATGCCTGACTGACATAGACCAACCAGTTGGCATCGTTCAAACATTGCCAAAATATTTTTCCTCTTGCATAAGAACGTGGTTGAGGATGTATAGGTAAGGTCTTGTAGATACGCGCGTATTCCATCAATACTTCCTTTACATAAGCTGCATACTTATCTTGTTGTAAAATTTGATATAAAGCCCCTGCTTTTTGTAAGATCAAAAAGTTTCTCTTGTGACGTTCGTGGGTATATCCTCCAGCCATGTCTTTAGGAATAGGGACATGTACACCTGTGAGTATCTCTGCATCAACTTCAGCTTTTACTCCAGCTAAATGGGTGTCGAAAAAAGGGACTTTCCCTAAATTCTGTCTAATTTCTTCAACTCCAGCTTGGGTTAAAATTAAATTAGGATGATCTTGTGCTTTTAAAATAAAAGCAAGCAAGAAAACAATTGAAAATAGCGCTTTGTTCAAGAGATTATTTTTTAGTTGGGTTGATTCTTCCTATAACTTTTCCGTCAGTTCCTTTTGGTGTAACCCTTGGGGAAGTGAAAAGCTTACCAATACTGTACTTCTGATCTCCACTAACCTTTATAAGATTTTTTTGATCCAATTGTAAATGATCAACCTTTACAATAGGCTCTCCAACAACTAAATGCATTTGAATTTTTTTAGTCTTCTTAAAAATGGAGTTTTTCATTTGGATATCCTGAACTCCGTAAAGATTTATTGCAGCTTTATATTTGTTTCGAGAGTCGAAACCAATATTTTCAAAGGTACAGTGATCCATGTCTAAGAAGGGGCCAAAGGTACTTTCGTCTTTCCCCCCCCTATGAAGGCTTAGTACTGCTCCTCCAATATTTGTGAATATGTTATTATGTAGAGTTACAAATTCAGCATTATAAATTCCCACGTCGTCTGTTTCTTTATCCAATGCCATAACATGACCCGTGATGTTATTGAAAGTTGAATTGGAGATGTGAATCTCGTCCGCAAAAGTATTTTTGTATATACGAATCACATCAAAAGAGTGGTTTACATCCAAGTTGTCAAATGCACAATTTTCAATACGTAAACTGTAGTTTTTATTCATGGAATATTTACTCGTTCTTATCACTGCGTTTCCAGAACCATCAGGTGCGTTTTCACCATCAAAATTCAAGCCTTTTAATCGAAGTTCTCCTCCATTGACAATATCAAATGCAGCTTTCTTTTCCCATAGAATTAGAGGTGTTTTTCCTTCGCTTGCTTGTATAGTGAGAGGATGTTGAATCAAAGGAAGTTTGGTTAGTTCGTAGCGTTTACTGTCTTTTAATTCAAGAATATCTCCTGGCTGTGAATTTTTAATTGCATCAAATAAAGTATTTACACCAGCAGCCACAGTGGTAGTTTTGCCACTTTCGAAAGCAATTCGTTTATCTGCTTTAGAGTACCATGCAGCACCTGTGTTTTCTTTTGTTGGAATTTCATCTGCTAATGCTGGAGCGATTACTTTTTCACCGGTCATTGGCATTAATAAACCATTCTTATCCTTGGTTAAGGACATGTTTTCGACTTCAAAGCCTGAAGTTAAAGTTTTATTGATTGGATGATTTGTCAAGTTATTTTCAAAAGCAATTCCACTAATATCATCGTAAATTGTAACCAATTTTGATGGCTTTTCTAGGTAGAAAGTGTTGTTTTTGAATGTTGAATTGATTGGAGTAGCTGAGCGTTCTACATCACTACCGGCGCATAATTGTACGTGGTCTGAATCAACAAATACGTTATTTTCGATTATTGCATCTTCCACTTGAAAATAACGATTCAAAGGGGAATTAGGTACACCGTTCATGACAACTAAGGCTCCTCTAAATCGATATCCGGTAAGACCGTAGCCATAATTGTTACGAACGGTTTGTTGACCATTAATTACTCGAATACCTCCAGTATTTCTCTTTCTGTTTCCTAGAAATACGTTCCCTTCTACTAAAGTTTCATCCCCGTGACGCATGGTTAACGTTCCAATACTTTCAAAGAAAACATTGTTTTTATAAGTAGTTTGATCACATTTGTTGGAGATGATTTCGTGCTCACCATCACAACGATCAAAATAATTGCCTTGAACTAGGGTATTTGACTTTTCCATTGAGTAATGGCTAGTTCCCACACGTAAAGTTTCTCCACCATTTGAACCAAGATTTTGTCGAGGGCCAAAATAATTAGCTTCGATTATATGATTGTTTTCGATGCTCTCATTTGTATTCAAGCGAACTATTAAAGTAACACCCCTGTTTCCTTTGCCTTCAAAATGGTTGTGATCTACGCGATTATTTTTACCATAAAGTGCAACCCAACTGTCTTGTTCGTGACGTTCTGGATTGGAATAATTATCAATCACACATTCAGAAAGGCGACTATTGTATGCTAATTCTTTATTGTTTTTTCTAAAAGAGATGACCTCATTTGTTGGGGTGTAGCCATTCTTAAAAACTAAGCCGTCAACATGTAAGTATTCTCCTGCAATTTGGAGATAAGATTGCCCTTCTAGGGTAACTTTCCCTTTTTCTTCAACGGTTAATGTGATGGGTGCTTCTGCCATCCCTTTTCCCTCAAATAAAAGCTCTGCATTTTTCCAAACTCCATTAGCCAAAACAATGGTACTCCCAGGTTTAGCAAGGTTTACAGCCTGATTATACTCTTCAAGAGTATGGACTAAAGTTTGTTTTTCTCCCTGGGGTTGACAAGAAAAAAAAAGCAGGATTAAAAGTGTGTGGATAGATAAAATATTGCGCATAAAATTGGTTTACCAAATTGGTTTACTAATATATATAAAAAAAATTAAAGTAAGATTTGAATTTATTATGAGTTAAATAGATTTTTATGGATGAGATTTTAAAACTAAAGTGATGAAGTTTTATAAAATGAAAATAATGGATAAAAAAAAACCACCTTGTCATTTTGACAAGGCGGTTTTAAAGTATTAAGGATGAAGTCTTCTTCGTTCTTTATTTAAAAAACGAAACTCCAAATATTGATAAGCATGGCGTGGAACAATATGAATCCACTTTTTATATTCAAAATACCATTTTAAACGTTGGGATGGAAACCCGTTTAAAAGGTAAGCGGCGATAAAAGGATGTAAGTGCAAATGTATTTGCTCCTTTTGATTGCGCTTGTTCTTAGTGATTTTACTAAGCTCTGTGTTGATTTTGTCAATTAAAATAATAGGCGCTTCAACCTCCCCATTTTGGTTTGGATTAGGCTCCTTTGTTTTGATATTCATTTCAGGACGAACACGCTGGCGTGTAATCTGAATGAGTCCAAAACGACTAGGTGGCAGAATCTTGTGTTTGGTTCTGTCTGTACTCATTTCTTTACAGAGATGGTCAAAAAGTTTTTTTCGATTTTCGTTAGTATTCAAGTCAATGAAATCAACTACAATAATTCCTCCCATATCACGCAAGCGCAATTGTCGGGCTATTTCTGTAGCTGCAATTAAGTTGACTTCTAATGCCGTTTGTTCTTGGCTCTTAGAACGATTAGATCGATTTCCACTGTTTACATCAATAACATGAAGTGCTTCTGTGTGTTCAATCACCAAATAGGCTCCTTTTTGCATAGAAACGGTAGTTCCAAAAGCATTTTTTATTTGCCTTTCAATTCCAAATTTTTCAAAAATGGGAAGGTGATTTTCATACAATTTTACAATCGATTTTTTATCAGGAGCTATAGTTTCAATATAGTCTTGAATCTCGACTTGCATTTCAGCATCATCTACATGTATACCTGTAAAGTTATCGTCAAAAATATCACGTAAAATACTAGAAGAACGATTGATTTCACTCAATACCTTAGCTGGATATTTATCAATCTGCTTTAATTTTGCAGACAAATTTTTCCAACGTGTTAATAGTTGTTGGATATCAGCGTCTAGCGCAGCTACTTTTTGCCCTTCAGCGACAGTACGAATGATTAGTCCAAAACCTTTTGGACGAATACTTTGTACAAGTTTCTTTAAGCGATTTTTCTCTGCACGATCTTCAATTTTTTGCGATATGGACACTCGGTCTGAAAAAGGCATAAGGACCATATAGCGGCCTGCCAACGAAATTTCAGAACTCAATCGAGGACCTTTAGTAGAAATAGGTTCTTTTACAACTTGAACCAAAACAGTTTGTTTAGGTGATAAAACATCACCCACATTACCGTCTTTTTCTATATCATTTTCGTAACGAAATTGTTTTAAAAGATAATCTTTGTTTTTACCTGTGCTTATCTGTTTAATGTATTTTATTAGCGAAGGGAGTTTGGGACCGAGATCGTGATAGTGTAAAAAACCATCTTTCTCGTGGCCAACATCTATAAATGCGGCATTTAACCCGGGAATAGCTTTTCTGATCTTACCGACAAAAATGTCGCCTACAGAAAATTTATTATCTTCCACTTCTTTATTTAGCTCAATTAACTTTCCATCCTTGAGCAGTGCAAAATCAACAGCAGAGGAATGCGAACGTATAATTAATTCTTTATTCACTCTGAATTATTTTGTGTTATCACAAGCAAAACTTGAAATAACGGATTAAACAATATTTTCAGGATTTTCCTGTAGCAGCACCTCTAAAATATAGAGCACTGCGTTTCAATGAACTTATTAGGTAATTTTTTAAGTGTTTAGCCTAACACTATTTTTTCTTGTGACGATTCGCTCTACGTCTTTTCTTACGTTTGTGCGTCGCTACCTTGTGTCTTTTACGTTTTTTACCACTTGGCATATGCTAATGTGTATTTAAATGTTATTAATTATTTTGATACTGGTACTTTGGATTTCACTCCCTTAACAAATATTTTAGCGGGCTTGAAAGAGGGAATATTATGAGCTGGAATCTTAATAGCAATATTTTTTGAAATATTACGTCCTGTTTTTTCAGCACGAGTTTTTATGATAAAACTCCCAAATCCTCTTAAGTAAACATTTTCTCCTTTTTCCAAAGAACCTTTTACTTCTTTCATAAATTTTTCAACAGTAGCTTGTACATCAGCTCGGTCAATGCCTAACTGGTCTGATATATTGGATACAATGTCTGCTTTTGTCATAATTTTAATATTTAAAACTAAAATTTTAAGGCGTGCAAATATATAAATTTAAATTATAAAATGCTCTGTGTAAAGTTTTTATATTATACTTGCCTGACTTTATTTAAAATACACCTCATAAAGTATTTCATAATTGAATTGGACAACAAAACTTCTTTCTTGGTATTCGGAAAACAAGAGATCCTTTGTGTGGCGCTCCACTAAAGAACCCTATAGAATTTGGCTTTCCGAAATCATTTTACAACAAACAAGAACAGCTCAAGGACTTCCGTATTATAAAAATTTTATTGCAAATTTCCCATCAATTTCAGATTTAGCTTTGGCAAAAGAAGATGAAGTTCTCAAGCTTTGGCAAGGCTTAGGCTATTATTCAAGAGCAAGAAATCTTCATGCTACCTCAAAGTATATTCATTTTGAACTCAAGGGTGTCTTCCCTAATACATTTAAAGAACTTATGGAGCTAAAAGGGGTGGGGGACTATACTGCTAGCGCGATTGCTTCCATTTGTTTTGATCTCCCAGAAGCCGTAGTAGATGGAAATGTGTATCGTTTCCTTTCTCGCTTTTTTGGAATTGATATTTCTATAAATTCTTCCACTGCCCATAAAGAGTTTAAGATGAAAGCAACCGAGTTAATGGACGTTTCACAGCCAGGAGAATTTAATCAAGCCCTTATGGAATTTGGTGCGATCCAATGCGTACCTAGATCACCAAATTGTAGTAGTTGTCCTTTTGCAAAGGAGTGTGTTGCTTTTAATCAAAACAAAATACAATCGCTTCCCGTCAAGACAAAGAAGACTAAGGTTACAAAAAGGCATTTTAATTATCTCGTTATTAAGGATCCACAAGAGCGTTATCTTATGGAGCAACGAACTGAAAAAGGAATTTGGAAGCAATTATATCAATTTCCATTAGTGGAGAGTGAAAACCAAATATTCACTTTTAGTGAGCTATCAAATATAGAAAAGCTGCCACTTCGCAAGCCAAATAAAATAAGGCGAGTTACCCTATGGAACCATGACCCAATTATACACAAATTAAGTCACCAAACTCTTTTTGTGCATTTTTGGAGTATCGAATACGAAGATTTACTTCCCCAAGGACACACTAAACAACAACTTCAAAAGCTAGCTGTACCCGTTGTGATTCAAAATTTTATGGCAAATTTTTTTTCAAATGCAAAGTGATTTCATAAATTTACCTTTACAACTAACCTAAATCATTTAAACTATGAGCGGTACATTAAACAAAGTAATGCTAATAGGTCACTTAGGGGATGATGTAAAAATGCATTATTTCGAGGGTGGCGGATCAATCGGAAGATTTCCATTAGCAACGAATGAATCTTACGTCAATAAAACATCTGGCGAGAAAGTAACCAACACTGAATGGCACAATATTGTGGTACGAAATAAGGCTGCAGAAGTGTGTGAGAAATATTTAAGTAAAGGAGATAAAATTTACATTGAAGGTCGAATTAAAACAAGAAAATGGACAGGTGAAGATGGAAATGATCGATATTCTACCGAAATCAATGTGAATGAATTTACCTTTCTTTCGACAAAAAAAGAAGCAGGTCAAGCATCAGCCCCACCCGCATCTGGCCCTTCAAGTGTTGAGGAGACAACTCCAGATGCTGAAGATTTACCCTTTTAAAAACAACATATTTGTATCCTGACCCTTTACCTTTTTTGAGTTCCTTTTTTTTAATTGCGAATGTTGTTTGGATTCAACTTGGGATTGCGTTATTATTACTTTTATGCTCAGCAATAATTTCCGGAGCTGAGGTTGCTTTTTTTTCACTTCAATTGAAATCTCTAGAAGAGTTGCACGACAATACTAATGAATCTGAATTAAATAGAGTGATTTTGTTATTGCGAAAGCCAAAACGTTTGTTGGCAACGATACTAGTCGCTAATAACTTTATAAACATTGCTATTGTCCTCCTTTTTTCATTACTCAGTAAAGCTTTCTTTTATGGAATTGAAAACCCAGTTGTCCTACTGTTTATAGAGGTTGGAGTCATTACATTTATTATTTTAGTTTTTGGTGAGATTCTACCTAAAGTGTATGCAAATCGTAACGCCCTTTCATTTTCAAAAGTAATCGCCCCCATCATAAAAGTGTTAGATGAATATATATTGTTTTGGCTTACCTACCCCATGAGTAAAACGACAAGCTTTATTGAAAAAAGACTTGGGGATAAAGGCAATCAATTTTCTATAGATAAGCTTTCACAAGCCCTTGAACTTACTGACGATGATGAAACAACTTTCGACGAACAACGTATCCTGGAAGGGATAGTGAATTTTGGAAATACAGATACGCGTGAAGTGATGTGTCCTAGAATGGATATGTTTGCCTTGTCGGATACATTGTCAATGGAAGAAATTATACCCATTATTTTGGAGCAAGGTTTTTCTAGGATTCCTGTATACACAGAAAAGAAAGACACGATTAAAGGGATTCTTTATGTGAAAGACTTATTACCCAATATTCACAAAAAAAACTTTCAATGGCAACAGCTTTTGAAACAACCCTTGTATGTTCCAGAAAACAAAAAACTAGATGATTTGTTAAAAGAGTTTCAGTTAAAGAAAAATCACTTGGCAATTGTTGTAGATGAGTATGGGGGCACTTCAGGATTAATCACCCTTGAGGATATCATGGAAGAAATCGTTGGGGATATCAGTGATGAATTTGATGAAGTAGATTCAAGTTATTCTAAATTGGATGAGCTCAACTATCTTTTTGAAGCTAAAATAAGTTTAAAAGATTTTTTTAAAGTGATTCGTCGGGAAGAAACCGAAGCCTTTGAATCGGTTAAAGGAGATGCGGAAACCCTTGCAGGATTATTACTTGAAATTGCTCAAAAATTCCCCAAAAAGAAACAAATTATTAAATACCAAGGCTATGCTTTTAGGGTAGAAGAGTTGGATCAAATGCGAATTACACAAGTTAAAGTAACCTTACCTAAAATTTAAAAATAGAAAATGAGAGGAGTTTTGGTTTTCATGTCTTTGTTTTTTGTTTTAGGATGTACTTCAGATGTTCAACCCAAACCTACAGGGTATCTCAGACTGGAATATCCTGTAGCAGCCTACACTAGTTTTGATGATCTATTAGATTTTTCTTTTGAATACAATACTAATGCATTAGTAAAAGTAAGAAGTCAAGTCACGCCTAGATTGGTTTATCCCAATATGAGGGCAACCTTATATCTCAATTATGTTCCTGTTGAAAATAATTTGGACTCACTGCTGAATGATGCTTATAAGTTACCTTTTAAGCATATTTCAAAGGCAGAATCAATCCCAGAAAAAGTCTTTATTAATTATCAAAATAAAGTGTATGGCACTCTGTTTTCGGTTGTAGGAAACGCAGCTTCTCAATACCAATTTTTCTTAACAGATAGTGTAGATCACTTTTTGGTTGGTTCGCTATATTTTTATGCTCGACCTAATTTTGATTCCATTTATCCAGCAGCTATTCACATCCAGAAGGATATCGTTCGTTTAATGGAAACATTAAAGTGGAAGTAAAGTGCTATTTAATTGAATTTAAACGCTCCATTTCAGTCACGCTGTACGCTTCACCTGTAGCTTTGACTACCGCACTTATGGCTTCCATGTTTAAATGTTTTGCATCGTATACTACCCAAGCTGTTTTGGTTTCAAAGTCCACAGTAGCTGAGGCAACGCCAGTTGTTTTCTGGAGATTTTTTTCAATTGTAGCCGCACATCCAATTGCACAGGTCATCCCTTCAATAGTTAACTTACCAAATGCTTCTTCTGTCATTGGAAAAGAGTCAGCATTAACATTTTGAGTTGTTTCAACTGTAACTACTTTAGGTGAAGTTGAGTTATTACAAGCTAGTGAAGACAGGCTTGTTGATAGTAGAATGAAAGCTAGAGTATTTTTCATTTGAATGGCTTTATTTTTCAAAAATACAATTTTACCGCTCTAGTAATGGTTAAAATTGCTCATTTTTGTACTGCTTATGACCGCTACATTTAAGAAATGGTTTTATCTTATTGTTCTTTCCTTGATTTGGGGAAGTTCCTACATCCTAATCAAGAAAGGACTTGTAGGATTAACCCCCTTACAGTTGGGTTCAGTTCGAATATTAATGACCACTGTGATACTAGCAATTTTTGGGTGGAAACAACTTAAAAAAATTCCATTTTCTTCATGGAAATGGATCGTTTTTACGGGCTTTTTTGGTACTTTTTTTCCAAGTTATCTTTTTGCTTTTGCTGAGACCGTGATTGACAGTTCGGTTGCTGCAGTATTAAATGGAATGACTCCATTGTTTACTTTAATTTTAGGTATTGTTGTTTTTAAATCAGAGTTAAAGTGGTCAAAAACACTTGGAGTATTAATAGGTTTTGGAGGAACTTTAATTTTAGTCTCCAATGAATTCTCCATCAATAGTGGTTCTGATAGTTGGTATGCTTTACTGGTAGTTATTGCAGCATTTTGTTATTCTATCAACGTAAATGTTATCAAATATAAACTTCAAGGAGTTTCTGCTTTGGGAATTGCTTTAGGTAATTTTTTAGCGATTCTAATCCCTGCACTTGTTGTGCTTTTCATTTCTAATTTTTCGTGGACTTCTGTGATTGCTGATTCAACTGTATCCAGGTCTTTGGGCTATATTTTCGTATTGGCCTTTTTTGGTACTGCTCTAGCCAAGGTGATGTTCAACGAATTGGTTTCAATTTCGTCTCCAGTTTTTTCAATTTCAATTACTTATTTATTGCCAATTGTAGCCATAGGTTGGGGAATTTTAGATGGCGAAACTTTTAGTTTAATTCAATGGATTGGTTGTGCTTTTATTTTGTTAGGGGTGTATTTGGTTACTGAAAAAAAGCGCCTCAAAAAATGAGACGCTTTTAATAAAGTAGGGTTAATTTTATTCAAATAGTGAACCATTTACCGCGCTCATTATTTTGAGTGCCCTCGAATAATAGGTGTTCAAAAAAGTATGCAAAACCAATACGATTTTTCTGCTCATCCTTTGAACCTATATGGTATAAAACAGAAGTTACAACAACCGGAGCTTTGTTATCTTGATGGAGGATCACATGTAAACCATTTTCAAGATCATATTCTACAAAATCAATCTGCTGTCCAAAAAATGGGGAAGCGATAATGAGTAAAAATAAAGTTAGGGGATTTTTCATAAAGTAGGATTTGAATTAAAGAATAAATTAGGATTCTATGTAGTTAAATACCTAGGATAGACAAGTCTAAATTAATACATTTGAGGTGAATATAAAATAAATCTTATGCGAAATATTTTCACTTTACTTTTCTTGCTGAATCTTTTTTTAAGTTTTGGGCAAGCGAAATATAATCGAATATTAAATTCAATAGATGAAAATAAAAACAACTATTCTGAAATAGCACAACAGATTTGGTCTTATGCAGAAATGGGATATCAGGAAACTGAAAGTAGTGCTTTACTTCAAAAAACATTAAAGAATGAAGGTTTTGAAATTGAAAAAGGAGTAGCAGAAATCCCAACAGCTTTTGTGGCCACTTTTGGATCTTCAGGACCGGTAATAGCCATTTTAGGTGAGTTTGATGCCTTACCAGGATTATCTCAAAAAGCACTTCCCTACAAAGTTTCAAATAATGGAAAAGCAGGACATGCTTGTGGTCATCATTTGTTTGGAACTGCTTCGGCGGCGGCGGCGATTGCCTTAAAAAATTATTTAATTGCCGAAAACAAACCAGGTTTAGTTAAATACTATGGTTGTCCTGCAGAAGAGGGAGGCTCTGGAAAAGTTTACATGACTCGAGCTGGATTGTTTGATGATGTTGATGTGGCGTTGCACTGGCATGCTGACAGTAAAAATTCTGCAAGTATTCGCCCAGCACTTGCTAATAAATCCGCTAAATTTAGATTTTACGGAGTATCTGCTCATGCAGCTGGAGCTCCTGAAAAAGGACGCTCATCTCTGGACGCAGTTGAAGCTATGAATAATATGGTCAACATGATGCGTGAACATACTACTGAGAGTACTCGAATTCATTATGTAATTACACAAGGAGGGAAAGCTCCAAATGTTGTGCCTGATTTTGCAGAAGTATATTATTATGCACGCCACTCCAGTCGTGATGAAGTGGTTAACGTATTTGATCGTATTGTAAATGCTGCTAAAGGGGCCGCTCTTGGAACTGACACAACAATGGAATATGAAATGATAGGAGGAACTCATGAACTTTTACACAATGACATTCTTCAGCAATTGGTTCACAAAAATTTAGAAAAAATAGGAGGGTATACTTACACTTCAGAGGAAAAAGTTTTTGCAGAAAAGATTTCTGAAAGCCTTGGAGTTTCTTTTAATACTCAATATGTAGAAGGTGTTGAACCCTATGATAAAGGAGGCAAAGCAGGAGGTTCCACAGATGTGGGAGATGTTAGCTTTGCAGTGCCTACGGTAGGCTTACGAGCAGCTACTTGGGTGCCCGGTACTCCAGCCCATAGCTGGCAAGCGGTAGCCGCTGGAGGAACAGACATAGGAAATAAAGGAATGATGGTTGCTGCAAAAACTTTGGCACTTACTGCAATGCAACTTATTGATAATCCTAAAATTATTTCTGATGCAAAAAAAGAGTTTCTTCAGAAAAGAGGGGATGATTTTAAATATGTTCCAATGTTAGGAGATCGTAAACCCGCTTTAAATTATAGAAATTAATACCATGAAGAGATTTTTTTTAGCCTTATTCTTTGTAGTAAATTTTGGATTTGCTCAGGTGTTTCAGTTCACTTCACAACAAGATGAGCTAACCGTTACCCATAGAATTTTGATGGATACAGACTATCTGATAGAAACACAGTTTGTGAATGATCCACCACAATTTATTTCCACTAGAGGGGGATTTTATTCTAAAGAAGGAAATACTTTTTTGGTAGATTTGGAATTCAATTCAAGTCATGCTAAAGACAGCCCTACTACTCTTAAACTTATTTCCGATAACAATTGGGAAAATATTTCTAAAGAACCTATTGATCTTAATGGCAAATGGCTTATGGCGGGAAGGGTTCGTGATAGTAAAGAACAACGTAGGGATACTTCTCGACCAAGAAAAACCATGAAATTTTTAAATCATGGATATTTTCAATGGATTGCTTTCAATACAGAAACCTTTCAGTTTTTTGGCTCCGGTGGAGGATATTATACAGCAGTAGATGGTGTGTATACAGAGCACATTGAATATTTTTCCAGAAATAACATGAGTGTAGGAAGAGTATTACCCTTTGAATATTCGATTTTAGGTTCTGATTGGCACCATGAAGGGTTTAGTAGTAAAGGTGACCCAATGCATGAAATTTGGTCAAAAAGAAACCTCAAACAGTAAGGTATTTTTAGTTTGAGGAATAGTAAGTATAAATTTATAATGCATTAATGATTGATCTCAATTCCTTAATCTCACTATTAACGCTAGAACAAAAAGATACGCATCATTTTGTTGGTCAAAATTACAAAACTGCTTGGGGTCGTGTTTTTGGAGGACAAGTTCTAGGCCAGTCCTTACACGCTGCCTATCAAACAGTCCCGAAGGATCGTAAGGTGCATTCTATGCATGGGTATTTTATTTTAGGGGGAGATATAAATATCCCCATCGACTATCATGTGGATGCAATTCGAGATGGAAGAAGTTTTACAACCAGACGTGTAGTAGCGTTTCAAAAAGGAAGAGCAATCTTCAATATGGCAGCTTCTTTTCATATAGAGGAAGAAGGGGTTGACCATCAAATTACGATGCCCAATGTTTTAACTCCTGATTTATTACTGACCGATATTCAACAAGCTGATTCCTTGCAAAAACTGGATCCAGAGCGTTATGAACGTTTAATGAAAGCGCATCCTCAGATTTTTGAATTTAGACCGGTTGGAAAAGCTATTTATTTAGAAAATAGAAATAGCCCTCCACACTCACATATTTGGTTTAAAACTAAAGAAAAAATTCAAGCCGACCTTCCACTTCAACACCAACTTCTTGCTTTTGCATCAGATTATAGTTTGCTTTTATCAGCAACATTACCTCATCGAAAAGAATTAGATCATGCCAGAATGTACTATGCAAGTCTTGATCATGCCCTATGGTTTCATAGAGATTTTAAAATTGATGATTGGTTATTGTATGCTATAGAAAGTCCTAGTGCTTCTAATTCAAGAGGCTATGCGAGAGGCAGTATATTTGATCAATCTGGAACAATGATCGCCTCTGTTTCACAAGAAGGACTAATACGTAAATACCATTAATATGATTTTTAAATTTTTAAGACTAACTGTACTTATTTTTTTAGTTAGTTTTTCTATGGTTGCGCAAGAATATGAAAAGATTGACGGCGTATGGAATGCTGTTTTTTTAGATCATAGTTTCTCCGATAAGTTTACCCTTAGAAGTGAATTTCATTTGCGAACAGTTTCTTTTTTAAGTGTGTGGAATCAACAGATTATTCGACCCTCAGTCACTTACAATGCCTCAAAGAACCTCAAGTGGACGGTAGGATTCAGTTTTCTCAGAAATTTTGATCGAGATGTAAACGTAAGTCCCCGGATTCGATTAGAGCATAATTTTTGGGAACAGTTGGTCTATAATACTCCTACTAAAAACGGTTTGATTAGTTCACGTCTTCGATTGGAACATCGTTTTCTTGAGCATGTCCCCTTGCAGGAAGATCGTTCTTTGAGAAGTTTTGATTTTGGTAGTCGTATTCGTTATCGTCTTACCTATCAACATCTGTTAACTCCTGAAGAGGCAAAAGTTCCCATAAATTTTGTTGTTTTTGATGAGGTATTTTTATTCATGAACACTAATGGAACACCTTTTCGATTTAATCAAAACTGGACTTCTTTTGGATTAAAATTCCAATTGAATAAGAAAATGGTTTTAAACTCAGCATTTCAAATAAACACCTTCAAGGTCACGGACGATCAATACTTAAGATTCCGACTTTGGAGTAATACGTTAATCTATAAATTTTAGCGAAGTGAAGTTTTAGTGCGAATGGAAGAAAATTTTGTAGTTTAACTCTAAAATTTTATCCATGGTTAAGCGGTTCCTTCTTACTAGCATTCTTTTTTTACTTTCTTTCAGCTCTCTTTCTGCACAAAATTCTTTTTTTAGAGCACAACCTGGCTCATATTGGATTAGTACAGACTTACATATTCATACTGTGTTTTCTGATGGTGCGGTATGGCCAAGTATTAGAGTCCAAGAAGCAAGAAGAGAGGGACTTGATTTGATTGCAATGACAGAGCATTTAGAATATCAGCCTCATGCAGATGATATTCCTCATCCAGATAGAAATAGGTCATATCATATTGCAAGCGATGCACTAAAATCTGATGAAAAATTACAAGTAATTAATGGTTCTGAAATTACCAGAGAAATGGCTCCTGGACACATCAATGCAGTTTTTATTAAGGATGCAAATGCGCTTTTACATTCGGATTCATTAACGGGAATTCAAGCTGCAAATAAGCAGGGAGCTTTTGTCTTTTGGAATCATCCCAATTGGGATGCACATCGTAAAGATGGAATTGCTCGTCTGGATCCTTTTCATGAATATTTAATCAAGAATAAACTTTTGCATGGTCTCGAGGTTGTAAATGAAACAACCTATTCTGATGAGGCATTACAAATTGCTTTAGAAAATAATCTCACTATTTTGGGAACTTCAGATATTCACGGATTAACTGATTGGGCGCATGAAATTTCTATAGGAGGTCATCGACCCATGACCTTTGTGAGGGTGAAAGACAAAACTCCTGAAGCACTTAAAAAAGCCTTATTTGAAGGAAAAACAGTAGTTTGGTATAATGAGCTTTTAATTGGAAAAAAAGAGCACCTTCAGCAACTTATTCGAGAAAACTTGAGTTTTGGTCCAATCGTCTATCCTGAAGATAAAACCATTGCTAGAATAGAGGTAATTAATCATGCTGCGACAGCCCTTCATATAGAATATTTAGGTGAATATAGTTTTCACAAACGCGCCACTGTATTTTCAATCCCTGCCCAAAGTTCAATTTTGCTTGAACTTAAAACAGTAAATAAGAAAGAAGTGATTAAACTTCCATTCAAGGTTTTAAATGGTTTAATTGGACCAAAGAAATATCTTGAGCTCATATTTGTTTTAGAATAGTCAAAAAAACAATTAATTTTATGCAATAAGAAAATAAACTTTATGATTCAAGATAGTAATTGGCGTCCCCTTCCAGATTTTTTAACCATTTCTAAAAGTTCAATAGAGGGATTAGGGCTCATCACCACAAAAGATCTTCCTGCTGGAACCGATCTTGGAATGACCCATGTCTATGATCAACGTTTTCAAGATGGTTATATTAGACTTCCGCTAGGAGCTTTCATTAATCATCATGAAATTCCAAATTGTAGCGCTGTTTTTGCTGAAAAAGATCCTGTAATTGGTTTACTAAAACACATACGAATTGTAACAAGTCAAGAAATTCCTGCTGGAACAGAAATTACGGTGAAGTATGTAATTAATAAATTGGAAAATCCCAATTGGGAGAAGGAGTACGAGATAACTCAATAATATCTATTAAAGAAGTTAATTGCTTTCACTTTATTATTATCAATATTTGTAAATTCTATTTGAGCTAGTTTTTTCGTAAAAACATTTCTTTTAAAGCAGTTTTTATTAAGTTATTTATAATTTTAAAGATTCTAGTGATTGATTTTGTTTAAGATTTTATTACTTTTGTTACATCAATTCTTCAATGATGAATTGGTTTATGGTTATAGCCTTTAGGAATAATTCCTGAAGGCTTTTTTTATTTTATAACTACAGTTAAGTTACTGTAGTTTTTTTCTTTGAAAAATTCAAATAAGATTCTGATAAAACAATTGATTTAAGAGTGTTAACCAAAATAAAGATTTCTTCGTATTGAGTGTAGAGGGGAGTGAATCCAAAACGAATAAAATGTGGAGGTCTAAAATCTGGAATTATTTTGGGTTTTGAGTTACCTCCTGCTAATAGTGCTTGACAAATTTGCCATGATGCCGGGTGGGAGAGCGTTACATGAGATCCTCTTTGGTCACTATTTATAGGACTTTCTATAGAATAACCAAGCGGAGTAAGTATTCTTTGAACACTATTTATAAAAAGCTCAGTTTGTTTTTTGCTTTTTTTAGCAATGGCTTCAATTCCGGCTTCCAAAACTAAATCAATTCCTGCTTCCATAGCCGCCATAGAAAGTATGGAAGGAGTTCCAGAAGCAAAACAATCTATTCCGTCAGCAGCGACGTAGTTTGTGTCAAAATCAAAAGGGCGTTGGTGTCCAAACCATCCTTGTATCGGATTAGAAAGTCTCTCTTGTAGTGTTTTATTTACGTATAAGAAAGCAGGAGCTCCAGGACCTCCATTCATATACTTGTATGTACATCCTAAAGCAATCTTAGTTTCTGTTTTCTTGAAATCTATAGACACTGCCCCTACTGCATGACTCAAATCCCAAACGATCAAGCTATGATGTTTTTCTGCCCATCGATTCAAAAGTTGCATAGGATATAAAAAAGCACTTTTATAACTGACCAAACTCAAGCATATAATTCCTGGGTTTTGAACAATAGATTCTTTTAAAGAATTAAGGTTAGCGTTTATTTCACTAGGATAAGAAACCACATTTAGAAAACGAATATTGAATGCTTTTTTAAGCCCATCCATAATGTAGAGATCGGTAGGAAAATTAAGGCTGTCCGTTGTCAAATGTTTGGGAAACAAATTTGAACTCAATAAGGCATGTAAAACTTGGAACAAACGAACTGAGGTTGATTCACCAATACAAACTTCATTAGAATCTGCCCCTAATAAGGTCGCATATTTTGATGCAATTCTTTTTGGCAACTCAAGCCATTGTTCATTCCAACTTCTGATTAGACGTTCACCCCATTGTTTTTGAATTATTTGATCCAGTGTTTTTTGAGCTTCAAGAGGAAGTTTTCCAAGTGAATTACCATCAAAATAAAGTTCATTTTTTGGATTGAAAAAACGGGCTCTAAATTGTACTAAAGGATCTTTTTGATCTAATTCTTTGGCTAAACTTAAATCCATCTTATTGATTGGTTTTAAAGAGAGGAAGGAGTTCTTCAACCCATTTAGAATACTGTATCCCACTGGGATGTAATCCATCAGAAGCAATCCATTCAGGATGCTTTGACACTTGCCTTGATAGTGGAGTAATGTCTATAAAGCGGATGTTGTAGTTGACACAAATTTCATAAATAGCTTGATTGAAATTATCAATTTCAAAAGCAATTTCTTCTTGATTACGGTCTGCTGCATACGGCATAACTCCCCAGTCAGGGATGGAAATAACAATAACGTGCTCTTTATTATTACCACTAAAAATGACGGCTTGATTAAGTAAATTTTCAAATTCTGCTTTAAACTTTTCAATATCTCCCCCTCTGTATTGATTGTTAACTCCAATCAAAAGTGAAACCCAGTCATAGGGATAGTCAAGCGGAGCATCATTGATTCCTTCTTGAAGCTCATCAGTAGTCCACCCTGTTTTTGCTATAATTGTTGGGGAAGCTAATTCAATATTTTTTTTACTTAGTTCTGATGCTAATTGAATTGGCCAACGCTCACTTTCTGATAAGCTTTCACCTATGGTGTAGCTGTCTCCGAGTGCGAGTAAACGCAATGGCGGGGTTTTTTCTTGACAACCAAAAAATAGAAGCACTAAAATAAAGATCCCTAAAGGATGAAGCGTTTTCATATTATTTTAAATTAAAACTAAACGATTAATTACAACCAAAGAGATGAGACAAACGAAGGTATTAAAAATTTAAAAAAGCAAGATCAATATGTCTATGAATAGATGTTGAAGATTTAAAACGAATTTTTACCTTGTGCTTTTAAATACACTTATGCGATTTATTATATTTCTTTTAGCCCCAATAATGTGTTTTTCTCAGCTAACAATAGCATCATTAAATTTAACCAAGGAAATTGAAGAGACTTCTGGACTGGAGATTTATGGAAATGATTTCATTACTCATAATGACTCTGGAGATAAGGCAAAGGTTTATATTTTCAATTCGAAGGGGGAGATGATCCGAAGCGTTAGATTTTATGATTTAAAAAGTAAGGACTGGGAGGATATCGCAGCCGACGGTACCCATTATTATATTGCTGATACAGGAAATAATCTTGGAAATCGAAAAGCGCTTAAAATTTACATCCTTAGTAGTGCTCTAGATCCAGAGGGGATAATTCATGTCAACTATAAAGCTCAAGAGAACTTTGCCGACAGAAATATTCATCCCTATGATGCTGAGGCTCTAGCTGTTTATGGAGACTCTCTTTTATTGTTTTCTAAAAATAGAAAAACACAACAATCTGAAATTTATTCCTTTCCTAAAACAGCAGGAGACTATACTTTAAGTCCAATTGCGGTTTTGGATGTAGGATCCTTGATAACAGCAGCAGATTATAATCAAGAGTTAGACCTTTTGGCATTGACAGGTTATAATTTTAAATGGGAACAGTTTTTTTATACAGTTACAGATTTTAAGAAAAACGGATGGGATTCCTTTACTCTTTCAAAGCATAAAATTCCTGTAGGACGAGCTCAAATTGAAGCTGTTAAAATTATGAGTGTTCAAGATTTTATGCTTACCTCAGAAAAAGTGAAAAATGAACCCGCTCGATTGATACATTTAACCCTGGAAAATTAGCTGCTGAGATACTTAACAAACGAGTTCATTATTTTCCTTATTTTGGTTAAATAAATTATCCGAACCTATATTTAAACAATATGAAAACACTAATAAATTTTTTGATCTTTTTAGTATTTAATTTCTCTCTTTCTTTTGGTCAGAAAAAAAAGAAGGTTACTAAAAATTCAGATACTTCGTCAATTGTATATAATGATTTGAAATGGAGAAATATTGGACCTTTCAGAGGTGGAAGAAGTGTCGCTTCAACAGGTGTTGTTAATGCAGTCTCTACTTTTTATATGGGAAGTACAGGAGGAGGAGTTTGGAAGACACAGGATAATGGGATACATTGGAAAAACATTTCAGATGGTTTCTTTAAAACAGGAACGGTTGGAGCAATTGCTGTTTCAGAAAGTGACCCAAATATTGTTGTGGTTGGAATGGGAGAACACGCTGCTCGAGGTGTGATGTCTTCCATGGGTGATGGTGTCTATAAATCAGAAGATGCAGGGGCTACCTGGAAACATATCGGCTTAGATAATTCAAGACATATTGCAAACATTCAAATTCACCCTACAAATCCTGATCTTATCTATATTGCTGTACAAGGAGCTCAATACGGACCTAGTGATGAACGTGGAATTTATCGAACACAAGATGGGGGTAAAACATGGAAAAAGATGCTATATTTAGATGAAACAGTAGGAGCAGCTTCATTGAGTATGGATATGAATAATCCTCGAATTTTATATGCTGCTTTCTGGGAACATTCGCGTTCTCCATGGCAAATGCAGTCTGGAGGATCTAAATCTGGAATTTATAAATCAACTGACGCCGGGGATCACTGGGTAAAACTAAATAAAGGATTACCAGAAATAATTGGAAAGGCAGGAATTTCTGTCTCTAGAGCAAATTCTAATTTGGTTTATATCAACTTGGAGGCGGAAGGAGAAGCAGCAGGAGTTTATCGTTCGGATAACGCGGGTATGGAATGGAAGCAAGTCAATAAAGACAGGATTGCAGTTGCACGCTCATGGTACTACATGGAGGTATTTGCAGACCCCCAAAACGAAAATATTGTGTATGTTTTGAATGCCCCCGCACTAAAATCTATTGATAAAGGGAGAACATTTCAAACAATGCAGACTCCTCATGGAGATAATCACCACCTTTGGATCCACCCAAAGAATAATCAAATCATGATTAATTCCAATGATGGTGGAGCCAATGTTTCAACCAATGGAGGAAAGAGCTGGAGCACACAACAAAATCAGCCAACTGCTCAATTTTACAGAGTTATTGCAGATGAGCAAGTGCCCTATCACGTTTATGGCGGACAACAAGATAATTCTGCTATTGGAATAAAAAGCAGAACAAATAAACGTGGAATTGATTGGAAAGATTGGTATTCTGTTTCTGGCTGTGAAAGTGCATTTTTGGCTTTTGATCCAAAAAATCCAACAAAAGTTTTCGGTGGATGTTATCAAGGAATTATTGAACGCTGGCAAAGAAATACCGCTACCTCTAAGGAGATAAAAGAGTATCCCGAATTGGCTTTAGGAAATGCACCTATTGATTTTAAATATCGATTTAATTGGAATGCCCCTATCATAAGTGCACCCAGCGATTCAAATACTATTTACCATGCTGGGAATGTTGTTTTTAAAACACAAAATGGAGGAATTGATTGGGAAGTTATTAGCCCTGACCTTACTAAAAATAATAAAGCTCAGCAAGTTGCAGGAGGAGTTCCATTTACTAATGAAGCGGCAGGGGGAGAGAATTACAACACTTTGATGAGTTTAGCAGCTTCTCCTTTTGATCCCAATATACTTTGGGCGGGAAGTGATGATGGCCTAATTCACCTTACCCAGGATGGAGGAAAAACATGGAAGAATGTTAGCCCTAAAAAAATGCAAGAGGGTATTGTTAATAGCATTGAGATTTCTCCACACAACCCAGCAAAAGCTTATGTCGTTCTCATGCGTTATAAATCAATGGATTTAACACCTTATATTTTCAAAACAGAAGATTTTGGTAAAAGTTGGAACTTGATAACAGACGGTATAGAAGGTGACCACACTTTTGTTCGAGTAGTTCGTGCAGATAAAAAAGTCCCTGGGCTTTTATATGCGGGTACTGAAACAGGACTTTATATCTCTCACGATGATGGTGCTCATTGGAAAACCTTTCAAAATAATTTACCAGTTGTCCCAGTGAATGATTTATTTATCCAAGATAATGATTTGATCGCTGCAACGGCTGGACGTTCTTTTTGGATTTTAGATGATCTTAGTAATATTCAAGAACAACAACAGGTAAAGGGATTGCATTTAGTAACCCCCAAAACGGCCTTTCGCCTATCTTCCGGAAAAACACCTAAAGGAAGTCTTCAAGGCACAAATCCTGTATCTGGGATGAATATTGATTATCACCTTGCTGTTTCTTCTGATTCACTTGAAGTTACCCTAGAGATTTTTGACAAAGGAGAGGTGATTAGAAGCTATACATCTAAAAAACCAGAAAAGAAAAATTCATGGCCTGGAGGTCCTGGTTCTGAACTAATATTGATAAAAAAAGAAGGGTTCAATCGTATACATTGGGATTTTAGAAGGGCTCCAGTCCCCGCAGTAAATAAGGTGTTTGTTTATGGAAGCTATGAGGGAAGTAGAGTAGGACCAGGAAATTATACAGCGCGCTTAACTTATGGAGAGGAGCAACAGGAAACCACTTTAACTGTTTTGCCAAATCCAAAAATAGAAGCTTCCCAAGCTGATTTCGACGAACAGCAAAAATTACTTGTTGAAATAGACAACACTTTAGGTGATATTCATAATGCAGTGACTCGCATGCGAAACATTCAAATGCAATTACAACACTATGGTGAGGTATTAAAAGGTAAAAAAGAATTTTTAGCGGTTTTAGACAAAGCGAAAACGATAGAAAAGAAATTGAAAGCATGGGAGCTTAAATTGATTCAACCCAAGCAAAAGACTTTTCAGGATGTAATTAATTTCAACAACAAGCTGAATGCAGAATGGATGTACCTAAAAAGCTTTGTAGATTCAGACGACCCCAAAGTTACTCAGGGAGCTAAAGATCGTTTTCAAGATTTGATGGAACAATGGAAGACGAATGAAAAAGAATTAAACGCAATAATTGAAGTTGATTTCGAAGCTTTTGAATCCTTGTATCGTTCAATGGAAGTACCAGCATTATTAATTCAAGAAACCAAATATGAGGCTTTATAATCCAATGAGATATTGGAATTTTAAGAAAAACTGAGTTTGATCTACTCGAAATGGAGAATAGAACTCATCGTTAAAATTGTCGATAGAATTTTGATTCCCTCCTATATAAAAGACAGTAGATGGATTAGGGTTCCATTGCATCAAGGGTTGAATAAAAAAGCGATCAGTAAAGGCATTGTATTCTGAAACTAATCGAATATTTAAGAAATTATTGAATTGATATCGAATTGAAAAGCGGGAAATAGAACCATTGAAATAATCTGTATTGTTTTCCAGATTTCGCAATCGCGCATATCGGATTGATGGAGATAGATTTAGTTTATTTCCTAATTGAAACATGGGCATTGCAAAAAAAGTAAACTCTCGACCCACTTCAGGAATTTCCTCATTATATGCTAAGTCTTTTCCAAAGGTCATTCGTAGGGTTAAGTTGAAAACCTCACTCGGACTGCTTTGTAAGTTCATTTCACTTTTTCCTACAAACCTATAGTCCCTATTGAGGTAGTTTTTAAAAATATCCCAATCATAAGTGTAATTAATTGTTGTGTTTAAAAAAGTTTTTACACTGAATATTCCATCTAAACTGACATTTTTCAAATTGTTGTCAAAGGTATAATTGACATCTGCTTTAGTTCCAAAACTGAAGAATTGCAGTCCTTTTTTATTGATAAAATTTTGATACTCATGAAAAAGTGTTGCCCAGCGGCGATTGTTTTTAACAACAAACCCCACATTGGCTTGATATTCTGGAGAGATACTTCTTAAGTAGAGGTAAGTTTTCCAGTGTTCTGTATTTCGATACAATTGAAGATAAAAAGCACTACCCTTGAAGCGGTCTTGATCTAATTTGATTGTTCTTCCTTCCAATTGATCTTCACTATCAATCCAGTTTGCATTGGGTTCTTTATTAAAATTCCCTAATAATTCATAGGTGAGACGCCAATTTTTATTGAATAAAAACCAACCATCGGTTCCAAAAAGATTTCCATATCCCCCATCAGTATAATAACGATTTGTAGTCACCATTCCAAGCCGCATATTCTTATTGACTAGGCGCTGATATCGAAATACATTGACATAGGATTGCCCACCTTGACCATAGTAGGAACGATCTTCCCCGGCAATCTGATAAGGAGAATTTTGATCTAAAGCGGTAAGAAAATAAATTCTTGATTTTTTTGCTTGGCTTAATAGCTTGGTTGAAATTAATGGGTTATTAATAGACCTGGAATAAAAAGCCCCATCAGTAAAATTAACAATATCGGTTCCCCGATTAAAAAAGGGTCTTCGCTCAGGATATTCCAATGCATAGGAAGAATTGACATCAATTTGAGTAACATCGGCCTCTACCTGTGAAAAATCAGGGTTGAGAGTAACTTCTAAAGTGCTATTTTTATTTAAGTCAATGTTGAGTCCTAATCCTGCATTTGGTTTGAATTTGTCATAATTCAAAGAGGCGTTTCTATTAGGTCGAACACCGCTCAGACTCCCAGCTATATAAGGTAAGAGCTCTACTCTTTTTTCAATGGTAATATCTTTCAACACTAATTGATCAGTAGTTTGGCAGACTTGACAAGGATCATTTCTGTCAAAGGGTTGACTTCTCAATTCAATTTCATTTCCGTCTCGATAGTATTTTCTAAAAAAATTAAAATGCCAAAGTTGATCTGTTCCATTAGGAAAAGGAAGGGAAGAAAATGGAATTTTAAATTCCACCTGATATCCATCTTCAACGATTGTTCCTACTGTTTCAAAGTCAAGATTAAAACTTCCATCATAGCGGTCTTCATCGGTGAGGGCATTTATTGCACGTGCATCAAACTGACTTCCGAAGGGGTTTGACGCTAAAAGATAATTGTTTCTTCCGTCGGCATAGGTGTCAAAGCGTACTATAATGAGGTCATCATTCAGCATCCCAAAATCATCTCGAGAACGAACGGATGCACGAATATTTTTTGTGTTATCAAAAGCATGAAATGCAATAAACAAATGGGTATCGGTGTAGGTAATATAGCTTGATGTTTTTACCTTGGCGGGTAAATTATTTCCGGGATTGACTTCAAAGTCAATATCTACTAGGATAGCATCTTTCCATTCTTCCGGACTCAAAACCCCATCAATTGTAATTTGATTTAGAGCGGTTTTTTGTGGTTCGAATCGTTCTTGAGCCAAGCTTGAGGTAATAAACAATAATAAAAAGCGAAACAGCTTTGTTTTTCTTGGCATTTTAAAAAATCAAAACTTAAAGATACGATGGCTTTTTAAATTAACACAAAAACATATACTTTAAAGATATTATTTGGATTAGATTTTGTAATATAAATGCTTAATTTGTAAAAGAAGCTGCTGGGAAAGATTTACGCTGTTTTGTAATTAATGGTAAACTAGTCGCAGCAATTGAAAGAACTGCATCTAAAGGAGAATTCCGTTCTAACATTCATATGGGAGGATCTGCAAAGAAAGTCAAGATTACAAGTGAGGAGAGAAGATTAGCGATAAAGGCTTCAAGAATTCTTAATCTCGCAGTAACAGAGGTCGATATAATTCGGTCCAACAAGAGGCCATTACTTTTAGAGGTAAATTCTTTTCACGGACTCGAAGGAATTGAGTCGGCCACTGGAAAGGATATTGCAAATGAAATGATTATCGCTATTGAAAAGAAATTGAAATATCATAAAGTTTAAAATGTTTAAAAGAAAGATCTCCCTTAGAGTCAGAAAAATACACCGCTATCTTGGACTTTTTATAGGCCTTCAATTTTTGGCTTGGACCATTTCAGGACTTTATTTTAGTTGGACGGATATAGACGAAATTCATGGAGATCAGTTTCTAAAACCTCAAAAAGAAGATCATTATTCAGAATTGATTGACTTGGATAAGATTCCGGCTGAAATAGTTTCTTTGGTTTTGGTTACTGTTGATCAAGTTTCTTATTATTGGATAAATGAAAGTTCTTTATATAACGCTAAAACAGGAGTACAGAAAGGAGAAATAACAGAAGCCGAAGCCCTGAGTGTTGTCAAAGAAAAAGTTGTTGAAGAACTGCAAGTAAAGAAAATAGAATATGTAAAGGAAACGAATGCTCACGATGAATATCGCGGTCGTCCTTTGCCAGCATATGCAATTCACTTTGATCATCCCGAAGAATTGGTGGCTTATGTAGACGCCAAAAGCGGACAGTTTCAGCGTATTAGACATCAAAGCTGGCGATGGTTTGATTTTTTATGGATGAGTCACACCATGGATTATCAAGGGAGAGATGATTTTAATAATTTACTCTTGCGTATTTTTTCACTCTTCGGACTATTTACTGTTCTTAGTGGATTTCTGTTATGGGGAACAAGTTCAACAACAGTGAGGACACTTTTTTAAAAAATCGAAGTAGATTTTTTTCTTATTCTTTTTTATGAGACGTTTAAATCTCTTGAGTTTGTTTATTTTTAATGCTCATTAAAAACTTATGGAATATATTTCACTTGCTTTAGCGTTACTTATTTTTTTGGGAATTGCAGTCCTTTTTTTCAAAAAAAACACTTCTGATACTTCAGGTTTGGAAGAAATCTTTAGAGTGCAACTTCAAAAAGAGTTTTTGTTAAATCGTGAGGAACTTTCCAAGAACCTAAAAGAGAACCGAAACGAATTAACCCACAGTATAGAGCGCCTTAATGAAAATCTAATCAAAAAAGCAAAAGATGATCGTGAAGAATTACGAACTACATTAAAAGACTTTGAAGCCAGTTTCACCAAAAGTGTAGAGAGTTTTAATACCATCCAAAAGCAAAAATTTGATGAGATGAAAACTAAGCAGGATGAAATGATCAAAACAACTGAGTTGCGATTAGAACGAATGCGAGAAACAGTAGATGAAAAGCTGCATAAAACTTTAGAAGAACGCTTGGGTAAATCTTTTGAAATGGTGACTCAACAACTTTTAGTAGTACAAAAAGGTCTGGGAGAAATGCAAAACATTGCTTCAGGTGTAGGGGATCTTAAAAAAGTCCTTTCTAATGTAAAGACCCGAGGAGTTTTGGGGGAGATTCAATTAGGAAATATTCTAGAAGAAATCATGTCTCGGGAGCAATATGATACGAATGTAAAAACAAAAAAAGGCTCGGATGCGATTGTTGAATTTGCAATTAAACTCCCTGGAAAAGACAACAATGATGGATCTGTTTATCTTCCGATAGATGCCAAGTTTCCTCAAGAAGACTACGTAAGACTTCAAACCGCTTATGAAGCCGGGGACCCTGTGGCAGTAGAAGTTTCTTTGAAGGCCTTATTGCAAGCTGTAAAAAAGTTTGCTAGGGATATTTCTATAAAATATATAGACCCTCCACACACTACAGACTTTGGCATTATGTTCTTGCCCATTGAAGGGCTATTTGCTGAGGTGGTTCGTCAACCGGATATGATTGCGTTTTTACAAAGAGAGTATAAAATTGTAGTAACAGGTCCTACCACTTTGGCTGCTATGCTCAACAGTTTGCAGATGGGCTTTAAAACGCTTGCCATTCAAAAACGTAGTAGCGAAGTTTGGAATGTTTTGGCTGCTGTCAAAAAAGAATTCAACACCTTTGGAGGAGTGCTTGAAAAAGCACAGAAAAAGCTCAATGAAGCCAATAATGAAATTGAAAATTTAGTAGGAACCCGCACACGAATCATGCAGTCTAAGTTGAAAACAGTAGAACAACTTGAACTACCCTCAAAGCCGAAGGAAGAAACAAATCTCTTAGACTTTAAAGACTAGAAACAAGATCGGAAAGGAGTGTGTTAGATCCAACAAAGGCAGACTAATTTCAATTCCAAAAGGGCAAACCATTGGAGCATTACTTTTACTCTTCACTTATTTGATAAACTCCAACTTAAAATCAAAAAGTAACAGATTTTCCATTTTCACCATCATCAATGATGGTAGTTTTATGTCAAAATCAGAGGGAGTGAGTTTAAAACTTCCTCTGATGATTTTTTTATTTTTTTCATTTTCTATAAGTGCAGCAATCGATCTTGATTGATTGACACCATGAAAATTAAATAAGCCAGTAATTTTAATAGAGTCTTGCGCTACAGTAATTGAATCTGAATAAAAACGTACTTCGGGATAAGAAAGGGATTCGAGTACCTCTAGTGCATGAGCATCTCTTCCGCTGTTATTGCTGTCAAAATCTTTGACTAGAGTGAGGATTGCAATTTGATTAATCTTGTTAGCTTCAACTTTGGCAATTCCTTTTACATTGGTATTCATTCCTTTCCAAGAATGCAGAATGTGTTTTGCATCATAAGAAATAAAACTATTTTCAGCATTTAACGTCCAAGTTTCTTTTTGTGCAATACACAAGTTTACCATTAAAAGAAAGAAGAGACTTAAGTGTTTTTTCGATGTCATTATTAAAATTTAAAGGATACAACGGCTAATGCATAACTTCCAAATAAAGTGAATGCTGCTGCACGATGATATTTTTTTTCAGATTCTGCGAGTAGGTTAGTGGCAATCATTGCAGAAAAATGAACCGTTGCCAGCCATTTATGCGCTTTGATAGAATTAAGTCCTTTATCTTTTCTGCTAATAAGTGGAGGCGGTGCAAAAAGAGAGAGACCAGCGCCAGTAAAATAAGAGGTAGTAGCAATATTTCCAATCATTTTATGGGTTTTATATAATTCGTATTGCCCATTATAAAGCTTGGTTCCCAGTATACCTTGAGCAACCATACTCGCTAGAGTAGCATATCCAATCACTTGATGAGCCTTGAGCATACGACGTCTTATTTTCAACTCTTTTTCTCTATTTTCAATATTGAGTGGGAGTATTTTTGTAGTTCGCATGAGTCCTTTTTCCCCCCAAAGCAGGCGTTGGGTAAAAATCATAGACGAAGGAAGAAGATTTTGAGTTTCTTGTTCAACATAAATTTCATCAAAAAGAGAATTATCAATTTGACCTATCATCTTTTGAGAAAAAAAAAGAAGTGATACTAAAGAAATTATGATTTTCGTTTTCATATGTACATATTGAGCACCTTCAAGGTAGTAGTTTTTAAAGAGAAATTAAAATCCCCTAAAAACAAAAATAATATAAAAAAAATCCCTTGAAAACCATATGATATCAAGGGATTAAGTTAAAAGTGGTACCTCCAGAAATAAAACCATTAAATATTTTACTGACAATCATTTAGTTACAAAAAACATGGTACACATCGTGTACCACGATATAATTCATCTGTAAAAGTTATATGATGAAAAGTACTATTTGGAAGAGTTAGAGAAAACTTTTCCCTTGTAGTTCAGGACAAGAATTGTTACAGATATAACAACCCATAGTGAACCCTCTAAAAAACTTTCGTTAAAAAGAATATTTTTTAATCCACAAATGAGGAAAAAAATACCATAGAAATACCAAAACCAAGTGTAGTATTTATTTTTCTTCTGTTGGAGAATTTTGTCCATATCTACTTGTTGGGTGATATAGTTTAATACAAAAACAAATAACATTATCAAACCGAATAATAAAACACCGAATAACACTTTTTCCATATCATAAATTTAATGAAATAAAGGTGAATTTTAAGGATATGGAAGTGTGTACCACAAAAAAGTATTTAATTAACTGATATACAATATATTAAAATACTTGTTCGATTCCCGAAAAGGATTAAAAATCATCAAAATAAAAAGACCCTAACTAATTGAATAACAAGTAGTTAAGGTCTAGTGGTACCTCCAGGAATCGAACCAGGGACACAAGGATTTTCAGTCCTTTGCTCTACCAACTGAGCTAAGGTACCCCGCTTTTAAGCAAGTGCAAATATAAACGCCTTTTGTGTTCCACAAAAACATTTCCGTATATTTTCTTTGTAATTTTACAAATTCAAATAAATAATTGATGCAACTTATCATTGATATTGGTAATACTTTGATCAAATACTATGTGTTTGAAGGGGAGTCTATAATAGAGTCCTGTTCAGAAAAGCACTGTAATTGGCATCAATCATTGGACAGAATTCTAAAAGTGTATCCTAAACTCAAAGCAGTAATTGTCTCAGATGTTAGGGGTACAATTTTAAAAGAACTTCAAGAAGCTTTAAAAACATTGCCTGTAGTTCTTTGTTCTTTTGATTTGAAATTACCTTTTACCACTAAGTATACTCCATCTCAACAATTGGGTCAGGACAGAATAGCCTTACTTGCTGCGTGTTGTAAGTTGTATTCCAATAAAAATGTATTAGTGATTGATGTTGGAAGTTGCATCACCTATGATTTTATAGACCAAAATGCAGTTCATCATGGGGGCGCAATAAGCCCGGGATTTTCAATGCGCTATAAAAGTATGCATGATTATTCAGGAAAATTGCCTTTACTACAACGGGAACAACAACAAAATAATTTGATTGGAACTTCGACAGCTGAAGCGATGCATTTGGGAGTTTTTCATGGAATCATCCATGAATTACAAGGGATCATCGCTTCTTTTGAAATAAATCACAAACATTTAACGTTAATTTTAACAGGAGGGGATGCTCAAATGTTGTCAAAATCATTAAAAAATAGCATATTTGCGCATTCAAATTTTCTAGCAGAAGGTTTGAATCACATACTAGCAATGAATAAAATTTCATGAGAAAAGTAAATTTTTCCCTCATCCTATTCTTTATAACAACTGCAATAGTAGCGCAGAGTGGTTCTTCCTCACCCTATTCAGGAGGAGGTTTAGGTGAGAAAAATTTTAACGGAACTGAAGCCAATCGTCATATGGGTGGTTTGGATGTATTTACAGATTCCATACATGCCAATCTCAACAATCCTGCTAGTTATGGTTTTTTAAAACTGACAACCTATTCTGTAGGAGTAAACTATAGAAATAATAACCTTTTTTCAAACACGGATTCTTACAATGCAGACACCGCTTCTTTAGATTATTTAGCGGTAAGTATTCCAGCAGGAATTTTTGGTTTTAGTTTTGGAATTATCCCCTATTCTTCAATTGGATATCGTATAGAAGGAGTTTCAGGAAGTGAAGAGTCTGAGATTTTTAATCGATACGAGGGTACTGGAGGGATCAATCAAGCCTATTTGTCTCTAGGCATTCCTCTAACCAAGTATCTTGCTGTGGGTGCCACTATTAATTATAATTTTGGAACTTTATTTTATAGAACAGGGCAGTTTTTGGAAAATGTTGACAATGGTACTTTTTTGACCAATCAATCCAGCTTATCTGGTTTGAGCTACTTATTTTCAGCACAAGCAAATATTCCAATAAAAAAGAAATATCAACTTCAAGGAATGTTTTCTTTTCAACCAGAGGCACCTCTTAACTCTACAAATAATAGAATATTTTACACTCAGTCTGTTTCAACTCAAAGCATAATTGATTTTGTTGAAGTAGATCTTAGCCCTTCAGGACTTGATAAAACTACTTTAGATATTTCAAAAACCTATCGTATGGGATTGGGCTTTGGTGAAACTAAAAAATGGTTTTTTGGAGTGCAAAGAAATTTAACAAAATCTGCTACCTTTAGCAATTATTTTTTCAAACGTGAAAATATTCAATATCGAGATGCTACTCAATGGTCAGTAGGAGGTTTTTTCATTCCTAATTACGCTTCTTTTACAAACTTCTGGAGTAGAGTGGTTTATCGTGTTGGATTCAGAACAGAACAAATGAGTTTAATTGTTAATAACATACCTTTAACAGAAACTGGCATATCTTTTGGAGTGGGCCTACCACTAGGAGGACTGTCAAATACAAACGTAGGGTTTGAAATTAGTCAACGAGGTCAGAATGATTCAGGCCTTTTAAAAGAAACATTAGTTGCCTTACGTATTGGTTTATCGCTGAATGATGTTTGGTTTATAAAAAGAAAGTATAATTAATATTTGATACCATGAAAAAGAGTCATGTTTTAGGAGTCTTGTTTTTTAGTCTTGTTTTTTTAGCACCCGCTAAATCTCAAGACATCAATGCATGTATGCAGGATTTATCCATTTTTGCTGAATTTGCCAAAGTAAAAAACTTTAAATCAGCATTTGAGCCATGGAGTAGAGTGAGACAGGAATGTCCCACAATTAATGTAGCGGTGTATTCATATGGAGAACGAATTTTAAAAGATTTTATTAAAAATGGAACTCCTGAGGAAATTGAAGCATCCAAGAAAGATTTAATTGTTCTTTATGATGAATGGGTACAAAATTTCCCTAAAAAGAAAAATAAGTCTGTTGTAGGAGATGTAACGAGTAGAAAAGCACAAGCATTATTAGACTATAAAATGGCCGATTTAAAGGAGGTTTATAGCATATTTAATAGTGCCTTTCAAAAGGATCAAAACAGCTTTACAAACCCAAAATTGCTTTACAATTATTTTAAGACACTTTATGATCGCTACAAAGCAGAAGACCAAGAAGTTAGTATGGAATTGTTGTTTGAGAAATATGAAGAAGTTTCAGAAAAATTTGAATTTGAAAGCACCCAACTTGCAAAAAAATTAGATGTAATTCTAAAGAAAGAAGAAGCAGGCAATGCACTTACTAGTAGAGAAACTAGAAATAAAAGAGTATACAATATAAATACAAACGCTATTGGAACTTTTTTATCTAATCTAGACGCGATTATAGCAAAAGAAGCAACCTGTGAAAACCTTATCCCGTTGTATAAAAGAAACTTTGAAGCAAATAAGGGAGATGCACTTTGGTTAAAGCGTGCTGCAAGTAGAATGGATAGTAAAGAATGTTCTGACGATCAATTGTTCGTTACTCTAGTAGAAGCATTACATGCTTTAGACCCTTCTGCAGATTCTGCTTATTATTTAGGCTTACTTAACGATAAAAGAGGAAATTCTACCGATGCGTTGAAGTACTATGAAGAATCAATCACATTAGAAACGGATAATTATAGAAAAGCAAAAATCTTATTAAAAATTGCCAATAAATTTAAGGCCGCTGGCAGAAAATCGTCAGCGCGTAGTTATGCAAACAAAGCCCTAGGTTTTCAGCCTTCATTAGGGAGAGCATATCTCTTAATTGCTAATTTATATGCTGATAGCGCAAATGATTGTGGAGATTCACAATTCAACAAAAGAGCAGTCTACTGGTTAGCAGCAGATTTTGCTCGTAAAGCTGGTAAAGTGAATAGCTCCCTCAAAAAAGTAGCAAACAAAACAGCCGAAAGTTACACCGGTAGAGCACCTAGTAAAACAGATATTTTTACTGAAGGAAACGAAGGAACTACCATCAAGTTTAACTGTTGGATTAATAGCAGTATTAAGGTTCCCTCACTGTAAATGAAGCTCAATTTATCAGACAATATAGTAAGGGTTATGGTTTTTACCATAGCCCTTCTTTTTTCTTGTGAGGACAATTCTCAAGCTCTTAAAGAAATGAATATGGATCGACAGGATCCCCTGGCAACAGCCAAGAGCATTCGGATGGTATACACTGATTCATTGAGAATTCAGGCGATTTTAACAGCTCCAAAACATGTAGATTATACCAATTTGAGTTTTAGATATGCAGAATTTCCTGAAGGATTGAAGGTTATTTTTTTTGATAATGACGGGAATGAAAATGAAGTACTTGCCGATTATGGCATCTTGTATGATGAAACTAAATTAATCGATCTTAAAGGGAATGTTCAGCTGAAATCACATGACGGTTCAATTCTAACTACAAAGCAATTATTTTGGGACTCAGAAAATGAATGGCTTTTTACAGAACAGCATTTTACGTTCAATGATCAAGATTATAATTTTAACGCCCTTAGATTGGATACCAATAGGGATTTCACTAAATTTCAAACAGGAAACTTAATAGGAACGATCACTGTTACCGAACCTTTGGACTCTCTTTCAACACAATGATGCATGTTTAAAGGAATAATTTCTAATCCTGCTTTAGGAATCAAAATGTATAAAAACGAATAGGAAAAGATGAAAAATTATCGAATTTCAGAAATATTATATTGGGTCATTGCTGTAATTTCAATCTACGAATCCATAGGGTTATGGGAGAGTAATCCTCCAAGGGCCTTTCTTTTCATTGGGTTTGCAGTGCTGTCTGTTTTTATGGCTTTATTTAGAAGACATTACAGGAAAAAATTTAATCAAAGGAACAACAGTTAGATGATCTTCACAGATGTTTTTATTGTTCTGTGCTTGCTTTTATCTGCCTTTTTCTCGGGTATGGAAATTGCATTTGTTTCTTCTAATCGAATATACCTTGAAATCGAAAAATCTCAATCAGGAGTAACATCAAATGTGTTAAAAACCATTACCCAAAATCCATCACAATTTATTGCAACTATGCTTTTGGGCAATAATATTGCCTTGGTTTTGTATGGTATTTTTATGGGAGATAGAATTTTGCAGCTTTTTTTTCTTGAAACATCACTGTCTGGCCAAGCAAGTTTAATAGTTATATTCTATCAAACCCTTATCTCTACTGCAATTATATTGCTAACAGCCGAATTTTTACCAAAAGTTTTCTTTCAGTTATATGCTAATACCTTCATCAAAATATTTGCTATTCCAGTTGCAATTTTTTACTTCTTATTCTATCCAATTACCTATTCTATTATAGAGTTTACAGATATTATCTTGAAACGCTTCTTTAAAACAGGTAATGACGAAGTTCAGCTTTCATTTTCCAAAGTAGAATTAGGAAATTATATAGAAGAACAATTAGAGTCTTCACAAAACAAGGAGAATCTAGATTCTGAAATTGAAATTTTTCAAAAAGCCTTGGATTTTTCAGAAGTCAAAACGCGTGAAGCTATGGTGCCTAGGGCTGAGGTTATTGCAGTAGAAGAACAAACCTCAATCGAAGATATAAAAGCACTATTTATCACCACAGGACTTTCAAAAATTCCTGTTTACAAAGAAACTATTGACCAGATACTGGGCTATGTTCATGCTTTCGAAATTATAAAGCAACCAAAAACATTAAAAAACATACTACTACCCGTTGCTTATGTTCCTGAAACCATGTTGGTGAACGATGTTTTAAAATTATTGACACGTCAACACAAGAGTATTGCTGTTGTGATTGATGAATATGGAGGAACATCGGGTATTGTTACTGTAGAAGATATCGTAGAAGAACTTTTTGGTGAGATAGAGGACGAATACGATACAATTGCACATGTAGAAAAGCAATTGAGCGAAAATTCCTACTTATTTTCAGCACGTTTGGAAGTAGATTATTTAAACGAAAAGTATCATTTGGACTTGCCACAAAGTGAATTTTATGAAACCTTAGGAGGAATGATTGCTTACACTACTGGAGAAATTCCTGCAAAGGGCGAACGTATTGATATACCTTCTTTTTATTTGAAAATTGAGAAAGTATCCGCCACTAAAATTGAACAAATTATTTTGACTAAAATAGAAACGAGCTAATTGACGTTTTTTTCATAGTTATTTCAATGCGATGTTCTTTCTTTATTCATTGGAATACCTTAATTTCGCAGACTATCAAAAATAGCAACTATGGCCGTTTTAGGAAAAATTAGACAACGATCCATCTTCTTGATTTTAGTAATTGGGATGGCACTTTTCGCATTTGTAATTTCAGGAGTATTTGGAAGTAACTCTGCCAACGCAGGACCAACTGACCCTGTTGCAATTATCAACGATGATGAAGTAGATATCAATTTCTTTCGTCAAATGGTTGAACAAACAGAAAGAACATACAATTATTCAACTTTACAATCTGTAAACTTAGTTTGGAATCAAGCGTTGAGAAATACAATTTTCGATCAACAGTTTGAAGCTTTAGGCATTGATGCAGGTAAAGATCAATTGGAGCAGATTATATCTTCGGATGAAAGTGTTTTAAGTAATCCGAGTTTTCAAAATGAAGCTGGTTTTTTTGACTTTGGAGTTTTCACTGATTATATCGCTCAAATGAAAATTGAAAGTCCGGCTAGCTACGAAAACTGGAAAATTCAAGAACAAAGTATTATTGGTGTTGCTAAACAAAGAATCTACTTAGATCTTATTAAATCCAGTTCTGGAATCACAGAAGCTGAAGCAATAGCCGATTACCATGCTCAAAATGACAATATCAACATTCAATACGTTCAGATTCCATTTGACGTGATACCAGATAGTTTGGTAAGTGTAACTGATGCTGAAGTGAAAAGCTACATAAAAGAACACCAAGCTGATTTTAAAAGAGAAGCTTCAAGAAATATTCAATATGTTTCTTTTAGCGAAACTCCTACAGAAGACGATCTTTCAACCATACGTTTACGTTTAGATGCACTAAAAACAGAACGTATTGCTTACAATGATGTATCTAAACTAACCGATACCATTGAAGGATTTAAATCAACGAAAAATATTGCAGATTTTGTCGATCAATATTCTGAAGTTCCATTTGATTCTGTTTACCGTGCAAGAGGTCAGTTTAACAATGATTATGCAGACATTCTATTCCAATTGGACAAAGGAGATGTATTTGGTCCTTACCGTGATGGTGAGAACTTTAAAATCTCTAAATTGATTAATGTAAAGAAAAACGCTTCATTGAGAGCCAGTCATATTTTGTTAGCTTATAAAGGGGCCACTCGTGCGGGAGCAAATGTAAGTCGTAATAAAGCTGAAGCCAAAGCAGAAGCGAATAAAGTATATCGATTGGCTAGAAGAGCATCAAGTGATTTTGAAGCTTTAGCTAGAGAATACTCTGATGGTCCTACTAAGAACAGAGGTGGAGATTTAGGTTTCTTTAGAGAGGGTGAAATGGCTCAAGAGTTTTTTAATTTTGCAAACAAAAATAGATTAGGTAAAGTTGGTTTGGTAGAAACTGAATTTGGTTTTCACATTATCAAAGTAACAGACAAAGATGATCTTGCCCTTATTGCAGATGTAGTTGCAGCAGCAGTGCCATCAGACAAAACATCAAACGAAGTATTTAGAAGTGCGACACAATTTGAAATGGACAGTAACGAAAGTGGATACTTTATTACCGTTGCTGAAAACAATAAATATGATGTACGTCCTGTGAAACAAATAACAAGCCTTGAAGAAAATTTACCTGGGCTTTTTCAGCAACGTAACATTGTTCGTTGGACATTTGAAGACGATACTAAGGTTGGGGATATCAAAAGATTTTCAATTACCTCTGGAGGATATGTTGTTGTTCAACTAACTGCAAAAGTAAAAGAAGGTTTTGCCAGTATAGATGAAGTGGGAAATAAAGTTCGTAAAACTCTTACAAACAACAAGAAAGCTGCACTGATCAAAAAACAGTATCAAGATAAAGCTACCCTAGAAGCTTTAGCAACAGATGAATCTCTTACGATAGAAACAGCTTCAGCAATCAATCAAAGAAATCCTTCTATCGTAGGTGCAGGTAATGAACCTTATTTGGTTGGAGTAGCATTTGCAATGGAAGAAGGTACCACCTCAAATTTAATAGAAGGTGAAGAGGGTGTCTATAAGGTTCTTTTGGTAAAGAAGAATATTGCACAAGATCTTGACAACTACAAAGAATACACTGAGCAAATGATGACAAGTCTAAGTTCACGAATCTTAGAAAATGTTTTTCAAGCTCTCGAATCAGTAGCTACAATTGATGACAATAGAGCACTTTATTATTAATAAAGCGTCTATTTAGGATTAAAAAAACCCTTCGTTTTAACGAAGGGTTTTTTTTGGTATGAACTTTGGTTAATAGTTTTTTGAAAAGACGAATCAAATGTATTTATTTCAAACATTTTTTAAAAAAAAGTG
>QXZA01000023.1:138344-207598 GCA_009886625.1 Flavobacteriaceae bacterium
TGGGTTGGATCGGTTTGGAAATGCAGTTCTAATATAGAGCCTGAGGCAGCCTATTATAAACTTTTTTTCAGTACTGAAAACGAAGTGGAGGGTTGGGTAAAATATAAGTCAGAGACTGAAGAAATAAATGTTTTTACAGCGGCTTATAAAAAGTCTAAAAACTTATTAGAATTTAAGAAAGGGAAGGAGTTTTTTGTAGGAATTTGTCACAAAAACCAGATTACGACTTTGATCGATGGGCGTTCGCTTAAATTTGTTAAAACAATTTAAGACCCAAAAATCATTTCAGAATACGGAATTACAGTTGTAAATCCTTTTTCGAGAAAGTAATTTGGAGTTTTTTGATTCCCAGAGGCTAGTATAAAATCTCCACCCCATGCTCCAAGACTTTTTATTCCCCCCATATAATCCGGAAACAATAACTCTTGAACAGGGGTTTGTTGTAAAAGTGCCCCAATAATTTTTTCATGGTCTGAAAGGAGGGTGTTGAAAACGGAATGATCTGTACATTTCACTATTTTTTCAGTGATATAATTGATTTCAGAAATCAACTTTTGATCGATGGTATCCCAATTTAAAGCATTGATAGCTTCCAAACTATTCTGTTTTTTGTTTAGATGTACAAAAAACAAATCCTTTTTAAAAGGAGGGTCGAAAGTAACAGACTCTACCAAAGGTTGTACACCCTTTCTAGTATATAGAAGAGGAGTTTCTAATTGTGCACATGCAAGATCATAACCACTACCTCCAAAACTTTGTTCAAGAAGTTTATATGGGTTAACACCTGCCCATAGGGCAATATTTGAAATCAATGTAGAGGAGCTGCCCAAGCCCCAGTTCCGATCAAACTCAAGATGAGTTTCTACTACAGCTCCTTGTGTTAAAAATTTTTCATTTTGTTTTTTGGCAGCTTTTAAAATAGCACCCAATTTTTCTGCAATAGAAACCTCTGAACATTCTACTATAGAAAAAAAAGGAAGCAAGAAAGTGGCTGAAAACCATAACGCTCTGTTTACATCAAAGCTTTTCCAACTTAAGTAATCAGAGGGTTGGGGTTTTACATCTAATATTTGCCCTCTTTCACATGGAATAGCAAGACCTTTAGCCCCTTTCAAAACAGCATACTCTGCCGTTAATAATAATTTTCCATGACTGTAATACGAGTGCATTTAACTTTGATTAGTGGTTAAAAAATCTCCAACAGCTTTCACACTTATGGTATGGGTTTTAAAATGGGTGAGTGCAGCTTCTTTTTGTATGTCAGTTGCCTCTAGTTGGTTTAAAATATTAAATAGGTGCATTTTCATATGACCCTTTTGAATTCCAGAAGTAACTAATGAACGTAAGGCAGCAAAATTTTGGGCCAAGCCTGCTACAGCAATGATTTCCATTAATTTTTTTGAACTAGGATATCCCAAAAGTTCCATACACCAGTTTACCATGGGATGCAATTTAGTCAACCCCCCTACAGTTCCAATAGCAAGCGGTAAACTGAGCTCCATTGTAAATTGTCCCTCCTTGATTGAGGCATGGCTAAGAGAGGTGTATTTTCCTGAGCGAGAGGCGTAAGCATGTACTCCAGCTTCAATAGCTCTAAAGTCATTCCCCGTCGCTAAAATCAGAGCATCAACACCATTCATGATTCCTTTGTTATGGGTTACGGCACGGTAGGATTCACAATTAGCTATATCGATGGCTTGTACAATTTTTTTAGCAAAAGCAGCTCCGCTCATCCCTTCATGAGTTGGGATAGTATCCAAAGGGCAAGAGACTTTTGCTTGAACCAAACACTCAGGAACATAATTAGATAGAATGCTCATTATGATTTCTATTTTTGAGTCTTGTGCTTTAAAAGAAACGTCTTGTTGACTCAAATTCTGTAAGGCATCAGCCAAACATTCTAAGCAGGAATTTATAAAATTAGCCCCCATCGCGTCTGCAGTTCTAAAACGAACATACAATTGATAATAGTGTTCTAAATCGTCAGTTTTATCTATTAAATCCAGACTTACAATACCTCCACCTCGTTTTTCCATATTGAGGGTCAAGGATTTTGTTGCCTCTAGCATTGCGATTTTATTTTTCTCAAAAAAGGTTTTTAATATGGAAGGATCTCCTTTATAATGAAAATGAACTTGTCCAACCTTTAGCGTGTCGATTACTTTTGCTTCAAACCCACCTTTGTCAAGCCAAAATTTCGCAGCATTTCCAGCAGCAGCAACTACAGAGCTTTCCTCTATGACCATGGGGAGGGTAAACAACGAGTTATTTATTAAAAAATTAGGAGCAACTCCCAGTGGTAGATAAAAATTACTTAAGGTATTCTCTATGAATTCGTCATGTTGGGTTTGGACTTTAGGAGATGAATTCCAGTACGAGCGAAGCTGTTGAGCGGCTTGTGGAGCATCTTTAAAATGGGTTGCTGTGATCCAATTAATTTTTTCTTCTTTAGTAAGTTTAGAAAACCCATCAATCCGCGCACTCATATTTTTTTTCAGTAAATATACAGTTTTTGAACCCCTTCAAAAAGTAGGATTGACGAGATTTTACTAAATTGCTTCACTAACCATTTTTACCATGAAAAAAATAGCATTTCTATTCTTTTTTACAGCATTTTGTTTTGCACAACAGCCCTTGCTTTCTCTTGACAAGCTTTGGGCTGATGAGTATACTCCAGAACGACTAAAGTCGATTCGCTCAATGAAGAATGGAACGCATTACACTGTACTTGAAGAAAGAGAAAATAACGAAACAGCTCTAGTCCAGTATGAGTTTAAGTCACCTGATCAAGGGGTTGTTTTATTTAGCACAAAAGAAGATTCTAAAATCAATAGTTTTTCAGGTTATTCTTTTTCTAATAATGAACAGAAACTACTTTTAGAAACCGATCCAAATCAAATTTATAGGAGATCAAAGCAAGCACTATATTGGATTTATAACCTTGAAACAAAAGACCTTCAAAAAGTTGCCAATGGAAAAATTCAAGAACCACTTTTTTCCCCAGACGGCACTAAGGTTGCTTATGTTTATCGAAGAAATTTATTTGTCAAAGAACTCGAGAGTCAAAATATAATTCAGTTAACTTTTGATGGGGATTACAAAACAATCAATGGGATTACGGATTGGGTGTATGAGGAGGAGTTTGGTTTTGTTCGAGCATTTGATTGGAGTCCAGATTCTTCAGAACTTGTTTATATGCGTTTTGATGAATCAAATGTCCCTATTTTTTCAATGGATATTTATGGCAATGATACGTATCAATTTCCCTATCAATTTCGTTATCCTAAGGCAGGAAAGGAAAACGCTGAGGTTTCCTTATTTCGGTTTACAATTGAAACAAGAAAGAAAGACAAAATCCGCTTTGAAGGAGCAAGCCCTTATTATATTCCCAGAATTGATTATGCAAAAGGAGCCAATGGTCTGATCATACAAACGCTTAACCGTCACCAGAATAATTTAAAGGTATTGCGATGGAATTCCCAAGAAAATACAATGAAACTTCTTTTAGAAGAAACGGATGATGCTTACGTTAGTATTCATGACAATTTGAAATTTTTAGATGATGGAAGTTTTTTATGGACCAGTGAAAAAGACGGCTACAATCATATCTATCATCATGATGAAAAGGGTAAGCTAATTAAGCAAATTACGAGAGGACAATGGGAAGTAACCTCACTTTATGATTACAATCCTAAAAGCAAAGAAATTTATTATCAATCTGTGGAGGGGAGCAGTACAGAAAGAGGCTTATATGCCATAAAATTGTCACGAAAAGCAAAACGAATTTTGCAACCTACAAAGGGAACTAACGGAGCAACATTCAGTGCTGGAGGGATGTATTATATACACTCCTATTCTGACGAAAAAACACCTCCTGTTTATACCCTCTATGAAACTAAAAAGAATAAGCCTTTATACCGTATTTTGGAAAATGAAAGCTTGCCTAAAACATTAGAGACGTTCAATTTTTCAGAGAGAGAATTTTCGAAAATTAATATTAATGGTGAATCGTTAAACATGTGGATGATTAAACCCGCAGATTTTGATCCCACGAAACAATATCCTGTTTTAATGTTTCAATATTCTGGTCCAGGCTCCCAGCAAGTTGCTAATCGATGGGGGGACCAGCGTACACTTTGGCATAAGTCCTTAGCCAATAAGGGGTATATCATTGCTTGCGTAGATGGAAGAGGAACAGGTTTTAAAGGATCAGCATTTAAAAAAGTAACCTATCTCAACCTTGTCAAGTATGAGGCTTTAGATCAAATTGCTGCAGCTAAAAAGTTAGGCTCGTTATCATTTGTAGATGAAAATCGAATTGGAATTTGGGGATGGAGTTTTGGGGGGCATATGGCAGCACACTGTTTACTAACTGGGAATGACATTTTTTCTTTTGGAATTGCAGTAGCACCAGTAACCAATTGGCGTTTCTATGACACCATATATACCGAACGGTTTATGCGTACTCCTCAAGAAAATCCTGAGGGATATGATTTGAATTCCCCTTTAAATTACGCAGACCAACTTAAAGGAAAGTTTTTAATCATCCATGGTTCTGGGGATGATAATGTTCATGTGCAAAATACAATGCGTATGGTTGAAGCCTTGATTCAAGCCGATAAACAATTTGAATGGATGATTTATCCCGATAAAAATCATGGAATTTATGGAGGGAATACACGAAAACATCTCTATTCAAAAATGACTAACTTTATCCTTGAAAACTTATAGCGTTACCCTTTATGACAACAAATGATTCAGAAATTCAGCTAGATACCAATACCATACTTGGACATCCCAAAGGACTATTTTATCTATTCTTCGCTGAACTTTGGGAGCGCTTTAGTTTTTATGGAATGAGAGCGTTATTGACCCTTTACATGGTCAATGTTATTTTTTTAGAACTTGTTGAACGTGATTTTGCTGCGGCTGCTGTTTACGCTTCTTATGGTTCATTAGTTTACGCCTCTACGGTAGTTGGAGGACGTATTTCAGACTCGATTCTAGGCTTTCGAAAATCAATTTTTTTAGGTGGAATTTTAATGGCACTCGGTCATTTTGTTTTGGCTATTGAAAATGACTACACTTTCTTTCTAGCATTAGGTTTTATTGTTGTTGGGAATGGATTTTTTAAGCCAAACATTTCCACCTTCGTTGGCTCTTTATATAAAGACGAGGACCCCAGGAAAGATTCAGGTTTTACAATCTTTTATATGGGAATTAATATTGGAGGCTGGGTTGCCCCACTTTTGTGTGGATGGCTAGGTAGTGCTTATGGATGGCATTACGGTTTTGGTCTTGCTGGATTTGGAATGCTTACAGGACTTTTGTTTTTCTGGAGTGGAATTAAATCGGGCGTATTTGGAAGCCAGGGGATGGCACCGTCGGAAGAAAAATTGGAAGAGAAATTAATTGGTATTAAAAGAGGTCATTTGATTTCTTTATTAGCGTTCCTCTCGGCGCCTGTAATAGCAATTCTTTTGGCTAGTTATAAAGCCATTGGGAGTGGAGAAGGTTTCTTGGAGGGACAAAATATTGTCAATATCATTTTTAAAGTAGTTGGACTCTTCATTTTATGTTATCTCGCTTATATTCTTAGTAAAGTCAGTTTCGAAGAAAGAAAAAAATTAATTGTGGCAATTGCCATAACCTTATTTATGACCCTTTTTTGGGGTTTTCATGAATTATCAGGAAGCGTAATTACCTTATTTGCTTCTCGAAACGTGAGCCTTACTTTTTTGGATGCCGCTCAGACTAATTCGTTAAATTCAATGTTTATCATTATTTTGGCACTTCCTATTTCTTGGATGTGGACCAAACTAAACAAACATAAAATCAACCCTCGAACCCCATATAAATTCGGATTTGGCTTACTTATTGCAGGATTGAGCTTTTATATTTTGGCGTTAAGTGGAAATGCAGCTGATCAAAATGGGATGGTTCCTTTTAGCTATTTATTATTAATGTATTTTTTACTTTCAGTAGGAGAATTATTTATGTCCCCTGTAGGACTCTCAAAAATCACAGACTTATCACCCAAAAGAATAGTGGCTTTTATGATGGGAGTTTGGTTTTTGTCCTCGGCCTATGCTTTTCAGCTTGTAGGGTTTATTGGAAAACAATTAGCCATTGAAAGTGATGATATCAATGTAGGTGGAATGGAAACATTAAGCACCTACATTGGTGGTTTTGATCTCATTTCTAAATATTCCATTGGGGCAGGAATTATTGTATTAATTTCAGCTCCATTGCTAAAAAAATTAATGGGTAATATTCATTAAAATTAATTTAATTATGAAAAAACAAATCTTACTTGTGGTAGCGGTTCTGGCTTCCACTCTTTCTTCATCCCAACAAATCCAATGGATGTCATTGGAAGAAGCTATAGCAGCACAAAAAATCACTCCTAAAAAGATCTTTATGGATGTCTATACAGATTGGTGTGGCCCCTGTAAATTATTGGATAAAAGAACCTTTCAAAACCCAGATGTTTCAAAGTATATCAGCGAACATTATTATGCTGTAAAGTTTAATGCTGAGGGTCAAGAAGAGATTAATTTTTTTAATCAGACCTATACTAATCCCAGCTACGATCCTAACAGAAAGGGTAGAAATGGGACTCATCAGTTTACTCAATATTTAGGAGTAAAAGGGTATCCTACCATGGTGTTTTTCAGTGAAAATGGTGCCCCTATCATGCCAGTAGTGGGATACCTCAAACCACAACAGCTCGAGTTATATCTTAAAATGATCAAGCAGGGAGACTATCAGGTTTTTTCAAAACCTGAGGACTTTGAAAAATATCAAAAGAGCTTTATCTCTCGTTTTCGAGGTTGATTTTTAATGCTCCGTTTTTTCTAATATCATAAAAACACACATTATATTTTTTACAGGTTTTTTTCCCATCGTGCTGAAAACCATGGATCATTTGACCCATCCGCAATAAGCAGTTTGGACTTATATTCGTCCAATAATAATTCTAAATTTACTTTGACATTATTTTGTAGCAAGATATGGATTGGGGTAAGTTGTTTGATTTCTATTCTTTTTAAAGCATCTGCATCATGAAGTGTATAATGTTGATAATGTGTTTTGGGTAACCGATAATATTCTTGGAAATGAATGTATCCTAAGAGCAAAAAACTGAAATAGAGGACACTACTTTTTAATAGTTTGGTACGTTTCTCTTTCAGAAGAAAACAGAAAATTAAAGTAAAGCCTAATGAAGAGAATAAAGGAATAGAAGTGATTTCAAAATAAAAAAAAACACACCTCCTAGGGTAAAAAGAATAACTAATGGATAAATAATAGATTTGGGCAAATACATACCCTAACTTAAGGGTAATTTATAAAAACCAAAAATATATACTTTAAATTTTGTCTTTTGCGATAGCATTAAAAATTAACTGAGCAGTTTTGTTACTCGCCCCTCCATTACCGAGGATAGATTTTAATTCTTTGTAGTCTTGTTTTAGTTTCTTTTGTTGAGTAGGGTTCAAAAGTAAATGAAGATGAGTGCGCAAATTGGACAAATTAAGAGCATCTTGGATAAGCTCTTTTACAACAAGACGATCTAAGATTAAATTAACTAAAGAGATATAATTTAGTTTCACAATTTTCTTGGCAATCCAATAGCTAAATGCGCTACTGCGATAACACACCAATTGTGGTACATCAAACAAAGCTGTTTCTAAAGTAGCTGTTCCGCTTGTGACCAATGCTGCACTAGAGTGTTGCAAGAGGCTATAAGTCGCATTGTGAATTATTTTGAGAGAGGAATTTTTGATATAAGGCGCATAACTTTCTATGGACAATCCGGGAGCCGCTGCAATCACAAATTGGTAATCAGAAAAGTGCCTTGCAACTTCAATAAAAAGAGGCAGCATTTTTTTTATTTCTTGTAAGCGACTTCCTGGGAGAAGTGCTATGATAGGTTTTTTAGATTCTAATTTATGCTCAATATGGAATGAAGCTTTTTTTGGATAATTAGGGATATGGTCCAGCAAAGGATGCCCTACAAAATGAACATCGAAATTGTGTTTCTTTTCAAAAAAACCTTTCTCAAAGGGAAGAATCACATATAATACATCTAAGTATTGCTTCATTTTATTCACCCGATTTTCTTTCCAAGCCCATACTTGAGGACTGATATAGTAATGGTTTTTAAACCCCGCTTCTTTAGCCCATTTTGCTATTCTTAGGTTAAATCCTGGATAGTCTATATAGATGATCACATCAGGGTTGAAAGTAAGAATATCTTTTTTGCAGCGACTAATGTTCTTTAGAATAGTGGGCAAATGAGAAATGACTTCCCAAAACCCCATGAAAGCTAATTCACTGTAATGTTTTACAATAGTTGCACCTTCTTTTTCCATCAAGTCTCCTCCCCAAGCACGAAAATGAGCATTTGAATCAATTTTTTTTAGAGCTTTGATTAAATGAGCACCATGTAAATCTCCTGAGGCTTCACCAGAAATAAGATAATAATTCACTGGAACGAGAGTTTATGCGTTTAATTTTAAAAAGATGATAAGCAGTACAACGGCTAATGAAATTGCAACGATTCCAGCAGCAAAAGGAAATTTATTCTTTCTTATTGCAAGAAAAAATATAGGGAGATTTACCAGTGCTGCTAAAGAGATAACACCTCCCAATCTGTTTTGATCATAAAGAAACTGGAGGCTGTTTTCAAGAGAATCATTTGAAAGAAAATACACCAATAGAAAAACCCCAAATCCTGTCCAAAATAAGCCTGCTAAAATTCCCCAAAGGAAAAATTTGTCTTTTAAAAATTCCATGTGTTAAGGTTTTGAATGCTATGGTGAGCGGTTAAATCAAATTGAGTTGGAACTACTGAAATATACCCTTTAGAAAGTGCCCATTCGTCAGTGTCTTCTCCTTTGTCTTCATTTATAAAAGTTCCTGTTAGCCAATAATATTCTTGACCCATGGGATTGGTTCGTTTATCAAACTCTTCAACCCAATTTGCCTTGGCTTGTCTACAAATTTTAACCCCTTTAATTTCATTTTCTTTTAATTTTGGGAAATTTACATTTAAAACCACTCCCTTTGGGATACCTTGTGCAATTGCTTCTAGAGTGATTTGTTTAATGTATTTTTTCAGCGGAGTAAAATCTGCATTCCAATTGAAGTCCAATAACGAAAACCCAATTGCAGGAATACCTTCAATCCCTGCTTCCATTGCAGCGCTCATAGTTCCTGAATAGATAACATTGATGGAAGAGTTGGATCCATGATTAATTCCAGATACACATAAATCAGGTTTTCTGTCCAAGAGCTCATTTACGGCAAGTTTTACACAATCGGCTGGAGTTCCAGAACAACTGTATTCCGTTTGTGGCCCATCAGCAACTTTGATTTTATGACAATGTAAAGTAGAATTTATGGTAATTGCATGACCCATAGCCGACTGTGGGCTGTCAGGAGCAACAACTACAACCTCACCTATTTCATTCATGATTTCAATAAGCATCCTAATTCCCGGCGCTGTTATTCCATCATCGTTAGTAACTAAAATAAGTGGTTTTGAATTCATAGAGTAAGTTTCTTGGCTAAGGTAAGAAATCTTTAAAGGCTTTCTTTTAAAACAATATTAACAAAACGATTATTAGATTATATGTATATTTAGGAGCTATAAAAAGAGATTAACACATACCCCTATGAGACCTTTTATCTGGATATTATCGTTTATACTTGTAAGTGGATTGGTTTTTGGGATTACACTCAAAAATGAAGCCCCTAACAAAGACAAGCTTTTATTAGAAATCATTTCATACGTTTTGGATCGTGGCCATTATGATCCAAAAGAAATAAATGATACTTTTTCCGAAAATGTTTACATGAACTATTTGGAAAATATAGATGGTCAACATCGGTTTTTTCTAAAAACGGACATTACTACTTTTGATTCCTATCGGTATAGAATTGACGATGAAATAAAAAGCACAGAACTTAATTTCTTTAATCTTTCGTTTACTAAGTTGATGGAAAGAATGGACCAAGTAGAGGGATTTTATGAAAGCATACTTAATATCCCTTTTGATTTTACGATCAAAGAAGAAATTAATTTGGATTATGAAAATTTACCCTATGCAATTTCAATTGCAGAGTTAAAGAAACAATGGCGTAAGCAATTCAAGTTAAACGCTTTGGAACGCTTTACCTCTAAAAAAGAAGAGGAATTAAGTAAAGTAGAAAAAGACTCAACCTATGTTCCCTTGTCAGATAGTGAGATTGAAAAAGATGTAAGACAAAAGATCAAAGAAAACATGAAATTCTTTTTTGAAGGATATAATGATCTGGAACGCAAGGATTGGTTTTCTGTTTACATAAACTCTATTGTTGTTCAGTTTGATCCGCATACATTTTATTTAGCTCCAAGTGATAAAGATCGTTTTGACGCAAGCATGTCTGGGAAATTTGAAGGAATAGGCGCGCGATTACAAAAACGAAATCAAGAAGTGAAAATTGTTGAAATTATTTCTGGAGGTCCAGTTTGGAGAGATGAACTTATCGAGGTAGGAGATATTATTTTAAAAGTAGGACAACCAAATGAAGAGCCTGTTGATATTTCTGGGATGCGATTGGATGATTCGATCTTGTTGATTAAAGGCCCAAAAGGAACTCAAGTGATTTTGACAATCAAAAGAGTGGATGGAACAGTTGAAGACGTCGTAGTGACTCGGGATGTAGTTGAATTGGAGGAAACCTATGCTCGCTCTTCATTGATAAAAGATGATACAGGAACGTTTGGTTTAATAGAACTCCCTAAGTTTTACATCAATTTTGAGGATTATAACGCACGAAATGCTGCAACCGATGTCAAAAAAGAATTGGAGCAGCTCAAAAAAAATAACGTCAAAGGAATAATTTTAGACCTTAGAAATAATGGAGGAGGATCATTGAAGACTGTAGTTGACATGACCGGATATTTTATTGATCAAGGACCTGTCGTTCAAGTAAAAAGTACTGGCGGGAGAAAAGAGGTATTAAAAGATACAGATCCAAGTATTGTTTGGGATGGTCCTTTAGTTGTGTTAGTAAACGAATTTTCAGCCTCGGCTTCAGAAATTATTGCTGCAGCACTCCAAGATTACAAACGCGCTATCGTTTTAGGAAGCAAGCAAACTTTTGGAAAAGGAACTGTTCAAAATGTATTTGATCTCAACAGAATGATCACAGGAGGAACCTATGGAAATCTAGGTGCATTAAAAGTCACTACGGATAAATTTTATAGAATTAATGGACGCTCTACTCAATTAGAAGGTGTTAAAAGTGATATAGTATTCCCTGATCAATATGCATATGTTGATATGGGCGAAAAGGATCAAGACAATCCTTTGGCTTGGGATCGAATTACCCCTGCCAATTATGTTCCCTATGGAAAGATGGATAATTACGAATATTCATTGGAAAGAAGTAACCAACGTTTAAAAGAAAATTCATTCACAAAACTTATTGATGAACAAGCCCTGTGGGTTAAAGAGCGTCAAGAAGACAACACCTATGCTCTAGATTATGAATCTTATAAGTCTGAACGGGAGAAGAACAAATCCTATTCAGAACGTTTTAAAAAACTTGGAAAGTTTGAATCTAGCTATGATTTTGAATGGCTTCCTGAAGCTGGAACTCAAGAAGAAGTAAATGAAGATTTAATCGAAAAGAGAAGTAGATGGCAGAAGTCTTTGAAAAAGGATATTTATATTTCAGAGGCAGTAGAAATTTTAAAAGATCTCTCTACTCAAATCAAATTGGAAAAAACAGTTGCTGAGGTTAAAAATTAAAATGCATTTTGGAGTTTAAAAATGCTTTCAATCGGTTTTTGTCAGACAAATGGGCAGTAGGTAGTTTTTCTTTTATTTTAGGAGTTACTTTGGTGGCAATATTTGCTTATCCTTTGTCTCCAGACAAGACTACTTATGGAAATCAAATGCACCTCTCCATTCACTCTCAGCCACCTGGTTTTTCTTGCCAAGTATTGATACTTCCTCAACAAGAATCCCAGCAGAAAAGCTCTTTTTTTTCTGGTAACATTAATCCCGTAGAAGAAATTCCTATAGAAGATATCCGTTGGTTTGATAACGCTTTAGAATACAAACGTTACGGAAAAGCTACCGATTATTATGAAAAGATTTCTTTTGATATTTTTCCAGAGGGTGCTAAGCGAAGTCAAATCGAAAAAATTTTTATTCAGAAGAAATACTTTCTTTTAGGTACAGATAAATACGGACGAGATTTATTAAGTCGTTTAATTATTGGATCAAGAGTTTCTATTTCAATTGGATTTGTTGCAGTTTTTATATCCCTGTTGTTAGGTGTTTTTTTAGGTGCTATTTCTGGTTATTTTGGAGGATGGGTTGATCGACTAATTATGTGGGTTATCAATATTATATGGTCTATCCCCACCTTGCTTATGGTTATTGCGATTACCTTGGCTTTAGGGCGTGGATTTTGGCAAGTTTTTGTAGCAGTTGGCCTTACCATGTGGGTTGAAGTCGCCCGACTAGTAAGAGGCCAAGTAAAGACAATTAAAGAACAACTATATATTCAAGCGGGGACGGCACTTGGATTTTCTCATACACGTATTTTGACTCGACATATAGTACCAATGTTAGTAGCCCCCTTGATTGTGATATCTGCGGCAAATTTTGCTAGTGCAATATTGATGGAGAGTGGATTGAGTTTTTTGGGTATTGGCGCACAACCTCCAATGCCCAGTTGGGGTGGGATGGTTAAAGATCATTTTAGATACCTCCTTCTAGGAAAGCCCTATCTAGCTTTATTACCAGGCCTGGCTATCATGAGTTTGGTACTTGCCTTTATGATGTTAGGAAATAGTCTTAGGGATATTTTGGATGTAAGACATTAATTTAATTCTAGGTATTTAGGCGGTTTGCGTCAAAATTTAAGTAAATAAATAGCATAAAACTAAATGCTAATAAACTTGAGCCCCCATTACTTACAAAAGGAAGAGGAATTCCTACGGTGGGGACCAAGCCCAAAGTCATCCCTACATTTACAAAAAAGTGAATGAAGATATAACTCGCAAAAGCATAAGAGAAAACTCTTGAGTAAGTAGCTGTATGTTTTTCAGCTCTGTATAGAATTCGTAGAATAAAAAGTGTAAATAAAATCACTAAGAGGGTACTTCCGATAAAACCCCATTCTTCCCCAATGGTACTAAAAATATAATCAGTGTCTTGCTCTGGAACAAAGTCTCCTTTGGTTTGAGTTCCGTTCAAAAATCCTTTCCCATAAAACCCTCCAGATCCAATTGCGATCTTTGATTGGTTGATATTATAGCCAATTCCACGCGTATCTGTTTCAAGGCCTAAGATGATATTAAATCGGTCTCTGTGGCGCTGTTCAAAAACAGAAGTAAAGATAAAATTCACTGAAAAAGAAAAAAGAATACAAATTCCAAATGAGATAAGAAAAGATAGCTTTTTAGTTTTCGGAGCGATTCGCTTTACAAATAAATAGAAGAAAAAAATCAAGAATAATCCACTAATTGAAATGAGAAAGGGATCAAACACTAATGTTAAAATAAAGATCAATAGCAGTCCCATAAAAAGGTATAAATACCGCAAGTCAAGTCCTTCTCTAATCAACACAAAAAATATTCCTAAAAAGACTAATGCAGATCCAGCATCTGGTTGAAGAATTGTGAGTGCCATTGGAAGGGAAATGAGAAAAAGAACCTTAGCTAAATGTAGCTTCTTTTTAATATCAGTTTGAAGAGAACTCAAATTCGAGGCAACAACCAATGCTGTTGTTATTTTAGCAAACTCAGAGGGTTGAAGACTAAATCCACCAATTAAATACCACGATGTTGCTCCCGAAATTGTTTGCCCAAAAATAAAAAGGCCTATCAAACTCAATAAAGAAAGTCCGTAAAATACATAGCTCAGATGTTCGAAGAAATTAGATTTGATATAAAGAATGGCCGGCAAAATGATTAAGCAAAAAACAAATATCCATAATTGTTTTCCTACTGGACTTCCAAGATCCCAGACAGCAATATCAGACTCAGATAAACGAGTAGAATAAATATTGATCATCCCAAAAATCACGAGAGCAATGTATAAGAAGATACTCAACCAGTCTAGTCTGAAAATAAGCTTTTTATTCATTGATCGTAAACGGTTTTCCAGAAAGAGGTTTGTCGTATTCATCCATTAAACTTCCCTCAAGCATTTTATTTTCAAGCCATTTTCTTTTCACAGTTCCAGTGAGGTATTTTTCAATCATCAGACTAGCAATAGGTGCTGCCCAGCGACCTCCCCAATAGCCATTCTCAACAAAAACGGTGATGGCTATTTTAGGGTCATCTTTTGGAGCAAAAGCTATGAAAATAGAGTGATCTGAAAGTTGTGTCTTCTCATTGTTTAAACGAACAAAATTTTCAACGGTTCCTGTTTTTCCACTGACTTCTATTCCTTTTATTCTTGCGATTTTTGCGGTTCCTCTTTCTACAACCTGATACATTCCTTCAATAACAGTTTCAAAATGTTGTGGTTCAATCAAGGTATAGTTTTTAGTAAAAAGTGAATCTTTCTCTTTTTGAGAAAAAGACTTTTTAAAATGGGGTTTTATAAAGTAACCTCTATTGGCTATAGCGGCAGTAAAATTTGCCATTTGAATAGGGGTCGTTAAAACTTCTCCTTGGCCAATTGCATTTGAGATTATGGTAGTACCACCCCAACGACCTTTTTGGTACCATCGGTCATAATAATTACTATTGGGAATGAATCCTTTTTTACCAATAGGGAGATCATAGCCTAAGTAATTTCCTAAACCAAATTTTTCTAAATGTTCTCTCCAGCGATTTACCCCTTCTGCTGGAGTTACCGCGTTATTAATCAACCCTAGATAAGTTTTTGCAAAGTAGGTGTTACAGGAATTGTAAATTCCTTTAATCAAGTCATTTTTTGATCCGTAGGAGCAGTGACATTTCATGAAGGCATTTTTAGTATAATAATGTCCTTCATTACATCTAAAACGGGTCTCTGGAGTGATTACTTTTTCTTGCAATCCAATTAGTGCATTGAGGGTTTTGAAGGGAGAACCTGGAGAATATTCAGCCTGTAGTCCACGATCAAACAAGGGTTTTGCTATGGTGTCATTTACCAACACGCTAAAGTTTTTAGAACGCTTTCTTCCAATTAATGAGTTGGGATCATAACTTGGAGCTGTGACAAGGGCAAGAACTTCCCCCGTGCTGGGTTCAATTGCTACAATACCACCTCTTTTGTTTTTTAGTAAAGATTCTCCGTACTGCTGAAGTAAGGCATCAATGGTGAGGGTTAAATTTTCTGAAGATTTGGGTTTTGTATCAAAAGCGCCTTCTTTATAGGGACCGATTATTCTGTTAAATCGATCTTTTTGATAGAGTGTAGTTCCTTTCTTTCCTCTCAAGCTGTTTTCGTAGGTCTTTTCGATTCCCTGTCGACCTATCATTTCTCCTAAGGCATAATCATTTTCTTTATTGATTTCTCTGGGAAGTACTTCGCTTGTATATCCCAATAAGTTGGATGCTATTGGAAGAACATAATCACGTGCTAATTTTTTTTGAAAATAAAATCCTGGGTACTTCCATATCTTCTCTTGAAATGAAGCTCGATTCTCACCAGAAATTTGTCTAATTATCAAAGAGGGAAGTTTGTAGGAAAAACGCTTGGCTTTTTTTAATTTCAAAAGAAATTCTTCTTTTGAAATGGAGAGTTCCTCAATCATTTCAATGGTATCAAAGGGTTGTATATTTTCTGGAACCACCATGAGATCGTACACGGGTTGGTTTGCAACGATTAAAACACCATTTCTGTCATAGATCAATCCACGGTTAGGGTAAATAGGGCGTTTCTCTACGGCATTATTTTGAGAAAGTGCTGAATATTCAGAATTGAATAATTGTAGCGACATCAACTGAAAAATAAACAGGAAACAGCTTCCAATAACGAACGCCGATAAGATGCCTTTTCGAATCATTTTGTAGGTCTTGAGAATGAAGTGAGTATCAAGATTAAAATTAAGGAAAATAATGTCGTGAGGAAAGTGCCTTTCAAAATGAGAAGAATAGCATCCCAGCTAAAGTATAGCACGAAAAAATAAATTAGGTGGTGTACAAAGACAAATGATACTAGAAAAATACTTTTGTTTAGGGTTCTTAAATCACTATTAAAGCTTTTTGGTAGCTCAGCGGTAATGCCAAAGGTGTTTCGGATGATAAAAGGGCGAAGATAACTTACTGAAAGACTTGCTATAGCATGAGCACCTCCTGTTTGAGACATAATATCAATCATATATCCCGTCAGAAAGCCCATAAAAATAAAAAGTGTTTGATTTTGATCAAATCGATAGAGAATTAGGAATAATAAATAAATCATGGGGTTAATGAAACCAAACAAATTCATTTGATTGAAAATAAGGACTTGTGCTAATACTATTAATACAAATAAAGCAAGAGATTTTAGATTGATAGGATTCATTTTCTTTCTTCTTTATTTAACAATTCTATTTCCTCCTTAAAATTATTATCAATTACATAGGCGTTGTATGTCTGAGCAGGATTTTGGAATAATTTTGCCGTAACAATGAAGTAACCGCTATCAGAATCTTTATCTAATTCAGTAATGGTTCCAAATGGAATACCAAAAGGAAAAAAAGACGACATTCCACCAGTAACGATAGTGTCGCCTAATTCAATATTTGAGCTGGAAACAATATCATCAATGCGAAACTCCACAGGATCTAACCCTTTCCATACCATAGAGCCAAAGGCAGTGCGGTTTTTGAAACGGACATTGATTTTTAAATCTTGATGTAAAATTGAAATGATACTTGCATGATTTTTAGTAACAGATTTTACGATTCCAAGAATTCCATTTGAAGTGATTACTCCTGTTTCAGGTTGGATTCCATCTTCACTTCCTTGGTCAATTAAAATATAATTTCTTTGGTTCAGGAAGCTGTTTTTAATAATGTTAACGTTGATTATTTTAAAAGGAAAACGCTTAGATTTTCCCATGAAGGAATCATATAAAAATGGAGCATTTGCTTTTAGTGCAATAGACTTTAAGCGGCTATTTTCCTCTATCAGGAGTTGATTTTTTTCTTTGAGATTGAAGTACTGATCAATTGAATTAGAAAAGTCATACAAACTACTAGAAAAATAAAGGCTGAATTTTTCCAATTTATTTTGATGAAAACTGCTTCTACTACTCAAAAAGAAAAGGGAAATGCCCATTAAAAATAGATAGATAATGGGATTTCTGAATTGTACGAGCGCATTAATGATTCGCTGCATACCTTTTTTATTTTATCAAAACTGTTTTGAAACGCTCAATATTTTTCAAAGCAATTCCTGTTCCCCTTACCACTGCTTGAAGGGGTTCTTCAGCGACATAGATGGGAAGGTCAGTTTTTTGAGAAAGTCGTTTGTCCAGCCCCCTTAATAAGGCTCCTCCACCAGCAAGATAAATTCCTGTATTGTAAATATCTGCAGCAAGTTCTGGAGGGGTTTGAGAAAGTGCTTCCATAATAGCGTCTTCAATTCGAATTACCGATTTGTCAAGTGCTTTAGCTATTTCTCCATGATTAATGTTTACTTGTTTGGGTTTTCCAGACAATAAATCTCTTCCTTGAACAGACATTGTATCGGGTGGATTATCAAGTTCTTCTGTAACACTTCCAACTATAATTTTAATTTTTTCTGCAGTACGCTCACCAATGTAAAGGTTGTGTTTATTCCGCATATAATTGATGATATCACTTGTGAAAACATCACCAGCGATTTTGATGGATTTGTCACACACTATTCCTGAAAGCGCGATAATTGCAATTTCAGTGGTACCTCCCCCTATGTCAACAATCATGTTTCCTTTGGGTTGCATTATATCAATTCCAATTCCAATTGCTGCGGCCATTGGTTCATGTATCAAATAAACTTCTTTTCCATTCACTCGTTCAGCAGATTCTTTTACTGCTCGCATTTCAACTTCAGTTATCCCTGACGGGATACAGATTACCATTCGTAAGGAGGGAGAGAAAAAACGACGATTCAATGTGGGGATGCTTTTTATAAGTCGATTTATCATTTGTTCAGAAGCATTAAAGTCGGCAATCACACCATCTTTCAACGGGCGCACTGTTTTAATGTTTTCATGAGTTTTTCCTTGCATCATATTGGCCTCATGTCCAATTGCGATAACTTTGTTTGTTGTTCGATCAATTGCAACAATGGAAGGACTGTTTACAACTACCTTGTCATTATGAATTATTAAGGTATTTGCCGTCCCTAAATCAATTGCAATTTCTTCTGTAAAAAACCCCATTTTTCTTGAATTAATTAATTAAAAATATGAATTAATGTTTAAAGTGTCGGATTCCTGTAAAAACCATTGAAATCTCATGGGAATCGCAATACTCAATTGATAATTTATCTTTGATAGAACCACCTGGTTGAATGACTGTTTTAATCCCTGCTTTATCTGCAATTTCAACACAATCAGGAAAAGGGAAAAACGCATCGCTAGCCATTGCCGATTCTTTTAAATCAAAACCAAAACTAGTTGCCTTGTTTATTGCTTGATTGAGTGCATCAACTCGAGAAGTTTGACCTGTACCCGAGGCAAGTAATTGTTCGTTTTTTGCTAAAACAATGGTGTTGGATTTGGTGTGCTTACAAATTTTGGAAGCAAATAATAAATCTTTTATTTCACTTGCAGAGGGCTGTAATTTTGTTGCAGTAGTTAAATCTTCTTGTCCATCTGTTTTAGCATCTTTATCCTGAACCAAAACTCCGTTTAAACATGTTCTGAGTGTTTGACTGGGTAGTGATGATTCCTTTTGTATTAAGATGATACGGTTTTTCTTTTCTTTCAATAAAGAAAGGGCTGCTGCATTGTAATTGGGTGCGATGACTACTTCACAGAATAACGAGTGTATGGTTGTAGCTGTTTCGAGGTCAATTGTTTTATTACTAATCAAAACTCCTCCAAATGCTGAGACAGGATCCCCTGCAAGAGCATCTTTATACGCTGCGGATAAAGTATCGCGCACTGCAAAACCACAAGCATTATTGTGCTTTAAGATTCCAAAGGCGGGTTTACCATCATAAAACTCAAGCATTAAATTTACAGCAGCATCAATGTCTAAAAGGTTGTTGTACGAAATTTCTTTTCCGTGAACGTGCTCTAGTAAATCCTCTAAAGGACCAAAAAAGCGTCCTTGTTGATGTGGGTTTTCTCCATATCGCAATACTTTTGAGTTGCTTATGCTCACTTTCAGTCGATCTTCTGTTTCGTTAAAATGATTAAAGATAGCTGTGTCATAATGAGAAGATGTATGGAACGCTTTTACTGCAAATGCTTTTCTTTCTTCTTCAGACGGAGCACCGTTTGCATTGTTGTAAATCTCAATAAATGAAGCGTAATCTTCCTTATTCGAAATACAAAAAACATCAGAAAAGTTTTTAGCAGCAGCACGAATTAAGGCAATTCCTCCTATGTCTATCTTTTCAATGATTTCATTTTCTGTTGCATTACCAGCCACTGTTTTTTCAAAGGGATACAGATCCACAATCACCAAATCAAATGATGGGATCTCATATTGATCAAGTTCTTTTTGGTCAGATTCCAAAGCCGAACGATTTAAAATTCCTCCAAAAACTTTTGGATGTAAAGTTTTTACACGCCCTCCCAAAATAGAGGGATATCCTGTTAAATCTTCAACGGCATGAACTTCATGTCCCAAATCACGAATAAAGGTTTCTGTGCCTCCTGTAGAATATAAGCTTACATCATCGGCAACTAAGGCTTTGATTAAGGGTTCTAAACCTGTTTTATCAAAAACAGAAATAAGTGCCGAACTAATTTTTTTGGAATTCATTGTAATTTTAAAATTGTAATAGTGATGAAGAATAGGTTTTTGAAATAAGAGCACAAACTGCTTCAAGAAATTGTTCGTCTTTTAAAGAAAAGGGGTTTATTTTATCAGAATCAATATCAATTTGTCCAATATTTTTACCTTCTAAAAAGAGAGGAATTACAATTTCTGATTTCACATCAATACTACAAGCCAAATAATTGTCTTGTGCGTTGACATCTGGAACAACAAAGTTTTTGTTGGACACTGCCACTTGTCCACAGATACCCTTTCCAAAAGGAATTTCTTGATGTTCTACAGGATTCCCTGAATAGGCTTTTAAGCGAAGTATTTTTTTATCAAAATCGGCAAAATAAAAACCAACCCAGTCGTAATGATCGAAAGTTTTTCTCAAAACAGTACAAGCATACGTTAAGCCCTCAACTAGAGGTATATCTGCTGATTTCAAATGATTTGAAATCTTTGAGATTGCTTCAGAAAACGGTTTTTGATTCATTATCCACAAAAGTAGTTATTATGTATCGTATATCATTGATTTATAGCTACGTTTTGGCATTAAAAATCAAAATTATGATTTAAATAACATTTACCTTATCTCAAGGGTAATCAGTAAATTAGTATCTTTGTTTTATGAAAATGAAACAGATCATAAGCTTTTTTCTGGCAGCCCTTATTTTAGGGACTAGGGTAGGATTTGCTTTAAATGTTCATTATTGTGGAGCTGAGATTGCCTCAGTTTCCTTTGCGCATAATCCATCTGATTGCGGAATGGAAATGAGTAAAAAGGAAGAGACTCCCTCTAAGAGAAATATCACTAAGAAATCATGCTGTAAGGATACTACCTTACTTATTCAAAACGATGAACCTCAAAAGCTTACAGCCGAGAGCGTAACTATTGACATTTCATTTATCCAAACAGCTTTTTTTACAGATTGTTTAAACCACACAATTCCTGTTTTACCTATAATCGAAAATAAAAACTGGAACCCACCTCCCCCCAATGATAACAAGATAATTTTAATGCAACATCGTTTGGTTTTATATAGTTAGTTTTTCTGTTTTCTCATTTCAAAACAGTTCTAACCTATAAAACAAAACAATGAAAAAATACATCATACTACTATTAAGCATTTACAGCTTTTCTGTAAACGCACAAGAAACCTTTTCGGGCACGATATTCTCCAAAGAATCCAATAAAAACAAACCTTTAGAGGGTGCAAATGTGTTTTGGTTGGGGACCCAAGTTGGTTCAATTACCGATCAAAATGGTAACTTCTCTCTACCTTTTACAACCGAAATCAAACAACTAGTTATTAGTTTTCTTGGGTTTAAAACGGATACCTTAACAATAGAGAAGAATAGCGCTCTATTGGAGCACATACTTTATGAGGATGCTTCAGAGAATTTGGATGAGGTTACCCTCACCCAAAGAAGAAAGGCCATTCAAAAATCGTATTTGGCTGCGCAAAATATTATTAACGTAAACAGTGCTGAACTATTAAAAGCTGCCTGTTGTAATCTTTCTGAAAGTTTTGAAACCAACCCCTCAATTGATGTGAGTTTTTCAGATGCCTTGACCGGAACGAAACAAATTAAGATGTTGGGCCTTACTAGCCCTTATTTATTAATTACAGAGGAGAATATCCCTATGGTTCGAGGGGCATCTCAAGCCTATGGATTAACATTTACGCCAGGAACCTGGATTGAAAGTATCCAGATTACAAAAGGGATGGGAACGGTAGTTAATGGATATGAAAGTATTGCGGGACAAATAAATACAGAGATTAAAAAACCTTTTTCTGACGTTCCGCTTTTCTTTAATTTTTTCACCTCTGCAAATGGTCGTCAGGAGGTGAATGCTCATGGAAATTTTAAAGTGAATAATAAATGGAGCTCCGGACTTTTTTTACATGCTAATCAGCGAACAAAAGAAAAAGATCAAAATAGAGATTCTTTTTTAGATGTCCCCCTAGCAAAACAAGTAAATATCTTAAACCGTTGGCAATATACTGATGCTGAAAAAGGCTGGGTCAGTTTTGTCAGCGTTCGTTGGATGGAGGATAACAAACAAATTGGAGAAGTTGGTTTTAACCCTGAATTGGACAGGGAAAATAATTCATTATGGGGAAGTGAGATTCAAACCAATCGTTTTGATAGTTCCTTAAAAGTGGGTTATGTTTTCCCCGAAATTCCTTTTCAAAGTTTTGGTTTTCAATCGGCTTATAGTAATCATAAACAGAAAGCTTACTTTGGCTATAGACGTTATGAAATTGATCAAGAAAGTTTTTATGCAAACCTATTATTCAATTCAATTATTGGGAATACCAAAAATAAATTTAAAGCAGGATTAAACTTTTCCTTTGACCAATATCTAGAAAAGGTAGATACTTTTTTCTTTGATCGAAATGATCAATCCTTGGGTGGGTTTTTTGAATACAGCTATGATAATTTAGAAAACTTTAGTTTGATAGGAGGGATTCGGTTGGATATTCACAATCGATTGGGAACTTTTATTACTCCTAGATTTCATTTACGTTATTTACCTAAAGAAAAAATAATCATTAGAGCCTCTGTTGGAAGTGGCAGAAAAGCCGCTAATATTTTCGCAGAAAATCAAACTTTATTTGGAACAAACCGTCTTATTTCAATTCAGCAGAATGGAGGATTAATTTATGGTTTAAATCCAGAAACTGCTTGGAATTATGGAGTTAGTGTTCGTAAAATTTTCTCGCTTTGGGGAGGAGAGGGTGATATTACTGCCGATTATTATATTACTGATTTTACAGATCAAGTTGTGGTAGATTGGGAAGAACAAGGTAAGATTTCTTTTTATAATTTGGAAGGAAGGAGTAGGGCAAACAGTTTTCAATTAGCTGTAGACTACAGTCCTGTAAAGGCATTGAGTTTCCGTTTTGCCTACAAAAATTATGATGTAAAAACGGCCTATAAATCTGGTTTTTTACAACGCCCTTTGCAAGCACAAAATCGCTTTTTTGGAAATATGGGTTGGGAAACCGAAAGAAAATCTAATGGAGCCCAATGGAGATGGGATTTGACGTATCACGCCCTTGGGAAACAACGTTTAGTTAGCAGTATCCGAGATGGAAATGGATCCTATGCTTCAGCTTATGGGTTATGGAACAGTCAACTGACTCGTGCCTTTAATACTAAACTTGAGGTGTATGCCGGAGTGGAAAATTTAGGAGATTATACTCAAAAAAATCCTATTATTGCTGCGGATGACCCTTTTGGTATTAATTTTGATTCAGCTCAAGTTTATGCTCCTATTTTTGGGAGAATGCTCTATTCTGGTCTACGATGGAATTTATAAATTATATTAAATCTAAAATTTAACACTATGAAAAAACTAATCTTATTATTTACACTAGTGCTTCCAGTTGCTCTTGGTGCTCAGGAAAAAAAGAATAAAAATGCAAAAGCTAATTTTGAAGTCAGTGGAAATTGTGAAATGTGCAAAATGAGGATTGAAAAAGCTGCTTTGGCTGTGAAAGGAGTTAAAATGGCTACTTGGAACATTCCAAGTAATGTGATCTCTCTTATTTATGATCAAAACAAAGTCCCTTTGAAAACAGTACAGACTGAAATCGCAAAAGTGGGTCACGATACTCCTTTAGTAAAAGCAGAGAATATGGTTTATGATAAATTACCGATGTGTTGTTTATATGAACGGATGCCCGAACAAAAAAACTAAAAACAAAAAACCCACCAATTGGCGGGTTTTTTTATTTGTAATGAATGCAATTACATCATACCTGGCATACCGCCACCCATTGGGGGAGCTGCTGCAGGCGCATCTTCTTTAATGTCTATTAAAGCACATTCTGTAGTCAGGATCATTCCAGATACTGAAGCTGCATTTTCAAGGGCAACACGGGTCACTTTTTTAGGATCAATAATCCCTTCCTTAAGCATATCAACGTAGCTACCTTCTTTAGCATTGTATCCAAAATTATCTTTTCCTTCAGAAACTTTTGAAACTACAACAGAACCTTCACCACCCGAATTTTCAACAATAGTTCTAAGTGGCGCTTCAACCGCTTTATTGATAATTTGAATTCCTGTAGCTTCGTCAGCGTTCTCAGATTTTAGTTTTGAAAGTATTTTTTTCGCATTAAGTAAAGCAACTCCACCACCAGCAACAATTCCTTCTTCTACTGCAGCTCTAGTAGCGTGTAAAGCATCATCTACTCTATCTTTCTTCTCTTTCATTTCAACTTCAGAGGGAGCACCTACATAAAGTACAGCAACACCGCCAGAGAGTTTAGCCAAACGTTCTTGAAGTTTTTCTCTGTCATAGTCCGAAGTTGTAGATTCGATCTGTGCTTTGATTTGACTTACTCTAGCTTGGATTTCGTCGGCAGAACCGTTTCCATTCACTACTGTAGTGTTGTCTTTATCAATGGATACTTTTTCAGCAGTACCTAGCATTTCAATCGTTGTGTTTTCAAGAGTAAATCCTCTATCTTCTGAGATAACAGTTCCTCCTGTAAGGATGGCAATATCTTCTAACATTGCTTTTCTTCTGTCTCCAAAACCAGGTGCTTTTACAGCAGCAATTTTGAGTGCTCCACGTAATTTATTTACCACCAAAGTTGCAAGTGCTTCGCCATCAACATCTTCTGCAATAATAAGGAGTGGCTTCCCTGTTTGTGCAACAGGCTCCAAAACAGGGAGTAAATCTTTCATAGTAGAAATCTTCTTGTCAAACAATAAGATGTAAGGAGTTTCAAGATCAGCCTCCATTTTTTCTGAATCTGTCACAAAATATGGAGATAAGTATCCTCTGTCAAATTGCATTCCTTCTACTACATCTACATATGTATCTGTTCCTTTTGCTTCTTCTACTGTGATTACTCCTTCTTTACCTACTTTTTCGAAAGCTTCAGTTATAAGTCCTCCTATAGTGGAATCATTGTTTGCAGAAATGCTTGCCACTTGGTTGATTTTTTCTGAAGAATCTCCAACAGCCACAGCTTGTTCAGTTAGTTCTTTAACGATTGCATCAACAGCCTTGTCAATTCCTCTTTTTAAATCAAGAGGATTAGCGCCAGCTGCAACATTTTTAAGCCCTTCTTTTACGATAGCTTGAGCTAAAATGGTAGCCGTTGTGGTTCCATCTCCTGCAAGGTCATTTGTTTTAGAAGCTACTTCTTTAACCATCTGTGCTCCCATATTTTCAAGAGCGTCTTCCAATTCAATTTCTTTAGCAACTGTAACACCATCTTTAGTCACCTGAGGTGCACCAAAAGATTTACCAATGATTACATTTCTTCCTTTGGGTCCAAGTGTTACTTTTACCGCATTAGCAAGTGCATCAACACCTCGTTTGATGCCATCTCTTGCTTCTATATCAAATTCTATTCTTTTTGCCATTTTTTAAATTTTAATGAATTAAACGATAGCGAGGATATCGCTTTCTTTCATGATTAGATAATCTTTTCCATCGTGACTCAGTTCAGTCCCTCCATACTTACCATATAAAACATGGTCACCTGTACTGACAGTCATTGGGTTATCTTTAGTTCCCGATCCAACGGCAACAACAATCCCTTTTTGAGGTTTCTCTTTTGCAGTATCTGGAATATAAAGACCAGATGACGTTTTAGTTTCAGCAGCAGCCGGTTCTATAAGCACTCTGTCTGCTAATGGTTTAATATTCATTTTACTCATGATTAAAAATTTATTTTTGTTATGTTTTCAGAAATCATGCCAATGCACTAGCTACTGACAAATCAAAGTATAAAATGTCAGCTTGTCAGTATTTTGAGGTGAATTGAGAAAAACTAGTTGTTTTCTGGATCTTGAACTGGAATCTCAGGAATTTCGTTTGTAGTTTCAGGGAGTGATTCCGGAATTACTTGTTCAGTAGCTTCGTCTTGTAACAGTTTTGAATCTGAGATTGTTTCTCCTGAAGACAAAGTTACGTTTGAAATTAAGATCAAGATCAATAATAAGGAAGCGAGTACCCATGTGCTTCGATCTAAGAAGTCTGATGTTTTCTGCACCCCACCTACTTGTTGTGATCCACCTCCACCAATAGAAGAAGAAAGTCCTCCACCCTTAGGATTTTGAACCATAACTACCAACACAAGGAGGAAGCATACTATAATGATAAGGGCGATAAATATTGAAAATGTACTCATTAGGTTAGTCTTTCAGTTTTTGTAATCTTTTGATCTCTTTAATTTGGTCTGCAAAGAAACTATTTTTTTCTGGATATTTCAAACCTAAAATCTGAAAGGCTTGTAGTGCTTGGTCATATTTTTTTTGCTTGATAAAAACTTTGGCTAAAGTTTCAGTCATTAGTTCGTCTGTTGAGGTCCAACTTTCTTCACTTAAATCAACTGTATTTTTAGTATTTTTTTCAGGGACAATTCGTTTGGTGTTTTCTAGAAAAGAATCAATAAGTTGGAATTTGTCTTCCAGCGATGGAGTCTCTTTAGTAACGGCCTTCTTTGTTTTTAAATATTTTGCCCAATCAGAAAAACTGAGCTTTTCTGGAAGCTGCTCTTGAGTTTGTTTTTGTGGTGTTTTTTCTGAGGTAGTTTTTTTATTTATTTTAGTTGGAGTAGCTTTCTTCTTTTTTGTTATTGGATTTTCTTTCTCAGAAACTTTCTTGGACTCAACTACTTTCTCTGTCTTTTTAAGTGCTTTAGGTTCTTTTTGGTTTTTGATGAACTCATAAAGTAATTCTCGGTCATAGGTCGCTATGGCAGTGTGAGAAAGTTGTTTGTCGAAAGCATCAGGATTTAATTGCTGTTGTGCTTTTAGCAAATAGATTCTAGCTAAGTGAAAATCAGGATAGCTGTTTAAAATTTCTTTGAGCTGCTCAAGTTGAGTTGCGTTAGAGTGCTCGAAATGATCCAATAATGAAAAAAATGAAGTGGAGTCTTGAATTACCATTTTGCTAAAGTATCATTAAAAATATCTTGAGTAATTCGATCAAAAATTTCTTTGTGTGCGGCATCTTTTACGTCATAAACTTGAAGTGCAGCCGGGAAGTCGTAAAAGAAGGAATAGCTTTTTTTATAATCATCTTCCTCTCTTTTAGTATTGATGAATCGAAAAGCCACTGTCATTTTTAAACGATTTTGAGCGGCTGTAATTTTTGCAGTCGCAGACATAGGAGTAACGCTATATTCTGTAATCTCACCTTCATAAATAAGTTGACCGTCTTGAGGGACTAAGTCAAGATTGGTTTGGTTCATTATTAGATCTTGTAACGCGATAGTGAATTCATTATCCAATCCCGGCTCAACAGTAGATCCAGGTCTATTTCCTGCTTGATTTTCAAAGAAATTCACTTGATAAGTGGTTACTCCTGGAGGAATTGAAGCCCCAGTAAAAGAGTAAATCCCACAAGATTGTAAAATCAAAAGAAAAAGCAATCCCAGTATAATTTGAATTTTATTCCGTATCAATTTCATTGAGATCATATTGTTTAATTTTTCTGTAAAGTGTTCGTTCTGAGATACCCAATTCTTTTGAAGCTAATTTACGTTTTCCATTGCTTCTTATCAAAGCTTGTTTAATCATTTCAATTTCTTTTTCTTGAAGTGAAAGCGGTTCTTCCTCCTCTATTGTTTCAGCGTATGAATATTTGTCGGAAGTATCGATTTTTGAAATTTCAGGAGTCTCTGTGGGAAAAGGTAATGCATTGATAGGTGTGGACTCCTCTTCACTATTTTCATCAGATTCTTTCCCGTAAATTTTTTCAATTAGCCCTTGATTTTTTTCTTGCGTTCCCTTAGAGACTCCGTTATTCATTAAGTCTAAAGTTAATTTTTTCAAGTCATTTAAATCACTTTTCATATCAAACAAGACTTTGTATAGAATTTCTCGTTCAGATGAAAAATCACTTTCTTGTTTTTTTTGACCCACCAAAGCGGGTAACTGACTTGTCCTATCTGGGAGATAGGTTCCTAACATAGCGGCATTAATATTTCTCTCTTTTTCCAATACGGATAATTGTTCAGCTACATTTCTGAGCTGTCTTATATTTCCATTCCACCTATATTCTTGAAGTAGGGCTTGGGCATGATCATCCAATTTTAAGGGAGGCATTTGGTATTTTAATGCGAAGTCGGAAGCAAATTTTCTAAACAATAATACGATGTCTTCTTTACGTTCTCTTAAAGGAGGAAGTGTAATTTCAACGGTGCTTAAACGATAGTACAAATCCTCTCTAAATTTTCCTTTTTGAATTGCTTCCATCATATTTACATTAGTAGCAGCAACAATCCGAGCATTGGTTTTTTGAACTTTAGAAGAACCTACTTTTATAAATTCCCCTGTTTCTAAAACACGTAAAAGACGTACTTGCGTTGTCAACGGCAGTTCTCCTACTTCATCTAGGAAAATGGTTCCCCCATCGGCTACTTCAAAATAACCTGAACGGGTTTGAGTGGCTCCTGTAAAGGCACCTTTCTCATGACCAAAAAGTTCACTGTCGATTGTTCCCTCTGGAATTGCACCACAGTTTACCGCAATATATTTGGAGTGCTTTCGATGAGAATATTGGTGAATAATCTTAGGGATATTTTCTTTACCCACGCCACTTTCTCCAATCACTAATACTGAAATATCAGTACTAGATACGCGAATTGCTTTTTCTAATGAACGATTAAGGCCAATATTGTTTCCAATAATTCCAAATCGTTGTTTTATGCTTTGTAATGAATCCATGATTAAACGCCTTTTGAATATCTTACAGCTTCCCCTATCAAAGTTGCTGAGGTACATTCTTTTATTTTTACATCAACAAAATCCCCTATTTTATATTTCCCTTTAGGAAAAACCACTACCGTATTTTGAGTAGATCGTCCGCTCCATTGGGTGTCCAGTTTTTTTGAAGTTTTTTCAACTAAAACACATACTGTTTTTCCAATATATTCAGCAGTACGAAATTGACTGTGCTCTCTTTGTTTCCCAATGATTTCACTTAATCTTCTTTGTTTAACACGCTGTGGAATATCATCTTCAGTTTTTTTTGCAGCTAATGTCCCAGGACGTTCAGAATAGGTATACATATACCCAAAATGATATTTTACATAGTCCATAAGGGTTAAGGTATCTTGATGATCACTTTCACTCTCTGTAGGAAACCCAGCTATCATGTCTTGAGAAATTGCACAATCAGGGATTATTTTACGAATTGAATCTATAAGCTTGAAGTATTCCTCGCGCGTGTGTTGACGATTCATCTTTTTTAAGATCGTATTACTTCCAGACTGAACGGGCAAGTGTATGTGTTTGCAAATGTTATCGTATTTTTTCATCACTTTTAAAACTTCCACAGACATATCCTGCGGATTAGAAGTTGAAAATCGAACCCTTATGTTGGGATAGGACTGGGCAACAAGTCCAAGCAACGTCTCGAAATTAACAGCTGTTTTTTGTTGAAGTGCACTAGCTTTTTCGAAGTCTTTTTTTAGTCCTCCTCCGTACCACAAGTAGCTATCAACATTTTGTCCTAAAAGGGTAATTTCTTTATATCCTTTAGAAACAAGATCTGTTATTTCTTCTAATATACTTTTGGGATCTCGACTCCGTTCTCTTCCTCGAGTAAAAGGGACAACACAAAAAGTACACATATTGTCACAGCCTCTTGTGATGGAAACAAAAGCAGAGACACCATTTGAATTTAATCGCACAGGAGCAATGTCTCCATAGGTTTCTTCTTTTGATAAAATCACATTAACAGCTTCTCTATGATTAGCTGCTTCTTTAAGTAAGTTAGGAATGTCTTTGTAAGCATCTGGACCCACAACTAAGTCCACTATCTTTTCTTCCTCAAGAAATTTATGTTTTAGTCGTTCGGCCATGCATCCCAAAACACCAACGGTCATATCAGATTTATTTCTTTTTAAAGAATTAAAATATTCCAAACGTTTACGTACTGTAAGCTCGGCTTTTTCTCTGATGGAACAGGTATTGACTAAAACTAACGATGCTTGATCTAAAGTATCTGTTATAGAATACCCTTCTTTATGTAAAATGGAGGCAACAACTTCACTATCAGCAAAATTCATCTGACAGCCGTAACTCTCTATATAAGCTTTCTTATTTGAATTTTTTCCTTCAGTAACATTTGAAACAATAGTAGTTCCCTCATGTTCTAGAGGGTTTTTTTTCAGCGAATTTATTTCTTTTACCGACATTATGCGTACAGGTTCTTTTTTAAAAATTTCTTCACAAAATTACAAAAAAACCAAAGGACATTGACATTTTGTCATGTCTATTACACAGAGAATCTGATATAGTGATTAAAAGGAGGTTTTTATATTATTAATGAGGGAGTTTTTTCACGAAGAGTCCATATACCCAAGTGCCTATTAAAGCAAAAAAGATCACAACCAAAATCGGAATAAATCCAGCACCAATTAAAGTAAACATGGGACCAGGACAAGCTCCTGCTAATCCCCAGCCTAAACCAAATAAAGTTCCTCCTAAAATATAACGGGAAACACTTTTTTCTTTATTGGGAATTTGGATCGTTTCTCCAAATGCTGATTTGAGTTTTAATCTCTTGATCACTTGTATGATTATAACTCCAAAGAATAATGCAGAACCTATAATTCCATACATATGAAATGATTTGAATTGAAACATTTCATAAATCCTAAACCAAGAAGCAGCTTCAGATTTGAACATAATAATTCCGAAAAAAATACCGATAAATAAAAAATAAAGTTGTCTCATGATTTAAAAGAAATAAGGAAGTAAAAAATGGTTCATTGCTAAGCCGCCTATAAAGAATCCAATTACAGCGTATAAGGAAACTAATTGAAGATTACTTAAGCCAGATATAGCATGACCCGAAGTACATCCACCTGCATAACGAGCTCCAAAACCAACTAAAAAGCCGCCCAGCGAAAGTGTGATAAGGACTTTAGGATTTGAGAGGGCTTGCAAACTGAATAACTCTTCTGGCATATATGCCTCTCCAGCACTTTTTATATTAAACTGATGGAGTTGATTAATGGTGTCTGGGTGCAGTTGGACTGCAATACTATCTGACAACCAATTAACACCAATCCAACCTCCGATTATGGCGCCAAAAGCAACTAATAAATTCCATTGTTGTGTTTTCCAATCAAAATCAAAAAAGCGTGTGCTTTTACCCGCACCGCATATTGTACAAAGCGTTCTTAGGTTTGAGGACATGCCAAAATTCTTACCTAAAAAAAGTAATAAAAACATGACAAAAGCGATCAATGGCCCACCAATGTACCAGGGCCAGGGTTTAAAAATCCATTCCATATAAATTATGATTCTAAGTAGTTAAATTGTTGATGGACATACATAGTCCGATACTTTCATTTTTCCTTTTTTGATCGCAGTAAATCCACCACGAACATCAATCAAATTATGAATCCCACGACTTTTTAAAATAGAAGCAGCAATCATACTTCTGTATCCTCCAGCACAATGAAGATAGAAATGACCCTCAGTCGGGAATTCACTCATATGATTATTTAAAAAATCAAGAGGTGTGTTATTTGCGTCGATAAGGTGTTCTGATAAGTATTCCCCAGGTTTTCGGACATCAAAAATGTTCAATTGCTCTTTTTCAGCTAAAGGTTTGAAGTTTGCGACCTCAATTCCTTCAACAGTATCTAATGTTTTAGCTGCTTTTTTCCAGCTGTTCATCCCACCTTTCAAATAACCCAATGTATTGTCAAAACCAACACGAGCTAAACGTGTAACCGTTTCTTCTTCTCTGCCATCAGGGGTTACTAATAGTATCGCTTGATCTACATTTCCGATCATGGCTCCTACCCATGGGGCAAATCCCCCATCAATGCCTATGAAAATTGATTGAGGAATATGTCCTTTTGTAAAATCATCTTGATGCCTCACATCTAGAACAATCGCACCTGTTTCATTAGCAGCAATTTCAAATGCTTCCGGAGATAAGGGTCTTGTTCCTGATTCGATCACTGATTCAATGTCTTCATACCCCTCTTTATTCATTTTTACATTCAAAGGAAAATATTGTGGTGGGGGAAGTAAACCGTCAGTTACTTCTTTTGTGAATTCTGCTTTAGTCATGTCTGCTCTTAAGGCATAATTTGTTCTTTTTTGGTCTCCTAGAGTTCCAACAGTTTCTTTGCTCAAGTTTTTCCCACAAGCAGAGCCAGCACCATGTGCGGGATAAACTAGAAGGTCATCAGCCAAAGGCATGATTTTTTTACGAAGACTGTCATAAAGGATCCCTGCAAGATCTTCTTGAGTCATATCGGCTGCTTTTTGTGCTAAATCTGGTCGTCCCACATCACCCAAAAACAAAGTATCACCACTAAAAATAGCAATGTCTTTTTTAGAAACATCACTCAATAAATAAGTGGTGCTCTCCATCGTATGACCCGGAGTATGTAAAACCGTAAGCGTGAGTTCACCTATCTTAAACTCTTGTTGGTCTTTAGCGATCAAAGAATCGAAACCTGTTTTTGCCAAAGGGCCGTAGACTATAGTTGCTCCTGTTTCTTTGGCAAGAGTTACATGACCACTTACAAAGTCAGCATGAAAATGAGTTTCAAATATATACTTAATAGTGGCTTTATTTGTTTTTGCTTTCTCGATGTATGAAGCTACTTCACGAAGAGGATCAATAATTGCAGCTTCTCCATTACTTTCTATATAGTAAGCGCCTTGAGAAAGACAGCCCGTATAAATTTGTTCTATGATCATTTCTTTTTGTTTTTTGTAAAATTAAAGTTTTAAATAGTATCCTATGTCATATTTGTTACACTTGAATTTAAGAATTCGTTTGACGGCTCAATTTTTTTTGTAGCGCTGTTTTCTTACAGATACCATCAAAACTATCTGTTGCATCACCCGATGTGATAAACAAGTTTTGCTTTTTTAATACTTTAATAATATCACTTTTTAATATCACATCTCTAGCCGGACCAATGGCACCAACAAACATAACACGAATCCCCTTCTTTTGAAGTGCTAAGATTAATTCAGTAAGTTGTTCTGCGGCAGAACTATCTATGTAATTAATTGAACGGCCATTAATTATAAAGCCTTTGATTTTTTCTGGATTTTTGTCAATGGCGTTATGGACTAGTTTCTTGAAATATTGAAAATTCCCAAAGAAAAGTTGTGCATCAAAGCGAAGAATTACTAGATCTTCTCTTGGGACTACTTCATCTGGAAAACGGTAAATATTTTTAAAGTAGTTGGTCTTACCTATTCTTCCTAAAAAAGCGTAATGGGGTTTTGAATTTCGATAAACCAATAAGAGGAGAGAAAGTAAAATTCCTAATAAAATTCCTTCGGTGATTCCTATAAATAGGGTAAGTAAAAATGTAATTAATAAAACTAAAAATTCGTCTTTGGCACTTTTGTATAAGCGAATGGCATAGTTAACATTAATTAAATTAACAACAGCTACTAGAATGATTGCTGCTAAAATTGACTTAGGTAAATAATAAAACCAATCAGTAAAAAAATTTAATACTACCGCAATTATTGCAGCTGTAATCAAAGGTGCAACTCCGGTCTTTGCTCCTGCTTGATCGTTCACAGCTGTTCTTGAGAATCCACCTGTAGTTGGGTAGGATTGAAATAAGGAACCTACAATGTTTGAGGATCCTAATGCAATTAATTCTTGATTGGAGTCTACTTCGTAATCTTTGTGTTTTTCTTCAATTGCTTTGGCAACAGAAATGGCCTCCATGAAAGCTACCAGTGCCAATGTAACTGCAGTAGAAAAAAGAAGTTGAATGTTTTCCCAAGTTACATTAGGTAGGCTAAAAAAAGGAAGCCCTTCTGGAATCAATCCTACAACCTGTACTCCATTTTCGTTCTGTTTTGTAAAATAAATCCAAGCAATTCCTAAAGTCACAATAAATAGGGATGCTGGAATTTTTGGATTCCATTTTTTTAGGATTACCAATAAAAGAATACTAACCAGGCCTATGATTAGTGAAGGAAAATGTAAAGGCGTAGCGCTATTAAAAAACGACCCAATGACGAGATGAAGTTTATTGCTTTGTGAAATATTAATTCCTAACAAATGTTTTAATTGACTAAATCCTATAATGATTGCTGCTGCTGAGGTAAAACCACTAATTACAGGTTTTGATAAAAATTTGACAATGAAGCCCATTCTAAAAAGACCTAAAAGAAATTGAATGACTCCCATAAGTAAGGCTAAAAGAATAGCCATTTGAATATATTGGTCTGGTGAAACAATAGATAAGGCTCCTAGTCCAGCCGCTACAAGTAAAGAATCCATTGCTACTGGACCAACAGCTAATTGTCTAGATGTACCTAGAATGGCATAAATGATTTGTGGAGTTAGTGCAGCATAAAGCCCATAAATAGGAGGTAGGCCTGCGATTAGCGCATAAGCCATTCCTTGAGGGATTAATAAAATCGCTACCGTAACACCCGCTATGAGGTCATCTTTTAAATAGGATCTCTTATAGGAAGGCAACCAATTAAGTATGGGAAAAAATTGTTTCAGAATACTTATTTTCAACAAAAATACTACAGTTTAACTCAATAACTGTAACATAAGTTACACCGTCTCTTTTTGGGAGGGAATTTGAATGGTATTTCTGCCCAGTTTGAGTTTTCCATTTCGCTCCATTTTTTTTAACAGTCTGGAGATAACCACTCTTGACGAATTTAAATCAGTAGCTACTTCTAAATGCGTAATCTTAAGCGTATTTTTTTTGAGGTAGGTAACTTTATCTAGAAGATATCGCTCCAAGCGTTCATCCAAGTTCAAGAAAGTAAGAGAATCCACAGCTTTCAGTAATTCAGCCATACGGTTGTGATAATTTTCAAAAATGAAGACACGCCATGTTTTATATTGAGCCAACCAAGGATCCATATAATCTGCTGGAATCATAATGAGTGTAGTATCGGCCTCACAGATGGCTCGAATTTCACTTTGTGTGGATTCCATACAGCAATTTAAAGTCATCGCACAAGTATTTCCAAAGTCCACGTGGTAAAGAAGTAATTCATCTCCGTTATCATCTTCTCTTACGACCTTGATTGCTCCTTCAAGTATAAGGGGTATAAATTTGATCTGTTCTCCAAAATCAATCAGAATATCTCCAGTTTCTACTTTTCTTGTTGTTCCCACCTTATCGATTTCATTGAGCAAGTTGGCTTCAAAAAAATGTTTTATTGAGTCAAGGTTCATATTAGGTAAGTTTGAAATGAGTTCATTAACATGCTTTTTTTGATAAAAATAAAATCTCCTTCGAAAGGAAATGAAAGACCAAATTTAAAGAACTGTAATTTAAAATTTGACAGTTACAAAAAAACTTAACTACTTTTGTTTCCAAACAAAATTAAGCATGGCCAAGAATTTAGTAATAGTAGAGTCACCTGCAAAAGCGAAAACCATAGAGAAATTTTTGGGAAAAGACTTTAAAGTAGCTTCAAGTTTTGGCCATATTGCAGACCTTCCATCCAAAGAGCTTGGGGTGAGTCTTGATGGAGATTTTACGCCGAAGTACACGGTTAGTAGTGATAAAAAGAAGCTGGTTAATGAATTAAAAAGTTTAGCAAAAAAATCGGAGACAGTTTGGTTAGCAAGTGATGAAGATCGAGAGGGAGAGGCGATTGCGTGGCATTTGGCGAATACCTTAGACCTTAACAAGGACAATTCGAAACGTATCGTTTTTTCAGAAATCACGAAAAAGGCTATTCTAAAAGCAATAGAAACGCCACGTACAATAAATTATGATTTGGTAAACGCCCAACAAGCAAGAAGAATTTTAGATCGCTTGGTGGGATACGAGCTTTCCCCTGTTTTATGGCGTAAGGTAAAAGGTGGACTTTCTGCAGGAAGAGTTCAATCGGTGGCGGTTCGATTAATTGTGGAACAAGAGCGTGCTATCAGAAATTACACACCTGAACAGAGTTATAAAACGCAAGCCTTATTTATTACACAATCTCAAAAACAAATTCCAACTCAATTAATTAAAGCATTCAATGATAGTGAAGGAGCAAATGCTTTTCTTCAACAAAATATTAATGCAGAATTTAAAGTAAGTGACATAAAAAAGAAGCCTGCTAAAAAAAGCCCAGCAGCTCCTTTTACAACCTCAACATTACAGCAGGAAGCGTCTAGAAAATTATATTTTTCAGTAAGTAAAACTATGACAATGGCCCAACGTCTATATGAGGCAGGTCATATTACTTATATGAGAACGGACAGTGTAAACCTGTCACAAGAAGCGCAAAAAAATATTGCATCTCAGATTAATTCAGCCTACGGAAAGGAATACCTGAAACCAAGAAATTACAAAACAAAAAATAAAGGAGCTCAAGAGGCACATGAAGCCATTCGCCCTACTGATTTTTCTAAATCTAAATTAAATATAGATCATGATCAGGCGCGCTTGTATGAACTCATATGGAGAAGAACAGTAGCCTCTCAAATGAGCGATGCTCTATTGGAACGAACTCAAGTAATTGTTGAGTCCAACACTCACAAGGAATTTTTTACTGGTAAAGGAGAGGTAATTACTTTTGATGGTTTTTTAAAACTATACCTTGAAGGAGTGGATGACGATGATGATGAGGTAAACGGAATGCTTCCAAAAGTTACTGTAGGCGAGACGCTTAATCTGAAAAGGATGACTGCCACTCAGCGTTTTACACGCCCTCCATATCGTTATTCTGAAGCTTCTTTAGTAAAGAAAATGGAAGAGTTAGGGATAGGGAGGCCTTCTACCTATGCGCCAACAATTTCTACAGTACAAAACAGAAAATATGTTGAAAAGGGATCTTCCGAGGGAGAATCGCGTGTATATCAACAGTTTATTTTAGAGCAAAATACAATCAAAGAAGAGCAACTTACTGAAATGGTGGGTGCAGATAAAGGGAAGTTGATTCCTACCGATATTGGTATGATTGTAAATGATTTTTTGGTGGACAACTTCAAGAGTGTATTGGATTTTAATTTTACTGCACAAGTAGAACAGAGTTTCGATGATATTGCAAGTGGAAACAAAAATTGGACTGAAATGTTGAAGTCTTTTTACGATCAGTTTCATCCAACGGTAGAAGACGTAAAAGAAAATGCTCAACGTGAATCTGGAGAACGAGTTCTGGGAGTAGACCCAGGTACAGGCAGATCAGTAAAAGTTCGTCTAGGAAAATTTGGCCCTATGGCACAAATAGGCGATCCGGATGATGATGAAAAACCAATTTATGCAAGTTTAGGTCCTAATCAGCAGCTGGAAAGTATTACTTATGAAGAGGTAATGCAGCTTTTTGAAATGCCAAAAACCTTGGGAGAATTTGAAAACCTTGAGATTGTAGTAAACAACGGACGTTTTGGTCCTTATGTAAAACACAATGATGTTTTTATTTCTCTTCCCAAAGGCATGTTAGCTACAGAAGTTGATTTAGAAACTGCCGTTACGATAATAAAAGAAAAGCAAATTGCAGATGCACCAATATACACATTCAATGAATTACCTGTGACCAAAGGGGTAGGACGCTTTGGACCCTTCTTAAAGTGGAGCGGGATGTTTATAAATGTGAATAAAAAGTATGACTTTGATAATTTAACAGATCAAGATATCGTCACACTTATTGAAGAAAAAATTCAAAAAGAAAAGGATAAATTAATCCACGACTGGACTGAGGCTGGAATTAGAGTAGAAAAAGCACGCTGGGGAAGACATCATATCATTAGAGGAAAACAAAAAGTTGAAATTGGAAAAGATATTGATGCAACAAAACTGACCATAGAAGCTGCTGAAAAGTATCTAGGGAAACCCAAAGCAAAGAAAAAAAAGGCTAAGAAAGGATGAGTTTAGAACTGCTTATTCCCATTGAGAATGAAACACTCGTTGGTTTATCTTTATTACCAAAACAAATCATTGGTAAAAACATTAGTATTCATTCTGAAGCCAACGGACTTCCTGAGCTTCAGGGATTAAGAATTGCTATTATAGGATTAAGTGAATACCGGAATAGTTTTTTCGCAAACTCAACTTACAACGTTAATCAATTCAGAAAAGTATTTTATGAGCTGTATCCTGGGAATTGGAATTTGAAAATTGCAGATCTGGGAGATTTACCTAATGGAGAAAAAGTTGAAGACACCTATTTTGCAATAAAGGAAATTGGAATTCATTTAAAACAGATGAATATAATTCCCGTTTTTATTGGTGGAAGTCATGATTTATTGTTTCCATTATATGAAGTTTTTCAAAAGTTTAATCAATTAGTTAATGTTGTTTCAATTGATCGATCATATGATTTTTCACAGGAAGATGAATTGATTTCTGGACGTTCTTACATGAGCAAAATTATTATGGACAAGCCTAATGTTTTGAATAATTACACCAACATTGGTTTTCAGACGTACTATTGCGCAGTTGAAGAAAAGGACCTCATGGAAAAGCTCTATTTTGATGGGATTCGACTAGGACAAGTTTTGGATGATTTCACCATTACAGAGCCTGTTTTTAGGGATGCTGATATTGTTGGTTTTGACATGAAATGCTTGTCTTGGCAGGCTATAGCAGATCCATTGAAGGGTCAGCCAAACGGAATAGATTCTAGAACAATTTGTGGATTGACTCGATATGCAGGGATTAGTGATCGAATTAGTTTTATGGGTATTTATGAGATTCCCTCAACGCCAATGACTCATCAACTTTTGGCACAAATGATATGGTATTTTATTGAAGGAGTCCATTACAGGTTTGGGGAATATCCTGTTTACACCCAAGATTTTTCAAAATATTCAGTCACTCTTTCAGATCAAATTATGGTGTTTTACAAAAGCGAAAGTAGTCAACGATGGTGGATGGAATTAACAAATAATTCACATCTAAATAATAAATCAAAAAGTACAACGTTATTAGCATGCACAGAAAAAGATTATCGAGATGCAACAAATGACAATATACCCGATCGATGGTATAATGCTGTTAAACGTTTTGATTTTTGAAATATAATTAATTATATCATAATACTGCACAGTGACATTATTTATAAAAAAAAATACCTAGATTTATGCTGAACAAAAGCGTAGACTAGATTTTAACAAAAATATTAATGAAAAGACTTTTAGTTCTCCTGAGCGTATCTCTTCTACTTATTTCATGTGGAAATAAGAATAGAGGAGAACTTATCGGTGTCAAACAAAAAAAATGGTTTGGTGAAAAGCCCTATGGGATGCATTTGATTGAAGGCGGTGCCTATATCATGGGTAAGTCAGATGAGGATATTGCCCAACTTCAAAATGCACCTGCTAAAACAGTAACAGTTCCTTCTTTTTATATGGATGAGACTGAAATAACCAACAGTGAATACCGTCAATTTGTTTATTGGGTTAAAGATTCTATAGCTTTAGCCATGCTTGCAAGAAAAGCAGATGAGCTAGAACTTGGTGAGGATAACAAAAACGGGATTGGGGAATTTGCTTTTCAAGATGCTGATACGTCAAAACTCAACGAGTTTCAAAAATACATGCGAGCCAATTATTACGAAGTAAGTGATGATTTGTATGCAGGGAGAGCGTTAAATTGGGATGCTGATTTGAGTTGGAACACCAATGACTATTATGATCAAGCATATGCTGAGGTAATGGATTCACTTTACTTGCCTCCAGAATTGTGGTATAATGGAGAGATGAAACTTGATGTTGAAAAAATAGTATACAAATATACATGGTTTGATGCAGAAGGTGCAGCTGCAGAATCTAAAAGAACACGCAAACAATTTATTGATAGAAAGCCTTTCATAAAAGAAGAAAATGTTCGAATTTATCCGGATACCACTGTTTGGATTAAAGATTTTGTTTATTCCTACAATGAACCCATGCACAATGATTACTTTTCCCACCCAGCCTACCAAGATTACCCTGTTGTAGGAGTTTCTTGGAAGCAAGCTGTAGCTTTTTGTAATTGGAGAACAAACTTTAAAAATGGATATCAACGCGAAAAAGGAAAACCTAGTGTTAGTAGATTTAGATTGCCTAACGAAGGAGAATGGGAGTATGCTGCTCGTGGAGGAATCCCTTCAGGAACATACCCTTGGGGTTCACCCTATCTATTAAATGATAGAGCATGTTTTTTAGCAAACTTTAAACCATTAAGGGGAGATTATGCATCCGACCAAGCAGTTTACACTGTTGAGGCAAAGTCATATTTACCTAACGATTATAATCTCTATAACATGGCTGGTAATGTGGCCGAGTGGACAAATTCATCGTATAATGCAGGTGCATCCGAGTATGTGGCTTCGCTTAACCCAAACATGTCTTTTAAAGATGAGGCTCGTAAAGTTGTCAGAGGAGGATCTTGGAAAGATGTCGCTTACTTTTTGAGAGTTAGCTCTAGAGACTATGAATATTCAGACACATCAAGAAGTTTTATAGGATTCAGAACAGTACAAGATTATTTAGGTGTTCAAAATGTAAAAATTAAATAATTAATGAATTCTTATTATCTTTACATTACATCAGGAATTTAAAAAAATTATTAAAAACAAAAAAAATGGATGACAAAATATTAAACAAACGTCTAAGAAGTAAAGTAGCTATGCACATGTTATTTGGTTTAGGGGGTGCTGTTGTTATTATAGGAGCACTTTTTAAGATTTTACACCTAGAAATAGGGCCAATAACAGGAGGATTAGTTTTAGGTCTTGGTTTAGGAACAGAAGCATTGATTTTCACAGTTGCTGCTTTAAATACAGGAGAGATTAAAGAAGAGCACAACGATTATGTGAAAAAAGTTAAAGGTTCTGGAGCTCAAAAAACAGCCTCAAGCTCAGATGAAGGTTTATCTTCTAAAATCGATGCTATTATGGCAGAAGCAAAGTTGGACGTTAGCCTTATGAATTCTCTTGCAAGCAGTATTAAAGGGTTAGAGGCTTCTGCAAAAGCACTTTCTCCTGCTACTGAAGCAATTTCTTCATCTAAAACATATTCTGCTGAATTGGCAAATGCAGCATCTAGTTTAGAGCAATTAAATTTAAATTATCAAAACCAACTTAAGCAATCCAAAGAAGGTGTTGACTTTAATGATAAAGTATCTGAAAATGCAGATCAACTCAAGATTCAAATGGAAAATTTATCAGCTAATCTAGCCGCATTGAATAATGTTTATGGCGGTATGTTGAATGCAATGAATAAAAAGTAAGACATGGCTGGAGCAAAAGAAACCCCCAGGCAGAAACTAATCAGTCTGATGTACCTTGTATTCATTACCATGCTTGCATTAAATGTGAGTAAAGAGGTATTAGATGGATTTGGTCAAATGTTTGTTAAAATTGCTGATGCAAACGAACGTGTTTCCGAGAGCAATAATTTGTTGTATGCCAATATTGAAGTAAATGCTTCAGAAAAAGGTGGTAAATGGATTGGTCATGACCGAACTGCAAAACAAATTAAAGAGGAATCAGATGCCTTTTTCAATAAAATTGAAGACATCAAAACAAAAATTACTGAAAAGCAAAAGCTCAAAGATCCTAATCTTGAAAAATTTGCTGAAATGGATAAAGGAGAAGCACTTGATGTTATCTGGTTCAAAGAAGGTTCAGCTGGAAGTTCGGATGAATTCCTAAGCATGATCGAAGAATATCGAGGACATGTAATAAAAGTTTTTGGAAGTCAGTATCCAGCATCAATTGATATGGTAGAAGCTAGATTCTTCATTGGAGACATGAACAGGAATGTCAAAAATAAAGACAACATTGATGAACCATGGTTAGACGCAAATTTTAAAGGCTTTCCTTTAATTTCCTCTTTAGCAAAGCTAACGATGATGCAAAATGATATTCGTCAAACAGAACATGATGTTTTAACTACTCTTATGGGTAAAGAACTCAAAATGTCTTCTACTGTAAACGAATCCAACTACACAAGTCTTTTAATCACAGAAAAAGGTGCATATTATCAAGGTGAAACCTTTGATGGTAGTGTAATATTGGGACGTAAAGGAGGAGCACAAAATCCAAATTCGGTAGACTTGAAAATAGATGGAAGAAAGTTATCATCCTCTGATTATGATTTGATTCCTGGTGGGATAAAGCTGAAGGTTAATGCTGGTTCGCCTGGAGATCACACCATTGAAGGAGACCTCGTTTTTCTTAACGAAGGAGCTGAATCTAAAATTTCAGTAAAACAAATGTATTCTGTTATTTCTAAGCCTAATTCAGCAGTTATTTCTGCAGATAAAATGAATGTGGTATATCGTGGAGTACAAAATCCAATAACGATTTCAATACCTGGCATACAAGACAGCAGAATCAAAGCTTCTGCGCCTGGATTAAAACGTTTAAGAGGGAGTAAATACAATTTATTCCCAGGAAAAGGAAGAGAAGTTAAAATCAATGTTTCCGGGACTTTACCTGATGGAAATAGAGTTTCTTCAGTTTCATCATTTCGAATTAAGGATATTCCAAAACCTGCAGGATATTTTCGAGGACAATCAGGTTCTTTTACATTGCCAAAATCTAGTTTAGAAAGAGGTTCGGTAGAAGCTAAGTTGGAAGATTTTGATTTTGATTTACCTTTAAAAGTTAAATCATTCCGATTCAGAGCTCCTGGGCAACCAAGTGCTGTGATTCAAGGTGATAAGTTGGATAGTAAGTCCATTAGGGCTTTGAGTAGAATTAAAAATGGACAGACAGTAATTATTTCTGACATTGAAGTAATAATTCCTTCAAATCCAAGTTACAAATTAAAACAAACCTCACCGATATCCATCACGATCAACTAATTGTTATCAAAATGAAAAAACATGCTTTTATTGTTTTATTTACTTTTCTAATTTGTGTAAAACAAAGCTGGGCTCAAGCCAATCTTTTGAATGCTAAAGTTCCTCAAGAAATCGGGATCCAAAACGAACAGCAAATTAAGGCAGATAATAGTTCACCTATAGCTTACGGATATGTAGACGATAGAGATATTTTATGGTCAAAGACAGTTTGGGAGACAATTGATTTAGATGAGCGAATTAACTTTCCTTATTATTATCCAACAATCAATAACGGATATCTTTCCAACACGAGACAATCGCTATATAGAATTTTAATAGATAATATTAATTCTGGAAACATTACAGAAATTTATTCCACTTCCTATTTTAATGAAAAATTGACACCTGAAGATTTAGAGGACAGATTGTTGTCTAAAAAACTTTCAGCAATTGGTATTGAGAAGTCAAATTCAGGAGAGGTGGTAACGGATAACGATTATGACATCTATAAAATTGAGACAGATAAGGTGATTCAATACAGAATTAAGGGGACTTGGTATGTTAACAAGCGTCTGGGTGAATTAAAGTATAGACTTTTGGGAATAGCACCTGTTGCTCCAGATGTTTCTACTCTAAGTGAGGGTCCAGCAGCGATGGCAGATGCATTAGTTCCACTCTTTTGGGTATGGTTTCCTGATGCACGTGAGACTTTGAGTAAGAGTAAAGTCTTTAACTCAAGGAATTCTTCGCAGCCTATTACCTTTGATAATATGCTTAATTCAAGACGATTTAATTCTGTTATCTATCAAGAGGAAAATGTATATGAAGACCGTGCTGTAGATCAGTATATTTATGAAGATGCATTACGTCAGTTACTTGAATCTGAACGTATAAAATCTGTTATAAGAGACTTTGAACAAGATCTTTGGAATAACTAAAATCACCCTATCAACGAATAGAGCGCTTTAGGAAACTAAAGCGCTTTTTTTATGGTATTTTTGTAGACTATGAAACATTCGATTATTGTTGGTTTTGGTTTAGCTGGATTTCATTATGCACAACAATTAAAGTCACATAATAAAGATTTTCTCATTATTGATACTTCTCAAAATAGTGCTAGTAGAAATGCTGCTGGAATTTGTAATCCAACGGTTTTGAAACGCTATACTATTGCTTGGAAAGGAGCTGAATTCTTGAAGTATGCTATGCCAAAATACCAAAGTTTTGAAGCAGATTTCAAAACACAGGTATTCCACTCTTTACCGATACAACGTTGTTTTTTTTCAGCAGGAGAACAAAATAGTTGGTCTGTTGCCTCTCAAGAGGACGGATTAAAAGAGTTTTTAGATCCTATTTTTCAGACTAATTCTTTAGAAGGAATCAAAAGAAACTTTGGGTATGGTTCGGTCCACAATGTAGGACGTTTGGCAATTAATGAACTATTAGAAACCTTTTTAACACATTTGAATACCGATCAAAAACTAGAATCAACTTTTGATTATACCGCATTAAAAATTCATGATGATAAAGTGAGTTACAAAGGTGTAGAGGCAAAGAATATTGTCTTTTGTGAGGGCTATGGTTTAAAAGAGAATCCTTGGTTTAATTACCTTCCATTAATTGGTTCTAAGGGAGAGTATTTGAAAATAAAAGCTACTGAATTATCCCAAGAGCAAATTATAAAAGGGGGTGTCTTTATCAGTCCAATAGAAAAAGATAACTTTTGGGTTGGCGCCACCTTCAATCGTGATGATAAATCAAACTCAACATCCGAAAAAGGATTACAATGGATTCTTTCAAAACTTGAAACTTTAATTGATTGTCCTTTTGAGATCGTTCATCATGGCGCTCAAATTCGACCTACCGTTTCGGACAGACGGCCTTTATTGGGGAATCATCCTTTACATAACAATTTGTATGTTTTCAATGGTTTAGGTACTCGCGGTGTTCTAATGGCTCCATTGCTTTCTAGTTGGCTTTATGAATTTATTGATTTTAAAAAAGAATTACCAGATGCAGTAGCGATTAATCGTTTTGAAACCTATTTTTGCAATCCAAAAAAGACCTATGTTTAATGCACATAACATCACCGTAAGTTTTGGAGGCGAAACCCTCTTTGACTCTATTTCTTTTCGATTAGGAAAAGGCGATAGGATTGGTCTTATTGGTAAAAACGGTGCAGGGAAATCCACCTTATTAAAACTGTTGGCAAAGGAGAATAATCCAACCTCTGGAACCTTTGCCCTTGAGAAAAATTGTCAAATAGGATACCTCCCTCAAGATTTAGATTTTGAAAATGGACGTACAGTTTTAGAGGAAGCTTATTTAGCTTTTGAAGAGATCATTAAAGTAGAGAGACGTCAGGAGGAAATACATGAGTTTATGGGTAAGACTAAGGACTACGAAAGTCAGGCCTATATGGACGTCTTAGATGAGCTTACCGAGCTCAATACACGATATGAAATGATAGGAGGCTATCATTATCAAGCCCAAACGGAAAAAATACTCTTAGGATTGGGTTTTACTATGGAAGATTTAAACGCTCCAACGGATACTTTTTCTGGAGGTTGGCGTATGCGAATTGAGTTAGCCAAACTGCTTTTAAAAGAAAATGACATTCTATTATTAGATGAGCCAACCAACCACCTGGATATAGAATCTATTATTTGGTTGGAACAGTTTCTCAAAAAATATAAAGGGGCTTTGGTCATGGTTTCTCATGACCGTATGTTTCTGGATCAGGTGACTAATCGCACCATTGAAATTGTACAACAAAGGATCTTTGATTTTAAAAAATCCTATTCTGAATATATGTTGCTCCGTCATGAGTTACGAGCACAACAACAGGCTGCTCAAAAAAACCAGGAGAAACAGATTCAACAAACAGAAAAGTTAATCGAACGTTTTAGAGCCAAAGCATCTAAAGCAAGTATGGCACAGTCTCTTATTAAAAAACTGGATAAGATTGACCGTATCGAAATAGATCCTGAGGAGAATAGAAAAATAAAATTTGAATTCGGAATATCACATCAACCAGGAAAAATAATTTTAGAGACACAGAATATTTCTAAAGCTTATGACGATAAGCAGGTGTTGAATGGAGTTGATATAGAAGTAGTCAGGGGAGAGAAAATAGCTTTTATTGGACAAAACGGACAAGGAAAATCCACTTTAGCAAAAATCATTGTAGATGAGATTTCCTATGAGGGGGAGGTGAAATTGGGACATAACGTAGAGTTGGGCTATTTTGCTCAAAATCAATCTACTTATTTGGATGGCTCAAAGACAGTTTTAGAATCTGCTGAAGATTCAGCAACTCCAGAAAACAGAACCAAAGTGAGAGATTTGTTGGGATCCTTTTTGTTTCAAGGAGACGCTGTTGAGAAGAAAGTATCTGTACTTTCTGGAGGAGAGCGAAATCGATTGGCACTCTGTAAATTATTATTACAGCCATTTAATGTGTTGATCATGGATGAGCCAACTAACCATTTGGACATTGCTTCAAAAAACGTGTTAAAAGAGGCTTTGCGAAATTTCAAAGGAACCTTAATTTTAGTTTCTCACGACAGAGATTTTGTTCAAGGCTTGTGCGAAAAGGTCGTTTCCTTTAAAGATCGTGAAGTGAAACCTTTTTTAGGAGATATAAATGCATATTTGGAATTTCAAAAACTCTCTTCATTGAAAGAGTTAGAAAAGAAAACTCCCGTTGTGCGTCAAGAAAAAAAAGAGAGTGATCCTGCAAGTTTTGAAAAGCAAAAAGAGCAACGCGCTGCTCAACAAAAAATTGAAAAAACAGAAAAGAAGATCGCTCGATTAGAAAAGGTGATTAAAGAGATTGACTTTGAGCTTGAAATAGAATACGACAAAACAATTGCTCAGCCGAATTTTTTTGATAATTACCAAGCCAAAAAGAATGAACTTGAGCAATTGATGCAAACCTGGGAAGAGCTTCAAGCTACATTAGAATAACACACAAACGATGGAAGAACATTTTTTTCAATGTCCTTATTGTTGGGAAACTATTTCCATGCTTTTTGACACTAGTCTCAATCAAAGTCAATATGTAGAAGACTGTGAAGTTTGCTGTCATCCCATAGAAGTACACTATCAAAAAGATGAAGACGGGACAGTATTAATAGAACCCTTATAATTCGTTTTCTACCTTAAATTCCCTGTAAATAACGTTCTGCGTCAAGAGCAGCCATACAACCTGTTCCAGCAGCCGTTACAGCTTGACGATAATCTTTATCTTGAACATCACCGGAAGCAAAGACTCCTGATAAATTTGTTTCAGTAGTTTTTCCTTTAGTAATCAAATATCCAGCTTCATCCATATCCAATTGCCCTTTAAAGATTTCCGTATTTGGTTTGTGCCCAATTGCAATAAACAATCCGGTAATTGGGATTTCTTCCAATGCTCCAGTTTGGTTATTTTTCATACGTAAGCCTTCAACTACTTGTTCTCCCAGCACTTCATCAATTTCAGTGTTATAACGCAGATCAATATTAGGAGTACTTGTCACTCGATGTTGCATGGCTTTAGATGCGCGCATTTCATCTTTTCGAACCAACATGGTAACCTTAGAACAGATTTTTGCTAAGTAAGTCGCTTCCTCAGCAGCAGTATCTCCTCCTCCTACTATAGCAACGTCTTGTCCTTTATAAAAGAAGCCATCACATACAGCACAAGCAGAGACACCTCCACCTCTCAATCGTTGTTCGCTTGGAAGGCCCAAATATTTTGCAGTTGCTCCAGTGCTGATAATTATAGTTTGTGCATAAATTTCTGTTCCATCTTCAGCAAAGGCTTTGTGCATTTCACCTTTCTGAGTTGCAAATTCTACTTTGTTGATAAAACCAATGCGAACTTCTGTACCGAAACGCTCTGCTTGTTGCTGTAATTGTACCATCATAGTAGGACCATCAATACCATCTGGATATCCTGGGAAGTTATCTACTTCAGTAGTTGTAGTAAGTTGTCCTCCGGGTTCCATCCCGGTATAAAGGATTGGTTTCAGATCAGCGCGAGCTGCATAAATAGCTGCTGTATAGCCCGCAGGGCCACTTCCGATAATTAAAGTTTTAAGCGTTTCCATTCGTTTCAATATTTTGATCAAATGTAAAGGATATAATTTAGTCGTATCTTCGTTTTTAATTAGATTTATTAATAAACTTATCAATGTTTTCTTTTCAAAAGATTGTTTTTCCAATGCTCCTCTTTTTTCTATCCTGTCAAAGCCCTAAATCAGAGAATGCCGAAGAAATTATTCAAAAAGCGTTACATCAGTCTGGGTTTGATAAGCTTTCATTTTCTGTTGATTTTGATTTTAGAGACTATCACTACACATTGACACGCAAACCTTCTTTTTATTCTTTTTCAAGAAGTACAATTCAAAAGGATGTTGAAGTGAAAGATGTCATGACCTCTTCAAAACCTTTACAACGTTTTATAGATGGGAAAGTGATTCAACTTTCAGATAGTCTTCAGAGGGTCTATTCCAATTCTTTAAATTCTGTAATGTATTTTTTTCAACTTCCTAAACCTCTTCAAGATACTGCTGCAATAAACGAATTAGTGGGAGCTGTTGTAATTCATGGAGACACATATTGGACCCTTAAGGTGACTTTTAAAGAAGAAGGAGGAGGAGAAGATTTTCAGGATGAATACCGTTACTGGATTAATCAAAAAAATCACGAAATAGATTATTTAGCATATAATTATCTAACTGATGGAGGAGGTACTCGGTTTCGTCGTGCGATAAACAAAAGAAAAATTGTAGGAATTTTCTTTCAAGATTATGTGAATTATAAACCTTTTCAAAAATTTGAACAATTAGACAGTTTGCCAAGCCTGTTTGAACAGGAAGAGTTAGAGCAAGTTTCATTAATTGAAAATAAAAATATTAGAGTAGTAAAATAAGCCCACAATACGCGGGCTTACTTTTATTTATTTTTTAGTCTTTCTTTGTTGGATAATGATCCAATTTTTGCACTCTTTAAAAGAGTCAAAAAGATGTTCTTCTTGAATTAATTTTCCCGTAAGAAGAATACTTTTCATTAAGTATTTAGGTTGTGCTTGTAACCCAACCATATAGCATTCGATTTCTCTTTGGCTTAATTCCATTAAAACGTCTTCCAGCGCAAATAAACCAGATTGATCAATTTAAGGGACGCGATCCATCCGAATAATCACGATTTTAGCTGTACTTGGAAGATGCTTATAAATTCTGAGGTAAAACCAAAGAATAGAGGTCCGTTGAGGTGCTTAATAAAGACTTTTTCTAAAAAACTTTGACTCAACTCCTTTTCATTTATCCACGCTTTCTCTTTTGAAACCGGGGAAATTCTTGCATCTTCTTAGGAAATATCTCCCATCTTTTTCATAAAGAATAAAGCGGCTAATATCAGTCCAATTCCTAAGGCATAAACTAAATTCCAAAAAACCGATAGTAGTAAAACAATAATCATCACGACAACTTCTGTTCTCGGGATTTTATTTATTGCTTTGAGTCCTTTGTAACCCATTACACCAATTCCAACAGTAACTAGTATTCGTGCCAACACTGCAGCGGGAATTATAGAGGCTAAAGGGCTAAGAAATAAAGGAATAATCAAAAGGGTAATGGATGCAACCATTCCAGAAATTTTCGTTTTTCCTCCCGAGTGAATATTTACCACTGTTCTTATGGTTGCTCCTGCTCCAGGGATTCCTCCAAAAAGCGATCCTATGGAGTTGCCATTTCCTTGACCAATCTACATAGGATTAAATAAATAAACATAATTCCAATGCTGAGTTTGAAAAGAAATCCTAAATTTGATATTCGCAACAATTTATAGGATGATTAATATATCAGAAATTGCTTTACTTGAATATAAGGCGCCGGGTAGTTTTGAGGAGACACGGTACGAAAAACTACATAATGTAATTGTTGATTCCTCCTCACAGGGGTCATTAAAAATTGCTCATACCATAGCAAGACTTATTATTGAAAAACATGATCAAGATCAAATGTGTGTCTTGGGACTTGCGACTGGATCTAGCCCTCTAAGTGTGTATAGAGAACTCGTAAGATTACACAAAGAAGAAGGATTAAGCTTTGAAAATGTAATCACGTTCAATTTGGACGAATATTTTCCGCTCTCCAAAGAGGATGTCCAAAGCTATCATTACTTCATGCATTCTAATTTATTTGATCATGTAGATATTAAAGCTGAAAATATTAACATCCCCGATGGTGAAGTTTCAATTCAAGAAGTCAGAAACACTTGCATAGCTTATGAAAAGAAAATAGATCAATTAGGAGGAATTGATTTACAAATTTTAGGGATAGGGAGAACAGGTCATATTGGATTCAATGAACCGGGTTCTCATTTAAACTCTCAGACACGCACCATTACTTTAGATCATCTTACTCGCTTTGATGCAGCTCCTGCCTTTCAAGGAATTGAAAATGTCCCAAGGAAAGCCGTTACTATGGGTATTCAAACCATACTAAACGCAAAGCGAATTTTGCTAATGGCTTGGGGTTCTTATAAAGCTGAAATCATTCAAAAAGCCATTGAAGGAGGAGTTTCAGCCATGATTCCCACCACTTATTTACAACATCACAAAAACACTACTCTCATCTTAGATTCTGAGGCAGCCTCAGAGTTAACACGAATTAAAACACCCTGGCTTGTAAGTACTTGTGATTGGAATGAAGTCAATCGTTCAAAAGCAATCGCTTGGTTATGCGAAACCACAGGAAAGTCAATTTTAAAGCTTACCGATGAAGATTATAATCAGCATGGAATGTCAGATTTGTTGGCCTTACACGGGAGTGCTTATGATCTAAATATTGAAATGTTTAATCGGTTACAGCGCTCCATCACAGGTTGGCCAGGTGGAAAGCCTAATGCAGATGATCAATACAGACCAGAGCGAGCTAACCCTCACCCTAAACGGGTAATTATTTTTAGTCCACACCCAGACGATGATGTAATCTCAATGGGTGGGACGTTTGACCGTTTAGTGTCTCAAGGTCACGAAGTACATGTGGTTTATCAAACCTCTGGTAATATTGCCGTATCTGATCAAGACGCACTTAAATATCTAGAAGTAACTTCAGACTTAATTGAAGAGAAATCAAACCCTCAATTAGAGATGTTGAAAAAAGCATTTTTGGAAACAAACCCAAATCATCCTGCTCATCGTTCAATTTGTGATTTGAAAGGGAGTATAAGAAAAAGAGAATCTTTAGGTGCAACACGTTATTTTGCTATTCCAGATAAGCAAGTTCATTTTATGAATCTCCCTTTTTATGAAACAGGAATGATTGCTAAAAATCCAATTTCCCAAAAAGATATTGATCTTACGGTTGCTATGATTGAAAAGATCAAACCCCATCAAATCTATGCGGCAGGAGACCTAGCAGATCCTCATGGAACACATCGTGTTTGTTTGGACATTATTTTTGCTGCTTTAAAAACTCTCAAGCCTAAACCCTACATGAAAGATTGTTGGGTTTGGTTGTATAGAGGAGCATGGCATGAATGGGATATTCATGAAATTGAAATGGCGGTTCCTATGAGTCCTGATCAAGTTTTAAGAAAAAGAAAAGCGATTTTTTACCATCAATCACAAAAAGATGGGGTCATGTTTCAGGGAAATGACCACAGAGAATTTTGGGTGAGGGCAGAGGAAAGAAATGCTGCTTCAGCTAAAAAATATCAAGCGATGGGATTAGCAGAATATGCTGCAATTGAGGCATTTAAACGCTATTTCTTTTAATGTTTTACAACTGCTTCGATATGGTAATCATAAGCAGCTCTCAAATAATCTATCTTTCCTAATGAATCCAGAAAGAAACTTTTGCGCGTTTTATTCAAAGATAGGTCTGTTTGAGTTTCAGTAGTTTCATTTGTAATTAAGCTTATTTTCCCATTGTGATTTACTTGGGAGGCCTGTAATTTGAATGTATTGGTATTGAAGAAGTAGTGCCAGATATCATTCTGTTTTCCTTCTGGATAGCTTACTTTGAGTGCATGTACAGGTAAACTGTCCAATAATTTTTTCACTCCTTGATACTCTAACTTGGTATCTGAATCAAGGAGTTTATAGGGTTGCCAAAACACATATAGCGCACCCTTAGCAGATTGAAGCGCCTGATTCAATTTAAGAGAATCAAAAACCTCTTCATTGTTTTCAAATAACTGAATTTTTCCACCCTGATATATTGATTTGGAAATGGATCCCAATTTTTCAGATTCTATTAGTGTGCTAAAGGGTTCAAAAGAATGGGATATTTTTTGCACTATTTTTCGCTCAAAATCCCCATTTGGAAAGAACAATACGGTTTCTTTTTTGTAATCAATTTTTGCGATACTTTCCCATTTTTCAGAACCACCATGAGCAGCTATACTTTTCTGAACCAAAAGCTTAGCATCCATTTTTTTATCACAACTGACCAATAGTGTCAATAAACTCACCAAAAAGGTTAAAAAGTAGAGTTTCTTATTTAACAAATAGAGATTCAATTAATTTGTATTTTAGTTAAAAATAAAATGATCATGCAAAAACTTAAATCAGCAACCGTAAAATTAGTCTTTTTACTTTTCTTACCCGCTTTGACTCTTCACGCACAAAAAAAAATCTCTAAACGTCAAATAAAAGAGATTAAGAAGGAGATAATACAAGAGGTTGAGGATAGACACAAGAATACACAAGTGATGATTGATAAGGTTTTTAGTTTTGCTGAATTAGGATTTCAGGAGTATGAATCTTCTGCTTATTTAACAAGCATTCTAGAAACTGCTGGTTTTTCAATAGAAAGAGGTATTTCTGGAATTCCAACTGCTTGGATGGCACGATGGGATCATGGAGAAGGCCCTGTGATAGCATTGGGAAGTGATGTTGATTGTATTCCCAAAGCATCACAATATCCTGGGGTTGCCTATCATAAACCTATGGTTGAGGGAGCACCTGGTCATGGGGAAGGTCATAATTCAGGAATACCCGTAATTGTTACTGCAGCACTTGCTTTACAAGAACAAATGAAAAAAAACGACTTAGGGGGTTCTCTGGTCGTATGGCCAGGTATTGCAGAAGAATTAGTTGCTTCAAAAGCGTGGTATGTCAGAGATGGTTATTTTGAAAAAATAGACATTTGTATTTTTACTCATGTAAGTAGTAATTTATCTGTTTCTTATGGTCAAGCAAGAGGAACAGGCTTAATCTCGGTAGAATATACCTTTGATGGTGAAGCGGCACATTCTGCAGGTTCTCCATGGAGAGGAAGAAGTGCATTGGATGCAGCAGAATTAATGAATGTGGGTTGGAATTATAAACGAGAGCATTTACATCCATTGAAAAGATCTCATTCTATTTTTACGGATGCAGGTGATCAGCCCAATGTCGTTCCTTCCAAAGCATCGATTTGGTATTATTTTAGAGACATTACCTACGATGGAATCATGAAAATGTATAATGATGGAAATAATATCGCCAGAGGAGCTGCGTTAATGACCGATACTAAAGTGACTTCTAAAGTTTTAGGAACAGCTTGGCCTAGGCATTTCAATAAGGTAATTGCTGAAACAATGGATTTAAACATTCAAAAAGTGGGACTCCCTAGCTGGTCTGAAGCTGATCAACAATTAGCAAAAGCCGTTCAAAAAGAGGTAAATTCAAAAAATGAAAAAGGTTTAGCTACAGCGCTTTCAGGGATTGGAAAACCTCAAAAGAACCCAGTAAGTGGAGGGTCAGACGATATAGGCGATATTTCATGGACTATCCCTACCGTTACTTTGCGTTTCCCTTCAAATATTCCCGGTTTGCAAGGACATCACTGGTCTAATGCTATTGCTATGGCTACTCCCATTGCACACAAAGGAGCAACAGCAGGAGCAAAAGTAGTGGCAACAACAGTGATAGATTTTCTTACAAAGCCTGAGCTTCTAAAAAGTGCAAAGGATTATTTTAAAAATGTGCAAAGTAAAGATAAAGAATACAAGCCCATGATTACAGAAAAAGATCCACCACCAATCTATTTGAACGAAGGGATCATGAAACAATATAGACCACAGCTTGAAAAATTTTACTTTGATGAAACTAAATATGACACATATTTAGAGCAACTAAACATTCAATATCCAACCTTAAAGTAGATGAAAAAAACTTCTATACTTTTCGTTTTTTACTGTTTGTTTTTCGTGCAACTTTCTGCTCAGCAAAAGATTTCAAAATCAGATTCTTTGGCTATTGTTTCAAAGCTTTTTAAGCAACAAGCAGATTGGAATAAAGGTGATATTGACGCGTTTATGGAAGGCTATTTAAAATCAGATAAATTAGTTTTTTCTGGATCTTTAGGGCCTATCTATGGTTGGGAAGCAACCAAAGAGCGGTATAAAAAAAATTACTCCAGTAGATTGTTAATGGGGACATTGTCCTTTGATGTTTTGAATTTAATAAAGTTAAGCCCCACAGTAGCTCAACTACAAGGGAAATTTCATCTTGCAAGAGAGATCTCTGACAGTAGTGGTTTTTTTACACTTATTTGGCTTAAATTAGACAATCAATGGTTGATCGTATCGGATCATACTTCTTCTTCTCAATAAAATAATATGCAAAAAAAAACAGGTCTCCTTCTAGGTCCAATTACATTCTTAATTGTCCTTGTTTTTGGTTCATTTGAAGGTTTGTCGTCTCAAGGTTTAGCTGTTTTGGCAACAACCTTTTGGATTGCTATTTGGTGGATTACAGAGGCCGTCCCAATCGCAGTTACAGCTTTGCTTCCCATTATTTTGTTTCCCTTGACTGGAGGCATGGAACTGTCAACAACCACTGCGACTTTTGGGCATAAATATGTATTTCTTTATTTGGGAGGCTTCCTGATTGCTATTGCAATTGAAAAATGGAATTTACACAGAAGAATTGCCCTTAATATTATTATCTTTATTGGTTCAGATATTCGAAAAGTGATTTTAGGATTTATGCTAGCAACCGCTTTTTTATCAATGTGGATTTCCAATACAGCCACTTCTGTAATGATGCTCCCCATTGGAATTGCCATCATAAAACAATTGAAAGATAACCCTGCAACCGATGAAAATGAAAATCAAGTCTTTGGGAAGGCCTTAATGCTTGGAATTGCTTACAGTGCTTCCATTGGTGGAATTGCCACTTTAATAGGTACACCTCCCAATTTAGTTTTGGCGGGAGTTATATCGGAAACCTATGGAGTTGAGATTGATTTTTCTAAGTGGTTTATTTTTGGATTTCCAATTTCGATTATTCTTTTAGTTTTTTGTTGGATTTATTTAACACGCCATGCGTTTAAATTTAAACAAACAGAATTTCCAGGAGGACTAAAAGAGATTAAACGTTTAAGAACAGAATTAGGGCCTATTTCATATGAAGAACGATGGGTAAGTTTAGTTTTTATTCTAGCTGCATTTTCATGGATTAGTCGTTCCTTTATTTTAAAGCCTCTTTTTCCTGCTTTAGACGATACTATAATTGCAATTTTTTTCGGGGTATTACTTTTTATATTACCCTCAAAGAAGAAAGGCGAAGCCATTATTTCATGGAAAGATACTTACAATCTGCCATGGGGAATCATCATTCTTTTTGGAGGAGGAATGGCTTTAGCAAAAGCATTTGAAGTTAGTGGATTAGCCATTTGGTTGGGTGGATTAATGATTGATTTTGATAGTCTACCGTTAATACTACTTATTCTTGTATTGGTTACAGCAATAAACTTTTTGACAGAGATAACTTCAAATCTTGCCACCACAGCTATGTTGCTCCCTGTGCTGGCTCCTTTAGCCCTTGAGATTGGAGTTCATCCATTTGGTTTGATGGTAGGTGCTGCAGTTGCAGCTTCATGTGCTTTCATGCTCCCAGTAGCAACTCCCCCAAATGCGGTTGTTTTTGGATCTGGATACTTGACAATACCTGATATGGTTTCCAAAGGGATTATTCTCAATTTATTTTCCATTACCTTAATAACAATCATGGTATATTTTCTTTTACCTGTAGTGTGGGATATCGATTTAGCTAAGTTTCCACTGATTTTTACTCCATAATTTAAGGCAGGGGAAAGTCAAAATAAGTAGTAGGAAAGGGTTCGTTTTTAAGACTAAAATGCCACCATTCTTTTTCATAGGGATTAAATCCCCCTTGGATCATTAGGTCTCTTAATAGTCTTCGGTTCTCCATTTGTTTTGGACTTATTTTTTGGTAATTGAAATGAGAGGCTTCACCAAAGTAATCCCATTTCCCTCCCATGTCGATTTCTTTCCCTTTACGTCTTCCCTTGAGATAAACTAAGGTGACATCAATAGTACTTCCCCTTGTATGTCCACTTTTTTCAGCAATATATCCTAATTCAAAGAGGTCTTCCTTTTTTAAATTTGGATAATATTCTCGTTTTTTCAATGTATCAGGCGCAGAAGCAGCCCACGAGACAAATGCATCCACAGCGCTTTGGGGACGGTAGGCATCAAATACTTTCAATCCTAATCCTTTTGGTCTCAGTTGTGCTTGCACTTTTCTTAATGCGATAGAAAGGGCTTTTGTACCAATGGCTTTTTCAGAGGTATAGCCTGTTACAATTTTCCCAGTAAAATTTTCTGAAGTTGCGTAACGCAAATCAAGTATCAATGTTGGATTTTCCTTTTTTAAATAAGTAAATCTCTCTGGAAGTTTTTGTGCTGAAAGCATAAAACTTATCAAGACAAGAAGGCAAGTAGCTTTAGTTTTCAAGGGTAAGTTCTAAAAGTTTATTTCTAATGTCTAATTCATACAATCCTCTTTGTTTTCTTGACGGATAAACACGATTGCTTAAAAAGATTACAAAACTTTTGTCAACTGGATCAACCCAGATAAAGGCACCTGTAAACCCAGTATGGCCAAAACTTTCATTACTTACTGATTTAGATGGATAAGGTGATTCCAAATCAAGCGAAGGTTTGTCAAAACCCAATCCTCTCCTGTTTTCACTTTCTGGATAAGCCCTTTTAGTAAAGGTCTCCAGTGTTTTTTCTTCCAAAAGTGGAGTTTCCTTAAAGTTTCCCTTGTTGAGAAATAATTCAAGTATAGGGGCTATCGAACTTGCGTTGGCAAATAAACCTGCATTTCCAGATATGCCTCCCATTAATGCAGCAGCTTCATCATGTACCCAGCCTTGAACCAGTTGCTTTCTGAAAGTAGAATCTATTTCTGTAGGGACAATTTCATTCTTAGAAAATTGACCTGAAGGCAGAAAAGTAAGTCGATTTAATTTTAATGGGATGTAAAAATACCTGTTTAAAAAATCAATAAAGGAAAGACCACTAAGTTGTTTTGTTAATTCGGGTAATAAGAAAAACCAAAGACCTGAATATTTGTATTCACCGACTGTCCCCACTTTCGATTTTTTTATTCGGCGCATGATCTTAGAGGTGTAATTTTTATGAACAAAAAGAGAATCGCTAATTTGGATAAAATAGCGTTTACTTTGTTTTGGGCGAATTGTTCTTCTTTTGAACGCTCCATTTTTTTTAAGAACCAAATTTTGATGAGCGATATAAGGAAGCCATCCGGCGCTGTGACTTAAGACTTCCTTAAAACTAGTATTCTTTTTATTCGTTTTATTTAACGAGAGAATATAGTTTGACACCTTGTCATCCAGATTGATATCATAAAGTTCATATAACTTCATAAACGCAAGTGTACCTGCCAAAACTTTTGTGACAGATGCCAAGTCATACAAGTTATTGTTTTGGATGGGTTTAATAGAATCATAGGTTTGATACCCATAGGATTTATTTAGTTGAATACTATCGTTTTTAAATATCAAAACTTGTGCTCCAGGAAAAGCTTTGTTTTGGATCCCATATTGGATCAGGGAATCCACTTGCTGTTCAAGAGAAGTGGAATTTTCTTGTGCACCCATCCCAAAAGGGAGGATGTGAAAAGTCAGAAATAATATATTAAGTAGTTTTTTCATTATTTAATCCTTTTCGCATTCCCATATCATATAAAGGTACTTTAATTTCATTTTTGTCTAACTTAAGTTAATGATTTTCATAAATTTATTTTTTTGAAATAAAAACATAAATAAAATGAATTTAAAAATTGAGAAATGAGAGAAAAAAGCAACCTACGTTTTAAGAAGTATTTCGTTTTGTTTAGCACGATTTTCTGTAGTTATCAATTTTCATATGCACAAGAAACAGAATATGAGGAGCTTCCATTTGATGCTGTTATTCAATCTACCTTAAAGGGAAAACGGTATAAGTTTTATGGTAACACTCGTTTTAATTTTAATCAAGCTTATTTTTCCAATTGGATTTCTGGGGGGGAGAGTGCATTAACTTTTCTGTACGGTTTGGATTATAATTTAAATTATTCCTATAGAAATGGGCTCGTTTGGGATACTAATTTGTTACTGTCTATCGGGACAACCTATATCTCTGGAAATGAATTCTTCAAGAAAGCAGATGATCGTTTTGAAATTGGATCATTAATAGGGAAACAGATTAACCAATTTTGGAGTTATTCTGGTTTATTAAATTTAAAAACGCAGCTCCTTCCTGGGTATAGATTCTACACCGAAGATGGTGTTCAAAAGCGAGATCAAGTTTCTCAATTCTTGTCTCCAGCATTTATTCAATTAGGTATAGGATGGTATTATAAAAAGTCAGATAACTTTTGGGTAAACCTTTCACCTATGTCTGGACGACTTTTATTGGTGTCCGAAAAGTATACTGATGCACTTTCTGCTGGGCAAAAATATTTTGGAGTAGATGCTGGAAAAGGAACAAAGTTTTTCTTAGGATCTTCAATTAGTGGATTGTATAGAAAAGAGATAATGAAGAATATTATTTTGGAGAATAAATTCAGTACCTATGTTAACTATCTAGAAAAAACAAAGAACATTGATTTTGAATTGGATATCAATATTCGGTTTAAAGTAAACAATAAAGTATCAGGAAATTTTGTTACTCATTTACTTTATGACGATGACTTAATAGGTGAACTTCAGGTCAGAGAATTGCTTGGCTTAGGAATTAATATTGATCTATAACTATTTTTCACCTCTAGCTTTTTTAAGAAACCATTCGTAATTGTAGTAAGTGACAAAGATATTGTAAACGCTTCCTTGACCTCTTGGGTCAACTTCTACAACAGTTTTTTTGTCAGGATCTACAAAACGTATGCAGGGTAAGTTCTTTTTTACCAAAAGAGGTTTTGACCAGTTTTCTTGTGCATAAACAGTTTTATATTCTTTAGATTCAAAATAAGCTTTGGATCTTAAGAGATAAGTCTCTGCTTGTTGAAGGCTCAAGTTGTTTTTACTCCAAAGATTAATACTTATTAAAATCCCATCTTCATTGACTAATGATTTTTTACGAACCGCATATGCTGTTTGTGCTCCAAAAGAAACATTGGTCAATTTCTTCTGATTTCTTTTTAATGTTTTTTTGGCCTCACTGATGGGCATTTTAAAATAGAATTCATCAAATAGTTCGGTTTGAGCTAGGTTTTTTGATGAATAAAATATGAAAAGGAATAAACAAAGGTGTTTTAGCTTCATGGTTTTTATTAAAGTGTTAAAGATAAGTGAGTTTTTTTAAAACTCACGTTTAATGAATGTTACAATAAACCGTTTAATATATTCCGTATTTTAAAATTCTTTATTAAATGTTTATTTTCTTTTCATTTTTTATTAAATTGATGTTTATTTCATTTTAAAAACTAATAACAAACTGAATTTAAACCGTCTTTGTGAGACGGTTTTTTTTGTCTTTAATTGGCGTTTATTTTATTAATTCACATTTTCATATGAAAGATACATTCGCTTTAATTACTGGCGCTTCTTCAGGAATCGGTTTAGAGATTTCAAAATCACTTGCTAAAAGAAACCATAATTTAGTGCTTACTTCTCGAAGGGGGAGCGTTTTGGAAGAAGAAGCTAAAAAATTACGGAATACTTTTGGTGTTAAGGTAGATTTTTTCCCTTGTGATTTGACTGATGAGAAGGCTCCACAAGCCCTATATGATTTTTGTAACAAAAAGGGTTATGTGGTAAATCTTTTGGTCAACAATGCGGGCTATGCTATCCCTACCTCTTTTGATCAAACCTCAATGATAGAGGAAGAAAAATTTATTCGCGTATTAGGTATTTCTGTTATTGCTTTATGTAAATTATTCATTATCGATATGTTGAAAAGAAATCAGGGTCGCATCATGATTGTTTCCTCTGTAGCCGCCTTTGCTCCCCCCTCATCAATTCAGGCGCTTTATGGCCCTATTAAAACTTTTATGAATCGATTTAGTGAGGGCTTAAATAGAAATTATAACCATCTTGGCATTACTTCCACAGCGGTATGTCCTGGGTATACCATTACTAATTTTCATACGGCTAGTGGAGTTCAAAAAGAAATGGATAGTGTGCCTAAGTTTATGAAAAAAGCAGCACCTCGAGTGGCAGAAGAAGCTGTTGAAGCTACCTTAAAAGGGAAAAAGGTGTGTGTACCAACAAAAACCTTTAAGATAATTGTTTTTCTTCTTAAGGTAATTCCACATTTTTTTTTTTCAATGGTGAGCGCTGTTCTGGCGCCTGGTCGATATGAGAAAAAATAAAAAAGATTACTTAATTCCTGTTACTACCAAGGTGCCGGTCCAATCTTTTTTTGCACCAACCCTCCAGCTTTCAATATTTCTAAAACCACTTTCAATAAAAAATTTCTTCCAAGTCGATTCGGGAAATAATTGCATAATGGAAATGCCACAGTATTCTGGCCAACTATGAGATATAGTGTTTTCAAAGTAAAAATCAATTCCAATAATTAAACGTGCATTCTCTTTTAACCAATTCTTGTAGATGTGTTTTATCAGTTTTTGTGGATTTTGTAAATAATATAAAACCTCCATAGAGTGAACGATATCTACTTTTTCATTGGGAGTCCAATTCATTAAATTATCACAGAAATAATGGTTCAATGGATCTTCACCTTTGGCCTTTAGAATCATGTTTTCTGCTCCATCAATTCCCACAGCAGTAACACAATTGGACATTTTAGAAACATTGCGCACCACCCAACCATTTCCGCAACCAGCATCTATAAAACTAAATTTACCACACTTATCTGTAGCAAAAGAAATCATGTTTTCAACAGCTTCTGAATGATTTTTTTCCATTCCTGAGTCTTTTCCCAGTGATACCCATGTATCAAATACTTCAATAGGATCTTTTTTCAATTGTAACGTTTTTGAAGGGTTAAAAATAAGGGTTCTTATTTCAATTTAAGGCATTGATCCAATCATATAATCTTTCGGTCCAACCTTCCAGTTGTCCTTTTTTGAGGGCAAGTGAATAACCGTGACCTCCTTTGGGATAGAGGTGTAATTCAGATGGGATACTATATGTTTGAAGTGCTTCATAAAACAATATGCTGTTCTGATAAGGGACAGCGTCATCATCTGCTGAATGCACAAGAAATGTTGGAGGGGTCTTTTTGGTTACTTGTAGGTTATTGGAAAAGTAATCAATGATTTCTTTAGAGGCATTTTCTCCAATAAGGGCATTTTTAGAACCACCATGATAATATTTTTCATCAAATGTTATCACAGGATAGACTAATATCATAAAATCTGGTCTTGCGCTAATCTCATTTATTGGATTGCTGTAAGAGTCCTCAAGTGTATTTTCTTCAAAGTGGGTTCCCAGACTGGATGCTAAATGACCTCCTGCTGAAAAACCCATGATACCAATTTGAGTAGGATTTATATTCCACTTTTTTGCTCCTTTGCGCACGATTCGTATGGCTCGCTGAGCATCTTGTAGGGGAGCCCATTCGGGTTTAAGAAGAGATTGAGAATTAGGAAGTCTGTATTTTAAAACAAATGCAGTGATTCCTTTGGAATTAAACCATTTTGCAATATCTGACCCTTCCCAGTCATAGGCCAATATTTTATATCCACCACCTGGACATATGATTACAGCTTTTCCATTTTGATTTGCCTTTGAAGGGGAATATATTTCTAGGGTAGGGTTTTGGACATTATCAATTCGTAGGATATCTGTTTGTACCCAATGCTCTTTTTCTTTAGTAAACTTTTGATTGGGTACTCCTTCTGGCCATAGAGGAATAACCTCTTGCCCCAAAAGAGAAGAGGTGAAGAAGATAAATAATGAGAGTGAGTAAAATTTCACTTTAAGGATTTTAATTAAATATAGCTAATTCTTCGTTTAGCGCGTCAAATTCCTTTTGAGTGATGCTATTTAATTCAAGAAATTCTTTAGACTCAGTTTTTAAATTAAGAGGTGTTACTAAGCGTGTGATGGTTTACTTTTTCTTTGTGAACCCTTTTGAATTCTTTCATACAAAGTATTTTTTATGTCGTTACAGGTATGTTGGTTCAAAACAAATCACAGGTATTTTAAGTTTAATTAAATGCAAACCGTTAAATTTGATTTCCATATTTTAACAAAATCGCTTTGAATTCTATTTCAATATCAAAATTAGGTTTACTCAATGTAGCCCTTGTGTTATTTTTCTTGCTTCATTTTATTGAAACTAACGCTCAAGAAGGAGAATTTATAAAAATTGAAAATTTCATTTATAATACCGATCGTTTAAAGAAAAATGACAAGGGTGTTATCATCCCACAAGTAGACAGAAGCCTGAATGATCGTATTGAGTTTTTTGTTGAAGAAACTTTTTTAGGGATAGTAGAGTCAAGTAAAAATATTATTTGGCAATCCTATCAAACTACAACAAATCCTATTTTAAAATCGCATCACATGACTTTTACGGTTCGTGTGAGTCTTTTAAATAAAAATCAAAATAAGGAATTTCGATATTTGGAAATTGGATACCTCCCCAGAACGGACAAGTTATACACAAATTATATTTGGGACAAACAAAAAAGAAAGTTCAGACTAGATGATAACGAAATGGAAAGGAGATCTTACTTGCCCAATCTCTCAGAGTTGAATATTGAAAATCAAGATTCTAAACCTGTGATTGATGATTTATTATTGGAGTATCGAGCACTTTTGGGGGGAGTCAATGATAATTTTATCTATTTTAACCAAGCTAAAGAGGACGAACTAAATAGCATTAATGATAGAGTTTCAAACCTTATACTTCAGCAATATCCCAATGTGGATTTGATAATGAATATTGTTTTTGATTCCTATCATACTTTTGTTAGTGCATATGATGTGTACCATTATTATACCTTCATTGTTCAAGTTAAACTCAAAGGAAATTCTCTTCCTAATTTTATTGAAGTCTTTTTTAATCCCACTACAGGTATTGTCAGTTCTGACTTTTTATGGAGTAATGATCGTGAGACATTCTACAGGCCAAATCAAAATGAGTAATTGGAAGTAGCTTAGTTTTTACTTTTTGGTGTGGAGTAACCATAATAAAATAAAAACCCTCCACTTGGGAGGGCACTTTTAAATTTGAAACAGACGCTAAAAGAAGTGGATTAGAGAACACAAAAGAGACTTATGTTGGATCTTGGCTAATTAAGTTAATGCCTGACAATAAAGAAATACAATAAGAATACACTGTAATTAGTCCAAAAGGAACAGTGTTTAAAGCTACTGCTTTATTGAAAAGGATTGGATAAAATTAATACTTCCCTCCAAGCGGAGGGTTTTTCTTTTACACCAATGCCTCCAACCCAAATCCTTTCTAATCGATTGATATCATTGCCCTATCCTGAAATACTCTGGTTGCTGTTTTAGGGGGGAGTTGTTTGGGAAAAAGTTTGTAATGTGTTTTGAAATAAATCAAATTCTTTCTAAATTAGTTTTATTAACCATAAATCGTTTAAAAATGAAAAAAACTATAATACTTTTTTGCCTATTCCTATCATTTGGAATCTCTGCTCAAGAAATATTTGTGCTTCAACCCGTAAATATTGATCCTGCCGACTCTGAGAAATTTGAAATGATTGAAAAAAAATATGCAACAATCATGGCGCAAAAAGCCAAAGAAGATGGTGTCATAAAGAATTGGTATTTAATGAAAAAGTCTTTTGGCGGAAGAGCTGCTGACAAGGCACTTTACATCTGGGTTCATGTTTATGAAAATTTAAATCAAATGAGTAATGCTGGAAATTGGTGGGAAACTAAAGATAAATTTGGAGTTCCTGCTTCAGAAATATATGATGGAGTAACTCGATATCCCGTTGGAAGTTTTATGTATAAGACCGAAAAATCAATTGATACTGGCAGAGCAGGAAAGTATGTTATTTTCAATTGGGCTGCACCTACTGATATGGTTGAAGCTATTAGTCTTGCTGATAAAATTTCAAATAGTTTTAAAGGTAATATGAAAAGATCAGGAATGACTTCTTGGGGGATGGCAACAAGAGTTTATCCTCAAGGTGAAGAGTTTGATCCAATGTTTTTCTGGGACGGATATGAAACTCGTGAACAGGCGTTAGCTCACTTAATGAATCAAGGCGTGCTTGATGTTGTCAAACCTGAAATATTTGCCGAATTATATAAGTTGATCCCTAAAGGATTTACCAATAGAGTTATCATGGAAGCAGTTACTGGGACCGATTAAATTTATTTAAAACTTTTTAGATTTAACCCTCCCTCTTGGAGGGTTTTTTTTTACACCAATGTTTTCAATCCAAACCCTTACTATTCAACTGATATTATTCGTAGTAGTAACCTTTTTGGATTGTTTGCTACCTTCAAGGATAAAACAGGAGTTGTTTACGAGTAAACTAATAGTAAAAAGAAACTATAGAATACGATGGAAAGATTGTACACTATTAAACCAAAGTACGATTGGATAAACATACTAAAGCAGGATATGGTTCAAAGTAAATATGGAATAAAGGGAGAGGTTGCTTGGAATACAGATAGGAATAAAACTATTCAAAGGATTAGTTCTATTGACCTAGAAAAATCATACGGATTTAAAAAGTTACTTGAAATAAGAAAATAGTGGGTCAGAACTTTCTCACAACAATTAATCCAAACAAATTAAACATTCAGTCCAACCCACTATTTAATATTACAAAAATGAATTATAATGTCTTAACATTTGAACATACAGCAATCTTTTTCCTGATTTTGAAATAATGAAAAATTATAACTACTGTTTAGAAGATTATTTGAAATAAAAAAAGCCTTCAGGAGATATTCCCAAAGGCTATAACCATAAACCAATTCTCAATCAAAGAATCGATAAGTGCTAAATGTACATTTAAAAATAAGGACGTTGTGTAACTAAAGTTGCAAAAGAAAAAACCGTCCAATAGAAGTCAGACGGTTTAAATGAAACAAATTGGTTTGTGGTTACAAAACTTTTGCGAACATACACCAATAAACTTTAGTGGAGCGTAACTTTTATCACATTGAATGTTATTAAATAGTTAATGAAAAACTATAACTACGATTTTGAAGAACGTAAGTAATACGAAGAAACCTTTGTAGAAAATAATAGTGGTTTAATTCAGGAGCTGCAATTACTAGAGATTTTACAAATTATAAAGCTGCATTAGAAAACGGCGTAATTATAAATGATTGTTTGATTGGTGTTAAACAATGAAGTTAGTTAGAGGGGTACATCCATATTTTTCCTAGCTACTTCAACTGATTTCTATTTAATTTGAAAGGCCAAACCAAATAATTGCAAATCCGCTTACCATCAGTATTAATGAAATTGATTTTAAGAATATTTTCATTTGAAATAATTAAAAATTAACACAATTATAAAGGACTACCACTATAATAGTCAATGCAGCAAGTATTAAACCTGTATTGTTGATTGTACTCATTTTACAAAAATATCTTTAATTAAAACGGACTAAAAATATTTATATACTGCATTTATACTTCAAACATAAAACTAGAACAATGCATACACACCCAGCGGGATAACGTATAACAATAACCAAAGATTAAAATGGCAAAATTCAATGCGCAGTCGGTAAAGGCAGCAGGAAAAAAAGCAAAAGAGGACCAAGTAAAATATCCTAAACAATGAGGGGTTCTTGTTTGAGCTTCTCAATGAGAATAGAGATAAGTTAATCTCCATGATGGGGGAACTAACTTCAAGCCAGTTTGTAGATAGAGACCTACGCTTAATATCCTTTATAATAAGCCAGAGGCACTTACCATTTGATATAGATATGCTGAATAAAGAAGAGATAAATGAGTTAATCAAAGATGTTATGGAGCAAAATGAAACTGACTAGGCACTATGTCCGCCACCTGAACCATCATTTAAACTTTCGTAATCGTCTTTACCTTCCTTTTTGTTTTTTAAATAGAAGTATAACACTAAAAACACAAGCAAAGAAATAATTAACACTCCAATGAAATTTTCAACCATATAAATTAAATAATAAAATGAAGCTTAAAAATACAATCAAAAAAGGGCTGCTTTAAAAACAACCCTTTTAACCATAAACCAATTAAATCTTTGAAGATAATTGAATTACAAATATATACATATAAATTAATTGGTCAACCAATTTTGTAAAAAAGTTAAATACTTGTAAACAATAAGCAGATTTTAAACGAAAAAACCGCCAATAAAAATCAGCGGTTTAATAAAGAACAAATTGGTTTATGATTAAGTGCAACGTTAATTGCAAAATGCAATTTAAATTAAATTAAATTAAAACCTTGTGCTTTTAGTCACAACCACAGAAATTATATGAAACTTAAAGAAGCAATAACTAGTTACATGCAAGAGGATGGTCTTGTTGGTGTAATAGATGAAAATGGCGAATCATATAGACATCTATGTATTGTAAAGAATAACTATCTGCCAGAGTCTGAAAAGTCGATGAGTTATGTGTTAAGGTTTAATGAACACTTAACATTCGATATAACTAGTGAAAGGGTTAAGCTAAATGAATTAGCCCTAGAGGACTGGATTGAAGATGCTAAGAAGATGAAAGAAGATGGGATATCCTATCGAGAGATTAGTGATAAGCTTTTGAATAAAGGATATACAGTCTCTAAGTCTAAATTACAGCGTAAACTCAACTAGCCTTATGTTGTCCCTGTCCCATCCCTAGGGACTGGGACAATGGGACACATAAAAAGCTAAAAGTTTCCAAACATTATCTAATTTCTAAATATGGGGTGGGGTTTTTAGAATCGTTTTCAGATTAGACACTAGTTCTTGTATCTACTATATAACCCCATACATCTGTATTTAAAACACTACAGCCATATTATCTTCAGTAAGTTCTACAATACACTTTACCAAGAATAAAACAAGGTACTAATGAAGTAAGTGAAGACTTTCCTTTGTTTGTGTGATAGATTGGGTTATTTATTATAGCTACATTTAAACATCTAAAAACCAACACAAATACTTTAAAAATATGTTAGACACACTCAAACAACTTTTTGGTTTTGGTCCCAAAGCGGACTATGCAGTTTTAGTAAAGCAAGGAGCAGTAATTTTAGATGTTCGTGATAAAGGGGAATATACAAGTGGACACATCAAAGGTTCAATCAATATCTCGGTTGATACACTCGGCAATAATTTGAGTAAACTAAAAAAGGACAAACCAATTATCACTTGCTGTGTAATCGGTATGAGAAGTGCATCAGCAAAAAGTATTTTAAAATCAAATGGCTTTACTGAAGTTCACAACGGTGGTGGATGGAGTAGTTTGCAAAATAAAATTAGATAAAAATGAAAAAGCTATTTAGAGTTTCAAGAAATCCAATAAGCCTCCTGGATTCACTTGCAAAAATCTTAAGTTTTTCATCTGCCGAAACAAGGAGAGAGATTATCAATAAAAAAAGAAAAAGAAAAGTTAAGTGAGGGTTTAGTCAATATTAAAAGTAGCATCCAAAAATTTTATTTATATTTCAATTTATTTTATAATTTAATTTTATTATGGATGATACAATATTAGTAGAAAAAAGCTTCGAAATTATTAAAGGAAATAAGAAAGAATTTATAAATAAATTTTATTATAATCTTTTTGATATGGCTCCTGAAGTAAAACAATTATTTAAAAATACTGATGAAGTAAAACAAGGGGAAAAACTATACAACGCATTATTATTATTAGTTGAAAACATTAAAGATTCTGAATTACTAGAAGATGTATTAAGTTCTCTTGGGAAAGACCATGTTTCTTATGGGGCACAATTAGCTCATTATCCAGTTGTTGGAGAATGTTTAATAATTACTTTTAAATCGATTCTAAAAGAAAAGTGGAATCAAGAAACTGAAAAAGCTTGGCTTAATACTTATAATACTGTAATTAAATTAATGACAAAAAATATATAAAAACATTAGTATTATTAAAAACAATAAATACTTATCTCCAATTCAAAGATTCAAAAAAAGCAATTCTTCATTGAAGAGATTCAATATTTGGTTTTGGAATCTATCAATCATTAAAATTTCATTAATTGTATCAATTCTCTTTTTTGTTTTTGGTTTTCTAGCTACAAAATCTCATTTATTAGAGGTTATTTTTAATTCACTTGAACCTCTTGGTTTAATTTTAGCCGTTACATTATATCTCAAAGAATCACCTCAAAGAAGGAAAAAACAAAAATATGAAGCACTCCTTACAATTGATACTGCTGCAGGAATAAAAAGTAGTAAAGCAAGATTAGTAGCTTTAGAAGACCTTGTAGATTTGGGAGTTAAATTAGAAGAAATAGATTTAAGTAATTCTAATTTAATTGAAATTGAAATTAATGGTGCTGAAATGAATAAATCAAACTTTAGAAATTCAACACTAAAAAATTCAACATTAAATTTATGTAAATTTCAAAAATGTGACTTTTCGAATTCTAATGGATCTGGAACAGAATCAATGAATTCAAATTTTAGTTTTTCAAATTTTAAGGATTCGAATTTTAATAATTCAAATTTTAAAGATTCAAATTTTATGTTTTGCTCATTTAATGAAGCAAGTTTTATAGGGGCCGATTTTACGGGTGCAAACTTAAAAGGAGTAAAATTTGAAAATGCAATATTAAATGGAGCAATTTTTAAAAACGCAAATGTTGACATTGAAGAACTTTTAAAAGCTGAAATCAAAAAAGCAATTTTACCTGATGGAAATATTTACAACAATTGAGATATTCATTTAAAGTATCATCTTCTGAAAGTTATGAAGAAACACAGATAAGCATCAAGGTAGCATCCAAAATCGTATTATAAAGCGTAAAACAAGAATAACAAAAAAAATCCAAAGAGTATTCCTCTTTAAGGGACTCAATCCAGAAAACCACTTTTTCAATCGATCAATCATTTACGCCGATTAAAAAATCTACTAAATAAACAAGGAGATCGTGTAGCATCTGTTTAGGTATTAGGTAAATCTTCACTATTTTCGATTAATGTAAGATAGGATAAAATCATTAGAAGTCCAGTTGCAAGTATTAGCCCAGAAAATAGAGGAATAGGAGCAAGATATGTTTAGACATAAACCGCAGGCATATCATCCTCAGTAAGTCAGGGATTTATTGTTTTTTCTTTACCTTTACAAGGCATCAAGAACGCGTTTAGCGTACCAACCGATCTTTACGAGACACGGTGGTTTAGAATACGAGACGCTCGTCTAAAACAATCGAGAAATCATATTCATCTTGGTCATAAATGACGTTTAATTAAAAAAACTATTAT
>QXZA01000024.1 GCA_009886625.1 Flavobacteriaceae bacterium
CAATTATTTGTTCCAAGAGGATTTGCCCATGGATTTATTACTTTGAGTGAGACGTCTACCTTTATGTATAAGGTAGATCAATATTATAATTTTAAGAGCGAAGGGAGTATTGCTCCAGATGATCCTGCTTTAGGAATAGATTGGCAAATACCCAAACCAGAATGGATTCAATCTGAGAAAGATAAAAAGCATCCTACCCTTAATGAGGCTAACCTTTTTGATTTTTACATTGACCTTTATGAATAGTTATCTTGTAACAGGAGCAGTGGGTCAACTGGGGCAATGTTTTCAGACGGTTGCTAAAGAATTTCCTGAGATTAATTTATTTTTCACTTCAAGAAATGAACTAGACATTACGCGATCGGAAACCCTTGAAAATTTATTTAGTAAAAATCCTTTTGATGGCATTATCAATTGCGCTGCATACACTGTTGTGGATCAGGCGGAGAAAGAGGAAGAAAGTGCCTTTAAAATCAACAGTGAGGCACTTCAAAATCTAATTGCCTTTGCAGAGGAGAAAAAACTTTCGATCATCCATTTTTCTACAGATTACGTTTTTGATGGAAATTCTTCTGAACCCTATCAAGAGGAGGCAGAAACCAATCCGCTTGGGGTTTATGGAGCGTCAAAATTACAAGGGGAAATTCGCCTTTTAAAAACTAGCTGTAAGAACGTGTCCATCATCAGAACCTCCTGGCTATTTAGTCCTTTTGGGAAGAACTTTGTGAAAACAATAGCCCATTTGGCAAAAGAAAAAAAAGAATTAAAGGTGGTTGAAGATCAACGTGGAAGACCTACCTATGGAATCGATTTGGTACGAGCCGTCCTTTCACTGATTTCTAATAAAACAATTTATAGGTTTCCAATTTTACATTATGCCAATAAGGGGATATGTAGTTGGAAAGAGTTTGCGGAAGCTATTGTAAATACATCAGGAAGTGAAACAAAAGTGCTTGGTGTTTCTTCTTCCGATTATCCCACTTTAGCAAAACGTCCAAAATACAGTATCTTGGATACAGAACGTATAGAAAGAGAATTAAAAATTGAAATTCCACTCTGGAACGAAAGTTTAAAAAAATGCTTACAAATTTTAAAAAGTAATGAAAGCCTTTAAAACAATTTTAATTACAGGAGGTGCAGGATTTATTGGCTCTCATTTGACACGAAGAATGCTCACTAAGTACCCTAAAGTTGAGATAGTAAATTTGGATGAGCTTACTTATGCAGGAAACTTGGATAATATAGCAGATGTAGCAACTGCCCCCAACTATACTTTTGTAAAAGGAGACATAACAGATGTCGCCTTTATAAAGAGTTTATTTGACGACTATCAATTTGATGCGGTGGTACATTTAGCAGCCGAATCTCATGTTGACAATTCCATAAAAAACCCGTTAGGATTTGCACAAACTAATGTAATGGGAACTTTGAATTTATTGGAAGCAGCAAGAAATCATTGGAAAGATGATTTTTCTGATAAATGCTTTTATCATATTTCCACTGATGAAGTTTTTGGAAGTTTAGGAAAAGAGGGAGCTTTTACGGAAGAGACTGCTTATGATCCTCGATCCCCTTATTCCGCTTCCAAAGCAGCATCCGATCATTTTGTTCGTGCCTACTTTCACACTTACGATTTGCCTGTTGTCCTTTCCAATTGTTCCAACAATTATGGACCTGCACAGTACCCAGAAAAACTCATACCATTATTTATCAAAAATATTATGAAAAACAAACCTTTACCTGTTTATGGGAAAGGTGAAAACATCCGAGATTGGTTGTATGTTGAAGACCATGCGATAGCGATTGACCTTATTTTACATCAGGGAAAAATTGGAGAAACCTACGCCATTGGGGGAAACAATGAAATTAGGAATATCGACATGGTGTACACTTTAATTGAGGTAACAGATCGCTTATTAGGACGCCCTCAGGGTACGTCACTAAAATTAATTTCTCATGTAACCGACCGTTTAGGACATGATTTTCGTTACGCGATTGATGCTTCCAAAATCAAACGAGAATTAGGTTGGACTCCTGTAACAGCATTTGAGCAAGCTATTGAAAAAACAGTAAAGTCTTTTTTGTAAATAATTTTTATCTTTAGATAAAATAAAACCCAAATTATGAAAACAACCTCTATACATTTAGGAATACTATTGTTAAGACTTGGAATTGGTGTTGGGATGTTAACCCATGGCTATGGAAAATTCATGAAAGTTTTAGCGGGAGATTTTAGTTTTGGAGACCCAATTGGTCTTGGCCCTACATTCTCTTTAATTCTCTGTACTCTTGCAGAATTTGTTGCTCCTTTGTTTTTGATTATTGGATGGAAAACCCGTTGGTTTGCCCTTTTAGCTGCCATCAATATGCTTGTTGCTTTTATCATTGCACATGATGGAGATCCCTTTGCTAAAAAAGAAAAGGCATTTCTTTATCTAATCGCATTTATCTTCTTTTATTTTTCAGGTGCTGGAAAGTACTCATTAGATAAACACTAAGCGATCTAAGAGCATTGTTTTTTATTAAAATTAATCCTATATTTGCCGTCCATTAAAATAAACAAAAATGTACGCAATTGTAGAAATAGCAGGGCAGCAATTTAAAGTTGCAAAAGACCAGAAGCTTTTCGTACACCGTTTAGCAGATAAAGAAGGAGTGAAAGTTTCTTTTGACAAAGTATACTTGCTAGATGATGGAAAAAAAGTAACTCTTGGCGCCCCGGCTATCACTGGAGCTTCTGTAGAAGCAAAAGTGATCAGTCACCTGAAGGGTGACAAAGTGATCGTTTTTAAGAAAAAACGACGTAAAGGATACCGTGTTAAAAACGGTCACCGTCAAGCTCTTACAGAATTGGTGATTGAAAACATTCAAGCTTCTGGAGCTAAAGCGAAGAAAGAAACAGCAGCAAAACCTGCAGCAGCTAAAGCAAAACCCGCTGAAGCAAAAGCAAAAACAGCCGCTAAACCCGCTGCAAAGAAAGCAGCACCAAAAGTAGAAGCAACAGATTACAGCAAAATGACTGTAGCCCAATTAAAAGCAGAAGCTAAGAAAAAAGGTGTTGAAGGTATTTCTGCGATGAAAAAAGCAGATTTAATCGCAGCTTTATCTAAATAAATAAATCCAAAACCATTGTATCATGGCACATAAAAAAGGAGTAGGTAGTTCGAAAAACGGTAGAGAGTCACACTCGAAACGTTTAGGAGTTAAAATTTTTGGTGGTCAAGCAGCACGTGCAGGTAATATCATTATCCGTCAACGTGGGACTGCTCACAACCCAGGTGAAAATGTTTACCTTGGAAAAGACCACACCCTTCACGCTCAAGTGGACGGATTGGTTAAGTTCACCAAAAAGAAAGACAATAAATCATACGTTTCTATTGAGCCTTTCCAGGCATAGTTAGCACCGATTTTATAATTTATTAAAGCCTACAGTGGAAACTGTAGGCTTTTTTTATGGAAAAGTCTGAGAGTATTTATGGTTCTGATAAAGTAAAACCAACAAAACTTAATGGAATAAAAAAAGCCGGATAAAATCCGGCTCAGAGTTTTTAAAGAAATGAGTTCTAGTATCTGTAGTATTCTGGCTTGAATGGACCTTTCACAGTAACACCAATGTACTCAGCTTGCTCTTCAGAGAGAGATTCTAATTCAACCCCTAAATGATCTAAATGTAGTGCAGCAACTTTCTCATCTAAATGTTTTGGGAGCATATATACATTATTTTCATATTTATCTGAGTGTAACCATAATTCAAGTTGTGCTAGCGTTTGATTGGTAAAAGAATTACTCATTACAAAACTTGGATGTCCCGTGGCACAACCTAAGTTAACCAATCTTCCCTCGGCTAAAACAATAATCTGTTTGTTATCCTCTAATGTGTATAAATCTACTTGAGGTTTAATTTCAGATTTTGATCCACCATAGTTATCATTTAACCAGGCCATATCAATTTCATTATCAAAGTGACCGATATTACAAACGATGGCTTTGTCTTTCAACGCAAGGAAAGATTCTTTTTTGAGGATATCTTTATTTCCTGTAGCAGTACAAACAATATCAGCAGTACTAATTACATTAGATAATTTTTTTACTTCAAACCCATCCATAGCCGCTTGTAATGCACAAATAGGATCAATTTCAGTTACGGTTACAATGGCGCCTGCTCCTTTGAATGAGGCAGCCGTTCCTTTTCCAACATCACCATAGCCACATACCACAACACGTTTTCCAGCAAGCATCACATCCGTAGCGCGACGTATAGCATCAACAGCACTTTCTTTACATCCGTATTTGTTGTCAAATTTAGACTTGGTTACAGAATCGTTTACATTAATGGCAGGCATTGGTAGCGTTCCATTTTTGACGCGCTCATACAAACGATGAACCCCTGTAGTGGTTTCTTCAGAAAGTCCTTTAATACCTTCAACCATTTCTGGGAAACGGTCTAATACCATATTGGTTAAATCACCTCCATCGTCTAAAATCATATTTAGAGGTTCTTTATTTTCTCCGAAATAGAGTGTTTGTTCGATACACCAATCAAACTCTTCTTCGTTCATTCCTTTCCACGCATAGACTGGAATTCCAGCGGCAGCAATCGCTGCTGCTGCATGATCTTGTGTTGAAAAAATATTACAAGAGCTCCATGTAACGTCTGCACCTAAGGCAACAAGAGTTTCAATCAGGACAGCAGTCTGAATAGTCATGTGCAAACAGCCTGCAATACGAGCCCCTTTGAGGGGTTGTGAAGGACCGTACTCTTCTCTTAAAGACATTAGACCTGGCATTTCTTTTTCGGCTAATAAAATTTCTTTTCGCCCCCATTCTGCTAGGGTTATGTCTTTTACTTTATAAGACAATGTAGATGTTGTATTCGATTCCATAATTGTACCTTTGTTATTTTGAACGCAAAAGTACAACCTTTCTAAGCAAAATCAAATGCCTATAAGCCATAGAGAGACTATTGGGAACCTTTTAGATTTAAGGGTTTGGGAAATCACGGAGACAGAAGCTGAGTTAAGAAAGGGCTTAGATCTCTCCTCGGCAGCACTTGAACGACTTTCTCATCGAAAAAGTAAGGTCCATCGGAAGGGATATTTAGCAATACGTCAACTTTTGAAAATTCTTGAAATTGAACCTCAAACCCACCAATATGACCCCCAAGGTGCTCCCTTTTTAACGGATGGAAGATATCTCTCAATATCTCACACTAAAAATATCGCAGCAGTTGTTTTATCTTCAAAACCAGTTGGAATTGATTTAGAGCATTATCAAGAAAAGATTAAGAATATAGCGCCAAGGTTTTTACATAAAGAGGAAGCAAAAGATAGTATACAGCAAACGGACATTCAATACCTCACACAAATTTGGACAGCAAAGGAGGCTCTTTATAAAGCCTATAAAAAAGCGGGGGTACATTTTAACACGCAGTTATTAATCGCACCTTTAGATTCTTTAGCTAATAAGGGATCAGGTTCTATTTTTCACGATGAGAAAAAGTGGGAATATGAACTAGATTTCCGTTATTATAACAATTATTGTTTAACCATAGCAACACCAAAAAACTAGAAGCATGAAACTCTCAGCAGAACTTACTTTAACTCCATTGAAAGATGATTTTATTCCTACAATTAAAAGCTTTATAAAATCTATTCGTGAATCTAAATTTACGGTTTTAGAAAACCCATTAAGCACCCAGATATATGGCGACTTTGATGATTTAATGACTTTTTTAATTCCTGAGATTAAAGCGATTTTTGAAAAAGAAGATGCCGTTATTTTACAAATTAAACTAGTTAAAGGAGACCGTAGCCAGTATGAACCCGATTTTTGAATTTTTAGTTGCTCCTTATGAGAGCTATTCTATTACACATATCATTCTGGAGAGTGTTGGTGTTATTTTGGGACTAGCAAGTGTTTGGTTTGCAAAACAAGAGAATATTTTGGTGTATCCAACAGGCTTGATTTCTACTGGAATCTTTGTTTATTTATTACTACAAGCTGGTTTGATTGGAGATTTCATGATAAATGCTTACTACTTTATCATGAGTATATATGGATGGTATTTTTGGACTCGAAAGAAGGAAGGGAAAATAGAACATCCTATAGCAAGAATGAATAAAAAAGAACAACGAGGGTGGTTTATTCTCTTTATGATCATACTACTGTTGGTTGGAGGAATTTATGTTCTATTTGACAAATGGAAAGATTGGACAGCACCGATTGATACTTTTACCACTGCACTCTTTTTTGTAGGAATGTGGCTTATGGCTAGAAAAAAAGTAGAGCATTGGCTTTTTTGGATAGTTGGTGACCTTATTTCTGTTCCCCTTTATTTATACAAAGAATTTGGCCTAACAAGTATTCAGTATCTTATCTTTACAATTATTGCAATTTTTGGTTATGTCCAATGGAGAAAAATCTTAAACAGCAGCAATCAGATTGCTTAAGGATAGTTTTGTTTGGCCCTGAATCAACAGGAAAAACAACACTTGCAAAGGCTTTGGCTACGTATTATGATAGCAGTTATGTGCCTGAATTTGCTAGAGATTATTTGCAAAAAAAAAGGGATACAACTCAAGAAGTATGTACTCTAGAAGATCTATTAGTCATCGCTAAAGGACAGGTGGACAGTGAAAATAAAGCGCTGTCAGAAGCACAACGGTTTCTTTTTTGTGATACAAATGTTTTAGTGACTCAAGTTTGGTCAGAAACACATTTTGATGGATATTGTGATCCACAACTGAAAACTTGGGGGAGTGAATTGAAATATGATTATTATTTTTTAACACATATTGATGTTCCTTGGGAAGCAGATGACCTTAGAGATCGACCAGAACAACGAACTTCTATGCTTACTCATTTCGAAAATATTTTAAAAGAAAAGCAAGTGCCTTACACTCACCTAAAAGGAACACATGAACAAAGAATGGAAGATGCCATTGGAATACTTGAATCTATGAATACCCAGAGAATAAAATGATAACTACAGAAGATCAAAAAAAACTACAAGTTGAAGGCCGATCGGTTGAGTTAATTCAACGCCAATGGAATTATTTACAAAGAGGAACTCCATTACTTTCAGGAATTTTTCCGGCAACACTAGAGAATGAAGGCATTACTAAACTCAGCACTAAAGAGGAAGAAGAATCGCTTACTTTTTTTAATAATCAAAACGGAACCAAAAATTGGATAAAGTTTATCCCAGCTTCTGGAGCTGCTAGTCGTATGTTTGATCCTTTTTATCAGTACTGGAATGCAAAAAAGGACCCAGATTTTAATTTTGAATCGTATTTGGAGTCTACAAAAGGAATGGCTTTAGAAAAGTTGTATAATCAATTAAAAAAACTACCTTTTTTTGCTAAGGTTCAAGCTCAAATCTCATTGGAGGAATTTAAAGATGTAAGTACTCCCGAAGGTTTTTTTAATGCTTTTGTGGAGGTACTATTATTTGATGAACAGCTTCAACTCCCTCAGCTTCCTAAAGCGTTAATTCCTTTCTTTAATGACGAAACTGAACAAGAGTTAACTTCATTTCATGCGCAATTGGAGGAGGCTATAGCCGTAATTGATTCTAAAGGTCCTGTTCATTTACATTTTACTATTTCAAAAGAACACAGAGATCTATTTAAAATCGCTGAAGAGCAATTTAGAACTTCGTTGCCTAAAGAAGTGAATGAATTTTTGACGGTTGAATATTCGTTTCAAAATCGATTAACAAACACTCCATATATTGATGAGAATAATGATTGGGGCAGAAATATTGAAGGCGCTATCGATTTTAGAAAAGGAGGGCATGGAGCACTTTTAGAAAACTTAAATTTACTAGAGGCAGATTGTGTTTGGGTAAAAAACATAGACAACGTTTTAGTAGGTGAGAACAATGATTCTAGTAAGCGATGGCAAAAGATTTTAGCTGGGAAACTACTAACAATTCAGGAAGAGGCTTTTAAGCATCTACATGCTTTAGTTTCACTAAAAGAGGAGTCAAAATTAGACGAAGTTGTGAATTTTATTCGGGAGCATTTTGATTCAGAATATACCATTAAAGCAGAAACTAAGCTTAAGTATCAAGCGCTTTATGATTATCTGAATCGCCCATTAAGAATCTGTGGGATGATTCCAAATAAAGGAGCTAAGGGGGGAGGACCATTTTGGAAAACAGAACCAAGAGGGAAAAGTTTACAAATTATTGAAGGAGTAGAATTAGATATCACAACTCCTGAACATGTTAATGCAATAGAAGGAAGTACACATTTTAATCCTGTGATTATGGTTTGTGGTATTACTGATTTTAAGGGAGAGAAATTTTCACTTTATGATTTTAGAGACGAACTACGCTTTATGGTGAGTAGTAAAACATTAGAGAATAACAAAATCAAAATCCTTGAATGGCCTGGACTCTGGAATGGAGGAATGGCGCAGTGGAATACCATGTTTGTAGAACTCCCTTCAGACACTTTTCATCCTGTAAAAACAGTAGCAGATTTAATTCGATAATCAAGAACTTTTTATATATATTTGCCACCAATCTCAAAGGGGTGCCGTAAGGCTGAGATCACACCCATTGAACCTGGGCAGGTAATGCTGCCAAGGGAAGATAATTTTTATTAATTTTTTTAACCAAGAATAATCACCCCTTTTATTTGAATAAATATTATTCGAATGAAAACACTACGATTAAGCTTTTTACTTTTGGCAAGTTCTATTGGACTTCAAGCCCAGAATCTATCACAAGTCAATTTTAAAGATCAAGATTCACTTTCTACTATTACACTGGAAGAAGTGAAATTGACAGGAATTAAAGCAAAAGATAATACTCCAGTCACCTTTACAAATGTTTCAAAAAAGGATATTGCCTCTAGAAATTTAGGACAAGACATTCCGATTTTATTAAATTATTTACCTGCAGTAGTAACCACAAGTGATGCGGGGGCGGGAATTGGATATACAGGGATTCGTGTTCGTGGAAGTGATGCAACACGTGTAAATGTGACTTTAAACGGAATTCCTTACAATGATGCTGAATCCCAAGGGACCTTTTGGGTGAACTTACCCGATTTTGCCTCTTCTGTCGAACAAATTCAGTTACAACGAGGTGTAGGAACTTCAACCAATGGATCTGCTGCTTTTGGAGCCAGTTTAAATGTAGAAACATCGGGCATACAACAAAATGCATTCTCTTCCCTTTCAAGTAGCTTAGGAAGTTTCAATACGTTCAAAAACACGTTTCAGTTTTCTACGGGAATGTTAAATGATCATTTTTCTTTTTCGGGTAGATTATCAAAAATCAATTCTGATGGATATATAGATCGGGCTGCATCCAATCTAGATGCTTATTTTTTTCAAGCCGCTTTTCAAGATGAAAACACCTTGATCAAAGCACTTATTTTTGGAGGGCATGAGATTACTTATCAATCTTGGTATGGAGTTGATGCAGAAACTTTAGTTTCCAATCGCACCTATAATCCAGCAGGTGAAATTTATGACAACAATGGGAATTTAACGAGTTATTATGACAATCAGGTAGACGATTATACCCAAGATCACTATCAATTTCATTGGGATGAAAAAATAAATGCTTTTTGGAGTTCTTCGGTGGGATTAAATTATACTTACGGTCGTGGATTTTATGAAGAGTATAATGATGTCTGGTATAACGAAAACATAAGTTTTGGTGGAGACACTTCATTCGATTATCTCCAAATTCAGCCATTTACTGTAGGGGAAACCACGGTAGAAAGCACCGAAAACATTAGCCAAAAATGGTTGGACAATGATTACTATGTACTAACCCTAGGATTAAACTATCAAACGGCTCAGACTACAATTAATTTTGGGGGGCTTTATAGCCGTTATATAGGAGATCATTTTGGAAACTTACTTTGGGGACAGGCGATTGGTGCAAGTACTCCAAATCACCGTTTTTATGAAAATCAAGGAGTAAAAACAGAAGGAAGCTTTTTTGCTAAAGCGACACATCAATTAAGTTCAAAGCTTACTGGATTTTTAGATCTACAAATTCGTGGAATTGATTACAAAGTAGAAGGAACTATTTCTGGTCCAGACAACTTTGATGTTGATGATCAGTTTACCTTTTTTAATCCAAAAGCGGGACTTACTTATACCTTGTCTAAAAAGCAGAATATTTATTTCTCCTATGCCAAAGCGCAGCGTGAACCTAACCGTACCGACTATGAAAATGGAAGTCCTAAACCTGAAAAATTAAATGATTTCGAATTGGGTTGGAGAATAAACAATGAGAAAGTACGGGTTCAATCCAATTTATACTGGATGGAATACCAGGATCAATTGGTGTTGACAGGAGCTATAGATGAGGTAGGCGCACCCACACGTCAAAATGTCGGAAAAAGCCGTCGTGTGGGACTTGAAGTAGATGCCACAATTCAATTGGCAGATCAATGGCTCTTGAAACCCAACCTAGCATTGAGTAGTAATCAAAACCTAGACTTTTATTTCAAAAGAGATGGAGTTTTACAAAGCCTTGGAAAAACACAGTTGGCATATTCCCCCGGAGTTGTTGCTGGAAACGCACTGGTATTTGCACCCTCCACACGTTTTCAAGTTGGACTATTATCTAAATACGTCGGAAAACAATACATGGGTAATATTGATTCAGAAAACTCCACTTTGCCATCCTATTTTGTTTCAGATATCAATTTTGTTTTTACATGGCAACCAAATAAATGGATTAAAGAAATTCAATGGTTAACTACAGTAAACAACATCTTTAATTTCAAGTATGAATCCAATGGATATTTTTACACCTATGATGATGATTGGTCCACATCGGGACAAATTACTACTATTGAAGGGGCTGGATACTATCCACAAGCTGGAATACATTTCTTAAGCGGTGTGACACTGACTTTTTAGAAACGATAGGTTAAAGAAAGACGTAAAACAAATTTTCCAAATTCACTCTCCGGAGTGGCATTGACCAATTGTTGTCCAATTAAAATTAGTTTTAATTGACTATTGTATTCTAAGCCAAGTTCCAATCCATACCCATAGGCAAGGGAAGGAAGCTCATCATTAAAAAAAAGAGCTCTATTTTCTTGACTTGAACGATGAACCACTAGGTTGGGATAGCTCCAAAAATAAAGACTAGTGTTTTGGAGAGCATCCTCAGCAAGTAAGCGTTGGTGTATCCATCCTAGACGGCTAAATGTATCAAAAAAAGTACTGCTTCTAAAGCCAGGTAAAGGCTGTCCTTCTATCCATTTTGTGCCAAGAGAGAGTCCAACTTTTGATTTTGAAATCTCGGCTTTTGAAATAGGATAACTTGCAAAAAAGGTTCCATTTACGGTTCCTCCTATGGGGTTCATTAGAAAGGAAAAAGTATTCAAGGCATCTGTTTTATTTCCTTTCCAAATAGTTTGTGTACTAAAAACAGTAAAAGAAAGATGAGCATCTTTCTTTCCATCATACCGGACTTTAAAAATCTCTGCACTTAAATCAAGATGTTGTAAACTAGACACTCCTATGATTCCTTGTCGAATAAAATGAACCCTTACACTACTTTCTTCTCTTTTATCTTTACTATAATCAATTTCTAAAAGTTGAGCTGAAGTCAAATTAGTAAGTAGTAAAAATCCTACAAACAAAATCCCGAAATTTTTGAACTTCTTCTTCTTTTTTTTGGCCTTCATTTTATTAAAATATTAATTACTGACCCTTAAAATACCATTATAATTTTGGACTTGATAAAAAAGTAATCCTTGTGGAGGATTTAAATTTTCTGTGGGATTGAGAAGCTGGCCTGTGGCCAAGCTATATTGAAAGGCTTCACAACTACAATTTACTAAAACGCCCTCTATTGTGAGTTTAGAACAGGCTTCAGGCAAATGATTGGGACAGGTGGCTTCCCAAGCCAAGTAAGAGCTACCGTTTAAGTTAAAAACAAGCACGCCATTTATCCCTATATTTTCTATTAAATAACTTCCTCCTACAAAATTCAACTGATTATATAAAGGAAGACTCAAATTAATCTCTCGTTGAAAACGGACATCAGTCAAATAAGGATTTCGTTCTAGCTCTGATTTTCCACAACTAAAAAAGAGGAATAAACCTAATATGATTCCAAATCTCGAATACCAAAATGTTATTAGGACTTGTCGCAATTGTTTATATTTGTTATAAATCCACCTGTAGGAGGATTTTTTGTTTATAATAGAAAACGTAGAAAACATGAGTAAAGTATCTTATTATACAGAAGAAGGCTTAAAAAAACTACGCGCGGAGTTAAATCACCTAAAAGACATTGAACGGCCAAAAGCTTCTCAAGCAATTGCAGAGGCAAGAGATAAAGGAGATTTGAGTGAAAATGCAGAATATGATGCTGCAAAAGAAGCACAAGGAATGTTGGAGATGCAGATTGCTAAAACAGAAAACATTTTAGCAAATGCACGTATTATAAATGAATCCGAACTGGACACTTCTAAAGTTCTAGTGCTTTCAACGGTTGAGGTAAAGAACAATGCAAACGGAGCAAAAATGAAATATACCTTAGTTGCTCAAAGTGAAGCCGATTTAAAAACAGGTAAAATTTCAGTAGATTCCCCAATTGGGAAAGGTTTATTAGGGAAAAAAGTTGGAGAAATTGCTGTGATTTCTGTTCCCAATGGTAATATTGAATTGGAAGTTATTTCCATTACACGCTCCTAATGGAGACTCTTTTTTCTAAAATTATTTCAGGAGAAATTCCAAGCTACAAAGTTGCGGAAGACAAATACTGTTTTGCTTTTTTAGACATTCAACCTACGACAAAAGGCCATGTGTTGTGTGTTCCAAAAGTGGCCATTGATAAATTTTTTGATCTTCCTGAGGCAACTTATATTCAGTTGATGTCTTTTTCTAGAAAAGTTGCGTTAGCAATTAGAAAAGCGATACCATGCAAGCGTGTTGCCCTTTCTGTTATTGGACTTGAAGTTCCCCATGCTCATGTTCACCTTATTCCATTGCAAAGCATGGAAGATGCTACTTTTCAAAAACGAATTAAACTAGACCCTGAAACAATGGAAGAGACAGCTAAAGCCATTGCTGCACATTTTCAAGCGGATGAAGTACTTTAATCATTTGAGTAACACTATCTTAAATTGAGTTCCCTTACCAATAGTTGATTTTACAACGCTAATTTTTCCTTGATGAAAATCAACAATAATTCGTCTTGCTAGGGAAAGACCTAATCCCCATCCGCGTGATTTTGTTGTAAAGCCAGGATTAAAAATTTTAGAAGTGACTTCCTTTGTCATTCCTGTACCTGTATCCGAAATTAGAATCTCAACTTGTTGTTCAAGTTCTTTAACGCTAATACTTAGTGTTCCCTTTCCTTTCATGGCATCAATGCCATTTTTGATTAGATTCTCTAAAGTCCAACTTATTAATTGTGTGTTAAAAGGAATTGTAATTTTGTTATTGGGAAGTTCTAGTTTAAACTGAACGTATTCAGAACTCCTTTTTTGAAGGTAATTGACTGTTTGAGAAATCGTTTCGTTCAAATCAGAGAGCGTCAGCTCGGGATTTGAACCTACTTTAGAAAAGCGATCAGTTATCACATTGAGACGTTCGATGTCTTTCTCAATTTCTAGGAGTGGCTCAGAATTTTTTTGTTTTTCTTTCAACAGGGTAATCCAACCAATCATTGAGGTTAATGGGGTTCCAATTTGATGAGCCGTTTCTTTTGCCATCGCTGCCCATAAACGATTTTGCTCTGCAATTTTTGCAGTTTTGAATACAAAGTACAAAACGGTGGCAAATAAAAAGATGATTAACAAAAGTGCAAGAGGGTAATATTGAAGTTTTTTTAAAACTTCAGAGTTTCCATAATATAGTTTTTGATTAATCATTAAGGCCCCCGAATCATTTTTATATTGGATCAATATGGGATCATTTTCTTTTTTTATTTGGTCTAGAATTTTATACAGGGCAGTAGAGTCCTGTTTTGCTTGATCCCAGTTAACATTTCGAATCTCCAGAATTTTGTCATTTTCATCAACTTGTATCATTGGATTGATACCCGAGCGTTGAAGGACTTCAAAAGTTAAATTACTAAAGCTTTGATTTTGGATGTATTCCTCTTGTGCCATTGCCCAAAGCTCCATCTTGGTTCGTTGTTCTTTACTCAAGTTTTGAAACAACAGATTGGTATTCCATAAAATCAAGGCTACAATAATAAAAGCAAAAAGGAATCCGCTATTTTTTCGTTGATTTTTTAAGATGCGAAACAACTTCATATGCATGGATTACACACGAATATACATGAATTTGATAAATTGATTGAACTTGAAGCGACGACCGAAAAAAGATTTGTTATTTTTGTTTTAATACAAAACAAACTATGGAAGTAGCAGGAAAAATAAAATGGATTGATGAAACGAAAACCTATGGTACAAATGGGTTTCGTAAAAGAGAGGTAGTTGTTACTACTGAAGAACAATATCCTCAACATATTTTAGTGGAATTTGTCCAAGATAAATGTGACCTAATGAATGCTTTTCAAGTAGGTCAAAACGTGAAAATTGGAATCAATTTAAGAGGACGTGAGTGGGTGAACCCTCAAGGTGAAACCAAATACTTTAATTCCGTTCAGGGATGGCGAATTGAAGCTAGCGAAGGCGCTGCTCCAACTGAAATGCCTCCTATGCCACCCCCCACTGCTTTTGAGCCGGCAAAAGGAGATGCTAATGAAGTAGAAGACGATTTACCGTTTTAAATTAACTTCTTTATATCGAAAACAATTTGTCAGGTGGTCATTTACCATACCTGTAGCTTGCATGTGGGCGTAAATCACAGTGGGTCCAACAAATTTAAATCCATTTTGTTTAAGATCTTTGCTAATGGTTTCTGCTAATGGTGTTTTTGCAGGTACTTCCGCTGGAGTTTTAAACGAATTGGTAATGGGTGTTCCATCAACAAACCCCCAGGTATAGTCTGAAAAACTCCCATACTGTTTTTGAATTTTCATGAACGCTTCCGCATTATTAATGGTTGCACTTATCTTTAACCGATTCCGTATGATTTTACTATTTTGAAGTAATTCCTGTTCTTTTGAGGAATCATAGGCAGCAATTTTTTTATAATCAAACTGATCAAAAGCTTTTCTAAAATCTTCTCTTTTTCGTAAAACCGTAATCCAACTTAATCCAGCTTGAAAAGTTTCCAGTGTTAAGAATTCAAATAAGGCTTGTTCATCAAAAAGAGGAACTCCCCACTCTGTATCATGATATTTTTCATAAAGTGGACTTCCTTTACACCAGTTACATTTAGGTTTTTCCATAAAGGAAAGGTATAAAAAAAGCATCCAATTGGATGCTTTTTTTATTTAAGGGCTTGTTAAAGTTACACCAAAGCTACACGAGCAAAAGCAGTAACTTCAGCATCTCCTGCAGATTTTACATAAGCCGCAACAGAAACCTTATTGTCCTTTATAAAATCTTGGTTTACTAAAGTGTTGTCTTTAAAGAAACGCTTTATCTTTCCTTTAGCAATATTGTCTAACATCGCTTCTGGTTTTCCTTCTTGGCGCAATTGATCTTTTGCAATTTCAATCTCTTTTTCAATTACTGAAGCGTCTACTCCATCTTCATTTAAAGCGATGGGATTCATTGCAGCAGCTTGCATTGCAACATTTTTAGAAACTTCTGCAGCATTGTCAATGGAAGAAGAAAGACCTACTAGGGTTGCAATTTTGTTTCCAGCGTGGATGTATGATCCAACAAATGGAGCAGTTAAAACCTCAAAACCACCAATTTCAATTTTTTCACCTATAACCCCTGTTTGCTCAGTCAGTTTTTCAGCAACAGTCATTCCTTGAAATTCAGAAGCCAAAAAGCTTTCTAATGAGTCACAGCCCATTGCTAAATCAGTAAGTGCTTTGGCTAATACTAAATAAGAATCGTTTTTAGCAACAAAATCAGTCTCACAGTTTAATGAAACAATAACCCCTTTAGTATTGTCATTATTCACTTTCGCTAAAACCGCTCCTTCAGAAGAATCTCTGTCGGCACGATTTGCAGCTACTTTTTGTCCTTTTTTACGTAAACCTTCTACAGCTTTGTCAAAATCTCCTTCGGCTTCAACAAGTGCTTTTTTACAGTCCATCATCCCCGCTCCAGTGGCTTGGCGGAGTTTGTTTACTTCAGATGCGGTAATTTTCACAGTTCTATTAATTTATAAGTGAGTTAATCTTTTTTTTCTTCCTTGTCTTTGGCTTCTACAGGTGCTTCATGAACAGCTTCAGCTTTAGGAACACTTTCTACAGCAGCATCGGAAGCTTCAGTTTTTTTGGCAGCAGCTTCCATATCTTTTGCATCACTTGCAGCAGTTCCTTCTTTTTCGCTTTTACGCTCTTGAAGACCCTCAGCAAGAGCTCCAGTTACAAGACCTAAAATTTTGTCAATTGATTTGGAAGCATCATCGTTTGATGGTATAACAAAATCAACATCACGTGGATCAGAATTGGTATCTACCATTGCAAAAATTGGAATTTTCAATTTTTGAGCTTCTTTAACAGCAATGTGCTCACGTGTAGTATCGACAATAAATAATGCACCTGGAAGACGTGTCATATCCGTGATTGACCCTAGGTTTTTTTCTAATTTAGCACGAAGACGACTTACTTGTAATCGTTCTTTTTTAGAAAGGGTTTCAAAGGTTCCATCTTTCTTCATACGATCGATAGCTCCCATTTTCTTTACAGCTTTACGAATAGTTACAAAGTTTGTAAGCATTCCTCCGGGCCAACGCTCTGTGATGTATGGCATGTTCACTGCTTTTGCTTTTTCAGCAACGATATCTTTCGCTTGTTTTTTAGTTGCAACGAAAAGAATTTTTCTTCCTGAGGCTGCAATCTTTTTTAAGGCTTCATTAGTTTCTTCAATCTTTGCAGCAGTTTTGTAAAGATTAATGATATGAATACCATTTCGCTCCATATAGATATAAGGAGCCATGTTTGGATTCCATTTACGAGTTAAGTGACCGAAATGGACACCTGCGTTTAACAGGTCATTTACTTCTGGTTTTGCCATTGTGTTTTAGTTTACGTTCCTTTTGTATAGCAACAAGATCTTATTCTTGTTTAGATGCTAAACTAACATCCGCCTTGGCGGTTTAAGCAACTGGTTTATTATTAATAAATGAATGAACTTTGTTTTGCACGAGGCAAAACGAATACCAATTAACGTTTTGAGAATTGGAATTTTTTTCTTGCTTTCTTTTGACCAAACTTTTTACGTTCAACCATACGTGGATCACGCGTCAATAAACCTTCAGGTTTTAATTCTGTACGGTGCTCTTCGTTGATTTGACAAAGCGCTCTTGAAATTGCAAGACGTACCGCTTCTGCCTGACCATTAGATCCTCCACCTTTAACCGTTACTTTTAAATCGTAGTTCCCTTCTGTATTGGTTAATAAAAAAGGCTGCTGGATTTTGTATTGTAAGGTGGGAGTGGGAAAATACGTTGTATAATCTTTTTGGTTAACCGTGATTGAACCTTTTCCTTTACTCACAAAAATACGAGCAATTGAGGTTTTACGACGGCCAATAGTATGAACAGTATCCATTATAAAAAGTCGTTTATGTTAATGGTTTTTGGATTTTGTGCTTCTTGTTGGTGCTCTGCACCATTGTAAACACGTAAGTTTCTGAATAGATCAGCACCTAATTTGTTTTTAGGAAGCATTCCACGTACTGCATTTTCTACAAGACGAGTATCTTTTTTGTTATGCAATTGTGTTGCAGTGAGAATACGCTGTCCACCAGGAAATCCTGTATGACGAATGTATTCCTTTTGTTCCCATTTGTTTCCACTCAAGGTTACATGAGCTGCATTAATGACAACAACGTTATCGCCACAGTCCACATGAGGAGTATAATTGGTTTTGTATTTACCACGTAAAAAATTAGCGATAATTGCCGAAACTCTTCCTAAAGGAAGATCTTTTACATCTACTACAACCCATTCTTTGTTGACAGTGTTGGCGTTGGCAGAAATTGTTTTATAACTTAATGTATTCACAATAAATAATTTTATCCGTCGAAAATTGTTTCAACGGGCTGCAAATGTACAATTATAAATTACTTTGGAAAAATTTTTTATTCTAATTTTTGATAGTATATGAAGCAACGATTATTTTCCTAGTGTGCTTCTAACCAATTGTTTCCAATTCCGATATCGACAATCAAAGGAACATTTATCTCAAATGCATTTTCCATTTCGTTTTTCACCATCTCTTTGAGAGGTTCTATTTCATCCTTGGGGACGTCAAAAACCAGTTCATCATGGACTTGAAGCAGCATTTTGGATTTCCAGCTTTCAGTGTGTAAACGTTTTTGAATAGCGATCATAGCCAATTTAATAATATCTGCTGCGCTTCCCTGAATAGGTGCGTTAACGGCATTACGTTCAGCAGCTCCTCGAACAATCGCATTTTGAGAATTTATATCTTTTAAATACCGCCTTCTTCCAAGAACTGTAGAAACATAACCATTTTCCCTGGCAAAATCAACTTGATCTTGCATATAAGCTCTCAATTTAGGATAGGTTATATAATACGTTTCAATTAGCTCTTTTGCTTCAGAACGGTTCAGATTGGTTTGCTGACTCAAACCAAAAGCTGAAACACCATAAACAATTCCAAAATTCACAGTTTTAGCATTACTCCGTTGTTCTCTTGTAACTTCTTCTAAAGCGACGTTAAACACTTTTGCAGCAGTAGCTTGGTGAATGTCTTCATTATTTTGAAATGCAGAAAGCATCCCTTCGTCTTTACTTAGTGCGGCGATGATTCGTAATTCTATTTGGGAATAATCCGCTGCCATCAAGACATGATTTTCATCTCTAGGAATAAAGGCTTTTCGCACTTGTTGCCCACGTTCTGTTCTGATAGGGATATTTTGCAAATTAGGATTATTACTACTCAAGCGCCCAGTAGCTGCTACGGCTTGATTATATACGGTGTGTACCCTAGCAGTTTTAGGATTAATCTCGTTTGGGAGGGCCTCCACATAGGTGTTCTGTAGTTTTTGAAGCGAGCGCCAATCCATAATTTCTGCTATGATTGGATGGTCTTTGGCTAAATACGATAACACATCTTCTGCGGTTGAGTACTGTCCTGTTTTTGTTTTCTTGGGTTTCTCTACCAATTTCAGTTTCTCAAATAAGATGAGACCTAATTGTTTTGGAGAGGCCAAATTGAAGGTTTCACCAGCAATTTCAAAAATAGTTGTTTCAAGTTTTTTAATATCCTCTGCTAAACTAACCGATAGGGTTTTTAAAAAAGGAACATCCAAATTGATTCCCTCACATTCCATACTAGTCAAAACAGAAACAAGAGGCAGTTCAACTTTTTGATATAATTCTAATGTTTTAGCAGTGGTCATCTCTTCTTGAAAATGTTCTTTCAGTTGAAGGGTAATGTCTGCATCTTCCACAGCATATTCAGTCTGTTGTTCGATAGGAACCTCTCTCATTGTCCCTTGATTCTTCCCTTTTTTTCCAATGAGTTCAGTGATGGATTGTGGCGAATAATTCAAATAGGTTTCGGCCAAAATATCCATATTATGACGCATATCGGGATTGATCAAATAATGCGCAATCATCGTATCAAATATAGGAGCATTGACCTGGATATCATAATTACGAAGAACTTTGAGGTCATATTTCAAATTATGACCTATTTTTTCAATCTCAGGGTGTTCAAAAAAGGCTTTAAAAGGAGTTAAAATCTCAAGTACATTATCTTTATTTTCAGGGAGTACTAAATAATAGCCCTTTCCTTTGATCCAAGAAAATGCAATTCCTACTAATTCGGCTTCTAAAGCATTTAATGAAGTGGTTTCTGTATCAAAGCAGACGCTTTTTTGCTGTAATAATTCTTTTAAAAGTTGTGTGGCTGCCAATTTAGAATTGACATGTTGATAAAAGTGATCTTTTGTTTTTAAACTTTTTCGTTTGTCAACACTACTTTCTGTCACGGTTCCACTCCCTGGAGCGGAAAACAGATCAAATTGTTGTCCTTCTGCTGAAGGTTTGGCGGGTAGTTTTCCTTTAGGGGTTTCTTCAACAGCTCCTGGAGGACTAAAAATCTTTTTGAAATTTTCAGCCATTCTACGGAATTCCAATTCATCAAAAAGATTACTTACCGTTTCCTCATCGGGACTTGTTAACGCATAGGCTTCTGCTTCAAATGTGACAGGAACGTCTAGTAATATGGTAGCTAATTCTTTTGATAAAAGACCTAATTCTTTGTTAGCCTCAATTTTTTCTTTGAGTTTTCCTTTGATTTCATGGGTATTTTCTAAAAGCGCCTCCATACTGCCGTATTCTTTCAAAAACTTTTTTGCAGTTTTATCTCCTACTCCTGGTAAGCCTGGAATATTGTCTACGGCATCTCCCATCATTCCTAAATAATCAATGACTTGTTCTGGACGTTCAATTTCAAACTTTTCTTGAACCTCTGGTATTCCCCAAATTTCGATTCCATTTCCCATTCTTGCAGGGCGATACATAAAGATATTTTCTGAAACCAATTGTGCAAAATCCTTATCAGGAGTAACCATAAAAACTTGAAAATCTTCTTTTTCAGCTTGTTTGGCTAGTGTTCCAATAATATCATCAGCTTCAAATCCTGCTTTCTCAATTACGGGAATATGCATGGCCTTTAAAATCTGTTGGATATAGGGTACCGCTATACGAATGGCTTCTGGAGTTTCGTCTCTGTTGGCCTTATAATCCGTAAAGAGCTCTGTTCGACTTACAGACCCTCCTTTATCAAAACATACGGCAAGATGGTCGGGTTTTTCTCTTTTGATTACATCCAATAAGGAATTGGTAAATCCCATAATGGCAGAGGTATCCATTCCTTTGGAGTTGATCCTTGGGTTTTTGATGAATGCATAATAACCTCTAAAGATAAGGGCGAAGGCATCTAACAAGAAAAGGCGTTTTTGATTACTCATAGGTTAAATATATAAAACCCTTCGACAGGGTTTGATATCATTGTATTTTATTTAATAACAGACTAATTTTCTTTGAGATTCCCTCAGGGTTCCACCCTAATTTTTTATGTAAAAACAGTGTGTTTCCGTGTGAAATAAATTGGTCTGGGATTCCTTGTAACTGAATGGGAAGGTGATATCCTTGTTGAGCTGTAAATTCAAGAATTGCACTTCCTGCACCTCCACTACTACTTCCTTCTTCAAAAACCATAATTGCTTTAAAGGTTTTGCAAATAGTGTGAAGTAATTCTTCGTCAAGGGGTTTTACAAAGCACATGTCATAATGGGCAATAGCATTTGAATCCTCTATATTTTTTAAGGTTTCACTTACTACCTTGGCTAAGGTGCCAAAGGATAGTACTGCAAGTTTAGTCCCTTCTTTCAGCAATTGCCCTTTTCCCCAATTAATTTTTTCAAATTGGGTAGTAAGTTTGGTTTGTTCACTAAACCCTCTAGGATATCGAATGGCAAGGGGGTGTTTTATTCCAAGTTGTGCTGTATATAAAAGATTTTGAAGCGTTTGTGCATCTCTGGGAGTGGCAATTTCTAAATTAGGAATACAGCGTAAAAAGGCAATGTCAAAAACACCATGGTGAGTAGGACCGTCATGTCCAACAATTCCAGCACGATCTATACAAAAAACAACGCCTAAATTTTGTAAAGCCACATCATGAATAACTTGATCGTAGGCGCGTTGTAAAAAGGTAGAATAGATCACACAAAAGGGGAGCATTCCCTCGGCAGCCATTCCTGCAGCAAGGGTTACTGCATGTTGCTCAGCAATCCCCACATCAATACATCTTGAGGGGAGGGCATCCATCATTTTTACTAGACCACTCCCTGTTGGCATCGCAGGGGTAAGGGCTATGATTTTTTCATTTGTTTTTGCTAAGTGGAGTAGTGTTTGACCAAAGACATCTTGAAATTTTAATTTTTGATGTGCTTGCGGAATGCTTAGTTTTCCTGTAAGTGGTTCAAATTTTCCAGGCGCATGGTAGGTTACTTGCTCATTTTCAGCAATAGGAAGGCCTTTTCCTTTTGTGGTCACTAAATGAATAATTCTTGGACCTTGTATTTTCTTTTGTTGGTCAAAAAGTTGCAGTAATTCTTTCATATTATGCCCGTCTATTGGCCCAGAATACTCCAGATTAAGAGATTTAAAAAAGTTTGGGGTATCAGGCTGTTCTTTTTTTACGGTTTCAAAATAGTGTTTTAATGCACCCACACTCGGGTCTATTCCCATAGTATTGTCATTCAAAATAACCAATACATTGGCTTGAGTAGTTCCTAAATGATTAAGGGCCTCAAAAGCCATCCCGTTTGCAATGGAAGCATCTCCAACTACTGCAATATGTTGTTTGTTTTTGCCTTTTAGGGTTGAACTCAACGCCATCCCTAAAGCAGCAGAAATAGCCGTTCCTGCATGACCTGTACCGAAAGCGTCATAGAGGCTTTCTTCTCTTTTTGGAAACCCGCTGATTCCTCCCTCTTGGCGAAGGTGATCAAAGGCAACTTTTCTTCCAGTCAACATTTTGTGGCCATAGGCTTGATGCCCCACATCCCAAATCAAAACATCATTAGGAGTATCAAAACAATAGTGTAGTGCTACGGTCAATTCAACTGTCCCAAGACTAGAGCCTAAGTGTCCTTCTCCTTTTGCCAAGGCATGGATAATTTCTTTTCGTAAAGCAGTTGCAAAATTGGGGAGTTCTTTTTTGGAAAGTCTCCTCAATTCTTCGGGGTTTTGTATAGAAGTAAAACTATTTTCTGACATCTTGTAAAGGTAAGGCAAAAGCAAATTTATCACATGCCTTCGGAATTTGTATTTTTGAACATGGAATTAGACGATCAGTTTTTTATGAAACAAGCCTTGATAGAGGCTGAAAAAGCCGCATTAGCGGAAGAAGTCCCTGTGGGTGCTGTTGTGGTTGTGGGGCAAAGAATAATAGCGCGTGCACATAATTTAACCGAGCGCCTTCACGATGTTACAGCACATGCTGAAATGCAAGCCATTACCGCAGCCGCTAATCATTTAAATGGAAAATACTTGATAGATTGTACACTTTATGTGACTTTGGAGCCCTGTGTAATGTGTGCAGGTGCCTTAACATGGAGCCAATTAGACCGTGTGGTTTATGGAGCGACCGATTCCAAAAGAGGCTTTCAGCAAGCTGCCTTAACTCTTCATCCCAAAACTAAGGTAAATGGGGGACTCATGGCCGAGGAAGCTAAAGCATTATTGGATACTTTTTTTGCTAAAAAGAGGAAATAAAAAAAGCGTTTCATCTCTGAAACGCTTAAGTCTTAGTAATAATATATAAATTATAATACGGTGATGCTGGAAGCTTGCTTCCCTTTTTTACCATCTTCTTCTACATACTCTACTTTTGCTCCTTCTCTAAGGGTCACGCCGTTTAGGGCTGAAATGTGAACGAATACGTCTTCTCCAGACTCATCGTTTGTGATGAAACCAAATCCTTTAGCTTCATTGAAAAATTTAACTGTACCAGTCATTGTTTATTTTATTAATTATGCTGCAAAGGTACGCTTAAAATCTATTCCAAATTACTTTTTAACATTTTTTATTTACCAAAGGGTTTGATTATCAATATTTTTCGTTTTTTGTATTGAAATTATTTATTGATTTTTGTAATGATGAAGAATAAGATAAACTCTATTTTTCTCTCATTTTTTTTATATTTTCCTCACTCATGGTGTAATCTTGAAGACGTTTTCCTTTCCAATGGTGGTATAAAAAAAGCGGTAAATAAATAAAAGCTCCTGCCAAAACAGTTAATCCGATAATGCGTTCTCCTTGGCTGTAGTCAATTTTATTTTTGAAATACATTCCAGTGGCTAAAGCTCCTAATAGTATAAAAAACAAAATCCGTAAGAGAAGTTTCATGATTTCTATGCGTCCTTAATGAGTAACAGTAGATTTTAAGGATAATTCTTCCAATTGAGTTGGATCTATTGCTGCAGGGGCATCAATCATAATATCGCGGCCGCTATTGTTTTTGGGGAATGCAATAAAATCTCTAATGGTTTCTTCCCCTCCCAAAATGGCAACTAAGCGATCAAGACCAAAGGCTATTCCACCATGTGGGGGTGCTCCAAATTGGAAAGCATCCATCAAAAAGCCAAATTGAGCTTGAGCTTCTTCTTTAGAAAAACCTAATAAATCAAACATTTGAGATTGAAGGGCTTGGTCGTGAATTCGAATTGATCCTCCTCCAATTTCATTTCCATTTAAAACCAAATCATAGGCATTAGCTTTTACGGCTCCTGGATTAGTTTTCAATAATTCTAACTGCTCAGGTTTTGGAGAAGTAAAGAGGTGGTGCATGGCATGGTAGTGCTTGCTTTCTTCGTCCCATTCCAATAAAGGAAAATCGGTTACCCAAAGTGGGGCAAATTCTTCTGGTTTTCTCAACCCGAGGCGTTCTCCTAATTCCATTCGGAGCGCACTCAATTGTGTTCTTGTGGTACGGGTATCTCCCGAAAGGACTAAAATTAAGTCCCCTGACTTGGCATTACAACGCTCTGCCCACTGTGCTAAATCATCACCGTTAAAAAACTTATCTACGGAAGATTTATAGCTTCCATCGGCATTACATTTTACCCAAATTAATCCTTTAGCTCCAATCTGAGGACGTTTTACCCAATCAATCAAGCCATCAATTTCTTTTCTTGTCATTTCAGCCGCTTGCGGAACCGAGATTCCCACTACTAATTCTTGGCTGTCAAAAACACCGAAACCTTTGCCCTGTGCAAGGTCATTAAGTTCACAAAAGGTCATTCCAAAACGGATATCGGGTTTATCATTTCCATAGGTTTTCATCGCTTCTTCATAAGATAGCCTTGGAAAGGGTTTGGGTTCAATTCCCTTAATACTTTTTAATAAATGTTGTGTTAAGCCTTCAAATTGAGTTAAGATATCTTCTTGCTCAACAAAGGTCATTTCACAATCAATTTGAGTGAATTCGGGTTGTCTATCCGCTCTTAAATCTTCATCTCGAAAACATTTAACAATCTGGAAATACTTATCCATTCCTCCAACCATCAATAATTGTTTGAAGGTTTGGGGGGATTGAGGTAAGGCATAAAACTGGCCTTCATTCATACGAGAAGGAACAACAAAATCACGTGCTCCTTCTGGAGTAGATTTTATTAAACAAGGAGTTTCAACGTCAATAAAGCCTGCTTCTGTCAAGTAATTTCGAACGGCCATAGACACTTGAGAACGAAACATTAATTTTTCTTTTACAGCGCTTCTTCGAATGTCTAAATAGCGATATTGCATCCGCAATTCTTCTCCACCATCTGTTTTGTCCTCAATGGTAAAAGGGGGTGTTTTTGAAGCGTTCAATACCCTTAGGTTATCTACTAGAACTTCAATATCACCTGTACTCATATTGCCGTTTTTGGATTCTCTTTCGATGACAGTTCCTTGAATTTGAATCACGAATTCTCTCCCCAAGCCTTGTGCTTTTTCAAAAACTACTTTGGGTGTTCGTTCTTCGTCAAAAATTAATTGTGTAATTCCATAACGATCCCTTAGATCTGTCCAAATAATAAATCCTTTGTTTCTGTTTTTTTGAACCCAGCCCGATAGTGTTACGGATTGATTTAAATGTTCCAGGGAGAGCTCTCCACAATGATGCGTTCTATACATGGTTTCTTAATGTGCTGTAAAAATAAAAATTCCTGAGGTTCAAGCCTCAGGAATTTGATTTCTTTATAAAACTCTTTTAAACCAAAGTTTTATAGAGTAAACAATAGAGAAGGTAGAAGGTACAATTACCAAGGTCAAAAAGGTGGCAAATGTTAATCCAAAAATCACTGTCCAAGCCAAGGGTCCCCAGAAGACTACATTATCTCCTCCAATATAAATCTTAGGATCCCATTCAGAGAATAAAGAGAAAAAGTCAATATTTAAACCAATTCCTAATGGGATTAATCCCAATACTGTTGTGATAGCCGTAAGAATTACAGGTCTTAGACGAGCAGTTCCTCCCTCAACAATAGCTTCAGTAACTAATTTTTTACTTAACATTTCTCCTTCTGCTAATTTTACAGCCTCACTTTTTCGATCAATGAGTAATTGGGTATAATCTAATAAAACGACCCCATTATTTACGACAATACCTGCCAAGGCTATGATTCCCATCATGGTCATTAAAATCACAAAAGGCATTTGGAAGGCAATTAAACCTAAAAATACTCCAGTAAAACTCAAGAAAATAGAAAGTAAAATGATCAGTGGTTTTGAGATAGAGTTAAATTGGAAAACGAGGAGCAACAAAATTAATCCTAATGCACTTGCCAAAGCTTTTGACAAGAAGGACATGTTTTTTTCCTGTTCTTCAATTTCACCTGAAAATTTAAAGTTTACTCCTTCGGGGAGTTTATATTGGCTGAGCGCCTCTTTTACATTATCTACAACGGCGTTTGCATTATATCCTGCAAGTACAGACGAATATAGTGTGACTACTCTGTTGAGCTGTCTGTGTTTTATGGCACTAAAACTGTTCTTTTTTTCTTGTTGAATTAACGAGGAAATTGGGATTTCCTTGATACGGCCATTTGCGGGATCTCTAAAAATGATGTTTTGATTGAACAAAGCATTATTATCATATCGATTGGCTTGATTAAAACGAACATTAATATCATAATCATCTCCATCCTTTTTGAAAATTCCTGCTTTAGACCCAAACAATGAGGTTCTTAAAAGTTGCCCTACTTGAGCTGCAGACACACCAAGTTCTCCCGCTTTCTGTCTGTCTACAGTCAATTCCAAACCAGGCTTATTTTTATTTACATTAATCTTAAGTTCTTCCACTCCAGAGATATTTACACGATTCAAATACTCTTTCATCGTTTCTGCGGTTTGGATTAACCCTAAATAGTCTTTTCCTGTAATTTCAATAGTAACAGGATATCCAGCCGGTGGTCCTTTGGCATCTTTTTCAACCGAAATAGCAACACCAGGAAATTTTCCTAATAATTTTTGTTGCACTTCTTCTCTGAAGGACTCACTAGAAACACCCTCTCGGAATTTAAACTCTTGCATGGTTAGGGTAATTTTTCCTTTATTGGGAAGCTCGTTAGTATTTCCATTATCAATTTGTGGATTACCTGCACCTTCTCCAACTTGAGCTACCATTGATTCTATTAGAATATTAGCTCCATTTTTATTGTATGTAGCTCCAGCCATCGCATCTAAAATTTCTTTTTCGATGCGTTTAGTCGTTGCATTGGTTTTAGAAATTGCAGTTCCCTCTGGATATTCAATAAAAACAAATATTTGCTGAGGTTGATTATCAGGAAAAAATTCCACTTTAGGAGGAAAAATACCCATCAAAGCAAATGAGGTAAATAAAAGAAAGAATGTACCTCCAAGAAATGCAATAGGCTTATATCCACTTAGAGCAAATGACAAGAATCGGCGGTACCCATTCTCTAGACTTACAAGAAAATTATCTTGGAAAGATTGTGACATTTTTTTGATAAAATACTTGTAGAGCCAGAATAGTATTGGAATCAATACCATTATGTTCCCAAAAATGCGTACCGTAGGAGATCCAAATAAAAGGAGGATTCCTAGTGTACCCATAAAAAAGGTGATTCTCCATAAACTTTTTGTACTTATTTCACGTTCGGTGATCTCCATAAACTGAGAGACAAGCATCGAATTGAAGAATATGGCAACAACCAAAGAAGAACCTAAAACAACTGACAATGTGATGGGGAAATAGATCATAAATTCTCCCATAAGTCCTGGCCAGGCTCCAAGAGGCAGGAAGGCAGCAATAGTTGTTGCTGTAGAAACAATAATGGGGAAAGCAATTTCACCTATACCCGCTTTAGCAGCAGCAATTCTGGACATCCCTTCTTTTTCCATTAGACGATAGACATTTTCTACCACCACGATCCCATTATCAACTAGCATTCCTAATCCCATAACAAGACCGAAAAGCACCATGGTGTTTAGCGTATATCCCAATGCAGATAATATCATAAAGGACATAAACATGGACATAGGAATCGCAAATCCTACAAATAAAGCATTTCGGAAACCAAGGAAGAACATGAGAACTGTCACTACTAGGATTACTCCAAAAATAATGCTGTTCACCAATTCACTTACCTGGTTTAGGGTTAAATTGGATTGATCATTGGAAACCTTTATGTCTAAATTGGAGGGTAAACCAATCTTTTGGGGCTCTGCGACTAATGCTTTAATTTCTTGCGAGGCTATTACTAAGTTTTTACCCCCTCTTTTAACCACATCTAGGAGGACAGCTTTTTTTCCAAACGAACGGGCAAAGGAAGTTTTTTCCTTTTCTTTAAATTTTATTTCAGCAAGGTCACCAAGATATACGGGACCGTTATCTGTTTTTACTACAAAAGATTTTAAGGCTTCAGGATCTTTAATTTCTCCCGTAAGACGAAGTGTTCTTCTTTGACCACCACTCACAATATTTCCACTTGATATGGTAGTGTTTTCTCTAGAAATAGCGTTTAAGATATCATTGAAAGAAACTTTAGCCGCTGTCATTTTGTAAATATCCACAGCAACTTCAACTTCAAAAACTTGAATTCCTCGAATATTGACCTCTTTGATTTGAGGCAATTGTTCAATTTGACCTTCTAAAAGTTCAGCATATATCTTTAATTGCTCAATGGGATAGTCTCCATGCAAACTAATATTCAAAATAGGTTGTAATTCAGAAAAGTCTAATTCAAAAATATTAGGCTCAACTTTTGCGTTGTTAAACACAGGCCAGTCAGCACCAGAGGTGACACCATCTACTAAATCTTTTACTTTTTGTTTGGCATCATCAATAGAGATATTTTCATCAAATTCAACATCAATTACTGAAAAGTCTTCAGATGAGGTAGATCGGATTTCGACTAAATTGGGAACTCCTTTTAGTGCTTCTTCTAATGGGTCTGTAACGGTTCTTTCAATATCTTCAGCAGTATTTCCAGGATAAATTGTACTAACAAAAACTTTGGTATCATTGATTTCAGGAAAAGTTTCTCGTGGCATATTAAAATAGGAACTTACTCCTAAAATGAAAAATATTGCCATGATCACATAAACCACGGTTTTGTGATCAATCGCCCATGAGGCAAAAAGAAACTCTTTAGTGTTTGGTGTTTTCATTGATTTTGCCATTATTGTTCAATTCGAGTTACTTTTTGTCCATCAACCAAAAGACTAACACCTTCATCTACTACAAGGTCATTAGCGTTGATTCCTTCAATTATTTCAACCATTTCATTTTGAGATTTTCCCAAACGAACAAAGTGTTGAGCTGTAGTGTACCCACCATTCTCTTCAGGAGTATTTAAAACAAAAACAAAAGTTTCTTCTCTAGCATTTTCTCTAATTACTCTAAGAGGTACCATGATGGCTTCTGGATTGGAATAGTCAATCACACTGAGACGTGCATTGAGATTTGGTTTGATTAGCCCTGTTGGGTTGTCCAATGGGGCCTCAATTCTAAAAGTTCTGTTGCTGGGTTGTATGAAATTTCCCGTTTGACGAATCACAGTGTTTTGTGTTTCATTAAGCACGGGTATCGTAACCGTTGCTTTACTTCCTTTCTTAATATTTTTTAAATAGTTTTCAGGAACATCAGATTCAATATACATTTTGTTCAGATTTACTATTCTTAAAATCAGTGACATTCCAGGAGCAACAGTTTCTCCTTTTCTCGCAGTAATTTCATCGATAACGCCATTAAAAGGGGCGTATATTTTTGTTTTAGAAAGTTGTTCTCTCATTTGAGCAACTTGTTTTTGCTGTGTTTTGTAGCGTGTTTTCGCTTCTAAATACATCATTTCTGAACCAATTTTTTGATCCCACAAACGTTGAGTTCGCTCAAAAGTAGTTTTAGACAGTTCCAATTGAAGTTTCATTTGGTCCAGTTGATCTTGAAGCCCTGCATCATCAATTACTGCAAGAAGAGTTCCTTTTTTGACCTCTTGACCTTCTTGAACTAAAATTTGTTCCAAACGTCCTCCAAATTCAGGAGCAAGTAAAAGATTTTGTCTTGTCTTGATATTGGCTTGAACATCTACGGTGTGATTAAACACTTTTGCAGCTGCTTGAAAAGCAGTCACCAAGGTTCTTTTTTCAGTTCCCGTAAGTGATTTAATGGCTTCATCAACTTCTTTCAATTCTTGATTTAATGAATTGATCTGAGCTGTGTAATTACTTTTCTGAAGCATTAGTTCCTCAAGATTTGAAGGCGTTTGATTTATCGTTTTTATTTCCTCCTTGTTTTGTCCACAAGCAAGTAACAAAAGTGAGAGACTAAAGGTTATAATTGAATTTTTCATAATTTTTATTTTTGGGAAGTGTTAAGAAGGGTCTCTAAATTTAATTTTTTATCCACTACATTTTGAATTGATTTAATGTAGTTGTTTTGAGCACTGAATAGTTGTAGCTGAGCTTCGCGAAACTCAAATGAACTCGCAAGACCCTCAAAGTATTTCATTTGATTTTTCTCTTTAATTCTAGTGGCTAAAGCCAAATTTTCTTTACTAGTAAAGTAATTTTCAACAGCCAATCGGTATTCGTTGTTGGCGGCTTGTATTTCGATAAAAATACGTTCCTGTGTTTCTTTGAGGCTTGTTTCAGCCTGTTCGACGGCAATTTTAGCTTTTTGTGAGCTAGCACGACGCATAAAGGAACTGAAAATAGGTACTTGGAGTTTCACACCCAGCAAAGAAGCGCCAAACCATTTCTGATCTGCTTCTGTAAAACTAAAGGTTTCACTGTTTCCTGTGTAATTTCCATTTATAAATGCCGAAAGGCGAGGCATGCTTTTAGAGCGTTCATATTTATACAATAAACCTTCAGATAATAGATTGTTTTCAGCGATTTTGATGTCAATATTGTTTTCTATTGAAGGTTTGTCTTCTATTGGTAACTCAAAAAGGTTTGTAGTAGTTAGACTATCCAATTTATCTTTTAAAAAGAGTGGAGAATCGGTGGGGAAACCCATCAAGAGTTTTAGCATGTCTAAAGTAATGCGTTCAATATTTTGAGCATAACGCAATTGAGTTTCAACACTAGATAAAGTCAAACGCAGTTGCTCCACACTTTCCTCTTCTTCAAAACCGTTTCGAAATAATTCGGTTAGTTCTTCTAAATTGGATTTTAAGTTATCTCTATTCTTCTCTACAAAAGAAATATTGGCTCGAACCAATAAGACAGAATAATAGGTATTGATAATATTTTTCCGAATTTCAAGAACGGTTTTTTCTAAAATATTCTCTGAAATATTGGTGTACACTTGAATTGATTCAAGCCCTACTAGATAGGAGCCGTCAAAAATTAATTGACTTAGAGTGACCCCAGCCATCATGCTTTGAGGAGTTCCAAACTGTACTTCAGCAAACTCTCCTTCAACGCCACCAAAAAATTGTGCAGGAATTAAGGAAGTTGGTAATTCGATGAAGTTTTGATAGTCTGCTTCCGCATTTATCTGAGGAAGTCCAATGGCAATAGTTTTCCATTTCTCTTTATAGGCTTTTTGTACTTCTAAGCTTGCGTTTATAATGGTTCGATTGTTTTCCAAACCAAATGCAACAGCTTCCTCTAATGAAACGGATTCTGGAAGATTTTGGGCGCTTAAAAAGCCAAAACCAAAACATAGAATGAGGCTTACTTTTTTTATCATAGGTTCATTTCTTTTTTATATTTCTCTAATTTCATTGTTCCTTCAAGTGAACAAATAGCACGAAGGTGATATTCAGAAAAGCGGATTAAAAGTTCGTCAATATTGTATTGATCAATAGGAAATAATTTAATGTCTGTGATTCCTCTAATTCCATTGAAAAATATCCTCATTACAAAATCTTCATCTAAGTCTTCACGAAATAATCCTGTCTCTTTTCCTTTTTTTATGCTTGATATAAATAATTTCCCCAGTGTTTTAAACTCTTTTTCTTTTAGTTTAGTGTAAATATTAGGATAGTATTTCTGAAGTTGATATTGGGGTGAGTTTTTTTCATTGCTTAAGTGCTTCATCGCTTCTTTTTTAAGTTGGTAAAGCTCTATAATTGGGTCTTTAGAATGTTTTGAAATACTGATGATTTGGTTTAGGATCATGTCAATATGAATCATCGCTGTTTCCAAAACAAGTTGTTCTTTTTTTGGAAAATGAATATATATGGTTTTTTTTGACACACCCATATGTTGGGCGATGTCATCCATAGTTACACTTTTGAACCCGTATTGTATAAAAAGGGAAATTGCTTCTTTAACAATTTCTTTTTTCATTCTGAATTTTTTTGCAAATATACATTAGGAAACTTTATAAACAAAAAAAGTTTCTAAAGTTTTTTAGAGCTAACATTATGTTTAAAAACCTTATTTTTACAAAAAAAGCAGTGACGCTATCTAAATATCATACTCTTTTTACCCAGTATCTTAAGAGAAACCAACAAAAAGAAATACCCAACGGCTTATATGCTCCCATAACCTATATTTTGAATTTGGGTGGGAAACGTTTACGTCCAATCTTAACGCTCATGGCTACAGAAGCTTTTGGAGCTGAAGCCGAGGAGGCCTTGGCTGCTGCTTTATCGGTTGAGGTTTTTCACAATTTCACCTTAGTACATGATGATATCATGGATGCTGCTCCCTTAAGAAGAGGACAGCCCACGGTACATTATAAATGGGATGTTAATACAGGAATTCTTTCTGGTGATGCTATGTTGATTCAAGCTTACCAATGCCTTGAGGTTTATGATGCCCCTTTGTTTGGTAAACTAAATAGACAATTTAACAAAACCGCTTTAGAAGTTTGTGAGGGTCAACAGTACGATGTTGATTTTGAAATACAGAAAGAGGTTTCTATTGCAGCATATTTGGAAATGATTAAACTCAAAACAGCAGTTTTAGTAGGACATGCGCTCAAAATAGGTGCTTTGATAGGAAAGGCAACTGATGAAGAAGCACAAAAACTGTATGATTTTGGGGTATTGTTGGGCCTTGCATTTCAAATTCAAGACGATTATTTGGATGCTTTTGGGGATCCTAAAGATTTTGGGAAACAAGTTGGCGGAGATATTATAGAAAATAAGAAAACCATCTTATATCATAAAGCGATGGAACTGGGGACTTCAAAAGAAAAGGAATCACTCAGTGAATGGCTAGATTTTGAAGGTGATACCATTAAGAAAACATCGGCTGTTAAATCCATTTTTCAATCAACGGGTGCCTCACACGCCAGCCAACAATTAGTTTCCGATTACACAACACAGGCTTTTCAAAAACTTGATGAGATTCAGATATCAGTTGAAGGAAAAAACACCTTAAAAGCTTTTGGGAAGAATTTGATGGAAAGAAAGTATTAAATCAGGCGCTTGATAAGCGCATTTAAAAACCATTTGATTTGCTTTAATGAAAAGGAGGAAAGAATTTTCAATTCTTCAAGGAAAGTAGTCTTTTCGTCCAAAAAGCGAAAAATAGTTAAGGGATGATTTTTTACAAACATTCTTTCAAATAACTTGCTTCCTTGAGCGTTGTATTTCAATAAAACATCAAGAAAAAGCAAATCGTAAAATCGAAATCTATTTTTTGTTTGAAATTGATTTAACTTTTTACCTGTCTTTAGAAATCTCACTAGTTGATTGATGTTGCGTTGGGTGTTTTTAAATGTAAAACCTGTACTAGCTTTTGTCCACCCCCCTGCAGTACCAATATGTAACAAGCTAGGCGTGTTGAACTGTTCAAACGGAAAGCAGCTCATCGGAATATTTCCTTCTTCTTTTTCTTCGATCTCGAAGTCATGAATTCCTTGAGCTTTTAAGTAATCAATAATCCCTGCTTCATATTCTTCTCTTGCCAAAAGTGCTTCAGAAAAAAGGGTGTATTCCACTAGTGCATGATTTTCACTTAGAGGTAGAACATATATAAAACGTGTTTGTTCTTTTTGGGGGATATCAAAATCCATAAAAAACACTTTTCCAGGATCGAATTGAGCTGTTTTTGTTTTTATAAACCAACCTATGAAGTGTTGTTTTAGAACAGGATATTTTTTTTGGTTATAGAGTGCCTTTGGATTAAAAATACTATTGAATACTTTTTCAGATTCAAAAACTCCAAGGGTAGTATGTACTGCAGTGGATGCTCCTTTTTCTTTTACCTCAGTTACTTTTGCTTTAAGATAGGTAACTTGAGTATTTGATTTAATCTTATGTTGAATTTCTTGGTAAAAACTTTTGGAACGTAGCATTTTATAACGATAGGGCTCAAGGTTAAAATCAAGTTTAAGTTCCTTTGACTTAAAAGAAGCAGAGGGCCATGTTTTTCTTAGTAAAGGATCAAAATGCCCTGGACTTGCCTCCCAAAAACACCAAGTTCTGTCATTTGAATTTTTGACTTCCTGTTCAATTAATAAAATGCTAGGTGTATTGAAATAGGAATCACCAGAAAGCGCATCTAAAAGTAGCAAGCCGGAAGCACCCCCTCCACAAATGATGTAATCAAAAATTTGCTTTTCCATAGTAAGTAGTAAAAGTAATTAAAAGAGCTTTATTTAGCGCGATTTATATTAAACTGTTTACTTTTATAAAAAATTGTCAAATGGAAAACATTATAGACTTTTTTCAGAATACAGATCCCGTTCTAGGTGCGTTATTTGCCACTTTATTTACATGGGGTTTAACGGCATTGGGAGCCTCATTAGTGTTTTTTGTTAAAGGAATGAATCGTGCAGTATTGGATGGTTTGTTGGGCTTTACGGGAGGCGTTATGGTTGCTGCAAGTTTTTGGAGTCTATTGGCACCAGGAATTGAAATGAGTCCAGGAGAAGGATTTACTAAAGTCATGCCAGCTGCTATTGGTTTTGGACTGGGTGCTCTTTTCATTTTTGGTTTAGACAAGGTATTACCTCATATTCATATCAACTTTAAAGAAAGTGAAGGGATTAAAACCCCATGGCACAAAACTACTTTATTGGTTTTAGCAATTACTCTACATAACATTCCAGAAGGATTAGCAGTTGGTGTTTTGTTTGGTGGCGTAGCTGCTGGGATTCCAGAGGCTTCAATTGCAGGAGCAGTTGCTCTAGCAATTGGTATTGGGATTCAGAATTTTCCTGAGGGAATTGCGGTTTCAATGCCTTTGAGAAGACAGGGGGTTAGTCGCTTTAAAAGCTTTTGGTATGGTCAGCTTTCTGCTGTAGTTGAGCCAGTTGCCGCAGTTATTGGTGCAGTAGCGGTCTCTTTTTTCACTCCTTTACTTCCTTATGCACTTTCTTTCGCAGCAGGAGCGATGATTTTTGTTGTTGTAGAAGAGGTGATCCCAGAAACCCAACAAGATAAATATACTGATATTGCAACGCTTGGATTTATCTTAGGTTTTATAGTAATGATGATGTTGGATGTAGCCTTAGGCTAAATTCATTCCTCTGAAAAAGATTGCCATCCTTGAGCAGTCAATTCGATTTGCTGACCCAATCCATTAACTAATTGACATCCTGTTGCCAAGTCGCATGCATGACCGATTATACTCAACAATGGATGTGATTTAATTTTATCAAACTCTTTTTGTGGAACGGTAAAAAGTAACTCATAGTCTTCTCCTCCATTTAATACAGCAGTAGTTGAGTTTAATTTAAACTCTTCACATATACTGATTACCTCATGATCTAGGGGTAATTTTTCTTCAAAAATTTTGAACCCAACATTGGACGCTTTTGAGAGATGAAGGATTTCTGAAGAAAGACCATCACTCACATCAATCATCGATGTAGGTGTGATTGTTAATTCTTCAAGTAATGCAATCACATCATTTCGGGCTTCGGGTTTAAGCTGACGTTCAATACTGTAAGCATAGTTGCTAAGGTCTGGCTGGTTATTAGGATTTACTTTAAAAACGGCTTTTTCACGTTCTAAAATTTGTAAACCGGCATAAGCTCCACCCAAATCTCCACTTACAACGAGTAGATCATTTTCTTGAGCCCCCGAACGACGAGTGATTTGTTTTTCATCTGCAGAACCAATGGCTGTAATTGAGAGTGTCAATCCTGAAGTGCTGCTAGTTGTGTCTCCTCCTACTAAATCAATATTATGATTTTTACATGCCAATTGAATCCCTGCATATAATTCTTCTAAAGCTTCCAAAGTAAAACGATTGGAAACAGCAATAGAGACAGTAATCTGAGTGGGCTTTGCATTCATTGCGTAAATATCGGAGAGGTTTACGATTACGGCTTTATACCCTAAATGTTTTAACGGCATATAACTTAAGTCGAAATGAACTCCTTCAATTAATAAATCAGTACTCACCAAAGTTTTACCCACAATTAAGTCTAAAATTGCCGCATCGTCTCCAATTCCTAAAACAGTAGATTTTTGAGTAAGTTCGACTGTATTTGTCAAATGATCTATTAAAGCAAACTCTCCTAGTGAAGAAAGAGAAGTTTTGTAAGGGTTTTTGTTTTCTAGCATGTCACAAAAGTACATATCCTTTGGAAAAAGTGTTCCATAATAATTACTTTATGTAATTTTAAAAAAAAATAATAATGAAACGCCTTGCCCTATTTTTAACATTGATCTTATTTGTTTTTTGTACCAAATCTGAAGTAGCTGACAGTACCAATTTAGTGAACGACAATCTCAACCAAGTTGATGAGCCTCTCGTTCCTTCAGATGACGTAATCAATTCTGTTTTTCCTTGTGAAAACGGAATGGCAGGAATTTATCCTTGTTCAGGATATGATTTATTAGCGCGTATTTCTCTTGAGGATTTTGAAAGCGCTTCAGGAAATGATAATTGGGGATGGACGGATCCAGAAACAGGAAAAGAATATGTGCTTTCTGGTTTGGATGACGGCACCGCTTTTGTCGATATCAGTAATCCAGAGGCTCCTGTTTTTTTAGGGAAATTACTTACAGCCACAGAACCAAGTTCATGGAGAGATATTAAAGTGTATGAAAATCACGCGTTTATTGTAAGTGAAGCACCGCAACATGGACTTCAGGTTTTTAACTTAACAAAATTAAGAAATTTAACTGCGGATGAAACGTTTACTGCTGACACTCGCCTCACTGGTTTTGGTAGTGCACATAATATTGCTATAAATGAAGAGAGTGGTTTTGCCTATGTGATAGGATCCGATCTTTATGAAGGAGGTCCCGTTTTTATTGATATCAATAGTCCAAAAAATCCTGAGATTGTAGGAGGTTATTCAGGCGATTCATACACACATGATGCACAAATTGTTATTTATAATGGTCCTGACACTAATTTTCAAGGAAGAGAATTGTTTTTCGGAAGTAATAGCGATGGAGGCGCAAATAATCAAGTTGTGATTGTGGATGTTACCGACAAAGAAAACCCTCAGCGAGTGAATACAATAACTTATGAAAATGGGGGCTATACCCATCAAGGGTATCTCTCTGAAGATCATACATACTTTTTTTTAGGAGATGAGTTGGATGAATTGAGATTTGGATCCCCTTCTCAGACACGTATTTTTGATCTAACCGATCTAATGAATCCCCTATTGCATTTAAATTATTTTGCTGGGGTAAATGCCATCGATCACAATGGATATTCTAAGAATGATCTTTTTTATATTGCGAACTATACAGCAGGGTTAAGGGTTTTAGATATTAGTGAAATTGGGAACAGAAGGGTTTCTGAAATAGGATTTTTTGACACTTACCCTCAAGACAATAACGCAAAATTTGAAGGACTTTGGAATGTCTATCCCTATTTTGAAAGTGGGGTAATTGCTATAAACGACATCAATTCAGGCCTGTTTTTGGTAAAAGCTTCAGAATAAAAATGAAGTACACTATTTTATTACTTTATTTTTTGATTGTTGCCTGTTCTACTACCACAGAGAGTGATTGGCCAAATATTCCACCAGTAGTGGGTAAATGGGATGCGGTGGTTACATTTGGAGGGAGTGAGGAAGATATAGCCCACAGTATCATATCAACCACTGATGGCGGATTTGCCATTATTGGAAATACACAAAGTATAGACGGAGATTTTAGTGAAAAGAAAAGAACGGGAAGTGACATTTTTGTGATGAAATTTAACTCAAATGCTTCACTTGAATGGACACATACCTATGGGGGATCTGAAGATGACAGAGGGTTTGATATTGTCGAATTGAGTACAGGAGGTTTTGCATTAATTGGCTACAGTAAAAGCGAAGATGGTGATGCTTCTTTAAATCAAGGGCAGCACGATAACTGGGTGTTACGCATAGATGCTATGGGGACTCTTTTATGGGAAAAAAGTTTTGGTTTTTTAGGACATGATCATGCTTACAATATAATTGCCACGGAAGATGGAGGACTTTTTTTTAATGGTTTTTTGGATGTCACTGCTTCAAAGGGTGCGGGTCAAGACGGTAAACAATTCCATTATAATCAGCGTCATGGTGTAGGGGAGTTCTGGTGTCATAAAATAGATCAAAATGGAAATTTAGTTTGGCGAAGGTATTTTGGTGGTACAAGTAATGATCGCTCTTATGATGCTATAGAAACCACAGAAGGTGATTTTGTTTTAGTGGGAGCCTCTGAAAGTCAAGATGTTGATATTAGTGATCCACGAGGGAGTTATGACGCTTGGATTGTAAAATTGAATGCAGGTGGAGATTTGATTTGGGAGCGTTCTTTTGGTGGCTCAGAATATGATGGTGCTCAATCAATTTTAGAAAATCGCTATGGGGACTACGTTTTAATGGGGCAAACTTATAGCAAAGATGAGGACATTAAAAATGCCAAGGGTTCTTCCGATATTTTTTTGGCATTTTATTCTAAAGAAGGTGTCTTGAAGTCTACGACAAACATAGGAAATGAAGGTTTCGAAACAGCAAGTGCACTCTTTGAGAGAGCTGATGGAACCCTTGTTTTGCTGGGACATCAAGCGCCTTTAGGGACGAGTTCTCAAGAGTCTTTTTTGACCAACAACCTTTTTTTGGCACACACCCTGAGTAACGGTAGCGTTATCAACACTTACACTATGAAAGGAAACGGACTGGATATACCTTACGGAATACGCGAAGATAAAACAGGAAAAATTCATGTTGTGGGAAGTACAGAAAGTAGCGCTGGGAATTTCCCAAATTCACGAGGTGGAAAAGATATTTTCGTAACTAAATGGTATTAAAAGACTTGATTTTAACATAGGTTAAATCAATTGCTTAAAGCTTTAAATCGATAGAAATAGGTTATATTTGCACTTTATTTAGATTAATTCTTTATTAGAATGATTAAGGTTTCAGAAACAGCAAAAGAAAAAGTTGCCACTTTAATGAAAGAGGAGGGTTTTGACCCAATTCAAGACTTCGTTCGTGTGGGAGTAAAAAGTGGAGGTTGTTCAGGTTTGTCTTATGATCTCAAATTTGACAATAAACTTCATCAAGAAGATAAATTATTTGAAGATAATCAAGTAAAAATATTGGTGGACAAGAAAAGCCTTTTATACCTAGTTGGCACTGTATTAGAATACTCAGGAGGGCTCAATGGTAAAGGTTTTGTGTTCAATAACCCAAACGCTCAACGTACTTGTGGTTGTGGGGAAAGTTTTTCACTTTAAAAAAAGAGAATGGCATATACTGAAGAAGAATTAAAGAAAGAATTAGAGACCAAGGAGTATGAGTATGGTTTCTATACTGATATAGAATCAGATACTTTTCCTGTTGGATTGAACAAGGACATTGTTCGCAAAATTTCAGAAAAAAAAGGGGAGCCAGAATGGATGACCCAGTGGCGTCTAGACGCCTATGCTTCTTGGCTTGAAATGACTGAGCCAGATTGGGCAAATGTGATTTATAAAAAACCTGATTTACAAAATATATCATTCTATTCTGCACCTAAAAAGCAAGCCAAATACGAGAGTTTGGATGAAGTAGATCCTGAATTATTAGAGACATTCAATAAATTAGGAATTTCTGTAGATGAACAAAAGAAACTTTCTGGTGTTGCAGTAGACATTGTAATGGATTCCGTCTCAGTTGCCACCACGTTTAAAAAAACGCTAGCAGAAAAAGGAATTATATTTTGCTCTATTTCTGAAGCAATAAAAGAACATCCTGAGCTTGTAAAAAAATATATAGGAAGCGTTATTCCTCCAAAAGATAATTATTATGCAGGGTTAAATTCTGCTGTATTTACAGACGGTTCCTTTTGCTATATTCCAAAAGGAGTTCGCTGCCCGATGGAATTATCCACTTATTTTAGAATTAATCAAGCCGGTACAGGGCAGTTTGAGCGTACTTTAGTGATTGCAGATGAAGGAAGTTATGTAAGTTATCTTGAGGGTTGCACAGCACCATCTAGAGATGAAAATCAGCTTCATGCTGCAGTAGTAGAGTTAATTGCATTGGATGAAGCAGAGATCAAATATTCAACTGTTCAGAATTGGTATCCTGGAGATAAAGAAGGGAAAGGTGGAGTATTTAATTTCGTAACCAAACGTGGAATATGTCATAACCGTTCTAAAATTTCTTGGACACAAGTAGAGACAGGATCGGCAGTGACTTGGAAATATCCATCTTGCGTATTGAAAGGAGATTACTCTATTGGTGAATTTTATTCTATCGCAGTGACAAATAACTTTCAGCAAGCAGATACTGGAACTAAGATGGTGCATCTTGGAAATAATACTAGAAGCACCATTATTTCTAAAGGAATATCTGCAGGAAAATCACAGAACAGTTACCGTGGATTAGTTCAAGTGGGAGCGAGAGCGCAAAATGCCAGAAACTTTTCTCAATGTGATTCACTTCTTATGGGGAATGAATGTGGAGCTCACACCTTTCCTTATATTGAGGCTAAAAGTAATTCTGCTCAAATTGAACATGAAGCAACCACCAGTAAAATAGGTGAGGATCAAATATTTTATTGCAACCAAAGAGGAATCGATACAGAAAAAGCCATCGCATTAATTGTAAATGGATTTAGTAAAGAAGTATTGAATAAGCTCCCAATGGAATTTGCTGTAGAAGCACAAAAATTGTTAGAAATTTCCCTTGAAGGATCAGTGGGATAAAAAAACCAATTATGTTAACGATTGAAAATTTACACGCCCAAATAGAGGGTAAAGATATTTTAAAAGGAATAGACCTTGATGTAAAAGCAGGGGAAGTTCATGCGATTATGGGACCAAATGGTTCTGGTAAGAGTACACTTTCTTCTGTAATTGCTGGAAATGAAGATTACGAAATGACTCAGGGTAAGATATTGTTAAAAGGAAAAGACCTTGCCGAGCTTGATGCAGAAGAGCGTGCTCACGAGGGAATCTTTCTTTCTTTTCAATATCCAGTTGAAATTCCAGGAGTATCCGTGACAAACTTTATTAAAACGGCAATTAATGCAAACAGAAAAGCCCAAGGCTTAGAAGATATGCCCGCAAGTGAACTCCTTAAAAAGATCAGAGAGAAAGCACAACTTTTAGAAATTGATTCTAAGTTTTTGTCTCGTTCTTTGAACGAAGGCTTCTCGGGTGGAGAGAAAAAAAGAAATGAAATTTTTCAAATGGCGATGTTGGAACCGGCATTAGCTATTCTGGATGAAACAGATTCTGGTCTAGACATTGATGCATTGAAAATTGTTGCTAACGGAGTTAACAAACTGAGAAGTAAAGACAATGCTGTGATTGTAATCACACACTATCAAAGACTCTTAGACTATATCGTTCCCGATTTTGTCCATGTCCTTTTTGATGGAAAAATTGTAAAATCAGGGACCAAAGACTTGGCTCACGAATTAGAAGCAAAAGGATATGATTGGATCAAAGAATTAGCTTAATATGGAGTTCAAAGAAAAATTAGTATCCTCTCACTTGGCTTTTGAAGACGGTATGGAGTTTCCTGAAACAGTACAACAAGTTAGAGCAAATGCACTTAAAGTTTTTGAAGCTAAGGGGTTCCCTTCGAAAAAGGATGAGGCATGGAAATATACTTCCTTAGCAAGTCTGATTAATCAAGACTATTCTATTTTTCCTAAAGATGAAACTAATGTTGATTTAAAAGAGGTTAAAAAGTATTTTCTTTTTGATACCGACACCTACAAAGTAATTTTTATTGATGGTGTGTACAGTCCTTTTTTATCAAATACAACGCATGATGGCATCGATGTATGCTTGCTTTCTGCTGCACTAAGTAAGCCAAAGTATAAAAAATTAATTGATTCCTATTTTAACAAAATTGCAAATCAAGAGGATAGCATGACGGCATTAAACACCTCTTATGCTAGAGAGGGTACTTACATCTATATTCCAAAGAGTGTTGTTGCTGAGAAGCCAATTGAAATCATTCATTTTTCCACAGGAAAAGAGAAGGCTGTTTGGCTACAACCTCGAAACTTGATTGTAGTGGATCAAAATGCTCAAGTTCAAATTATTGAACGTCACCAAAGTTTGAAAGAACACCCTGTAGTGACTAATTGTGTTACGGAAATCTACGTTCATCAAGATGCTTTCATGGATTACTATAAACTTCAGAATGATTTAGAAACAGCCTCCTTAATAGACAACACATATATTGTACAAGAAAAAAACAGTCATGCCAGTGTGCATACCTTTTCTTTAGGAGGGAAATTGATTCGAAATAATCTGAATTATTATCACAAAGGAGAGCATATTCTTTCCACACTCAAGGGAGTAACTATTCTAAAAGGAAAACAGCATGTTGATCATGCAACTTTAGTACATCATGCACAGCCCAATTGTGAAAGTCATCAGGACTACAAGGGGATTTTTTCTGAGCGATCTGAAGGTGTTTTTAATGGTCAAATATTAGTAGATAAAATCGCTCAAAAGACTAATGCATTTCAACAGAATAACAATATTCTATTGGACGACAAAGCAACGTGTAATACCAAGCCTCAGTTGGAAATCTTTGCAGATGATGTAAAGTGTTCTCATGGATGTACCATTGGTCAGTTGGATGAGGAAGCGTTGTTTTATTTACGTTCTAGAGGAATTCCAAAAAAAGAAGCAAAAGCACTCTTGACCTATGCCTTTGCAAATAATGTGCTGGAGAGTGTCCAACTCCCCTCACTTAAAAAGCGAATTAACAATCAGATCGCCAATAAACTTGGCGTTAGTTTAGGATTTGAATTATAGATGTTTGATGTAAACCTACTTCGCAAAGACTTTCCCATTTTATCTAGAGAGGTAAACGGACAACCTCTTGTTTATTTGGACAATGCAGCAACATCGCAAACCCCAAAACAGGTGGTAGAGGTCATCTCTGATTACTACTATCGATATAATGCCAACATTCACAGAGGGGTTCACAAACTAAGTCAAGAGGCCACTGATGCTTATGAAAAAGCACGTGCAACCATTCAAAAACATTTCAATGCGGAACACCCTTATGAAATAATTTTAACTGCAGGAACTACCGAAAGTATTAATTGTGTCGCCTCTGGTTATGCATCCCTTCTCAAAAAAGGAGATGAGCTTTTAATTTCTGCTTTAGAACACCACTCCAATATAGTCCCATGGCAAATGTTATGTGAAAAAACGGGAGCACAATTGAAAGTAATTCCTATGACACTTCAAGGAACCTTGGATATGGAAGCTTTTGATACGTTATTGAATTACAAAACCCAACTGGTATTTGTAAATCATGTTTCTAATGCTTTAGGAACAATCAATCATATTCAAGAGATTATTGAAAAGTCTCATGCTAAAGGAGCTAAAGTTTTGATTGATGGTGCGCAAGCATCCCCTCATATAAAAGCGGATGTTCAAGCATTGGATGTGGATTATTATGTAACCTCTGCTCACAAATTATGTGGTCCTACTGGTGTTGGAATGCTATATGGTAAATCTGAATTACTCAATCTACTTCCTGCTTATCAAGGAGGTGGAGAAATGATTGCAACGGTTAGCTTTGAAAAAACCACCTATGCAGGGTTGCCACATAAATTTGAAGCAGGAACACCCAATATTGCTGGAGGAATTGCATTTGGTGCAGCTCTAGATTATATGAATGAGATTGGCTTTGAGGTTATCGCAAAATATGAAGCAGAGTTATTGGCATATGCTACAACTGCTTTAGAAAAAATAGAAGGGTTAAAAATTTATGGTGAAGCTTTGGAGAAAACAGCCGTTATTTCATTTAATGTTGGTTCAATACACCCCTATGATATTGGAAGTATTTTAGATCAAATGGGTATCGCCGTTAGAACAGGACATCACTGTGCACAACCCATTATGGATTTTTATAAAATCCCAGGAACAGTTCGGGCATCTTTTTCTTTTTATAACACTTTTGAAGAAATTGATCTTTTGGAAAAGGGAATTAGAAGAGCAGTAGCAATGTTGCAATAATTTTATAATTTTAAGTGTGAAAACAATAGAAGCTATTCAAGAAGAGATTGTGGAAGAATTTTCGTTATTCGAAGATTGGATGCAACGCTATGAACACATGATCGATCTAGGAAAATCACTTCCTTTGATTAAAGAAGAATTTAAAACAGACAACTATATTATTAAAGGTTGTCAAAGTAAAGTTTGGGTTCATGCTGCTTTAGAAGACAATAAATTGAATTTTACTGCAGACAGTGACGCCATTATAACTAAAGGGATTATAGCTATTTTAATCCGTGTTTTTTCAGCACAACACCCTAAAGATATCTTATCCGCCAATACAGATTTCATTGATCAAATTGGGCTAAAAGAACATTTATCACCTACCCGCGCTAACGGCTTGGTCTCTATGATTAAGCAAATCAAAATGTATGCAGTAGCTTTTCAAACTCAACTGAATTAAATAATTATGTCAGAAACGATCGATACAAATGCTCTTGGAGAGAAAATAGTTACTGTTTTAAAAACTATTTATGACCCTGAAATTCCAGTAGATATTTACGAATTGGGATTGATCTATGACGTTTTTGTCAATGAAGATTTAGATGTCAAAATATTAATGACCCTAACCACACCCAATTGTCCTGTAGCTGAATCACTTCCAATGGAAGTAGAAGAAAAAGTAAAGTCACTGGATGAAGTTAAAACAGCCGAGGTTGAAATCACCTTTGATCCTCCATGGACTCAAGATTTGATGAGTGAAGAAGCTAAATTGGAATTGGGAATGTTATAAAAATGGCAGAAACGATAGTCAATAAAGTATCGAATAGTGTCCTTGTCAATTTTGATTTAGAGGAATTTATCCCTAAGGGTACTCGAACTTTTATTGACCTTTCTCAGTGGTTGGAAGAGGGATTTTTATTACGAGAAAAGCCCTTTAGAGCGGCTTTGAAGGGGCACGACTGGAATAAGTATTCAGAACATTTTGTAGCTATTGGATGCAGCACTGAGGCCATACTACCCGCATGGGCTACCCTATTAGTATCCTCATATTTGCAACCCATCACAAAAATGATAGTTTTGGGTTCCTTACAAGACCTGGAACGACAGCTTTATCGTGAAACACTTTCTACTTTAGACCTGAGTCCTTTTGAAGGCAAATCCATCATGATCAAAGGATGTTCAGATAAAACCATTCCTCAAGACGCCTATGTTCTTTTAGTGCAACTCTTACAGACAGTTGCTAAAAGTTTATTTTACGGAGAAGCATGTTCTTCCGTACCTTTATGGAAGGCAAAAAAGTAAGGTGAAAACACCCAAACAAAAAATTTTGATTCTCTCGTACTATTGGCCTCCCGCCGGAGGTTCAGGAGTGCAGCGTTGGATGTATTTTGCAAAGTACCTCAAAAAGATGGGCTGGGAACCTATAGTGGTTACCGTAGATGAACAAGAAGCCTCCTATGCTGTTTGGGATAAAAGTTTGTTGGAAGAGGTAAGTGAAATTCGAGTAATTAAAACAAATACTCGAGAGCCGCTACGGTGGTACTCTCTTATGACAACTGGTAGCTTGCGCAATGGAATCCCACAAGGAGAGGTCAAACGCAAAAATATTTTAGGGAAACTTTCTGCCTATATACGAGGTAACTTTTTTATTCCTGACGCCAGAAAGGGTTGGGTTCCTTTTGCCGTAAAAGCAGCTCAGAAAGTATTAAATGAAGAGTCTATTTCTCATTTAGTTACCACAGGGCCTCCCCATTCTACTCATTTAGCAGGCCTCCAATTGAAAACACAATTTGAGATAAATTGGTGGGTAGATTTTAGAGATCCATGGGTAGATATATTTTACAATAAAAATTTATATCGTTCTTTAAATGCAATTCAAAAGGATGCTGCCCTAGAGAAAAAAGTAATTCAAAAGGCTGATGGTGTATTGACAACGGTAGGGGGAATATTACACGAAACATTAAAAGCAAAAGCGCCTAATCAACGCTTTCATTCTATCCCCAATGGCTATGATGCCCAATTGATGGAAAAGGTTCAAAGTGAAAAACCCAAGGACATATTCCATGTAGTTTACACAGGGCTATTGACAACAAATCAAGCTTATGATAACGTACTAAATGTTCTAGATGGTTTGGATAGTCAAATTCCTGTTCGTATATCTTTGGCAGGAAATATCGATCCAGAGATTATTCAGGGGATACGTTTAAAACACTCTAAACTTGAACTTATTTTTTTTGGGTATGTTTCTCACCTAGAGGCTGTTCAACTTATGAAAAGTGCACATCTTCTTCTTAATTTTATTTTTGAAGGTGCGCAAATGCAAATGATATCAGGGAAAATTTTGGAATATATGGCGACGGGAGTTCCTGTACTTTCTATTGGCGATTCCAATTCTGAAGCGGGAAAGTTTATCAATCAAGGTACGGCGGCAAAAATGTTGAATACTCACGATCTTGAAGGAATCACGGATTTTATTCAGCAAGTTGCTTCACAAAAAGGACGTCTTCAAAATGAGTTTCCTGATTTAGAAAATTGGAGTCGAGAAGGCTTGACAAAACGATTGGTAGAGGAAGTATTTTAAAAACAAAAATTTATTTATATAATCCTTTCTCCTTTAGATAGAGCCAGCTAGCGTAGGGCATTAATTCCTCTACACTTTTTCCTTGTTTTAAAATTTTTCTAATAGCTGTAGATGCATAATCCAATTGGGGTGCATCCATCATTTTAATCTTTTTATGCTGTAGTTTTTGCTTTGTGACTATTTTTTCATTTCGTGGATAGACATAAATAGTAAGAAGTGCTAAAATTTTCTCATATTGCTTCCATTGATTAAAATGATTAAGATTATCCTGACCCATTAATAAGATAAATTGCTTTTCGGGATGTATTTGAAATAAATGCTCAAGAGTGTGAATCGTGTAACTGGGTTTTGGAATAGAAAACTCTACATCGCTTACCTTTAAATGAGGTTGGTCAATTACCGCAAGATGAGCCATTTCCAATCGATGTCGATCTTCTAATAAGAGATCATTCACTTTAAAAGGATTTTGTGGGCTAACTACAAACCAAACTTGATCAAGATCTGTGTTCTCAGCAAAATAATTTCCTAAAGCCAAATGTCCTTTATGAATAGGATTGAAGGTTCCAAAGTATAAGCCAATTTTTTTCACAGACTAAAGGTAGGCATCCCTCAGGAATTTAAGAAGTCTAAAACCACTTGAACGACTTCTTTCTTAGCTTGATCTAAGTCTTTGTTAATTAGACAAAAATCAAACTGAGGTGCATACTCAAGTTCTGTTCTTGCTTTTGCAATACGTTCTTTGATTTTTTCTTCATTATCTGTCCCCCTTTTTCTTAGCCTACTTTCGAGTTCAGAAATTGAAGGAGGTTGAACAAAAATGGCGAGGGTTTCTTTGGGATATTTTTTTTTGATAGTTACTCCGCCGACAACATCGATATCAAATAAAACTTGTTTTCCAGACGACCATAGTCGATCTAATTCAGAATTGAGTGTCCCGTAGAACGTGTCTTGATATACTTCTTCATATTCCAAAAAAGCTTTTCCCTGAATTTTTTCTTGAAATTGAGTAGTACTTAAAAAGTAATAATCAATCCCATCTTGTTCCTTACCCCTAGGTTCCCTTGAGGTGGCAGAAATTGAAAATCCTAATGGAAGATCTTGTTCAAGTAAATGACGCACCAATGTAGTTTTTCCACTACCAGATGGAGCAGAAAAGACAATAAGTTTTCCAGAATTCAAACTAGAGTACGTTAAGGAGTTGTTCTTTAATTTTTTCCAATTCGTCTTTCATCTGAACTACTATCTTTTGTAATTCAGCGTGATTGGCTTTGGATCCTATGGTATTGATTTCTCTACCAAGTTCTTGAGCGATAAAGCCCAATTTTTTCCCATTAGGAAAATCATTATTCATGACTTCTTTAAAATATTCTAAATGATTTTTGAGACGCACTTTCTCTTCCGTGATATCAAATTTCTCAAGATAAAAGATCAATTCTTGTTCAAAGCGATTTGCATCTATTTCAATTTTAAGATCCTCTAATGCAGAACGTAATTTTTGTTCGATTTTTTCATTGCGTTCTGGATCAATTTTGATTACAGACTGGAGATGATTTTCAATGAGTTCAAGGCGTTTTTTGAAATCTTTTTCCAATGCATTTCCCTCATCTGTTCTGTAATTTTCAATATCTTTTAGGACTTGACCTATCAGGGTATAGATAGCCTCTTTTTCAGTTTCTTGCAAAGTTTCTCTTTCTGAGGACAAGGTGTCTGGTAATCGCATAGCGATTGCCATCATCTCACTTTCGGATCCATCACTTATTGTTTTGAGTTGATCCATATATGATTTTACAACAGCAGTATTGATGGTTGAAGGCGCGTTTTGACCATTAAATTCAATGAAAATATTTAAATCTATCTTCCCACGATATAATTGTTTTGCAATACGTTTTCTAATTTCCGTATCCATTTCTCGCAGATAGGAGGGAGTTCTTAAGTTAATATCAGCATTTTTACTATTCAAGGAACGAATCTCAATACTGAGGTTTTTGTCTTCCCATTGGGTTTCGGTTTTCCCAAATCCCGTCATGGACATGATCATATGTTATAAATTAAAGTTTACGAATTTTAATATTTCTGAAGGAAACTTTGTCGCCGTGATCTTGGAGTCCAATTTTTCCTGATTTCATTTTTCCAAAACGTTTAAAGCCACAATCGTCATTAAATTTAGAATTAGCCACTAAAGAATCCCATTCTTCACCGCTCAATGGGAACTCAACAATTTTAGTTCCGTTCAATTCAACACTTCCTTCATTTTTGTTATGATCAATAGTGAGCAATACATGATTCCATTCTCCAGCAGGTTTACATACATTCTTGGAAGGCTGCACCATATCGTAGAGTGCTCCTGCTTGGTGAAAATTTGGATTGGCTTTGGCATCAGGATGTCTTTCGTTATCCAATACTTGTATTTCGGGTCCTGTAGAATAGGGTTTGTTGTGATTTTCACCTTCTTGAACTCCCCAAAAAATACCACTATTCCCGCCTTCTGAAATATTCCATTCTATGGATAACTGAAAGCTTCTGTAGGTTTTGTCAGTAACTATATCATGGATATAATCTCCTTTAGGACGTAAATTTGGATCAAAAGTAAGAACACCATCATTTGCTGTCCAAATAGGAGCAACTCCCATTCGATTAAAACGATGCCATCCCTGAAGAGTTTCACCATCAAATAACGACTCCCATTTCTCTGTATCAGTTGGGTTGTTTTTTTCTTTTGTAAGGGTGTTACTGCTCATTAATCCTAAAGACAATAACACAAGGAATAGTTTTTTCATAAAATCGGTTTTAAAGGTTTAATATATTACGTAAATGTTGTTGGTCTACATCGCCTCCAGCAAAATCATCAAAGGTTTTTTGTGTGGCTTCGATGATGTGATTCTGAATAAAAGGTGCACCTTCTCTTGCTCCTTGCTCGGGACTTTTTATACAGCACTCCCATTCCATTACTGCCCAAACATCACAGCCATATTCTGTTAGTTTTGAGAAAATTGTTTTGAAATCTATTTGTCCATCCCCTGGAGAGCGATAACGACCTGCTCGGTCTTTCCAATCTCCATATCCACCAAAAGCCCCTTTTTTACCATTAGGTTTGAACTCTGAATCTTTAACATGAAATGATTTAATAAATTGGTGGTAATGATCAATGTATTCGATATAATCTAATTGTTGTAAAACAAAATGACTAGGATCGTATAGGATATTAACCCTTTTATGATTTCCAGTAGCTTCTAGGAAACGTTCAAAAGTTACACCATCGTGTAGATCTTCTCCCGGATGAATCTCATAACATACATCAACGCCATTTTCATCAAACACATCTAATATGGGTTTCCATCGTTTGGCTAATTCAGCAAAGCCAAGTTCTACAAGTCCCTGGGGGCGTTGAGGCCAAGGGTGCCATGTATGCCACAATAAAGCTCCCGAAAAGGTAGCATGTGTTTTTAATCCAAAACGTTTACTTGCAATAGCTGCTTTTTTCATGGTTTCAATTGCCCACTCAGTTCTTGCCTTAGGATTATTTCTTAGGGCTTCTGGGGCAAAATTGTCAAACATGAGATCATAAGCAGAATGTACGGCTACTAATTGGCCTTGAAGGTGAGTAGAGAGCTCGGTAATTTCTAATCCGTATGAATTTATTTTTCCTTTCAATTCATCACAATACGTTTGGCTTTCTGCTGCTTTATCAAGATCAATGAGAAAAGTTTCCCAAGTGGGTATTTGAATGCCTTTATATCCCAAATCTGCAGCCCATTTACACATCCCATCTAAGCTGTTATAAGGGGCTTGTCTATCTACAAATTGAGCTAGAAAAATTCCAGGTCCTTTTACTGTTTTCATTAATTCTCCAGGCTTTGCCATACATTTCCTTTTTTATGTGATTCAACAACTTTTTCAATAAAGAGCATCCCTCTGACGCCTTCGTGCATGGTAGGGAATTCTCCTTTGAAGAAGGTTTCACTTCTCAATGCTTTCGCTACACCTTTGTAAATATTTCCCATCGCATCAAAAATTCCTTCGGGATGACCTCCTGGTAATTTCGTTCCATCTGCTGCAACATCTGACACATAAGCATTCCCCGGTTTGATTACTCGTCTAGGTTCATCGTCTTTTAGGTGGTATAAAAAATTGGGGTTTTCTTGTTCCCATTTATAGGCCCCTTTGGTTCCGTATAAGGCTACACTTAAATTATTTTCTTCTCCTGTTGCTATTTGACTTGCTCTCAGTACACCCTTGAAAGTGTCTGAAAAACGAACTAAAATAGTTCCATCGATATCAAGAGTATTGTCTTCATATAAATTGTTTAGATCGGCTAGGACAGATTTCACTTCTTGTCCAGTAAGGTATTCCACCATTTGAAAAGCATGAGTTCCGATATCACCAATACAAGAGCTTATACCTGCTTTTTTTGGGTCCAATCGCCATACTGTTTTACGCACTTCCGGATCATGGATTACTGGATTTATCCAACCCTGATAATATTGAATATCTACTTTTTGAATTTTCCCTAATTCACCTTCTGCAATCATGTGTTTCATGTGACGGACCATAGGATATCCTGTGTAAGTATAAGTCACTGCAAAAATCGCGTTGTGTTTTTTTTGTAAGTCTTGTAATTCTCTTGCCTCAGCATAGGTGGTAGTCATGGGTTTTTCACAAATTACATTAAACCCATTTTCAAGGAGCTTTTTGGCCATTGGGAAGTGTAGAAAGTTTGGTGTTAATACCGAAACAACTTCAATGCGTTCTCCTTCTGGCTTTTTTAATTCTTCCTCAATAAAAGTATCAAAATCAAGATATACTCGATCCGTATTTACACCTATATGCTTGGCAAATTTTATATTTTCTTCATAATCAGGATTAAACACCCCTCCAGTAATTTCATAGCGGTCATACATGTTTGATGCAACTCGGTGTAAAACTCCAATAAGAGAATCTCCACCACCGCCTAAAACGCCTAGTCTTATTTTACTCATAATGATTTTATTTTAATGGTTTCGTTTTTAAAGAAAATTAAAAAAAGAACAAGTACAATAAAAGAAAAAATAGCGGGTTGTACCCATATTTCTTTCCATAAATGTCCTCCTTCAATTGTATATTGGTCGGTTAGCCATCCGGCAAATCGAAAGCCAATTAGCATTCCAACACCATATGTGGCTAAAGTTATTAATCCTTGGGCAGCACTTTTGAATTTTTCCCCTGCCTTGAAATCGGTATAGATTTGTCCCGATACAAAAAAGAAATCATAGCAAATACCATGAAGAATAATTCCAAAAATTAACATCCAAGTTTGCTCACCTGTATTTCCGAAAGCAAACAATAAATATCGTAAACCCCAAGCTAAAATCCCAACAATTAAAGCATTTTTTACGCCATATCGTTTCAAAAAAATTGGGAGGAGCAGTAGAAAAATAACCTCAGAAATTTGACCCATAATCATTTTGGATGCAGCTGCTTTCATTCCCAACTCGTTTAAAAACTGATTGGCATGTTGATAATAAAAAGCGAGTGGAATACAGATTAAAATTGATGCAATAAAGAAAAAGAGAAAGCCACGATCTTTTAACATCGCCAATGCATCCAGACCCAAGATTTCACGGAGTGTAATTTTTTCTTTTCGATTTGCTTTTGGAGGAGTTTTAGGTAAAGTGAAACTGAAAATTCCCAATAAAAAAGAAGCGCCAGCAGCCATGTAAAAAGTGTACTGTAAAACTGCTTTTCCTTCCCAAGCAAAATATCCAATAGTAAGACCAGCAATAATCCATCCCAAACTCCCTAAGACACGTATCGGTGCAAATTCTTTGGCTGGATTTTTCATTTGACGAAAAGCAACTGAATTTGCTAGTGCCAGCGAAGGCATATACAAAAGCATATAGATAAAAATGTAAGGGTAGAAAAAACTAAAACTGTCTGCATTTGCGGCGATGAATAAAAGTCCAGCTCCAATTAAATGCAATATTCCAAGAATTTTTTGTGCCTCAAAATAGCGATCAGCAATTAGACCAATAATGAAAGGAGCGATTATGGCACCAATGGATTGTGTTTCATATGCCATGGCAAGTTGTCCGCCGCTTGCACTAAAAGTCTGGGAAAGAAAAGTCCCCATGGTTACAAACCAAGCTCCCCAAATAAAAAATTCTAAAAAGAATAAAAAGGAGAGTTGAATTCTAGTTTTAGATAGCATGCTTATAGTTTAGCACCAACTGTTTCTAATAAAGCTTTAGTTGCCTTGATTCCTTCTTTTTCTGAGAGACGACTTCCTTCATACTCTACTCCTACATAGCCTGTGTAGCCAGCATCTTTAACAATTTGCAAAAGCGAAGTGAAGTTGAGTGTGGTTTCGTTTCCTTCTTCGTCAAAATCATTAGATTTAGCACTTACGCCAAAGGCTTTAGTCATCATTTCAGCTACTCCTTTATAAGGGTCATAGACGTTGTCACAACTTCCGTCAAAAACAGAACCATATCCTTCCTCAGAAATACAGAAATTTCCAAAATCAGGAAGAGTCCCGCAATTTGTTTTTTCTGCACCATTGATTGCTTGCATCAATAAGGGGACGTTGGAGGTAATACGACCATGATTTTCTACAATAACATTGATTTTAAGTCCGGCAGCATAGTCGGATAATTCTGAAAGACTTTTAATTGAATTTGCAATCCATTTTTGAGGATCTTTTTCACCATAAAGATTTAAACGTACTGAAGTACAATTCATCTGATGTGCAGCCTCAATCCATAATTTATGACTTTCAACAGCTGTCATACGCGCATCTTCATCTGAGCTAGACAAATCTCCTTCACCGTCAATCATGATTAAAACATTTTGCATTTTATGCGCTGCGGCAAGGGCATTATTTTTTTCAACAAAACTTTTTATTGCAGCGGGTTTGTATTCGCTTTTCATCACATCAGGATAAAGTTGATTTACATATTCTAATCCTTCAAAGCCTAGTTCGTGTGCCATTTTTGCAAAGTCATAAGGAGAGGCTTCACCAGAGCGAAACGTTCTGTGAAAGGACCATTGGGCTAAAGAAAGTTTAAAGAAAAGAGGCTTGGAGGTTTCTGAAGTGTTCTTAGGGCTATTTTTACAAGAAATAATGCTAGTAAAGCTGCAAATTACAAGAGTGAGAATAGCAATTTTTTTGAGAAAAATGTTTTGTTTCATGAAGTTTGTTTTGACTTTGATAAAATTTAAGTCTAAATTTAATTAATTATTTAAGATCTCAATATAAAATATATATATTTGAGGAACTCAGATCTGATAACAAATTAACAAATTGATACCTTAATGGAAACAAACTACGATGCAATAGTTGTTGGAACCGGAATTAGTGGAGGTTGGGCAGCAAAGGAACTCTGTGAAAAGGGTTTGAAAACCTTGGTCTTAGAACGAGGGCGAATGGTAAAACATGTTGAGGACTATCCCACTATGAACAATGACCCTTGGGACTATAAAAGCGGGGATGTAATCACTCAAGAGACCAGAAAAAATCAAGCGAAACAAAGTAGAACGAATTATACTACTATCGAGTCAAACAAACACTTTTTTGTTGATGACTTAAAACATCCTTATAACGAAACCAATCGTTTTGATTGGATGCGAGGGTATCATGTAGGAGGACGTTCTTTAATGTGGGGAAGACAGAGTTATCGTTTGACAGACTTTGATTTTACTGCAAACCTTCAGGATGGAATCGCTGTCGATTGGCCTATCCGCTACAAAGATTTGGCTCCTTGGTATAATCATGTAGAAGAGTTTATTGGTGTCAGTGGAGAAAATGTTGGCTTACCTCAATTTCCTGACGGAAATTATTTAAAAGCCATGGAGATGAACTGTGTAGAAGATGTTTTAAAAACATCAATGAGCGAGAATTACCAAGATCGTATCTTAACGATGGGTAGAACAGCTCATATCACAGAAGGAACAAAACCAGGCTTGGGGAGAAGTAATTGTCAGTACAGAAATCGCTGTATGCGTGGATGTCCTTTTGGAGCTTACTTTAGTAGTAATTCTTCTACGCTTCCAACAGCAGAAGCTACTGGGAATATGACTTTGAGACCTAATTCTGTAGTTCATGAGGTAATTTATGATGCTGACGCAAAACGCGCTACTGGAGTTCGAGTGATTGATTCAGAAACAAAAGAAGTCCATGAATTTAATGCAAAAGTGATCTTTTTGTGCGCTTCTGCAATTCCAACTACGTCTATATTGATGCAATCCAAATCGGATCGTTTTCCAAATGGTATGGGGAACGACTCTGGAGAGTTAGGGCATAACATCATGGATCACCATTTAGGTGTAGGTGCATCAGGACGCTTTGATGGATTTGACGATAAATATTATACAGGAAGACGTCCTAACGGGGTTTATATTCCTCGTTTCAGAAATATTGGAGGAGATACTAATCGAAAAGATTTTACACGTGGATATGGTTACCAAGGCGGAGCTAGTAGAGGCAATTGGTCGGATTCTATCGCAGAGATGGCCTATGGAGCTGCTTTTAAAGAAGCTGTAACAACTCCTGGTGATTGGAGATTAGGATTGGGTGGTTTTGGAGAGATTCTTCCTTATCATGATAATAAAATGACTTTGGATTACGAAAAGTTAGACCAGTGGGGACTCCCTACTGTAACTTTTGATGCAACAATCAAAGAGAATGAATTAAATATGCGTAAGGACATGCAACAACAAGCTGTTGAAATGTTAGAAAACGCAGGCTTTAAAGATGTAAAAGGATATGATGGTGATTATGCTATCGGATTAGGAATTCACGAAATGGGTTCTGCACGAATGGGAAGAGATCGTAAAACATCCGTCCTGAATGCAAACAATCAATTACATGATGTTCCAAATGTCTATGTAACTGATGGAGCAGCAATGACCTCTGCTGGGAATGTAAATCCGTCCCTTACTTATATGGCATTGACGGCAAGAGCTGCAGATCATGCCGTTGAAGAATTAAAAAAAATGAATATTTAAAAGCATAGAAATGGATAGAAGAAAAGCCTTAAGAAATATTGGTACTGGAATTGGTGCTATAGCAGTTACTCCCACAGTAATTAGTTTGTTTCAAAGTTGCCAAACGGCAGCAAACTATTCCCCTGTATTTATTCCCATGGAGGATTTTAATATTATTTCCAATTTAATGGAATTGATTATTCCAAAGACAGAAATTCCTGGAGCAATAGAATTAAAATTGCCTGAATTTGCAGATGCCTATATTGATGCTGTTTGGAGTAAAAAACAAAAAGGAAGTTTTGCAGAAGCTTGGGGAGAATTTTTAGGTGCTAGTACTAAGGCAGCCGCTAAAGAAACGCCAAGTCAACTGAGTATTGCTGAATGGGATGCTCAACTAGCAAAGTATTTAAAGCCTGGCAATGAAATTCCTTCTGGTGAAGAGGGTGCGGCCAAGTTTGCGCAAGAATTAAGAAGCTTGACGGTTAATGCGTTTAAAACTAATGAATTTATTGGAGAGAACGTGATGGCTTACGCCCCAATTCCAGGTCAACAAAAGGGATGTGTTGATCTTATGGAAACCACTGGTGGTAAAGCTTGGTCTCTGTAGTATTCTTTTACCCTTGACCAAAATAATCTCGTATCAGGAATAAATTAAATTTCACACCAATGGACAAAATCCAAATCCCTTCTAATCCATTGATATTAATGCCTTAACCAGAGACTACTTTATAGTGGTTTCAGGGGGTTTTGTTTGGGGTTTGTGTGGATACGTGATGAGGATTAGTTTTTATCCAAAAACGTCTAAAATCACTCAAAAATGGTAAAAAACTCCAAAAATGAGTGAAAATTGATTAAAATGGACAAAAAAGAGTCAAAAAAATCTGTTTAGACTACAATTCCATATATTCTACAAGTATTTGTCCTCTTCTTTGTTAAGCCAATAATGATAGGGTTTAAGGAAAAATATGCATTTTCAAAATGACACAGGACTGACAAAAATTAAGACAATTGATTATCTTAATGCAGAGATAGGGGGTAAAAGGGGCGTACTTTTAAGATATATGCAAATAAACATGCAAATGAATAGGTAAAATCATTATAAAGTTCTCAAATACTCAGCAATAGAGCGGGCTTCGTCCTGACTAAGGTTCTGATTGAGCATCATCACATTGTTATATTCTTTAAGCAAGGCATTAGCGATTGGGTCATCCTTTAACATTTCTGTTGGGTTTAAAAGCATATTCATAACCCATTCTGGACTTCTTCTATCATAGATTCCTTGCATTGCTGGACCAATCAATTTCCTATTCGCCATATGGCAAGCGGTACATTTTTGTGTGAAGACAGCTTTTCCTTGATCCGCTAAGTCATTATCAATAGAACCACTAAAATCAACACTTTTAATGGGACCTATTCCTTTGTTGTCTAGATCAATAGGTACAGAGGATTCCCCAGCTGAATAGGCTTTTTTGTCTTCTTTTTGAGTTCGGTTGTATTCAAAACCTTTTTTCTTCTCCTCTGAAGAGCCACAACTCATTAAAAAGACGAGTCCAAAAAACAGTATAATTTTTTTCATGTGATTAAATTTTGTTAAAAATAGAAAAAGAATAGATTTACAGGAAAATTGAAGGCATGTTTTTAAAAGAATTTGAAATCCGATGGAATGATTTGGATGCAAATAGACATTTAGCTAACGTTTCTTATTTAGCATATGCAGGAGAAACGAGGATGACTTTTTTACAATCAATGGGAATTTCATATCAAACGTTGATTGAACTGGGAATAGGCCCCATTGTATTTTATGAGCATCTTTATTATTTTAAAGAAGCTTTGCCTGGCCAGAAAATTAGAGTATCGGTGTCTCTTGCTGGGATGAGTAAAGGGGGAACATTCTTTGAATTCGAGCACAATTATTATGACGAAAAAGGGACTAATCTCGCACGTTGTGAAATGATGGGCGCTTGGATGAATCTGAAAACTAGAAAATTAGCAGAACTTCCCTCTACTTTACTTTCTCAATTCGAAGAAGCAAATAAATCAGTAAATTACAAGAAACTCACAACCAAAGACACTCGAAAATGGAATAAAATTCCAAAAGATTTAAACTTATAACGCTACTATGATTTACAAATTCCCACTTTTTCTTATCCTTTTGAGTTTTACTCAACTGACCTTAGGTCAAGAAACCCCGACCATAGAAAAGCAATACATTAAAGCCATTGAAAAACTAGCAAAAAACAAGAAGGTGCAAAAGGCATTTGAGTATATTAAAGAGATGGACTCCACAACAATGAAGCGTCACATTGAATTGACTGAAATTGAAGCGCCTCCTTTTAAAGAAGAAAAACGGGCTCTTGTGTATGCAGATTATTTTAGAACCTTGGGATTAGATTCTGTTTGGATTGATGAAGTTGGAAATGTATTAGGATTATATAAGGGATCTGAAGGGCAACGAACTGTTGCATTGGATGCACATTTGGACACTGTATTTCCAGAAGGAACAGATGTAAAGGTTCGGGTTAAAAATGACACTCTTTTTGCACCGGGTATTGGAGACGATACAAGGGCATTAAGTATGCTATTAACCATTATTGAGTCAATGAAAACCACAAACATTCAGCCTAAAGACAATATCTTATTTGTGGGAACTGTAGGGGAAGAAGGCTTGGGGGATTTGAGAGGTGTAAAACACCTTTTTAGAGACAACGGTCCTCAAATTGATAGTTGGATTGCTATAGATGGAGGTGAAATTGGACGAGTAAACAATAAAGGCTTGGGATCGTACCGATATCGAGTCACATTTAAAGGCCCAGGAGGACATTCTTGGGGCGCTTTTGGATTAGCTAATCCTCATCATGCACTTGGAAAAGCCATAAGTCATTTTGTAGCGGCAGCAGATGTCTATACAGCCGAGGGACCTAAAACCAGTTATAATGTAGGTGTTATCTCCGGAGGAACATCCATCAACTCTATTCCTTTTGAATCAATTATGGAAATTGACATTCGATCTATAGACCCCTCTCGCCTCGATACAATGGAGACCTTGTTGGAGGAAGCTTTAAATAAAGCTTTAACCCACCAAAATGGTATAAAACGTCAAGGACCTAACTTGACTGTTTCAATAGATAAAATTGGAAACCGTCCTTCTGGTGAACTATCAGATTCACTTCCCTTGATTCAAAGGGTACTTGCAGCTACCTCTCATTTTGGAGCGAAACCCTATCTTACAAGGGGTTCTACAGATTCTAACATCCCAATTGCCAAAGGAATTCCTGCAGTTACCATTGGACGTGGAGGAAAAGGAGGGAAAGCTCATTCGTTAGATGAGTGGTGGTTGAATGATGAGGGATATAAAGCTATTCAACTGGCAATGCTTATTGTTTTATCTGAATCACAGCTAGTTAAATAATAAAGTATCCCAAACTTTTAATTCGGAAAGTAGGCGTACTGAGTTATTTTATTTAGATTTAAATACCTAAACCTTTTAATATGCAAAACAAAATGTAGATGCAATTCTCAATCGTATCCAACGTGAGAAAGGTTCTTCAGGTTTTATGCCAAGAAACGAAAACAAATTGTCTGATGAGGATATTGCATTGATACAGCAATGGAAAGACGATGGATTATTTAATTAACTAGTTTTTGGTGTATGTAAATTAATACAAGTGGTATTAACCTTTTTTAATAGTAATTTTTTTAGACACCAAATACACTCCAAGAAAAACCAATAAACAGGCAGAAATTTTCACAGCATCTAAAGTATCATTTCCAGTAAAAACAGCATAAACTATGGTAATTAAAGGTTGGAGATAGGTAAAAGCTCCAATAGTGGTTGCAGCTAAAGTTTTAAGTGCATATACGTTCAGCATATAGGTCAAAAAAGTTGTCCCTATGATGACAAATCCCATACGCCAAATTGCATCAAGAGGCAGCATACTCCAAGAAACAGCACTAGCCTCTGGATAGGTAATGGGAAAAGTTAAAAAGAAACCCAACAAAAACATCCATTTCATTAAAGTTACTGTGTTATATTTTTTTGTTAGCGGCTTTACAACAACCAAATAAGCTCCAAAACTAATTGAATTAATTAACATCATGGAGTTACCTAAAGGAACATTAGGGGCATTACTTACTTGAGATGCATTACCATATAAAATTAAAAGTAGGGCTCCAGAAAACCCTAATGTGATTCCCAAAAATTTGAGGTTAGTAAGCTTCTCTTTAAGAAAAAAAGCAGAAAGAATTAAAATAATAATAGGTGTCAGGGTCACAATCACGCCGCTATTAATGGGTGTAGAAAGCTGTAGGCCTTTAAAAAACATGAGCATATTGATACACATTCCCAAAAGGGCACCCAAGAAAATTCGCAGATAATCTTTGCGTTCTATTTTTTCTTTAGGAGTAAAGAGGCTAACCGTCCAAAAGAGGATGGCAGCACCTAGAACACGCAACATGATAAATCCAAAAGCACCAATATAATGTGGCATAACAACCTTAGCAATGGTGTGATTCATTCCGTAAATGGTAGTTGCACCCAGTGCTGCAAAAAGTGCGAGGACTCTACTATTCATCAATAAAGGCTTTGGCCTCAGCAATTACTTTAGCGGTGTTTCCAACAAACAATTTAGAATCGTAAAGCAATACCGGGCGTTTCAAAAAAGTATAATGCTCAAGCAATAGGGCTTTAAAATCTCCCTCAGATAACACTTGTTCTTTTAGGTTTCTCTGTTTATAAAGTTGTGCTCGTTTACTAAAAAGTGCTTCGTAACTCCCCGCTAGAGAATGTAGTTGTTCCAATTGAGATGCTGTTAATGGACTTTTTTTAATATCAATTTGTGTTACACTTGAATCAAGTTTAAGTTCAGCTTGAATTCGTTTACAGCTGTCACAGCTACTCAAAAAATAAAAAACACGCATTTTAGATTATTTAGGTTACAAAGAAAAATGATTTTTATTGAAAAACAGGCGTTTTGCATAAAATCAAATATCTTTACAGCGATTTCGCATGCCCCAAGAAAACAAGTAAAAATGAAAGAAAAGTTACATTTCAATAGCGCAACCATTCACGGAGGACAAGAGCCTGACAAAGCATATGGGGCAGTAATGCCGCCTATTTACCAAACCTCAACTTATGCGCAAACCACCCCAGGAGGGCACAAAGGGTTTGAGTACAGTAGAACTCATAATCCTACACGCCAAGCGCTTGAAAAATCTTTGGCAAGTATAGAAGCTGGAAAATATGGTTTTGCTTTTGGTTCAGGTTTAGCCGCTATGGATGCGGTATTAAAACTATTGAAACCTGGAGATGAAATTATATCAACCGATGATTTATATGGCGGTTCTTACAGACTTTTTACTAAAATTTTTGAAGACTTTGGATTAAAATTCCACTTTGTTGGAATGGATGATCCAAAAAACATAGCTTCTTTGATCAATAAGAACACTAAATTAATTTGGGTGGAAACACCAACCAATCCCATGATGAATGTTATTGATATTCAAGCGATCTCTTCTTTGGCAAAAGAGCACGAAGTTTTAGTTGCCGTTGATAATACATTTGCTTCACCTTATCTCCAACAGCCACTTGCATTGGGAGCTGATATTGTAATGCATTCTGCTACTAAATATTTAGCGGGACATTCCGATGTTGTTTTAGGGTCTTTGGTGGTTGAAGATAAAGAGCTTGCAGAGCGCATTGGATTTATTCAAAATGCAAGCGGTGCAGTGTGCGGCCCCATGGATAGTTTTTTAACACTCAGAGGAATAAAAACACTACACGTTAGGATGCAACGACATTGTGAAAATGCTACAGCAATTGCAATGTATTTAAAAAAACATCCAAAAATAGAAAAAGTGTATTGGCCTGGATTTGAGGACCATCCCAATCATGCTGTTGCAAAAGCCCAGATGACAGATTTTGGTGGCATGCTATCCTTTGTAACAAAGGGAGCTGATTATAATGCCGCAATAAAAATTGTGGAGCAATTAAAATTATTTACCCTAGCTGAATCTCTGGGAGGTGTTGAAAGTTTGGCAGGACATCCAGCCAGTATGACCCATGCCTCTATCCCAAAAGAAATAAGAGAAAAAAGTGGTGTAGTAGATGCATTGATTCGTTTGAGTATTGGTATTGAGGATGTACGAGATTTAATTGCAGATTTAGAACAAGCCATAGGATAAGAATGAAGCTGGCTAAAAACAAAAACATATATTTTGCTTCCGACCAGCATTTTGGCGCCCCTACCCGAGAGGCCAGTAAAGTGCGTGAAACGGTTTTTTTGAAGTGGTTGAATCATATTCAAAACGATGCATCAGCTTTGTTTTTAGTAGGAGATTTATTTGATTTTTGGTTTGAATACAAAACAGTAGTTCCCAAAGGCTTTGTCCGAATATTAGGAAAGCTTGCCGAGTTTGTGGATCAAGGAATTCAAGTTCATTTTTTTGTAGGGAATCATGATTTGTGGATGAAAGATTATTTTGAAACAGAATTAGGAATTCCTGTTTATCATAAACCAAAAGAATTTATTCTTGAAAACACTCATTTTTTTATTGGACATGGAGATGGACTAGGACCAAAGGATATCGGTTATAAGCGAATGAAAAAAATATTCACCAACCCCTTAGCAAAAAGACTTTTTCAAGCGCTTCATCCCGATTGGGGGGTCAAGTTAGGGCAGTATTTTTCTGTTAAAAATAAACTGCTTTCGGGCTCAGATGACATTTCTTTTTTAGGAGATAAAAATGAATGGTTAGCCTTGTATACTAAAAGGAAACTAGAACAAAAACATTTCGACTATTTTATTTTTGGGCATCGCCATCTTCCCATGGAAATTAAATTAAATGAAAAGGCTACCTATGTGAATTTAGGAGATTGGATTACTCACTTTACCTATGGAATGTTTAATGGAAAAAAAGTTGTCTTAAAAAAATGGGAAACTTCCTGATATGATAGAAGAAAAATCACTTAATGTTGAAAAAGCTGTCTTAGTGGGGATTATTAATTCCCGTCAAGATGTTATACAGTCAAAAGAATATTTGGATGAATTAGCCTTTCTCGCCTTTACTGCAGGAGGAGAAGTAATGAATCGGTTTACTCAAAAAATAGATTTCCCAAATCCAAAGACTTTTATTGGATCAGGAAAAATGCAAGAGGTTTTAGATTATGTAAAAGAGAATGATATTTCATCTGTAATTTTTGATGATGAATTAACTCCTGCTCAGCAAGGGAATATTGAAAAAACATTGAAGGTTAAAGTATTGGATCGGACTGGTTTGATACTTGATATTTTTGCCCAACGTGCACAGACTAGCTACGCTAGAACCCAAGTGGAACTGGCACAATATGAATATTTACTCCCCAGACTGAAAGGACTATGGACTCACTTGGAGAGACAGCGAGGGGGAATCGGAATGCGAGGACCAGGGGAAACTGAAATTGAGACAGACCGGAGGATCGTAAGAGATAAAATCTCTCTTTTAAAAAAGAAACTTATTACCATTGATAAGCAAATGGCAACCCAACGAGGAAATCGTGGAGCTTTGGTTCGTGTTGCTTTAGTTGGGTATACCAATGTGGGAAAATCTACCTTGATGAATGTGATTGCAAAAAGCAATGTTTTTGCAGAGAATAAACTTTTTGCAACCCTAGACACAACTGTTCGTAAAGTTGTCATAGGTAATCTCCCTTTTTTGATGAGCGACACTGTAGGGTTTATCAGAAAACTTCCTACACAATTAGTGGAGTCTTTTAAGAGTACTTTGGACGAGGTACAAGAAGCCGATCTGCTATTGCATGTAGTAGATATTTCTCATCCTAATTTTGAAGATCACATTGATTCTGTAAATCAAATTTTAAAAGAAATAAACAGTTTAGACAAACCTACGCTCATGGTGTTTAATAAAATTGATGCTTATGAAGCTGAGCCATGGGACAAAACAGAATTAATTGAACAAAGAGAAGCAAAACATTTTAGTTTATCTGAGTGGGAACAAACTTGGATGCACAGAATGAACGGTCAAGCACTATTTATTTCAGCATTAAATAAAGATAATTTAGAGGGATTTAGAGAAAGGGTTTATAAAGAAATTAGAGAAATCCATGTTACCCGATTTCCATACAATCATTTCCTTTATCCGGAAGGTCTTGAGGAATAAGTGCTTAAATTAATATATTGTAAAAAAATCAACGATGAAAAAATTAGTAATCTTCTTATTTGCTGTAATTCTGATTTCTTGTGAGAAAGAGGAAGCCGAGTTAAGTGCAAAGTTGTCTATTGAAAAGGCATTAGGAATTGTTGCATCAAAATCTCCACTGGGAGGGGAAGCCCTTTTTTTTCAAAATATTCGTTATGGAAATGAAACCAGAAATGTCTTAGATATTTTGGTTCCAAATGAAGGGGTGTCAAAAGGGGTAGTTTTGTTTTTTCACGGGGGAGGCTTTGTGGCTGGGGATAAAGAGGACGCATATGATGACTTATTAAGAGCAACCCTTAATTCTCTTATAGAAAACAAAATTACCATTGTTAGTGCGAATTACACCTTTATTAATACCCCAGGAAGTAATGGAGTTATTTCTGCTTTGGAAGATGGGACAGCAGCAATAAATTTCATCAAAAGCCAATTAAACACCTTACAAATTCCCACGAATAAAATCGTTTTAGCTGGGGTTTCTGCAGGAGCGGGAATAGCACAATGGAACGGATTTCAAGAGTCGAGTAATGCTCAAGTTCAAGGAGTTATGGCTATAGCAGCTCAGAGCACTTATGATCTATATGAATGGGAAAATGTATTTCCAGGATTTTCATTAGATGATTTAAGAGAAATGAGTCCAGTTTTACAAACTCTTTTTTCTCAGTTTTACAACGGTGAACCCACACAAGAAAACTTGGATGCTTTAGACTATAGAGGCTTCATGGATGCAACAGATCCTCCACTTTATGTTTTTAATCAAGCTGGAGATGAATTGATTAATAGCAAAGGACAATTAGATTTTGATGTGTTGTATCACAGTTTTAGACATAGTGATTATTTACGCAGCAAAGCAATAGAAGTTGGATTACCTTTCTCTGGCATCTATGCAGAAAATCTTGAGGAATTTGTACTACGGGTGTTGAAATAATCCTGCTTCAATTGAATCGAATTACCCAATCAAAATACATTGTAAGAATTTTCTTTCTTTAATCTTTTGCCAAAATCAGCTATTCCTGCACGAGCAAAAGAAAATTTTTCGCCGCTGATCGTAAATAAACTTTCAGATTTCTCGATTTAATCCTCTCTATCAGAACAATAGTTTGAAGTCAGAAACAAGAGGATAAATGCAGAGTAAGTTCTTGGCATTGTATAGCATTAGGACAATTAAAAGCAATAAAAATTTATGTATTGAAATTTTCATCCTGTCCTTTTTTTAAGTCTTTACTTTTTTCGATTCGAAATATAGGCATTTGCTTGCCTAGTAGGAAGCAAAACTAGGTCAGCTACATTTACATGTTTAGGTACCTGAGTCATATATAGAATTCCGTCAGCTACATCTTTAGCAGTCAAAGCTTCAATTCCTTCATAGACTTTAGCTGCTCGTTCCTGGTTCCCTTTAAAGCGCACCTCAGAAAATTCAGTATGAACCAATCCTGGATGAATGGCACTTACTTTAATTCCATCTTTGTTTAAATCAATACGCAAACCTTGAGTAAATGCATCTACAGCAAATTTGCTGCTGCAATATACACTTCCATTGGGATAGACTTCTTTTCCTGCTATAGATCCAAGATTTACAATGTGTCCTTTTTGGTTTTTAATCATCTTAGGGAGTAATGCTTTGGTGACATACATAAGTCCTTTTACGTTTCCGTCAATCATTGCATCCCAATCATCTAAAGTTGCTGTTTGTACAGGGTCTAGTCCATGTGCATTTCCAGCATTATTGATTAAAATGTCCACATTTTTCCATTCATCTGGAAGCGTTTCAAATGCATCAAAAACAGCTTTACGATCTCTTACATCAAAAGTAAGAATATGGCTTTGAGTTGATAAATTAAGGGATAATTCTTTAAGCTTTTCTTTTCTTCTGCCGCACAAAATGAGTTTTGCTCCGTGCTTTGAAAATGATTCTGCAGTGGCCCATCCTATTCCACTACTGGCTCCTGTAATTACTACAATTTTGTTTTTCATTTAGTTTTATTTAAGGTAAAGGCTCTCCCATGCTTGCTTCCAATAATAAAAACCAATCCATTTGTTCTAAAGGGATGTCGAGTGCTGCTATGCTTTGTGCTAAGCGTTTTGCTGAGGTAGTTCCCACTACAGGATAGATTTTTGCTGGAGGATATACTAACCAAGCTAAGAGTAATTGATCCTCTTTACAATTGTATTTTTCACATAGCGAGCGCATGCATTTTGAAATACGTTCTTTTTTAGCCCCATTTTCTTTAAAGTAGCTTCCCAATGGGCTCCACGCCATAGCTCCAATTTCATGTATTTTCATATGGTCTAGTGTTCCATCAAAAAATCCATTTTCATGGGTTAGTGAACATTCCAACTGGTTCCATTCTAGCGCAACCTCTTTTTGTATTAATTGCATCTGAGAGGGAGTGAAATTTGAAACACCCAATTGTTTTATTTTTCCTTCTTGCTTTAATTCTTGAGTTATTTTAGCTATGGTTTCAGCATGCATCATAGGACTAGGACGATGAAGGAGGAGAACATCCAAATAGTCTGTGTTTAAGTTACGCAAAGAGTTTTCAACGCTCATTCTGATGTGTTCTGCAGAATAATCGTAATGTTTAACAGCTAAAGGTCTTGCTTCACAAGGCATTTGAATTCCACATTTGGAAATAAAAAAAACTTCATCTCTCTTTACAGAACTGCTTTTAAAAGCAGATCCAAAGGCAGCTTCGGTGGTATATCCTCCATAAATATCGGCATGGTCAAAGGTGTTTATTCCTAGATCAACAGTTTCTTCTAGAAGGGATTGCATTTCATTTTTTGAGAATTTACTTCCCCACTCTCCCCAGGTCATCGTACCCGAAATGATTCTTGAAAAGGCTTTCACAGGCTTTAATTTTTTGTATATATTGTTAAAATTCATCGTATTAAATAAATCAATCCGTTTTTAATTATACCTGAACTTGATTTAGTAACGTTTAATATACACATTAAGGTTAATTACATTAAATTCACCACTAAAATAGCAACATTTGAGGGCTTCTAAATTTTAGCATAACTCAACTTTTAACCAATTGTTAACAACATACTGAAAATATATTTTTCAAATTTGCTATTCGAAAAAAAATGTAGAAAATTCCTATGGAAAACAGTAATAATGAAATGATTGACATTAAGGCAATCAATGAAAAGATAGAAAAAGAGAGTGCATTTGTCGACTTACTCACTTTTGAGATGAATAAAGTAATTGTGGGTCAGAAAGACATGGTAGAACGTCTACTGATTGGTTTATTGGGAAGAGGGCATGTCCTTTTAGAAGGAGTTCCTGGATTAGCAAAAACCCTAGCAATTAACACCTTAAGTCAGGCTGTCAAAGGGAGTTTTAGCCGGATACAGTTTACCCCCGATTTGCTTCCTGCGGATGTCGTGGGAACGATGATTTATAATATTAAAGAGAATGATTTTTCAATAAAGAAAGGTCCCATTTTCGCCAATTTTGTTTTAGCTGATGAGATTAACAGAGCTCCTGCCAAGGTTCAATCTGCACTTTTGGAAGCGATGCAAGAGAAACAAGTCACTATTGGAGATACTACCTTCAAACTTCAAGCCCCTTTTTTAGTGATGGCAACACAAAATCCTGTAGAACAGGAGGGAACATACCCATTACCAGAAGCCCAAGTGGATCGATTTATGCTCAAAACAGTAATTGATTATCCAAAACTGGACGAAGAGCAATTAATCGTAAGAAATAATTTAAGTAATAATCACGTAAAAGTAAACCCTGTGGTTACTACTAAACAAATCTTAACAGCTCAAGAAACGGTGAGACAAGTTTATATGGACGAAAAAATTGAAAGCTATATATTGAATTTGATTTTTGCTACGCGTTATCCAGAAAATTACAATTTGGGCTCTATAAAGCCTTTAATTAGCTTTGGTGCTTCACCTAGGGGAAGTATTAATTTAGCAACTGCTGCTAAATGTCACGCTTTTCTGAAACATAGAGGATATGTGATTCCTGAAGACGTTCGTGCCGTTATATATGATGTTTTACGTCATAGAATAGGTCTTACTTATGAAGCCGAAGCCGAAAATATTACTTCAGAAGATTTGATTACACAAATCATTAATGAGGTTGAAGTACCTTAGAACACCAATCTTTTTTAGTTAGATTACAACCATAGAGTCGAATGGATACAAAAGCGCTACTTAAAAAAGTTCGCAAAATTGAGATTAAAACACGTCGCTTGAGCGATCATGTTTTTGGAGGGGAATATCATTCCACCTTCAAAGGGCGTGGGATGACCTTTAGTGAAGTTAGACAATATCAGTTTGGAGATGATGTTCGAGCTATCGATTGGAATGTTACGGCTCGTTACAATGAACCTTTTGTTAAAGTTTTTGAGGAGGAACGTGAATTGACCTTGATGCTAGTGGTTGATGTTAGTGGCTCAGAAAGTTTCGGAACAAAGACACAATTTAAAAGAGAAATTTTGACTGAAATTGCTGCAACACTAGCCTTTTCTGCCCTTCAAAATAATGACAAAGTAGGATTGGTTTTATTTTCAGATCAAATAGAATTATTTATCCCTCCCAAAAAAGGACGTTCCCATATTCTGAGAATTATTAGAGAGTTATTGGAGTTTGAGCCCAAGAGTAGGCTAACCAATATCTCCATAGCTTTGGAATTTTTATCTGGAGTTTTGAAAAAGAAAGCTATTGTCTTCATGCTCTCAGACTTTATGGATAATGGCTATAAAAAAACCTTACGGATTACAGCAAAGAAACACGATCTTACTGGAATCCGGGTATATGACCCAGTGGAAACAAAGCTTCCCAAATTGGGAATTGTCCCCATGCGAGATGCAGAAACGGGTGCGATACGGTGGATCAATACTCATTCTAGAAAAGTTACTCTACAGTATGAGAAGTATTACATGGAACGTACAGCGCAATTTCAAGAACTTTTTCAGAAGAATGGAGCGGGTACATTAAGCTGTAGTGTAGAAGAAAGTTATGTTAAGAAATTGTTGGGATACTTTAAAGCAAGAATATAATATGAGACAATATTGTTCCGTTTTATTTTCATTTTTTATCGCTGTGTATGTGAATGCGCAAGACAAAGCGGAGCTCAATGTTGCAATAGATTCAACAGAGGTCAAAATAGGAGCTCAACTTAACTATACACTTCAAGTTAAGGCGGATAGTACGGCACAAGTTATTTTTCCAGAGCAAGCTATTTTTAGTCCGTTTGAGCTTTTGGAAGAAAGTCCAATTGACACCCTGCGAATTCAATCCCATTATTTATACACTAAAAAATACGCCTTAATTCATTTTGATTCAGGGAATTATTTTATTCCTCAGCAGGAGGTATTGGTAAACGGTTTTTCTAAAATAGCCGACCTAATCCCTGTTCGAGTTAATCCTGTTGTAGTGGATACAACAAAACAAAAATTGTTTGATATCAAGCCTTTGACTCAGGTGGACAAAAACTATGATGTTTTGATTTCAAGAGTCTTGTGGGGATTGGTTTTTGCACTCATACTAATTGGAATATCCTACACCTATTTATTTCAAAAAAGAAGAAAAGAGTTAAGAGAAAAAGCCCTTCCCCCTTTTGATAGAGCAATCGAAGAGCTCAAGGCCTTAGAGTCTGAGAAGCCTGCTTTACAAGACGAATACAAATTGTATTACTCTAGATTGACTGATGTTGTTCGACGTTATCTGGAAGAGGAAGCAAAAATTGATGCTCTAGAAAGCACTTCTGATGAGTTGCTTAGTAAACTTGAATTGAGAAGAGATGCTGGGACGTTAGATTTAGATTTAGCAACATTAAAAAGTTTGAGAGCAGTTTTACAGACAGCTGATTTAGTAAAATTTGCTAAATCGATGCCTGAATATAGAATTGCAAATGACGATCGTAGGGCGGTAGAACATGTGGTTAAAGAAACGAAAGAAGCACTCCCAGAGCCCACAGAGGAAGAGTTGAAAGAGAAGGAAGCGTACAGAGAGTTTTTAGCCAAAAAGAGAAGAAAAGAGCAATGGATCTGGGGACTTTTTGGGACAGGGATATTAGCAGTTCTAGCATTGGTGGTATCCATGCTTGTCTATGGTTTTTATCCTGTTAGAGACACACTCTTTAAGTATCCTACAAAACTATTATACAGTGGACAATGGGTAAAAAGTCAATATGGAACTCCACCCCTAAAAATTGAAACTCCTGACGTTTTGGAACGTATTCCAAATGAGCTAAGTTTAATTCAACAGTTTAGTTTAGGAACTTTAGACAGTCCATTTTATATTGATTTAAAGTTTGATTTTCCAGTGCAGCAGCCCAAAAAAGAAGAGCCAAATTCAGATCCTCAGCAAGCCAATGCAGAGAAAGCACAAGCATTAGTTTCTTCAATAATTTCAAATTTCGAATCTAATGGTGCTGTCAATATTCTGATGAAGAATGATGAGCTCACACTTCCATCGGGGGTTCCAGCAGCAAAAATTTATGGAACTTTAGATTATCCAAAAAAAGGGCAAGACCAAAGAGTTCGTTGTAACTTTAATGCACTATTGTTCACATTTGAAGAAGGGACAATCATTCTTACCCTGATGTATGAAAAAGAGGATCGTTATGCCCCTGAAATTGAACAACAAATTATCAATAGTATTGAACTGATTAAAGAACTCTAAAAATGTTTGAAGGTATCTATTTTGCAAATCCTGATTACCTCTGGTTGTTATTATTACCTCCAGGGATGATCTTTTGGCATATAGTAACATTTAGAAAGGCACAAGCTGAGTTAAAAATGCCTACCCTTTCAAGTTTTCAGCAACATTCGTCTTTTTGGTCTTTTGTACGTCCATTACTTTTTGTTTTTAGAATCCTTGCCATGACCTTGATTATTTTGGCCATAGCACGTCCACAAACTGTAGATGTTTCTACAAGAACAAAAACAAATAAGGGAATCGATATAGTAATGGCAATTGATGTTTCTTCAAGTATGCTAGCACAGGATTTAAAGCCAGATAGATTAAGCGCTTTGAAAAGAGTAGCCTCTGCCTTTGTCGATGATCGTTTATCAGACCGAATTGGATTGGTGGTTTATGCAGGGGAGAGTTATACAAAGACACCGATAACAAGTGATAAGGGAATTATAAAAGGAGCATTAAGAGAGATTTCATTCCAAGGACTTATTGAAGATGGAACTGCAATTGGAATGGGTCTTGCAACCTCAGTAAATCGACTTAAAGACAGCCGAGCAAAAAGTAAAGTTATTATTTTATTGACCGATGGGGTGAATAATTCTGGGTTTATCGATCCTAAAATTGCAACAGAACTCGCCGTAGAATTTGGAATAAAAACCTACACTATTGGATTGGGAAGTAATGGAACGGCAAGAGCTCCTGTTGGAATATTGCCCAATGGAAGTTTTCAGTATGCAATGACAAAAGTTGAGATTGATGAAGCCTTACTCAAAGAAATTGCAACAGCTACGGGTGGAATCTATTTTAGGGCTACTGATAACAAAAAATTGGAAGAAATATATGCTGAAATTAATAAGTTAGAGAAGACTGAAGTTGAAGAGTTTAAGTATTACAATTATGAGGAGAAATACCGTTTCCTTGTATTACTTGCTTTGGCATTGATTGCAATTGAATGGATCGGAAGAAATACCGTGTTTAAAAGTTTTATTTAAGATGTATCAGATTGACGCTTACGAATACATTTATTTCCTAACAATACTTCCTGTATTTTGGTTAGCCTATTTCCTTGTTCTTCGCTGGAAAAGAAAGACACAAGCTAAATTTGCAACAGCTGAACTTCTGAATGTTTTGAGTCCTAACCGTTCTAAATTTAAACCAGGCTTAAAAATGATAATGCTGAGTTTGACCATCGCTTTTATGGTTTTAGGATTAATGAACCCTAAAATTGGAACTCAGCTTGAAACAGTAAAACGAGAAGGTGTTGATATAGTTTTTGCAATTGATGTTTCTAAAAGTATGTTGGCGGAAGACATTGCTCCTAATCGTCTAGAAAAATCAAAACGATTGGTTTCTGCAATTTTAAATCAACTAGCAAGTGACCGAGTAGGGATAATTGCCTATGCGGCTCAAGCTGTACCTCAATTGCCAATCACAACAGATTATAGCGCTGCCAAGATGTTTTTACAAGCCTTAAACACAGACATGCTATCTTCTCAAGGAACTGCTTTAGATAGCGCTATAGACCTATCTGGAACATTTTTTGATGATGAAGATCAAACCAATCGGGTGATTTTTTTAATTTCAGATGGAGAAGATCATTCCGAAGACGCTTCAAGTGCAGCTTCAAGAGCAGCGGCTATGGGAATAAAAATTTTCACATTTGGTGTGGGAACTGAAGCAGGTGCTCCCATCCCTATCAAAAGAAATAATGTAGTAGAATCCTATAAAAAAGATTTTAACGGAGAAGTGGTTGTTACCAAACGGAATCAAGAAATTTTACAAACTATAGCCGATGCAACCGAGGGACAATATCAGAATGGAAATGATACTCAGGCAGTATTAGACTTTGTGACTGAACAGCTTAAAGCAATGGATAAAAAGGAATTTGAAGCCAAAAAATTTGTGAGCTATAAAGATCGGTTTCAACCTTTTTTAATTGGGGCTTTATTTTTTCTTTTAATCGACTTATTTTTGTACGAAACGAAAACAAAATGGGTTCAAAAATTGAATTTATTTAATGAGAATGAGGGATAGATTTTTAATAGGATTCGTGTATTGCTTTTTCACAGTGAGTTTTGCTCAAGAAGGGAAAGTAACCAATCATATATATGAAGGAAATGAAGAGGCTCAAAATGAAGCCTACATCAAAGCTGAAAAATCCTATCGAAAAGCCCTTTCTTTAGCTCCCGAAAAAGCAGTGGCACTTTACAACCTTGGGAACACTCATTTTTTAGATAAAAAATACGACGAAGCTTCCCAGCGTTTCTTCCAAACGCAAAAGTTTGCCAATTCTAAAGAAGACAAGCATAGAGCATTCCATAATATGGGAAATGTTTATATGCAGAAAAAAGAATATAAAAAAGCGGTAGAGGCCTATAAAAATGCTTTGCGAAATAACCCAGCCGATGAGGAAACACGCTATAATTATGCTTTAGCTAAAGAGCTATTAGAAAACGAAAAGCCCCCAGAGGAACAAGAGCAGGACGACAAGAAAGATCAAGACCAGCAGGATAAAGATCAACAAGACGAGCAAGAAAAAGATCAAGACCAAGAGGGAGATCAAGAAAACAAAGACGAACAAGATCAAGATCAAAAAGGAGATGAGGGTGATGAATCTGACAAGGAGGGTGAGCCAAAGAATGAAGGAGATCAAAAGATAGATCAGAAACCCAATGAGGGAAAAAACAAATCTGAAGAAAAAAAGCAACCTCCAAAACAAGGACAGCTTTCTCCTCAGCAAGTTCAAAGCCTGTTAGAAGCCATGAACAATCAGGAAAAGAAAGTACAAGATAAAGTCAATGCAAAAAAAGTAAAAGGAGTTCCTGTTAGAGGTAAAAAAGATTGGTAATTATGACGCGACTTTTAGCATCTCGTTTTTGGGTAGGCCTTATGTTGTTGACCACTTTTATAGCTCAAGCACAAGTAAGTTTTGATGCCAAAGTGAGTAGGAAACGTTTGGGATTAAATGAACGATTACGCGTTGATTTTGAGATGAATCAGAATGGAGATAACTTTATACCTCCAGCCTTTACAGGATTTCGTGTGGTGAGTGGTCCCCAGCAAGCAGTAAGCAGGTCATGGGTAAATGGAGTTCAAAGTTTCTCAAAGACCTACACTTATTTTTTAACTCCAAAATTAAAAGGTAAAATTACTTTAGATCAAGCCCAAATTACTATCAATGGGGAAGTGTATAAAACCTCTCCTATTTTGATAGAAGTAACAGCCGCTGTAGAAAAACCCAATGACCCCAATAACATTGACTATATCACTGACGAAAACATTAAGTTGGTTGCAGAAATTTCTAATGCAAATCCATATTTAAATGAAGGAATAGCAGTAGTGTACAAACTCTATTTCAGAAATCCTATCTCCATTTCAGATGTACAAGAATTAGAATCTCCCAGCTATGGTGATTTTTGGAGTCATTTAATTAAAATCGGACAAGTTCGGGTAAACCCTAAAGGTGTCTATAAGGGTGAGCCTTACAATGAAGTTGTATGGAGAAAGGTGGTGCTTTATCCACAAAAAACAGGGAAACTGAATATAGAACCTTTGACGTTAAACTTGAGCTTGAGTGTACCCAGTAACCGAAGAGATCTTTTTGGAAGAAGAATTCTGACACAGGGACAAAAAACCATTACTGCAGGGAGAAGAGTAATAAACGTTAAAGCTTTACCAGAAAATAATAAACCAGCCGGATTTACCGGTGCAGTAGGTCAGTTTGATTTTGATGTACTCTTAGATAAAAATGCTTTAAAAGCCTCAGAATCTTTTCAAGCGTTGCTAAAAGTAAGAGGAAACGGAAATTTGAAATTATTTACTCTCCCTGAAATAAACGTTCCCAATACCCTTGAAGTATATGAGCCAGAACACAAAGAAAACGTAAAGATCAAACTTTCAGGAATGGAAGGAACAATTGAAGATACATACACCATTGTACCACAATATCAAGGGAAGTATCCTATTCCACCTATTCAGTTTTCATATTTTGATCCTAAAACAAAGAGCTATAAAACGGTTCGTTCACAAGACTTATTGGTCGATGTATTTGATGGACCTATTGCAGGGAACGCACAAGAGGAGAAAATAACTACCCCTAAACAATTAGTTCAAGCTGTGGATACTACTTTCCGTTTTATTCAATTAGACACAAGATTGAGTTTAATTCGTAAGGTTTCATTTTGGAAAAGTACACTCTTTTGGGGACTTATGGTTCTTCCTTTATTGCTTTTGGTTATTGCGTTTTTATTAAAGCGATTTGTTTTTGAGAAAACAGAAGATGGTGCCACTAGTAGGCAGCGAGAGGCACAACGCTTAGCTAAAAAACATCTGGGTTCTGCCAAAAAAGCGTTCCACGATCAGGTTGCTTTTTATGAGGCCTTAGAACGTGCTTTACATAACTATTTGAAGGCTAAATTGAAAATCGAGACTACAGAATTAAGCAAGGATAAGATTGAACGTTTACTATTGGATAAAAAAGTAAATCAACAAATTGCTCAAGACTTTGTTGCGGTTATTCAGAATTGTGAATTGGCTCGATATGCACGTGGGTCCTCTGTCAGTATTAAAGGAGATTATGAAAAAGCAAGTAGTGCTATTGCAAGTATAGATCGACAGTTATGAGAAGGACTAACATATTTACATCGTTTTTACAGCTTTCAAGAAATTTTATTCTAGGAATTCTCTTGATGAATTCCTTCATCTTAAGTGCTCAAGGTGCTTCAAAGGAAAGTTTTGAAGCTGGGAATGCAGCCTATAATGAAGGTGATTTTACAAAGGCCATTTCATTTTATGAGCAGACTCTTGAGATGGGCCAGCATAGTGCTGCCTTATATTTCAATTTGGGGAATGCCTATTATCGGTTAAATAAAGTAGCTGAAAGTATTTTTTACTTTGAAAAAGCAAAACAACTAGATCCTGACAATGAGGATATCAAGGTGAATAGTACTTTTGCTAAAAACATGACTATAGACGCAATAGAGGCTATTCCAGAGTCTCAGTTGGCCCGAATACAGAAAGGTATTTTTAGATTATTTTCATTAACAGCTTGGTCAGTGTTTGCCCTAATTTGGTTATGGTTATTTACTTTATTTTTTATTGCATATTTATTTGTTAAAGCAACAAATTCAAAACGAATTTTCTTCTTTTTGTCTATACTTTCTTTAGTGCTCTTTGCGGGCAGCCTATCCATTTCTTTTACATTAGATCAACAACAAAAAGAAACCCAGTACGCAATTCTTTTTTCAAACAATATTGACATCTGGTCAGAACCCAATCAAAGAGGTGAAATTCAGTTTACACTTCATGAAGGAACTAAAATTCAGTTGCTTGAAGCACTTGATGAATGGAACAAAATTCGAATTGCGAATGGTTCAGAGGGATGGATTAAAAACGTAGAATTTAAAAGTTTAAACAATTAAATTTGAACAATTTGTTGTTCTTGTAGAGTTTGATTTTGTATAACCCAATCAAATAAAAAATCACCTAATTTTTTTAGAAAAGGATAGGCGATTGATTCTTCCAGTATAGCAGGTGACATCAGGGTCATAAAACTATTAATTTCTTTGAAAACAAGGGTTAATGCACTCAATATCACACACCATTTAATGACTCCAAAAAGACCACCAATCAAGCGGTTAAGTCCACCCAGTGCAACAATTTTAAGTGCTTTAGTTAGCATTTTAGCTAAGAGTGAAATGGCATAAATAATTCCTATGAATAGAAGGATAAAGCTTACAGCTTGAATTATTTTAGGATTCCAATCGACATAACTAGAGAGATATTTTCCTATATAAGAAGAAAACTTGAAGGCTCCAATGATGCCTAAAAACAAGGCAATCATTCCAGATATTTCTATTACAAAACCCTTAGTGAGCCCTCTAGAAAGAGAATAAGCTAATAAGAGTCCAACAATAACATCAATTGTATTCATAAAGCGAATGTACTATTTTAGGGTATAAAACACCTAATTTTCTTGGAGAAGAACCTTTGAAAAAGCAAGTAATACTAATGATTTATGCTGCTTAGCTGTATCTTTGTGTATGGCAAAAAACGGGAGAGACCCACAATTGAAAGAACGATGGGATAATTTGGTTGAGTTTTTAACTACTACTTTTTCAGATGGAGAAGCACTTGATGTGGAAGGAGTACTTTATTTGATAGGCCTACAGGAATTTGGAAAACCTCACCAACGATTTAAAAAAGAAGACAATGTAAATTTAATCCATATAGGAGTTTGCACTATTCTAGAACCTTTTGGATATTACCGATTTGACTTTATTGATGAAGATGGCTGGCCTCATTTTGAATTGGTAGAGCCCTTACCTAATTTAAAAGCTGGGGAGCAAAGTGTTTTAATTAAAAGTGCTATTGTAGATTACTTCCTCAAGCAGGAGGTCATTTCATAAAACTGCTTTATTTTTGTACTATGATTGATCGTATTAAAGAATATTTAGAACAAGTAAATGCTTTTGAAAGCAATGATGTTCAAGCTATAGAAGATTTTCGAGTAAGCTATGCTGGGAAAAAAGGCATTCTTAACTCACTATTTGCATCCTTTAGAGAAGTACCAGCAGATGAAAAAAAAGCTTTTGGACAAGAACTAAATATTCTAAAGGCAGCTGTGGCTGATAAAGTAAAAGAACTCCAATCTCAGCAGTTAAGCAGTAACGGTGGTTCTGCCAGGATCAGTGATCCAACACGAACACCATTTCCAATTCAAACAGGAAATCGCCATCCTCTTTCTGTGGTTAAAAATAGAATTATCGATATTTTCACTCAAATTGGATTTACAATCTCTGAAGGGCCAGAAATTGAAGACGACTGGCACAATTTTACTGCTTTGAATTTACCTGAATATCACCCTGCCAGAGACATGCAGGATACTTTTTTTATTCAGACTGATCCAGATATCCTATTACGCACTCACACTTCATCTGTTCAGGTTCGGTATATGGAAAAAAATCAACCTCCTATTCGTACCATTTCGCCTGGGAGAGTATTTCGTAATGAAGCGATTTCTTCCAGAGCACATTGTATTTTTCATCAAGTGGAGGGCTTATATATTGCTAAAAATGTCTCTTTTGCAGACCTAAAACAAACCTTACAGTATTTTACAGAATCTTTATTTGGAAATTCTAAAATTCGATTAAGACCTTCTTATTTTCCGTTTACAGAACCTAGCGCTGAGGTTGATATTTATTGGGGGTTAGAAACTGAAACTGACTACAGGATTACAAAAGGAACCGGATGGCTTGAGATTATGGGGTGTGGTATGGTTGATCCTAATGTATTAGAAAATTGCGGCATCGATCCCAATGAATACTCTGGTTTTGCTTTTGGAATGGGAATCGAAAGAATTGCAATGTTGTTGTATCAAATAAGTGATATTAGACTCTTTTTTGAAAACGATGTTCGTTTTCTGAAACAATTCAAGGCAACACTCTAGTCTAATTTTTTAGAAAGCTTTTTGAAGGTCTTCTTTGGACTTTTTTTAAGAGATAAAATTTGATATACTGTATCAATGATAGGGGTATTGGATCCAATTTTTTTACTCACTTTAAATGCAGACTCACTTGCATAATAACCTTCTGCTATCATACTCATTTCAATTTGAGCTCCCTTTACAGTATAGCCTCTTCCTATCATATTACCAAAACGTCTGTTTCTACTAAACAGCGAATATGCAGTAACCAATAAATCACCTAAATAGGCAGAGTGATTAATGTTTCGTTTGTTTTTACTTATCTTTTTTATGAAGCGATTCATCTCACGACTAGAATTACTAATCAAAACACTCTGAAAATTATCACCATATCCCAAACCATGAGCAATTCCTGATGCTAGAGCATATACATTTTTTAAGGTTGCTGCATACTCAATGCCAACAACGTCATTTGAAATTTTCATTTGCAAATAGGAGGTCCCTAATAACTGATGCAATTGAGTAGCTTTTACTTTATTTTTTGAAGCTAAAGTCAAGTAGGATAGGCGCTCTAGTGCTATTTCTTCAGCGTGTGAGGGGCCTCCAATAACAACAAATTGTTCCCAAGGTAGCTGATAGTGTTGGTGTAAATGTTCACCAACAATTAGCTGGGATTCTGGAATAAATCCTTTCACCCCAGATACAATAATCTTGTCTTTTAAGGGTTGGTTAATTTTCTTTAATTCACTTTCTAGATAAACAGAAGGAATTGCTATAACCAACCATTCTGATTTTGAAACAACCTCATTGATGTCATTACTGACAGTTATTCTACGAGGTCTAAATTTAACTTCAGACAGATAGTTTGGATTTCTAGAGGAACTTTTAGTTTTCTTTGCTTGCTCTTGATTACGTACATACCAATTGACATGCAGTTTACTATCCGTCAAAATTTTGACAAGTGCAGTAGCCCAGCTACCACTTCCAAGCACACCAATAGTTGCTTTTGGAGAAATGATTTTTAGCATTTTAGTGTTGATGTGGGTAGCGTTTTATAGCCAATTACTCCAAGGAATTCTACTTAACAAAAGGAGTAATCCCAAACTGTAGAAAAGCCCAATTCGTAAAAACTTTTTAGCCGATAAAGATTGTCTTTTGTGCATTGACCATCCCATAGTAATAAGTACAATAGCTAAAATATTAGTGACAGGATGTTCAACTAAATACAAGCGTGTTTCAGCATTTTTCATAATTCCCATTCCCATTTCAGACCATTGATCAAACCAAGGGGAAACAAAATAAAGGATTAAGCCAATAAGCAACTGAATGTGAGAAAAAATAAGACCAAAAAGACTTATTCTAAGATCTTTAGCACCAAAATCTCTCCCTGATGACTTACCAACAAAAGCATTAATGATAGCAACTACTAAAATTAGTAATACTAGATAAGCCCAATAAGAATGAATTGTTTTTAAAACTGCGTACATGATTTTAATTTTTTATAAAAATACTTCATTTTGATTGAAGTTTCATTTTCAGCCTAAATAACTTACATTTAAAAGATAAAATAGAATGTACATCTTATGAAAAAAATACTATTCTTGTCTCTGTTAATCGCTTTTGGTTGTAAGCAAATTGAAACCTCAGATCAAACGTCAACGCCAACATTTGGAATTGTTATTCATGGCGGTGCAGGAACAATTTTAAGAGTTAATATGACACCAGAAAGAGAGGCGGCCTATCGTGAAGTTTTGGCCGAGGCTATTCAAGTGGGTCACACTATTCTTAAAAATGGGGGAAGCAGTCAGGAAGCTGTTGAAAAAACAATTCATATAATGGAAGATTCTCCACTCTTTAACGCAGGTAAAGGTGCTGTGCTCACTTCGGATGAAACGATAGAATTAGACGCCTCTTTTATGCACGGAGCACAACTTGATGCTGGAGCTATTTCTGGAGTCAAGACAATTAGACATCCCATATCTGCTGCAATTAAAGTCATGGAAAATTCTCCACATGTCATGCTTTCTGGAGTAGGGGCAGATGCTTTTGCTGCATCACAAGGACTGGAAATAGTAGCACCAGAATACTTTTTTACCGAACGAAGAATTAATTCATTAAAAAGAGTAAAGGAAGCAGAAGCCAAAAAAGAATCGATTTCCTCTACAGAAGAAGCATTTGTTCAGCACCAACGTTATGGAACTGTAGGCTGTGTAGCTTTGGATTTAGAAGGAAATTTAGCGGCAGGAACTTCGACTGGTGGAATGACTAACAAAAAGTGGAATCGAATTGGTGATGCTCCTATCATCGGTGCAGGTACTTATGCAAATAATGCTACTTGTGCTATTTCTGCAACAGGATGGGGAGAGTTTTTTATCCGTTCTGTAGTAGCACATGATATTTCAGCTTTGATGGAATATAAAGGATTGAGTATACAAGAAGCAGCACACACGGTAATTCATGATAAAGTGGGTGGCCTTGGGGGAGACGGTGGAGTTGTAGGGATTGATTCAAAAGGAAATGTAGCAATGGAAATGAATACTCCAGGCATGTATCGCGCTCATATGGATGCTGAAGGAAAATTGAATGTGAAAATTTATAAGGACTAATGAAATCGAATTATTATTCAGTAATTTTTTCAAACACGCTATCTGAGCTTGACGACGATAGATATTATGAGTTTTCAAACCAAATGTTAGAATTGGTTCAAAAGGCAGACGGATTTTTAGGTGTGGAATCTTACAGAGAGCATTCGGGTAGAGGTGTAACAATCAGTTATTGGCAATCGTTACTTGCCATAAAAAAGTGGAAAGAGAATACACAACATCTTCTAGCTCAACGTTATGGTAAGGAGATTGCCTATTCTCAATTTACCACCAGAATTTGCGAAGTTCAACGCGAGTACACTTTTGAAAAAGGGAAAGAAAATTAAGGTTTAATAGACAAGAATGGAGGAGGCGCTAATTTTTGATTCCACTCGAAAAATTATTCATGTTGACATGGATGCCTTTTTTGCAGCTGTAGAACAGTTAGACCATCCTGAGTGGCGAGGAAAAGCACTTGCTGTGGGAGGGGGTGGAGATCGAGGTGTTGTATCGGCTGCAAGCTATGAAGCAAGAAAGTATGGAGTGCGAAGTGCAATGAGTGGAGTTCTTGCCAAACGACTTTGTCCTCATTTAATTTTTGCACCCTCTCGATTTGAACGTTATAAAGAGATCTCTGGGATTGTCCGTTCTGTTTTTATCGAATACACTTCTTTAGTAGAGCCCTTATCTCTAGACGAAGCTTTTCTAGATGTTTCGGAATACCCTTCTGCTAGTTTAATTGCTCAAGAGATTAGAGAAAAGATTCATTCAAAGACAGGATTAACAGCCTCTGCGGGTATATCTATCAATAAGTTTTTAGCTAAAATTGCAAGTGATTGGAATAAACCTAATGGTCAGAAGACCATTCCTCCAGAGGAAGTACTCCCATTTTTAGAAGAATTGGATGTCAAAAAGTTTCATGGTATTGGTGCAAAGACTAAACTTAAAATGTATGGTTTAGGAATTTATACAGGGAAAGATTTAAAATCAAAAACGGAAACTTTTTTGGAGCAACATTTTGGAAAATCTGGAGGACATTACTTTAAATTTGTCAGAGGGATTCACAATAGTCCTGTAAAACCACATAGGGCGCCGAAATCTGTCGGTGCAGAAAGAACTTTTACTACCAATTTAAGTAGCGAACTTTTTTTGGAAGATAAGCTAAAATCAATTGCTGAATTATTAGAAAAGCGAACCAAAAAAAATAAGGTAGCAGGGAAAACCATTACACTTAAAATAAAATACAGTGACTTTGTGCAACAAACTAGGAGTAAAACAGGTGGACTATATTTGTCCTCCAAAGAATTAATTTTTGAAGAAGCTAAAAAACTACTGTATCAAGAAAAACTCTTAAATTCTGTCAGACTCATAGGGATTTCCTTGTCGAATTTAAATACATCCCAAAAGAAGCCCACTAAACCCAAAATAGTCATTAAAGAGGCGCAATTAAGCTTACCCTTTTAAATGGTAGAGACGCGAAGAGTGTTCACCATTCCTTTAGTTTCTATTGGCATTGCTGTTAAATTAACAATCATATCTTCTTTTTCAACATACCCCGCTTTGAATGCCATTTCGTTGATCTCTTCAACAGTCATATCAGTACTGTTAAGATTATTGTAGTAAAAAGTTTTTACTCCCCAAAGAAGACTGAGACGATTTAATATTTGTGTATTGGAAGTGTAAACTAAAACATGTGCACTAGGGCGCCATGCCGAAATTTGAAATGCAGTATAACCACTATTGGTTAATGTACATATGGCTTTGGCTTCAATATCATTGGCAATATGTGCCGCATGATAGCAAATAGATTTAGTGATAAATCGTTTGGTTCGTATTGTTGGTGCATCTTGTGGAACTTTAATTAAGCTTGAGCTTTCAACCGAAGTTAAAATATTTGTCATGGTTCGAATTACTTCCACAGGATATTGACCCACAGAAGTTTCTCCAGAAAGCATCACAGCGTCTGCTCCGTCCATTACAGAGTTAGCAACGTCATTTACTTCTGCTCGTGTGGGAGTTAGACTATCGATCATGGTTTCCATCATCTGAGTTGCAATAATAATTGGAATGCGCGCCTTTTTAGCTAAATGGACAAGTCGTTTTTGAATCAAAGGGACTTCATGTGCTGGAACTTCAACACCAAGATCTCCACGTGCTACCATGAGACCATCACAATAGGAGATGATTTTGTCAATATTTTCTATTGCTTCAGGCTTTTCAATCTTAGCTATAATAGGAATTTTCTTATCAGTATGCTTTGCCATTAACTCTGTTAAGTCAATCAAATCTTGACTAAATCTTACAAATGATAGAGCAATCCAATCAACATCTTGCGTAAATATGAATTCGGCATCTTGAATATCTTTTTTAGTGAGCGCAGGCAGGGAGATTTTTGTGTTTGGTAAATTTACCCCTTTGTTTGATTTGAATGCCCCTCCTTGAATAACTGTAGCATCAACTTGGTTGTTTTTGTTGGTTGCTAGCACTTCAAAAATTAGCTTACCATCATCAAGAAGTATGCGTTCACCAGGGGAAACATCTTTTGGGAAGCTTTTATAATTCATGTAGGCTTTTTTAGCATTTCCTACAAAAGGAGCATCAGTCAAAAAAGTAACTTCATCTCCAGGATTTACAAAAGCACCTTCTTCTATTTTTCCAACACGCAATTTTGGACCTTGAAGATCGGCCAAAATAGACGTGTTAGTATTTAATTTTTTATCAACTTTTCGAATTATTTCAATACGATCTGAAACGTCACTATAGTCTGCATGTGAAAAATTAATTCGAAAAACATTTACACCTTCGAGGATCATTTTTTCAATTACATCTTCTGAAGAGGATGCTGGGCCTAAGGTTGCAACTATTTTAGTTTTTTTTATAAAATTCATTAATCAAAGATTGAGTTTAGTTGAGTTTTAAGTTGATCTACAGGGATGGAATAGACTAACGAAATAGGTGACCAGCTTTTCAAATGGCTTGTAATGGCTTCTATACTGATGCTATTTGTAGATTTTATAAAAAAATCAACGGTTTTAAATTCAGTTATTAAAGATACTTCATTTCTAAGAGGGATATCAAATAAAGATGTAGAATTTAGATTTTGTTTATCCTTTTCCTCTAAACTCTTATTCGAAAACAATGAACAATTTAAGTCCATGGTTTCGTCTTTCCATTCAAAATGGATAAAAGGAGTTTTGATTTTTTTGTAAAATAAGTCTTTTTTAGTTCTCACAAAACGTGCACCTATACTTTGGTTTAAATAAAAAGCAATCTGATGTGTTTCTAAAGAAGTATGTATGCCAATTACTTCTTCATCCTGCAACTCTTCTTCCATTTCCAGATGATAAACTTTTCTATGCATCCTTTTTTGTCTTTGAAGGTTTGAGAATAGAAGCAGCAATTTTTGCGGCCTTTTCTTCAGCCTTTTTCTTTGAAACAGCTCGTGCTTTAGCAATTGATTTATTGTCTAAATAAATTTGACTGGTATAGTTGATGTTAGGGTCTAAACCATCATCACTTTCTGTTTTGAATAATAACTCCTTCTTGTTTTTTTGTGACCATTCAAATAAAAGACTCTTGTAGCTCAACACCATATTTTGGAGTTCATCCATATCAATATAGGGTGTGAGCATATATTTTAAGACATAGTTTTTGGTTTTATTATATCCTTTGTCAATAAAAAGGGCACCAACTAAAGATTCGATTAAATTTCCATGAATATTTTCTCCAAAGGTTTTGTGATGGCTAGAGATATCTGCAAGTTCAATGAGTCCCATTTCTTTTCCAATGTAATTTAACTGAGTTCGGCTAACAATTTTTGCACGAAGTTTGGTTAATTCACCTTCTTTGGCTTCGGGATGAAAAGTGAAAAGATATTCGGCAATAATGGTACTGAGTAAGGCATCGCCCAAAAACTCTAAACGTTCAAAATTAACTGTTTTTCCTTCACTGTCTTTAAGATTAACAGAGCTATGAGTGAATGCTTTTTGATAAAGTTCTTCTTTATGTGTTTTAATGTTCAGCTTTTTTCGAAGCAGTGCAAAAAAATTCCCGGATGTTGCCATTCGGGAATTTCGTATGTAGTTAATGATTTTCACACCATTAAATTAGTTCATTTTTTTGAATAAAACACAAGCGTTATGCCCTCCAAAGCCAAAAGTGTTAGAGAGTGCAATGTCTACGTTTCTTTTTTGAGCTTTTCCAAAAGTAAAGTTGATTTTAGAATCAATATTTTTGTCTGGATTTTTGTGATTTATAGTAGGAGGTACTATACTGTGTTTTATTGCCATGATGGAAGCAATTGCTTCAACGGCTCCTGCAGCACCTAAGAGATGACCTGTCATGGATTTTGTTGAATTAATATTCATACAATATGCGTGCTCCTTGAATACCTTAATGATTGCATTTGATTCGGCAATATCTCCTAAAGGAGTAGAAGTTCCATGCATGTTGATTATATCAATATCTGTAGGGAGTACGTTAGCATCTTTCAAGCAATTTTCCATGACTTTAGTTGCACCTAAGCCTTCAGGATGTGGTGCTGTCATGTGATGCGCATCAGCCGAAAGTCCCCCTCCAGCAATTTCTGCATAGATGGTTGCACCTCGGGCTACAGCATGTTCGTAAGTTTCTAAAATCAGTGCTCCAGCTCCTTCACCTAATACAAAACCATCACGTTCTTTATCAAAAGGGCGAGAGGCTGTAGTTGGATCATCATTTCGAGTCGATAAGGCATGCATGGCGTTAAACCCACCAATTCCTGCTTTAGTTACTCCTGCTTCAGAGCCTCCAGTTACCATAACGTCTGCGTAACCTAATCGGATGTAATTAAGCGCATCTATCATTGCATTTGAGGCAGATGCACATGCAGATACCGTTGCAAAGTTTGGTCCTCTAAATCCATACTTAATAGAAATCAATCCAGGTGCGATGTCTGCGATCATTTTTGGAATGAAAAAAGGATTAAATCGAGGATTTTCGTTTAGAGAAGCAAAATTAAGCACTTCGTTTTGGAAGGTTTCAAGCCCCCCTATACCTGCACCCCAAATCACACCAACACGATCTTTGTCAATCGTATCGATAGGAAGCTGAGCATCTTCAAGCGCTTCAGCAACGCTCACTAAAGCATATTGCGCAAAGCGATCGTATTTTCTAGCCTCTTTTCTGTCAAAATGTTCTAAAGGATCAAATCCCTTCAGTTCACATGCAAATTGAGTTTTGAATAAAGTAGGATCAAAGTATGTAATAGGAGCAGCCCCACTGGTACCAGATAATAAACCCTCCCAATATTCTGAGAGGGTATTTCCAATTGGCGTAAGCGCCCCCAATCCGGTAACAACGACACGTCTTGGTTCCATGGCACTAATTTAGTCTGCTTGTTCGATAAATTGGATGGCTTGACCCACAGTAGCAATATTTTCAGCTTGGTCATCTGGAATTTGAATATCAAATTCTTTTTCGAATTCCATGATCAATTCCACTGTGTCTAAGGAGTCGGCTCCTAAGTCATTTGTAAAGCTTGCTTCTGCAACAACTTCGTTTTCGTCAACCCCTAGTTTGTCAACTATGATTGCCTTTACTTTTGAGGAAATGTCTGACATAATTAATTTTCGTTTGAATTAAAGTGTCAACAAAAATATAAAACTTTAGAGGATTACACTAGATTGCTCTAAAATAATAAGTTTAATTTTGAAATCAAAGTTAGACTAATACATGGCAACCCTTGATATAGACATGTCTAAAGTATATAGATGATTAAAAAGATTATTTTATTTGCTTCGGGAAGTGGAACAAATGTGGAAAATATTTGTCGTTTTTTCGAACACGATGACAATGTAGAAATTGTAAAAGTCTTCACAAACAACCCAAAAGCAGGTGTTTTGAATCGTATCAAATCTTTTGATGTGGTGTTTGAAGTTTTTGACAAAACGAGTTTTACAAATGGGAGACTTTTGAGTGAAATTAAAACCATAAGCCCAGACCTGATCATACTTGCGGGCTTTTTATGGAAAATTGGGGTGGACTGGGTTCAAGCTTTTCCTTCAAAAATCATTAATATACATCCCGCTCTTTTGCCTAAATATGGAGGAAAAGGTATGTATGGAAGCCATGTTCATAAAGCAGTAAAGGAAAACAAGGAGACCGAAACTGGGATTACTATCCACTTTGTAAATGAAGAGTATGATAAAGGGGATTTTATTTTTCAAGAAAAAGTATCATTAAATCCCGAAGATAACGAAGATGATATTGCAACAAAGATTCATGGTTTGGAACAACAGCACTTTCCAAAAGTAATTGCTTCTCTACTATATAAGTAAGACAAAACCTATGGCTATTTATTTATACACAGACGGATCTTCATTGGGTAATCCTGGACCCGGAGGTTATGGTTTAAGGTTGGAATGGGAAGGAATGTCTTATGTTAAAGAATTCTCTCAAGGCTTTGTACGAACAACTAACAATCGAATGGAGTTAATGGCGGTTATTGTGGGTTTGGAGTTGTTGAAAAAGCAACCTTTGGAAGTTGTGGTTTATTCAGATTCTAAATATGTCATTGATTCTGTTGAGAAAAAATGGGTTTTTGGTTGGGAGAAAAAAGCATTTAAGGATAAAAAGAATAGTGATTTGTGGAAACGTTTCTTGATTATTTATCGAAAACATAAAGTTCACTTTCAGTGGATTAAAGGGCACAACCAACATCCTCAAAATGAACGATGTGACCAGTTAGCGGTTGCAGCTGCCAAAGGGAAAAATTTAATTCCCGACACTGCTTTTGAGAGAATGGAAAGAGAAAAAAGCAGAGACTAAACAAGTTGTTTATAGTCTTTAATAAATGTTTGTTTTTATTACAAAAAGGCGCTTAGACTTTTTTACTTTTGTAAGATGAATAACAAAATTTTAGTTATGGGTACAATGGCCTATGACGCAATTGAAACTCCCTTTGGAAAAACTGGAAGAATACTAGGTGGATGCGCTACATATATAGGACTTGCTGCATCACAATTTGATACCCAATGTGGATTAGTCTCAGTAATAGGAGATGATTTTGAAGACACACATATAGATCTATTAAAAGGAGTAGGTTTAGATTTAGCTGGAGTGGTTTCCATTCCAGGAGAAAAAACTTTCTTTTGGAGCGGTAAATATCACAATGATCTTAATTCAAGAACAACTCTTGAGACTCAGCTCAATGTTTTGACTAAGTTTAAGCCAATTGTTCCAGATCATTTTAAAGATGCAAGTATCGTATTATTAGGAAATCTAGATCCCAATCTACAACTTGAAGTTTTGGATCAAATGGAAACTAAGCCTTCTTTAGTGGTCATGGATACTATGAATTTTTGGATAGAGAGTTATCGGGATAAGTTGGATGAGGTTATTGGTAGAGTAGATGTGATTTCCATAAACGATGAAGAAGCTAGACAAATAACAGAGACTCATTCGCTGGTTGAAGCTGCTCAAAAGCTACATGTTATGGGCCCCAGTTATGTAATTATAAAGAAGGGAGAACACGGTGCTTTACTTTTCCATGATCAAAAAATATTTTGTGCACCTGCATTACCTCTAGAAGAAGTTTTTGATCCTACTGGAGCAGGAGATAGTTTTATCGGTGGATTTGTGGGCCATTTGTCTCAGTCCGCAAGAATAAGTTTTGAAGAAATGAAAGCAGCAACAATTATGGGATCTGCTATGGCCTCATTTACTGTACAAAAATTTGGAACAAAATCATTGGAAGAGTTAACGCCCTCTTCTTTAAAAGAGAGAATAATTGCCTTTAAGTCATTAACAGAATTTGAAATTGAATTAACATAACACAATAACTTCTCATGAGCGACGCTATTAAGCACGAGTGTGGAATTGCCCTAATCCAGTTAAAAAAACCTTTGTCATTTTATAAAGAGAAGTATGGTAGTGCACTTTATGGAATAAATAAAATGTACCTCTTGATGGAAAAGCAACACAACAGAGGTCAAGATGGAGCGGGTTTTGCAAGTATAAAATATGACATGCAGCCAGGTCAACGTTACATTAGCAGGGTTCGTTCAGCAGCACAACAACCTATTCAAGATATTTTTAAAACAATTAACGATCGAGTTCAGAGTCAAATAGGCTTAGACCCAGATTTGCTATCACATCCTGAACGATTAAAACAATCGGTACCCTATGTAGGGGAGTTAATGTTAGGACATGTGCGTTATGGAACTTTTGGAAAGAACAATATCGAAAGTGTTCATCCTTTTTTAAGGCAAAATAATTGGATGCATAGGAATTTAATTGTTGCTGGAAATTTTAATCTGACAAATGTTAACGAGCTATTTGAAAATTTAGTAGATCTAGGTCAGCATCCAAAAGAGAAAGCAGATACGGTTACCGTAATGGAAAAAATCGGACACTTTTTGGATGATGCAGTGGCCAAGATTTATAAAAAACTCAAAAAAGAAGGTTATACGAAAGCGGAGGCCTCTCCTCTTATTGCAGAGCGTCTCAATATTGCTAAAATTTTAAGGAAAGCCTCAAAAAATTGGGACGGTGGTTATGCTATGGCAGGCCTGTTAGGTCATGGAGATTCATTTGTGATTAGAGACCCCAATGGGATTAGACCCGCTTATTATTACAATGATGATGAAATTTTGGTCGTTGCTTCAGAACGTCCTGTGATTCAAACTGTTTTTAATGTTCCTTTTGAATCTATTAAAGAGTTAGAACCAGGTCAAGCATTGATCACCAAGAAATCAGGCGAATCAGAAACCTCAGAAATACTTGAGCCCAAAGAAAAAAAGGCATGTTCTTTTGAGCGAATTTATTTCTCAAGAGGAAGTGATGCTGCTATTTATCAGGAAAGAAAAAATTTAGGGCGTTCCCTTTTTACTTTAGTTCATAATGCCATTAAAGGAGATTTAGAAAACACAGTTTTCTCTTTTATTCCTAACACTGCTGAAACTTCATTCTATGGAATGATTGGTGCTGTACAAGATCATGTTAGAGAGCAACTCAAGGTTGAATTGAGTAAAACAGGGACTCCAGATGTGGAGAAGCTAACCAAGATGTTAAGTCAAAAACCTAGAATTGAAAAGATTGCAATCAAAGATGCCAAATTAAGAACATTTATTACTGAAGATTCAGGAAGAGATGATTTGGTTGCCCATGTTTACGACATTACTTATGGTGTGGTAAAAAGTACTGATAATTTGGTTATCATAGACGATAGTATTGTCAGAGGAACTACCCTTCAAAAAAGTATTTTACAGATGCTGGATAGATTGGGACCAAAGAAAATTGTGGTAGTCTCAAGTGCACCTCAAATTCGTTATCCTGACTGTTATGGGATTGATATGGCACGACTAGAAGAATTTATCGCATTTAGAGCGGCTCTTGAATTGCATAAAGATCAAGGCACTCATGATGAGGTGATTCAATCTGTTTATCACAATTGTGTTAAAAGTAAATCGGACAAAGTCGTTGAGCCACCAAATTATGTGAAAGCGATTTATGATCCTTTCACTGACGAACAGATTTCAGAAAAGATTGGTCAGATGCTCAAAAACGATAGTATAAAAGCTGATGTTGAAGTGATTTTCCAAAAAGTAAGTGGCCTCCATGAAGCTTGTCCAGACAACTTAGGAGATTGGTATTTTACTGGTGATTATCCAACTGCTGGAGGCTGTAGAGTAGTGAATCAGGCGTTTATCAATTTTGTAGATAAGAACAAGGATAGAGCCTACTAACACTTTGTCGATAATTTTAGCGTTTAAACGAGTTAATCAGTTGTCACGTTCTAGTTATATCATCTTTGAAGAACCAGAACATAAGTAGGTTAAGTTCATGGTAAGATTTGGGGCAAAAAGGAGGAATTTATTCCTCCTTTTTATTTTTAAAATCTTCTATAACTCCCCCACAACACTTTAACCTATAAAAAAACATTTTAACGATTTTAAAAGCCGTCAATGGCAAGTAAAAGTATTTTATGCAACCAGAACATAAGTAGGTTAAGTTCATGGTAAGATCTGGGGCAAAAGGGAGGGATTTATTTCTCCCTTTTATTTTACAATAAATTCAAAGTAAAGTTTACACACCCTTAGCATAAAGCTCACTCACTTTATTCCAATCGATTACATTAAAAAAGGCTTGAATATAATCTGGACGTCTGTTTTGGTAGTTCAAATAATAAGCATGTTCCCAAACATCAACACCTAGTATAGGAGTTCCTCCACAACCAATATCTGGCATTAAAGGGTTGTCTTGGTTTGCAGTGGCACAAACTTTTACAGAACCATCTGCATGGACACATAACCAAGCCCATCCTGAACCAAATTGTGTAGCCGCTGCTTTTGAAAATTCACTTTTGAAATTTTCAAAAGAACCATAGGCCGAGTCAATTGCTTCTGCAAGCGCTCCAGAGGGCACACCTCCGCCATTGGGAGACATTATAGTCCAAAAAAGTCTATGATTGTAAAAACCACCTCCATTGTTTCGTACCGCTTTGTTGTCTAGGTCTAATCCTGTAAGAATTTCTTCAATGGATTGATCTGCTAAAGGGCTATCTGCAATGGCATTGTTTAGGTTGGTGGTGTAACCATTGTGATGTTTACTGTGGTGTATTTCCATAGTACGTGCATCAATATTGGGTTCTAATGCATCATAAGCATAAGAAAGTGAGGGTAATTCAAAAGCCATAATTTTTTGTTTTTAAGATTTAGACAAAATTAAAATTTCTTTTTTTAAAAAGAGCTTAACTTTTGAAAAGCCTTACTTTTATTACACTTTAAAGTATTTTGAAACAAATAAATTTTCATATAATCAACGCAGCTGCGGGTTCAGGTAAAACCTATACTTTGGTGTTGCGATATTTAACACGTCTTTTAGGATCTGAAAGCCATAAACCCTATCGAAAACTTCTTGCTTTGACATTTACTAACAAAGCAGTTAATGAAATGAAGGAAAGGATTCTGGCCACCTTATTGGACCTCTCTAAGAATTCACCTAATGAAAAAAATATTGAAGAGACATTGTGTTCTCTCCTAAAGATTGAGCCACAGGAACTAGCACGCAGAGCTAATCAGAGGCTACATCAAATATTATTTGAGTATGGTAGTTTTGATATTATCACCTTAGATAAGTTTACGTATAGAATTATTCGAAGTTTCTCTAAAGAGCTTCAACTACCCTATGGATTTGAGGTGGTCATTGATCCTTCTTCTCTTTTGGAAGAGACAGTAAATTCAATTATTGATGAGGTTGGAAAGGAAGCGTCTTTGACGCAACTTTTGACTGACTTCAGTATGGATAAAGTAAATCAAGAGCAAAGTTGGAATATTCAAAAAGATTTGGATGATTTTGCGTCAATTTTATTGAATGAAAATGATCGTGTTGCTTTAGCCGATTTAAAGAAAAAATCAATGGCTGAGCACAAAGAAGATCAACGGATTCTTCTTGAAGAACAAAGAAAAGCTAGGAATCAAATTCGAAAAATTGCAGAGGATACTTTAGCATTAATTCAAGAAAAAGGGCTTGAAGAAAAGAACTTTTTGAGAGGAACATTACCTAAACATTTTCAAAAAGCGAAAGAAGGAGATTATTTGAACCTATATAAAAATCGATTAGAGCTTGACTTTGTTGAAGATAAACCTCTCTACAAAAAAGATATCGAAGTCACTAAAAAAGAGCTGATTGATGGAATTCGGCCGCAATTACTTAATGCGTATCTACGAGTAAAAAAAAACGTAGGAATTTTCTTACTCACAAAACGAACATTAAAATCTTTGACTCCAAGAAGCTTACTTCAATTGATGGAAGAACGTTTAGAGTCTCTTCAGAACGAAAAAGAGGTTCGTCTTTTAGGTCAGTTTAATAATAAAATAAGCAAGCTAGTTCAGGGAACAGATGCTCCATTTATTTATGAGCGATTGGGAGAACGTTATCAGCATTATTTTTTAGACGAATTTCAGGACACTTCTCAGTTACAATGGTCCAATTTAGTTCCTTTAATTTCAAATGCATTAGAGAGTGAATCTGTAGAAGGAGAGCAAGGGTCATTACTAATTGTGGGTGACCCAAAGCAAGCTATTTATCGATGGAGGGGTGGAGATATTCAACAGTTTGTTGACTTATTGAGTCAAACCAATATTCCTTTTCAAGTAAAGCCGCAAGTAGAAAATTTAGAGATCAATTACCGTTCAGGAAAAACGATAGTTGAGTTTAACAATAATTTGTTTCTTACACTTTCAGCGTTATTTGAAGGACAGGAATTTAAGAGGATTTATGGTATTGGAAGCCAGCAAAAAAATCAGCTAGAAGGGGGATATGTTCGAATTGAAGCCTTGCCTAAAGGAGGTTTAAAAGAAGAAAATACGGAACCCTATGTAGTAAAAACCTTAGAGGCAGTAGACCGTGCAATGGAGTTAAAGTACAAAGCAAAAGAAATTGCAGTTCTAGTCCGAAAAAGGGATCAAGCTTCTTCTATTGGAGCGGGTTTAACTCAAGCAGGGTACTCCATCCTTTCATCAGAGTCTTTGGTGGTGGGACAGTCAAAAAAAGTTCAAGTAGTCCTAGCCATTCTAAAACTCACCATTCAACCTAATGATCCTGTTTTGCATAAGCTTATTTTGGATGCGTTTTGGGAATTTAGTCCTGATTCTAATGTTGAATACCATACGTATATTCAAACTTATGTTTTGCTTTCCACAACTTCTTTTTTTAAAGAATTAGAAAAAGAATTTTTATTTAATTTCTCTTTTAAAAAGAGTGCAAAAAGTTCTGTTTTGGAAGCCACAGAATACATCATGGAGCAATTTGTATTCTTATTACCCCCCAATGATCCTTTCTTAAATACTTTTCTAGAGGATGTATTTGAATTTTATTCAACACGTTCTCAAACAATATCAGCTTATTTAAAGTATTGGGAACGACAAGAAGAGAAGCTTAGAATTAACACACCAGCGGGTATGGATGCGATACATCTTATGACAATTCACCAAGCCAAAGGCCTTGAATTTCCTGTCGTAATTTTACCCTTTATGGATACCCCAATCCATCCAAATCTTAAAGAAAAATTATGGTACCCTTTAAAAGAAGAACCATTATCAGAAATTCAATGGGGTTGGATAACGGCTTCAAAGGAAATCCAATTGTATGGAGAAACAGGTCAATCACTTTATGATCAATATGTATTATTCCAAAAACAGGATGCAGTAAATGTGTTGTATGTAGCCACTACAAGAGCAAAGGAACAATTGTATATTATCACCCAAGAAATTTCTTCAGAAGGGACTTCTACCTATTCTCATTTGTTTAACAATTTTGTAAAGCAACAGGGGAAACAATTAGATGCAACTACACCCTTTGAATTAGGTATTTCAATCAATAAAAAAGAAGTTGAAAAGAAGAAAAATATAGGTTTTGAATCTAGAAAGTTTGAAGTAAATCACGTTGTGTCGTCTCATTGGAAAAAAAGACTGTTAGCCCATAAAACTCTAAATGTTGAAGTTAAAACAGCTCAGATTAAAGGACTTTTGATTCACGAAATTCTCGCAAAGATATTTCATACTGAAATGCTTGACCAAGTACTAGAAGAGACCTTTGAAAGAAATATAAAAGCCAAGGAATATCAATTGTTCATAACGAAGAAAGTTAAAGAAGTCATATCACATCCAATGATATCAAGTTATTTTGAAAGGGATCAAAAGGTATTATGTGAACAAGATGTATTGGTTCCTAAGGGCCCTACATTAAGGCCAGATAGAGTTAATTTAATAAGTGATGGTAGTGCAATTATAATAGATTATAAAACGGGAGTACCCAAAGAGGCAGATAGACGTCAAATTGATGCGTATGAAAAAATCTATCAAGATCTCGGGTATTCCCCTATTGAAAAGTTTTTAGTCTATATCAATGAGGAAGTTATAATTGAAAAAAGAATTATTTAGTGATTTAAATAAATCTCTATCTTTGAATAGGTTTTACTAAAACATTGATCCCCTAAATTAAGTAATTCAACTCTATTATGATATTCATTCACCCCTCAAATTTTTGTAAAAACAAATACATATCATCTTATCTTCATTTTTACATAGCATTAGTGCCAATGCCCAAAATGAAGATCATCCATGGCAGCTATTTGTAGGTGTTAACTCGGTAGACACTTTTCCTACAGGTAGAGTTGGTGCAGGAGATCTCTTTGAAGAGTTTGTTAATTTGGATCATTGGAATCTAGCCGTTTATCCTAGTGTTAAAAAATATATGAGTTCTGGATTTTCTTTTGGAACGCGTTTCAGTTTAAATAAAATCACCTCCTACGGAAATCAAATAGCCTCTGATAACTACTACAATATTGATTGAGTAATCTCCAATAACTTAAAGAGTATTTTTAAAATTGATCGTTTGATGCCATTTTTGAAAATAGGAGGAGGATACGTGATTTTTAATGAACAAGGAGCAGGCTATTTTAATTTAGGGGTAGGGATAGAATATTGGTTGGGAGAAAAGAAAAAAACTGGAATTATTCCAGAATCGCTTTATAAAAATACTGGAGAGACCAATGGAATAAAACATTTTCAACATATGTTGGGTGTTTCCTTCATTTTAGGAAAAGATACAGATAGTGACGGAGACGGAATCATTGACAAAGTAGATAAATGCCCTGAAGTTCCTGGACTTCTTGAATTTGAAGGCTGTCCAGATCAAGATGGAGATGGGATTCCAGATTTGGATGATGAATGTCCAGAAATTCCAGGTATCATTGATTTTAATGGATGCCCAGATACTGACCAAGATGGTGTTCAAGATAATGAAGATAATTGTACAGAAATTGCAGGGCCAATTGATAATGAGGGCTGCCTAAGAATAACGGCAAAAGAGATAAGCAGATTACAAGAAATAGGTCAAGTCATTTACTTTGAAACAAATCAGGATGTTTTAACAAAAGAGTCCACCGATTCTCTTGATGAGGTCTTTTCTATTTTAATACAGTATCCAAGTATTAGTTTTGGAATTGTGGGACATACCGATAGTATTGGAAAAGTTGCGAATAACCAATTGCTTTCCGAACAGAGAGCGGCTGCTGTATTACGTTATCTAGTTGAAAAAGAAATTTCTTCTAGTAAATAGAAAGCACGGAATATGGAGAAACCAGACCATTAAAAACAAATAGTACTCAAGAGGGAAGGCGTTTCAATCGACGAGTAGAATTTATTATTAAGCAATAAAATCCAATTAAAAGAAGGATAGCTTAACCCGATTTTTTACATTTAGGGATGCAAACTTTTTTAGACGATGTTGCTAAAATAATTATTGCTTCTCACGATGAATTGAATCGTGTTAAGATTATTGTTCCTAGTATTCGATCCATTACATTTTTAAAAGAATCTTTAAAAAAACAGCTCAATACCCCAAAAATAGCACCTGAAATAATTAGTATTAAGCACTTTATAAAAGAGCTTTCGGGTCTTGATAGAATTTCAAATGTGGCATTACTCTACACTTTTTTTGAAGTATATCTTGAACATACACCCAAGGCCAAGCAAGATACAATGGATCAGTTTTTTAATTGGGCGCCTACTTTAATTCAAGAATTTAGTGAGATTGATTCTCAACTAGTTGATCCTAATACTTTGTTTGAATTTATGGGAGCTCTAGGGGAGATTGAACAATGGGATTCTAAGGAGAAAGAAAATTTAATAGAACGCCACTTGGATTTTCAAAAGGAAATACCCCAACTCTATAAATTACTTTATCAGCATTTATTGAATCAACAAGAGGGATATGCAGGAATGCAACTAAGAGAGGCGGTTAGAAATTTAACTTTCTACACTGAACAAGAACTACCATTCCATTATTTCATTGGTTTTAATGCCTTAACTAAAGGAGAGGAAACAATAATTCAAGAGCTTTTAGCTACAGATATTGCTGAGGTTATTTGGGATGTAGACCAAGAATTTTTTGATGATTCCTTTCACGGAGCAGGTCATTTTATTCGACAATATTATTCAGATTGGAAGGCATTAAAAACAAAGAGTAAAACCTCCTTTTCAACCTTTTTTTCAAAGGAAAAACAGATTGAATTTTTTAGTGTTGCAAAGAATACCACCCAAGCAAAAGTCGCAGTTCAATTAGCGGCAAATTTATTTGAAGAAAATCCAAAGGAGTCCACGGTTATCTCATTTGGAGATGAAAGTTTATTACATCCCACACTATCTTCTCTGCCATCAAAAGAATTGCCTTGGAACATCACAATGGGGTATCCATTGAAAAAATCAGCTTTTGCAGACATTTTCTTTACTCTTTTTGAATTATTAGAGCAACATAAAGAGTCCAGTTACCCTTTGTATATTTTGAAAGAGTTGATGCAAATCGGTTTTGTAGATTCAATTTTTAAGGAGAATGGCCAAATTGTAAAAAAACTCTTGGCGGAGTTTGAAAAATCTAACAGGCAATTTATACCCAGTGAAATTTTAACTCAGGGAGAAGAAATTAGAAAAATAATATTTAGTCCTTTTGAAACTACATCACTGTTTTTAAATCGTATTCATACATTGATATGCTCGTTTCAAGAATTAGATATGATCAAAGATCAAGACGTGATTCAACTGCATTACATTGATCGTTTTAAAGCACTATGGGAAGAAATATCTCGGCTTCATGACAGTAGACCTTATATGTCCACTCTTGGCCATATTAAGATGGTGTTTGAGCTCTTATTAGAAAAAGAAACCCTTGACTTTTCTGGTGATGCTCTTTCCAATCTTCAAATCATGGGTCTTTTGGAAACACGATTGTTGGATTTTGATAATGTGATTATTACTCATGTTAATGAAGGGATTATTCCTTTCGGAAAAACACCTGTTTCTTGGATTCCATTTGATGTCAGAAAGAAGTTTGAAATGAATACTTTCATTGAACAAGATCATCTTTATGCCTATCATTTCTTTAGATTGTTGCAACGTGCCAAAAAAGTTTTCTTGTTATATAATGCAACTCCGGAAGGCTTGTTTTCTGGAGAGAAAAGTCGGTTTTTAGTTCAATTAGAATACTTTAAATGTCCAAAGCATAGATTAACATTAAGGCAGGTAGAACTTCCAATTGAACAACAGCCGATTTCCATACAACAAGCAATTAAAACAAAAGTAGTTTTAGAGCAACTTGATAGCATTGCTCAAGAAGGCTTTTCACCTTCTTCTTTGACTCAATACATTCGCAATCCATATCTGTTTTATGAACAAAGAATGCTTAAAATACGTCCTTTAAACACCCTAGAGACAAGCTTAAGTGCAATGGATAAAGGAACGATAATCCATAAGGTTTTAGAGGTTCTTTATTTGCCATTTTTAAACAAAGAAGTTTTAGAAACAGATTTCGATTTAATGTTAGAACAATTACCAGCAACATTAAAAGAAAATTTTGACAGTTTGTATAAAAATGATGATTCCAGAACTGGGAAAAATTTTATTATTTACAGGGTAATGGAACAGATTTTGAAATCATATATCTTAAATGAACAAAAGCAAGTTTCAAAAGGGAATTCATTGAAAATAGTGGGTTTAGAACATGAATTTTCAAAGCCTGTTTGGATCGAGAAGCTGCAAAAGAATATTGTATTTAAAGGAACAGTAGATCGTATTGATTTTTTCAATGGTGTACTTCGTTTTGTTGATTATAAGACTGGAAATGTGACTAAAAACGATTTAGCCATAGGGACGTGGGATGAAGTTTCCAAAGACTCAAAAAAGAGCACACTCTTTCAAGTGCTGTTATATAGCTATATTTTGAAAAAAGAATTTTCTTGTCAAGAGTGTGTAGCTGGAGTTGTTCCGTTAAAGAATTTTGAAAATAATTTTTTAGTGGCCTCAAAAAAAATCAGCCATACTTCAAAAAGTCCATTATTAATAAATGAAGAGATTTGTGATGTATTTGAAAATGAGTTGTTTGCTTTAATGGAAGAAATATTTGACCCTAGCTATCCTTTTATTTCCAAATAAAATAAAACTATTTTTATTTGTTCTTCTCATTTTAAGTCTCATTAGAGGTTTGATTATTTTTTCACTAATTTTACTGAACAAGACCAAATACTATTTTCTATATAATTTTAAATTTTAATAACAGTTTAGAACCAAACACCTATGTCTACCAAAGATGATTTTGAGAAAATAGATACTAATAAAGATGGCGTTATTTCTGAAGAAGAGTTTGCAAATGCAAAGAAATCTGCTGGAATTGAAAAAGAAAAGCTTAGCTGGTTTTTAAAACTCATTACCCTTGGTGATCGATTTGATATTAAAGATTTCTTTGATAGGTTTAAAAAATCAATTGTTGAGTTCGTCATTTTGGTTTTTGGTGTAACCGTTTCTTTTGGAATTGAACAACAAGGTGGAGTTTCTGATAATCGTTCTGATGGAATTGAAAACTTGACCAATTTGAGAGAAGAGATAGACAAAATCATCTATTATACTGATGAGTATACTGAAAACTTAAGTTGGATTGTAGACTTTTACAACAAGCAATATCAGAAATGGGAGCAAAACAATGATGATGTGTTTATCGACTTCATGGAAGATGAAGAAGAACCCGATGGAAAATATTATTTTGCTCCAATGAGTTTGTATGGAAATCGAAATCCATTTAATCCTGAAAGGGTCATTTTTGATGCAATAAAGTTGGATGGAACTTTTAGGCTATTACCCAAGGAGGTAGGTCTAGAAATGACTAAGATATATGATGGAGTTGAGCTAGGTTATTTGATTGAAAATACCGGCAAAATTGAAGAACGATTTGTAAATCAATTTAAAGATAGAATTGCAAATAGATGGGTATATGATCTTCCTTTTGTGGATATCGATGACAACAACTTTTGGCTTGAAAACAGAAAATATATTCAGAATGATAAGTTCATGAAATACATTTTATATCAGCGTTTGGATTTGTGGCAATATCAAGTTTTTGATCAACTTGAAAACTATAAAGCAAAGTTAATTGAAAGTACTAAAATGCTTGACTCTGTCATTGCGGTTAGAGATAGCGAATACGAATTTATCTGGTGGGTATTAAATCCTAAAGATTAGCCTCGCTAATCAACTCTGACACTAATTTACCTGAAATTAATGCTGGGGGTACTCCTGGTCCAGGAACAGTAAGTTGTCCTGTGAAATACAAGTTTTTTACTTTTTTGCTCTTTAATTTAGGTCTTAAAAACGCAGTTTGTAATAAAGTGTTTGCTAAACCGTAAGCGTTGCCTTTATATGAATTGTATTCTTCAATAAAATCATTAACACAAAAGGATTCACAAAAAAGCATTTCTTTTTTTAACGATTGTTGGGTCAGCTTTTCTAACCGATCCATAACAATGTTTAAATATTTTTCCCGGATTTCTGGCGTATCTTCTATTCCTGGAGCAATAGGAATTAATAAAAAACAAGCATCTTTTCCTTCTGGTGCCATTTTAGGATCCGATACAGAGGGAAAGTTTGCATAAAATAGAGGATTTTCTGGCCATTCTGGTTGATCGTAAATCACCCGTGCATGTTCATCAAAATCAACATCAAAAAAGAGTGTATGATGGGCAAGGTTTTTCACCTTTTTGTCTAAGCCAATATAGAAAAGTAAAGAGGAAGGTGCGAATATTTTTTTATCCCAATAAGCTTCGCTATAAGCTCTGTGTTCAGGTTCTAAAAGAGTTTCGGAATGATGATAATCTGCACCCGAGAGTACAACGTCAGCTTGGACTTGTTTCCCATTAACTTGGATTCCAGTGGCTGTACCTGTATTGTCTACATTAATTTTGTCTATAGCGGAATTAGTATGAAAAGTTACACTTAAAGATTTTGCTAATGAAACCATAGCTTCCACGATGCTGTACATTCCGTTTTCTGGATGCCATGTTCCCAATCCAAAATCAGCAAAATTCATAAAATTGTAAAAGGAAGGTGTATTGGAGGGCTTTGCTCCCAAAAATAAAACAGGAAATTGTAGTATTTGTCTCAACTTAGGACTTTTGAAGTCTTTGTACACATCCCTTTTAATATTACTTAAAAAATAATTTACTTTTTTAATAGTAGTGGGTGTAATCAATTCTAATGGAGACAAACCTGGACGATAAACTAAATCTTTGATGGCAATTTCATAATTGTCTTTAGCGCTAGTGATAAACTTTTTTAATTTTTGACTGCTACCTGCTTCCTCTTTTTCAAAAATCGTATAGATTTTTTCTAACGAATCCCCAATAGGAATAATTTCATTTTCACCGAAAACAACTTGATAGCCTGGATCTAATCGATTGAGGGTATAAAAGTCTTTAGTGCTTTTTCCGAAGTCATTATAAAAGGATTCAAAAACATCAGGCATCCAATACCATGAAGGACCCATGTCAAAAGTGAAGCCGTCTTTTTTTAACTGTCTCGCACGCCCTCCTAGTGTATCGTTTTTTTCAAATACATGAACATCAAAGCCTTTTTTAGCAAGGTAAGAGGCAGCCGATAGGGAAGAAAACCCTGAGCCTATAATTACAATCTTTTTTTTCATAGCCCTACAAAGGTATTATAAAAGACGGGTTTGAATTGGAAGATTGGTATTGAAAAATAACAAAAAAATCAATTTATTTCTGGACTTGCTGCCCAAGTGATTCCTCTGGTAATAATTTCCCAAACTTGTGGAATGTCAAAGTCTTCTTTGTTATGGCCTAAAGATGAGTAAAATATGCGCCCTTTTCCATAAGGTTTGGTCCATACTACAGGGATTTCAATTCCTTCAATCCAAGCATCGTGTTCACCTGTAAATTGGGTAGTCGCCAGTATTGTAATGGCAGGATCGACATGCATATAATACTGCTCACTATGCAAAGTAAAATCTTTTATATCCATTACTAAGGGGTTTTTTGGTGCAGTAATATTAACAGTATAGTCCACTTGCCCTCCGGGATGTTTAACAAACTGCCCCCCTATCATATACTGATATTCTGTGTTATTTCTAAAAGCATCTCCCAAACCTCCGTGACATCCAGCAAGACCCACACCTCCCTTAACAGCTTTTTGTAAAGCACGGGATTCACTTCCACTCATTTCACTCATTGTAATATGCTGAATGATTAAGTCAACTTGACGCATCACGCCCTCATTGGTGTAGATTTTAGTAGATTCAGAAAGAGTGACCTTGGCTTTTTTATCTTTTAACCAAGCGGCTATTTTATTAGCGAAAATTTCGGGTTGGTGCCCTTTCCATCCTCCATAAACAATTAGAATATTTTTATCTTTCAAAGAACTGAGGTTCAGCTGTGCATTCAAAGAGAAAGAAAATGAAAAGACAAGGGCGAGGCAATAAAGAGTCAAATATTTCAAGGTATATATTTTAACCCTAAGATATATTTATTTTTCTTCTTTTGAATTAAAAATTTCAGTAACAAAAGATGCACTGATAATCCCTGTTGGAATAGCAACCACACCAATTCCTACTAACGAAATTATCGAAGCAAAAACTTTCCCCCAAAGAGTGATTGGAACTATATCTCCGTATCCAACAGTTGCAAGTGAAACAGTTGCCCACCATATGGAGGCCGTTATACTTGAGAATACTTCAGGTTGAGCGTCATGCTCTAAAAAATAGATTGCTGATGCAGAGAAAAGTATGGTAAGTAAAGAAAGAAATAAAGTGAAATACAGTTCGTTTTTTACTGACCCAAGTGCTTTAATAAAAAGTTTTAATGATTTACTTTCTCTCCCCAATTTAAATATTCTTGAAAGTCGGAACAGACGAAGAATTCTGAAGAAACGACCATCTAAAAGAACAAACTCCTTGATGTAAAAGGGGAGAATTGAGACTAAATCAATTATACCAAAAAAACTAAACACATATTTTTTAACCCCTTTCCATTGCGCTTCTCTAAAGTTGATATATATCCTAAAAAGATATTCAAAAGAAAAAATTGAAATTGAAATCAGTTCAAAATAATAAAAGAATTTTTCAAATTTAAGCTTGATTGAGTCGTGTGATTCAAGAATCATTGCAAGAATATTTACAATAATTAAAATATAAATGAAAATATCAAAGCGCCTGAATTTCTTCATAGTGTTTAATTTATTTTTTATTGACTATAATGTTTATAAATATAAAACAATATTACAATCAAATAAATAACTGAAAATGAATTCATTAAAATTATTTTATTCCTACACCATATCTTTTTATATAAGTCAGATTAGAAAAACTTCTACAAAATAGGTTTTTGTATAACTTTTTTTATTTATCTTTAAACAAGTTTAAATTCAATTTGGTTTCAAACGTCTCTGCGATTACTTCCATAAGTTAGGTTCTAAAATCCAATGCAGAGACGTTTTCTTTTTAGCCCTAGTTTCATTCTTTTAAAACCGTTAAATTAGTCCCCTGACTAATATCAATTTGTTATTTATGCAAAACTTAACTTCTGTTACCTTTTTTTCATTTACTAAAAATAAATTTTGGGCCTTTAAACAAATGGGTATCGCTCCTTTTTTATTGGACAATGTAAAAGGATTGCTTTTTTTTAAGTTCTTGGGAACAGGAGGTGGGAAAGGCTTTAGTCTTTGGCCAGATTTCTCTACTTATGCTTTTATGGGAGTTTGGGAACATAAGAAAGATTACGAGAATTTCATTTTACAAAATCCAGTTTTTTCACAATATCAAAAACGAGCCACAACCCAAAGGGATTTGATTTTAACTTCAGTGAAAAGTCATGGTAAATGGAGTGGAATTAATCCTTTCCAAAAATCAGAAACAACGATTTCTGAAGTTGCTTCCACAAAAAAGGCTGTAGTAATTACAAGAGCAACCTTAAATTGGTCACGCCTTATATCCTTTTGGCGTTCTGTACCAGCAGCGAGTAAAGCTATTGAGAAGGCAAGGGGAATTCAATATTATAAAGGCATAGGAGAGTGGCCTTTTATTCAACAAGCTACGATTAGTATATGGGATGATTTTGATGCAGTTAACTCATTCGCTTATAAAGGAAAAGATCATGCGAGTATTGTTAAAAAAACGATACAGAAAAAATGGTATAAAGAGGATTTATTTTCTCGTTTTTATTTAGTTTCCGATAAAACTAGTTCATTGAATTCATGAAAAAAGCAATTGTGATTGGGTCTGGAGTTGCGGGTTTAGCGACAAGTATTCGTCTAGCTTTGAAAGGGTATCAAACCCACGTTTTTGAGATTAATTCCTATCCAGGGGGGAAACTGTCTGCATTTGAAATCGATGGATATCGGTTTGATGCAGGACCTTCATTATTTACAATGCCTCATTTTGTTACAGAACTCTTTGAGAAAGCGGGTGAAGCCCCTGATCTATATTTTAAGTATCATAAAAAAAAGATTGCTTGTAATTACTTTTGGACGGATAAAACAAAGTTCAGCGCCTATTCAGACAAAGCTGATTTTCTTGACGAAATAGAAAATACTTTTGGGGAACCAAAGAAAAATGTTGAAGCGTATTTAAACAAAGCAAAAAAGAAGTACGACCTTATTTCTTCATTATTTCTTGAGCAATCGCTACATAAATTAAAAGCGTATTTGTCAGTGGACACGCTTAAAGCGATGCTTCAACTGCCTGTTTTTGAACTTCAAAAAACCTTACATCAAGCCAATGATAAAGCTTTTTCGTCTTCAAAATTAGTTCAACTTTTTGATCGATATGCAACTTACAATGGTTCAGATCCCTATAAAACCTCTGGGATAATGACATTGATTCAACATTTGGAGGGAGCTTATGGAACTTTTGTGCCTGAAGGTGGAATGATTGCTATTACAAATGCACTTTATGAGTTAGCAATAAGATCTGGAGTCAGTTTCGATTTTGAAACTCCAGTCGATGAGATTATTATCAAACAAAATTCAGCAGTTGGAGTACAGGCAAATGGCACTTTTTATAATGCTGATATTGTGGTGTCAAATATGGATATTTATCCTACTTATACAAAATTACTCCCGTCGCAAAAACAACCAAAAAAGCAATTGTCTCAAGAAAGATCTAGTGCTGCAGTTATTTTCTATTGGGGAATAAAACACAGCTTTGAAGCGCTTGAATTACACAATATTTTTTTCTCTGAGGATTATAAAAAAGAGTTTGATGCAATATTTAATTCCCAAACGGTTTCAGAGGACCCTACAATTTATGTGAACATTACATCAAAAGATGTTCCAGGTGATGCTCCAGAAGGTTGTGAAAACTGGTTTGTGATGATCAATACTCCGGCAGATAAAGGACAAGATTGGGAGGCATTAGTCTCAAAGTTAAGAACGTTTATAATTTCAAAGTTGTCAAAGGAATTGGAAATTGATTTAAAGCCGCTTATTGTTTGTGAAACGATACTTACGCCCCCATTGATAGAAAGCAAAACACAATCCCATCAAGGTGCGTTATATGGTTCTTCAAGTAATAATTCTATGGCGGCATTTTTAAGACATCCGAATTTTTCCAATCGTCTAAAAAACCTTTATTTTTGTGGTGGAAGTGTGCATCCAGGGGGAGGAATACCTCTGTGTTTACTTTCAGCCAAAATAGTGGATGAATTGATAACTAAAGCATAAAATGAACAGGTTTTCGCTTTTAACAAAACAAAATATAGCTATAGGTTTGATATGGCTATTCCATGTATCAGGAATTGTAGGAATCATTTATAGTGATCCAACTTGGTTTATTCAAGCAACTCCTCTAAATCTCTTGATCAGTTTTGTATTGCTCTTAATAAATACACATTTAAAGAAGAAAACTGTTTTTTTGCTTTTACTGTGTTTTGTTACGGGTATGGTAGCTGAAATTATAGGTGTAAAATTTGGTTTTCTTTTTGGAAACTACACCTATGGTGAAGCACTTGGGTATAAAGTAATGGAAGTGCCTTTAATGATTGGTGTTAATTGGAGTATATTAATTTTTATTACAGGATTTATTGCTCAGTTTTTTTCAAACTCTCTTTGGAAAAGAGTCTTGATAGGGGTATGCCTTATGTTATTTTTAGATTTAGTAATGGAACCCATTGCCCCTAAATTAGATTTTTGGACTTTTGAGGGTGGCTTGGCCTCTTTTCATAATTATTTTGGATGGGCAATAGTTGCACTACCGCTTCAGTGGGCCTTTCATAAATCAAGTGTCAAAATAGAGGGTCCTTACCCATTTCACTTATATTTACTTCAGTTTTTATTTTTCACGATCCTTCTATTGAAATTCAATACCACTAGATTATAATTCACACAAGATGAAAAAAAATTTAATTTTTATATTTCTTTTATTAGCCTTGTGTTTTTCATGTATTTCTAATTCTTCAAATCAGACAGTTTCTGCTACTACAGAGGCTTTAGAGGATGAAACAGAAGATTTAGTATATGATTTTTCTTTAAATGAATATCCAGCCGCTTTTTTGAAGGAAGAACAACTTGATGAATGGGAAGACTTTGAGAGATTATATAATTCAATGAAACGATTGTCTGAATTGAACTTGAATGATGTTCAAGTGGATCTCTTGGCGCTTTCAACAAGAATAAAGAATATTTCGAAAAGCAAATTCCCAGGAGATCTTGAAGTCCCTCAGCTGCGAAGTCGATTAAAAGTTGTGGAAATGCAAGCTCAAAAAGCAAGATATTTCACACGCTACTACAAAAAAGATTCTTTGGTTCCCACAATTGAAAAACTTTACACTGCGTATAATGCTTTCCTATCTAGAATGTTGAGTTTGAAAGAGGAATCTTCTGCTGTTTCTTCAGAAACAGCGAGTATAGATTAGAATAGAGGGTCGGTTTCTTTTTCTGCTTGAAAATTTGTAACCAGCTCCTGATTTTTTTCTGCAGCTTCCAAAAGCCTGCTTAAATTGTTTTGAATGCTTGAAAATTCACTTTTGAATCCCATTATATTTTGATAAATCTCGATCAACATTTTATCTACCTCAATGCATTTTTCTAGTGCAGTAGCTTTCAAGGTGTCAATGGAAGATATTAACAACTGATTGAAATTAAATCCACTCACTTCAAGATCTTCATAAGACATTCCGAGGGTTTGAATTTCACTAAACGCCTGTTGAAAAAAACGATTTCTCAGGAGTGCCTCTTGATTAAAATAACGTTTTTCTTCAGAGGTGTTTGCATGGTCAGCAGCCTTTAAATAACGAAGCTTTGCACTTTTTAAATGCGTTAGTAGCTTTTCAAGTTGAGCGATATATTGGTTTTGTTTTCCCATGTAGACGATACTACTTAAAGTTAACAAAATGTATTTTCGATTTCTAGAGGGAGTTAATTTTATATTAACAGATTATTGACAGTATAATTGAATCCAGTATGGGTCATTATTTTTTCACCTTTAATGATTCTAATAATAGCATTTTCGTCATGAAATTCAGGCTTGGGGAGCTTAAGTTTTTTTGCCATGAAAGTATAGTACTTTTTTCTCTGAGGATGATGAGGAGAAACAAGATTATATATTCCGTCTATTTTAGTTTCTTCTAATAGCTTCATTATACCCCGTACAGCATCAATTTGATGAATGAAATTTATACACCCCTCAGGATTTGAAATTTTCCTATTCTGCAATTGAATTATAGGATTTCTGTCTTCCCCTACCAATCCACCAAGACGAATTATCACAGATGGAATATTGTGATTCATGAGGCTCTGTTCAACTTTACATAAGGCTTTGGAAGATTCTGTATCAGGATTGGTTAGCGAAGTTTCATCAAATTCGCCTGCGTTTTTACCATATACAGAAGTGCTACTCAAAAATAGGATACAAGATATAGAGCTATTCTCAACGTGATTTAGGAGTGTTTTTATTTTTTGATCATAAAAAGGAGCGTTCTTTTTTCGTTCGGGTGGGATGGAAAGAATTATGGTGTTTAATTCATCAAAAAACGAAAGGTCTCCTGTGATTTTATTTGGCAACACTTCGAGTTTATAAGCATTGATACCGTTTTCGCTAAGCAAGCGGACACCTGTTTCATTCCTTCTTGTTCCGAACACAGTATATCCTTTTTGTTTTAAAGTTTTTCCCAAAGGAATCCCCAACCAACCGCAACCTATAATTCCAATCGAATTCATCCATCCTAAAATACTGATATATTCTGACTTTAATGCTTCAAACAATAGTTATTCTTTACTCTGAAAAAAAAACACTACATTTAAGAAACTTCAAAATAAACAATTATGCCAGTAAAAAGTTTTCAAGGAGAGAGAGCTCAAAAAGTGAGAATAACTCCCAGCAAAATAACGGTTTCAGATATAATGACGCATCAGCTAATTGTTTTTAAACCAGAAGACACAATTCATGAAGTGATGGCAGCTTTCATAAAACATCGAATTTCAGGAGGCCCCGTTGTGAATGAGGAGGGCCAGCTGGTTGGTGTTATTTCTGAAGCAGATTGTATGAAGGAAATTTCAGATAGCCGTTATTTTAATATGCCTATTTTAGACAAATCAGTATCTTATTTCATGACCAAAGGGGTGGATACAATTGAATCAAACATGAGTGTTTTTGATGCGGCAGCTTTGTTTTCAAAATCGAGTAGACGCAGATATCCAGTAATGGAAGGGAAACGTTTAGTTGGTCAAGTGAGTAGAAAAGACATTGTAATTGCGGCTCTTAATATGAAGAGTAATACTTGGCGTTAAGTATAAATTTCTTTTGCAACACGGTAGGTATTAGCATGCGCTTCTATAATAATTTTTATGTCTTTAGAGTACCCTCCCCCCATACTACACTGTACAGGAATATCTCTTTGTTTACATTGGTTTAGGACATAAGTATCTCTTTTTTTACACCCTTCTGCACTCATTCCCAAGCGACCCAATTTATCTGAAGCCAATACATCAACACCGCAGAGATAAAAAACAAAGTCAGGGTTGACTTTTTCAAATAGGGAGGGAATGATTTTTTCTAATTGAGACAAATAACTTTGATCATCAGTTCCATCTTCTAGTGCGATATCTAAATCACTTTTTTCTTTTCTAAAGGGATAATTCTTAGCCCCATGAATAGATAGGGTAAATACAGATGGATTATTTTCAAAAATAGCTGCAGTTCCATTTCCTTGATGTACATCTAAGTCTAAGATTAATATTTTTTTTGCCTGATTTGTATCAAGTAAGTATTGAGCAGCAATGGCTTGATCGTTCAACAAACAAAAGGCTTCGCCACGGTCATAAAAGGCATGGTGTGTCCCTCCTGCAATATTCATTGCAATTCCAGTTTTGAAAGCTTTTTCACATCCCATTATTGTTCCACCAGCAATAATAAATTCTCTTTTGACGAGCGCTTCGGAAAGGGGAAATCCAATACTTCTCACTTCACTTTTTGAAAGGGACAAGTCAGATAAACGTTCTACATATTTTGCATCATGGACCTGTAAAACGGTTCTCAAAGTCACGGGTGCTGGCACAAAGAAATCACTTGGTTCACAGGTGCCTTCGTGCACAAGTTGTTGAGGGAGTAATTCATATTTTTCCATTGGAAAACGATGGTTTTCCGGAAGTGGGAGTCTATATATAGGATCGTACGCTATTGGGATATAGGAAGTCAATTCCATTAATGTATAGATAGTCCCGTTTTTGTCTCTTTGTTTTCTGGATTCACAAAGACAAAGCTTCCTGTGACATTTTCTCCTAACAAAATCATACCATTGCTTTCAATTCCTTTCAGTGTCCTTGGGTGTAAATTTGTCAGTAAGGTTACTTGTTTTCCAATCAAATCTTCAGGACTAAAATCTTCTGCAATTCCAGAAACTACTGTTCGTTGTTCTTGTCCTAAATCAACTGTAAGCCGCATTAATTTCTTTGTTTTTCTTACCTTTTCTGCTACAATTATTTTCGCTACTTTAAGATCTAATGATTTAAAATCATCTAAAGAGGTAGTGGGTTTTATAGGAGCAATTTTTAAAGAATCTATTTTATTTTCTGCAACACTAGCTTTTAATTTCATGCGTTGTTGCTCCATTTGATCATTTTCAATTTTTTGAAAAAGTAAAGAAGCTGTTCCAATTTGATGTCCAGGATCTATTAATGTGGAAACCTTTGTGACTTGAACCCAAGCTTGATTTTTTGGATCTAGGAGAAGCATTTTAGATAACTTTTTTGCAGTAAAAGGAAGTATAGGCTCACTTAATATACTCAGCCCAGCTGCAATTTGCAGAGCAGTATGCATAATAGTTTTTACTCTTTCTGGATCTGTTTTTATTAACTTCCATGGTTCAGCATCTGCCAAGTATTTATTTCCTAAGCGAGCTAATTGCATCAAAAGTTGACTAGCCTCTCTAAAGTGATAATGTTCTATAGCATTTCCAATTTTTTTTGGAATCAATGCCATTTCCTCAAGAACTGTGTTATCCTGTTCTGTTAAGTTTCCTGGAGCTGGAACTTTTCCCTCGTAGTATTTATGGGTAAGAACAACAACTCGATTTATGAAATTCCCATAAATTGCTACCAACTCGTTGTTATTTCTTGCTTGAAATTCATCCCAAGTAAAGTCGTTGTCTTTGGTTTCGGGGGCGTTGGAAGTAAGTACATAACGAAGAACATCCTGTTGGTAAGGAAATTCTTTTAAATATTCATGTAACCAAACTGCCCAGTTTTTAGAAGTTGAGATTTTTTCACCTTCTAAATTTAAAAATTCATTGGCTGGGACATTTTCAGGTAAAATATAATCACCATGCGCATGAAGAATAATTGGGAAAATAATACAATGAAAAACAATATTGTCTTTTCCGATAAAGTGAACTAATTGAGTGTCTTTGTCTTTCCAGTAAGGTTCCCAATCCTTGCCCTTTTGTTGTGCCCATTCTTTTGTAGAGGAAATGTATCCAATGGGAGCATCAAACCATACATACAATACTTTACCCTCTCCACCTTCTGCAGGTACAGGGATTCCCCAGTCCAAATCACGTGTTACGGCTCTAGGCTGTAATCCATTATCAACCCAAGACTTTACTTGACCATAAACATTGGGTTTCCAGTCTTTTTTATGTCCTTCTAAAATCCACTTTTGAATAAAATCTTCATATCGATTTAAGGGTAAGTACCAATGCTTGGTTTCTCTTAAAGCAGGCTTTCCACCACTAATAGTTGATTTTGGTTCAATTAATTCTGTTGCACTAAGACTGCTTCCGCAACTTTCACATTGATCACCATAAGCTTCTGGGTGCTGACAAATAGGGCAGGTACCTGTAACAAAACGATCGGCAAGAAATTCTTGTGCTTCTTCATCAAACAATTGTTCGGATTCCTTTAGTTCAAAAATAGATTTAGCATCTAAATTTTTAAAAACTTCTTGAGCGGTATCAAAATGTATTTTTCTTGAAGTCCTAGAATAATTATCAAAACCAATACCAAATTCTTGAAAAGAATCTCTAATGACTTGGTCGTATTGGTCAATGATCTCCTTAGGGGTTTTTCCTTCTTTCTTTGCTTTAAGTGAAATTGCTACACCATGTTCATCACTCCCACAGATAAAGAGGACATCTTTTCCAATACCGCGAAGGTATCGAGTATAGATATCCGCTGGGACATAAACACCAGCAAGGTGTCCAATATGAATAGGGCCGTTAGTGTAGGGGAGTGCCGCAGTTACAGTATAGCGTTTTGGCATAATAATCTCTTCAGTTTTTTTCAAAAATAAGCAAATATCTCCCCATTTATATGAGAACGTCTTATCTTTAATTGTTTCAAATTTTTTCCTAATGGCACAACATAACCTCTTTGGTCAAGAAGCCGAATCAAAAGCACTTAACTTTTTAACAAATAAAGGCTATATGCTGTTAGAAAAAAATTACCGTTTTGGAAAAGCAGAAATTGATTTATTAATGAAGGATGATAATATTCTGGTTTGTGTGGAAGTAAAAGCGCGTACCTCGCACTTTTTCGGCTCTCCTGAGAGTTTTTATCATCAAAAAAAGTCAATCTTTTGGTGGGCGCTGTGAACCATTATATTGAAAGTCATAATATCGATTTCGAAGTACGTTTTGACGTAATTGCCTTCACCCTAAATAATCAACAATGGAAATGTAAACACATAGAAAACGTCTTTTATGCTTGGGAATAATGTTTTATTTGTAACATTTTGTTTTAAATAATTACTTTTGTTAAAAATTTTTTAGATGAAGACCATTGCTTCCACTGTTGCTTCCTACGTGAAAACAAAGCCTTATTTGACTGCAGCTCTAGCTGACGGGATTATTAATTTGACTTCTTTAGCACGTCAAATCAAACCACAAATAGAAGCCTCATTAAAAAAGTCTGTAAATCAAGGTGCGATTGTAATGTCATTAAAACGCGTATCTGATGAAGCTGAATTTACGACAGACTCTTCCAAAATTTTAAGTGTCTTAAAAAATATGGGAGATATTACAGTGCGTTCCTCATTGGTTGATTACAGTTTTTCAATTTCGGATACGCTTCTTTTGAATCAAGCAAATTTATTGAAAGAGATAGAGCATAAAAAGGAAGTGTTTTATACCTCCTCGAGGGGTGTTGCGGAATCCAATATTATAGTAAGTCAAAATATCGCAGCTTTGGTTGATCGTTTGTTTGAAAAAGAAATATGCCATTCCAAAGCAGAGAATTTGTCTTCAATTACAATTAAACTCCCAACTGAAAATGTTACAATTCCGGGAATATATTATTTTATATTTCAACGTCTTTCTTGGGAAGGAATCAATGTGTATGAGGTAATTTCTACCTCAAATGAATTTACCATATTGATTCATGAAGATCAAGTAAATATGGCCTTTGAAGAAATTAAGAATTTGAAATCGTTGTAGGGCTAGCAAAGCTTTTCAACAGTGATGTCAGGGTTTGAATTTCATTAATTGATTGAATCGCCAAGAGTAATTTCAACCCATTAGGAGTGTTCTTCTCTTTTAATTTTATCCTATCGGGAGTTTTTTGAATTTCACTGAGTAGATAGGTAAATGTTTCCGTTTGAAAGAAATTGCTCTGTTGATCGGAAATAAAATAACAAATACAACTCCCTCTCTTTATAATCAAACGTTCTATCCCTAGTTGAGTCGCTACCCATTTCAGTTTCATGCTTTCTAAGAGTTCAACGGCGGGATCAGGGAGGGGTCCAAAACGATCGGTAAGTTTCTTTTCATATTCAATCAGTTCATCGTTATTTTTCACCTGACTTAATTCTTGATATAGCGAAAGGCGTTCTTTTACGATATTGATATAATCATCAGGGATAAACAATTCTAAATCAGTATCAATTTGCACTTCTTTGACATAGGATTTAATCTGATCATTTCCTTCGTCATCTTGGTAGAGTTCTTTAAACTCATTTTCTTTGAGTTCGTCGATAGCTTCTTGGAGAATTTTTTGATAGGTTTCAAACCCCATTTCATTAATAAAACCACTTTGTTCTCCACCCAATAAGTCTCCTGCACCTCTAATTTCTAAATCCTTCATTGCGATTTGAATCCCCGATCCAATAGCAGAAAATTGTTCAATAGTTTTAATTCGTTTTTGAGCATCGCTACTCATGGCACTATGGGGGGGTGTAATGAAATAACAAAAAGCTTTTTTATTACTTCTCCCTACACGTCCTCGCATTTGATGAAGATCGCTTAAACCAAAATTATTGGCATTATTAATAAAAATGGTATTGGCATTAGGAACGTCTAATCCATTTTCAATTATGGTAGTGGCAATGAGAATATCAAAATCTCCTTGCATAAAACTTAATAAAGTCTTCTCTAGTTTGGCTCCTTCCATTTGTCCATGACCTATTGCAATTCGTGCATCAGGAACCAAGCGTTGAATTAAACCAGAAACTTCTGCTATATTTTCTACTCGGTTATGAATAAAAAAGACTTGACCTCCACGCTGTAATTCATACATAATACCGTCTCGAATTAGCATTTCACTAAAGCGAACTACTTCACTTTGAATAGGAAAACGATTGGGAGGCGGGGTGGCGATCACAGATAAATCTCGTGCTGCCATTAAGCTAAATTGTAGGGTTCTTGGGATGGGCGTGGCTGTCAAGGTCAGTACATCGATATTCGCTTTTAAGGATCGAATTTTTTCTTTAACGGCAACACCAAATTTTTGTTCCTCATCTACTATAAGCAAACCTAAATCCTTAAAAACTACATTTTTGTTTACCAATTGATGTGTCCCAATTAGGATGTCAATTTTTCCTTCGGATAGATCTTCTAAAATCTTGTTCTTTTCCTTGGTGGTACGAAAGCGATTTAAATAATCAACACGAACAGGGAGTTCTTTGAGTCGAGAAGAAAAGGTTTTAAAATGTTGAAAAGCAAGGATGGTCGTGGGGACAAGAACAATTACCTGTTTACTATTGTCTGCTGCTTTAAAAGCTGCTCTGATGGCTACCTCTGTTTTTCCAAAACCTACATCACCGCAAACCAATCGATCCATAGGTTGTTGTGATTCCATGTCAGCCTTAATGGCTTGGGTAGTTTTTTCTTGATCAGGGGTGTCTTCATACATAAAAGAGGCTTCAAGTTCCCATTGTAGATAACTGTCAGGATCAAAAGCAAAACCTATTTTTTGTCTTCTTTTAGCATACAATTCAATCAGGTTAAAAGCGATTTCTTTAACCTTGGTTTTCGTTTTTTTCTTCAAGGCTTTCCATGCCTTGGATCCTAGTTTATATATCTTAGGGACAGATCCGTCTTTCCCATTATATTTACTGATTTTGTGAAGGGAGTGAATACTCAAATAAAGAATATCCCTCTCTCCATAGATTAGCTTTATAGCTTCTTGCCATTTACTTTCAACCTCAATTCGTTGTAGCCCTCCAAACCTTCCAATTCCGTGGTCAATATGGGTAACATAGTCACCCACTTCCATTTGAGTTAATTCTTTGAGGTTTAACGCTTGCTTTCGAGTAGTATCTGATTTGAGCTGGTATTTGTGGTAACGTTCAAAAATTTGATGATCCGAAAAACAGGCCCATTTCGCCTCTATATCCTCAAAGCCTTCATAGATGGAAAGCACTTTAGTTTTGTAGTGTACCGTTTTCTCTAACTCTTGGAAAATATCGTGAAATCGTTTTGTTTGTTGTTCATTGCTACAAAAAAGGGTGTTTTCATAACCTCTATTATTGTTTTCGTTGAGGTGGGCAATAAGAAGATCAAACTGTTTATTGAATGCAGGTTGGGGACTTTGCTTTACATGAATTTGAGATGCAATTGGAATTTCTTCAGTTCGTTCCAAAACAAAAACGGATTTACCAAGACTGTCTTTAATCCATTCTTCTCTATTCATAAATAGGGTCTCAGGTGGATATTGAGTAGTCACCTCTTTTGCGTTATAAATAGCCGAAGCTTTTTCAAAAAGCTCTTCAAGTCGAGCTGTAGTTTTGTCAAAATTGGAAAAGAGAAAGCTGCTGTTTGAGGGGAAAAACTCCAAAATGGATTTCCGTTTATCAGTTAAATCATTATTGGAAGTGTCAGGCAATAACTCTACAGCATCAAAAGCACTAATGGAACGTTGGGTTTCTACATCAAAACTGTTAAGTCTTTCCACAGTATCATCAAAAAACTCAATCCGATAAGGGTATTGATAGGCAAAAGAAAAAACATCAATGATTCCACCACGTACAGCAAATTCGCCAGGGCTAGTAACAAAATCCACCCTCTGGAACCCCATTTCGAATAAACTTTCGTTGATGAGGCTCAAAGAAAGCACGGTGTCTTTAATTATTTTAAATGTGATTCGCTTGAGTGTATGTTGCGAAATTATTTTTTCAAAAACCGCTTTAGGATAGCTGATGATAATTCGCGGCTTTTTAGAGCCACTTATTTTTTTGAGCACCTCAGAACGCAATAATACATTGGCATTGTCTGTGGTTTCTTGTGCATAGGCCTGTCGGTAGCTTGCGGGAAAATACAGCACATCAGACGGGTTTAAAAGCCGTTCTAAATCATTTAGAACATAGGCAGCGTGTTCAGCATTATCAATAATTAAAAGAAGGTGGTGTTGGTTTTTTTGAAAGGCAGCGGCAATTCGAAAAGACAATCCCGATCCAACAAAACCTTTGAGGTGGACACACTTCGTCTCAAAAAAGGCCGATTCAATGGCTTTTTGTGAGTCTAAGATATCAAAAACGGCTAAAGTCGCGTTGATAATTTTTTTTGACGAAGGTAAGGATTTGGTTTTTATGGGGATTAATTTGGTTAATAACTGTCAATAACTCTATTCTTCTTCCCTTAAATTATTTGTTAATTTCGTTTGAATGTATTTAATCTTTGATACCGAAACCACCGGATTGCCCAAGCGCTGGAATGCGCCCTTAAGCGACAGTGAAAACTGGCCGCGCTGTATTCAAATTGCTTGGCAAATTCACGATGCGAAAGGGGAGGTGGTTGCTCATGAAGATTATTTAATTCACCCCGACGGTTTTACCATTCCCTTTGACTCTGAACAGGTACACGGGATTTCCACCGCCCTGGCAGAGGATCAAGGAATTCCTTTAGAAGAAGTGCTGGAAAAATTTCACACAGCGCTTGATCAAGTAGATTATGTGGTGGGACACAATGTGTCTTTTGATCGAAACATTATGGGTGCTGAGTACCTGAGATCTGGTTTGGAAGATGTACTTGAAAACAAGGCTGTTATAAATACCTGTACCGAAGAAACGGCTCAGTTGTGTCAATTGCCTGGAGGTCGAGGGGGAAAATTCAAATTGCCCACGCTTTCAGAATTGTATCGCTTTCTTTTTCAAGAAAGTTTTATGGAGGCTCATAATGCTACAGCCGATGTAGAAGCGACCTCTAGGGCGTTTTTGGAACTTCTACGTCAAGATAAAATTCACCCCAAAGCTTTTGATAATCAAGCGGTACAGACCGCCAAGCTAAAAGAAGTTACTTCTCCTTTTGATTTAATTGGCCTGACGCATCAGAACCTTAAGGGAGCTTCCTTAAAATTTAAAGAAAAGGCAAGGCCGGAGTCCCCAACAGCTTCTACATCTTTAGATCCCTTAGTGGCGGATGCGCCTTTTGTCCACCTGCACAATCATTCTCAGTTTTCAGTTTTACAAGCAACCTCACGAGTTAGCCAGCTGGTGGAAGCTACAGCTACTCATAAAATGCCTGCAGTAGCAATTACAGATCATGCTAACTTAATGGGTGCTTTTCATTTTATAAAAGCAATCAAAGCGCATAACAAGGCATTAGAACCGGAAGAACAACAAATTAAGCCCATCATTGGATGTGAGTTTTATGTTTGTGATGATCACACAGATCGATCTCGAAGAGATGATGGTTATCAAATGGTTTTCTTGGCAAAAAACAAAAAGGGTTACCACAATTTGGCAAAAATGACTTCCATGGCCTATGTAAATGGATTTTATTACGTTCCTAGAATTGATCGTGAGATTATAAAGCAGTACAAGGATGATTTGATTGTATTGTCTGGAAATATGTATGGTGAAATTGCTTCAAAGATATTGAACCTAGGTGATCGTCAAGCAGAGGAGGCGCTACAATGGTGGCATTCGGAATTTAAAGACGATTTTTATATTGAACTCATGCGACATGACGAAGAGGGAGAAGATCGTGCCAATAGTGTTTTAGTAAAGCTTGCACAGCAATATGACATTCCTCTGATTGCAACCAACAATACTTATTATACCAAAAAAGAGGAAGCCAACGCACATGATATTTTATTGTGTGTTAAGGAAGGAGAAAAGCAGGCAACTCCAATTGGTCGTGGTAGAGGTTTTCGACATGGTTTCCCCAACCATGAATATTATTATAAGTCGCCAGAAGAAATGAAGGCCTTATTCAATGACCTTCCTGAGGCGATACTGAATATTGAAGCTTTAGTCGCTAAAATTGAGCCTTTTGATTTAGCCCGTGAGGTGTTGTTGCCCAAGTTTGAAATCCCAGAGAGCTATCAAGTTCCAGATGATCCTGATGGTAAGAAAGGAGAGAATTCTTATTTATATTTTTTGACCTATCAAGGGGCTGAAAAAAGATATGGAATTCTGAATGAAGAGATCAAAGAAAGGATAGATTTTGAACTTAGTGTAATTGCTAAAACAGGATATCCTGGATATTTTCTAATCGTTCAAGATTTGATTGCTGCTGCCAGAGAATTGAATGTTTCTGTAGGTCCTGGAAGAGGATCTGCTGCAGGATCTGTTGTTGCTTATTGCTTGAAGATTACCAATATTGACCCTATCAAGTATGATCTACTTTTTGAGCGTTTCCTTAATCCTGATAGGGTAAGTATGCCCGATATCGATATTGATTTTGATGACGAGGGCAGGACTAGAGTCATGGATTATGTGATCAATAAATACGGTTCTAATCAAGTGGCACAAATTATCACTTATGGAACCATGGCAGCCAAATCTTCCATTAGAGATACTGCTCGTGTTTTGGACTTACCTCTAGGAGAAGCGGATCGAATTGCTAAGCTGTTACCCAACATGAAGCTTGGGAAAATTTTTGGTCTAAACGATCAGGAATTGAAAAAGAGTTTAAGAGCAGATGAGCTTTTGAAAGTCAATGAAATAAAAAACTTGGCCGATGAGGACAATTTGTCTGGAGAAACCATTCAGCAAGCAATAGTTTTGGAAGGATCCCTGCGCAACACGGGAACTCATGCCTGTGGAGTGATCATTACTCCAGATGATATTACTCAATTTGTCCCTGTTGCTACAGCGAAAGATTCGGACTTATATGTAACCCAATTTGACAACTCTGTGGTTGAAGATGCAGGTCTATTAAAAATGGATTTTTTAGGACTCAAAACCTTAACCTTGATTAAGGACACTGTAGAGTTGGTAAAATTCAAGCACAATATTGACTTGGATCCAGACGCATTCCCACTTGATGATGAAAAAACCTACGAATTGTTTCAAAGGGGAGATACCGTTGGAATTTTTCAATACGAATCTGCCGGGATGCAAAAGTATCTCAAGGAATTAAAACCTACTGTTTTTGCTGATTTGATTGCAATGAATGCCCTCTACCGTCCAGGACCTTTGGAATACATTCCAAGTTTTGTGGATCGTAAAAATGGAAATGAAGAGATCAGTTATGACCTTCCAGTGATGGCAGAATACCTGGAAGAAACCTATGGAATTACAGTTTATCAAGAGCAAGTAATGCTTTTGTCTCAAAAGTTAGCCGGCTTTTCTAAGGGTGATGCTGATGTGTTGAGAAAGGCAATGGGAAAAAAAATATTTGCCTTACTGCAAAAATTGAAACCCCAATTCATTGATGGAGGAAAAAAGAATGGACATCCAGAAGAAATATTAGAGAAAATTTGGAAAGATTGGGAAGCCTTTGCAGCTTATGCTTTTAATAAATCACATTCTACTTGTTATGCTTGGATTGGGTATCAGACGGCTTACTTAAAAGCACATTATCCTGCAGAATACATGGCAGCTGTTCTCTCAAACAACATGAGTGATATTAAGCAGGTTACCTTTTTTATGGAAGAATGTCGTCGACTTGGACTTAAGGTTTTGGGTCCCGATGTAAACGAATCGTTTTACAAATTTGCAGTGAATGACGAGCATGCCATTCGTTTTGGAATGGGAGCTATAAAAGGTGTTGGGAAAGGGGCAGTAGAGACCATAATCGAGCATCGTAAAGACCAACCTTATGAATCAATTTTTGATTTGGTAAAACGGATCGACTTGAGAGCAGCAAATAAAAAGGCGTTTGAAAATCTAGCTTTGGCAGGAGGATTTGATTCGTTTCCAAATGTAAAAAGAGCCCAGTATTTTAATCCTGATGGAGATGGAATTACATTTTTAGAAAAGGCATTGCGATTTGGCTCCAAATACCAAGAAAATTTGAACTCCTCCCAAACTAGTTTGTTTAGTGAGGAAACGACCAGTACATATCAGGACTTAAGCATTCCTGATTGTGAGGCGTGGACTAATTTGATACGTTTGAAGAAAGAAAAAGAGGTGGTTGGAATATATATTTCCTCTCACCCTTTAGATGATTTTACTCACGAAATTGAACATTTTATTACACTCTCCTTAAATCAATTAGGGGATTTGGATCGGCTTGTTAATCGGGAATTTTCTGTAGGAGGGATTGTAAATGAGATTCAGCATTTAGAAAGCAGAAATGGAAAGGGATGGGCACGTTTTATCGTTGAGGATTTTACTGATCAGTATGAGTTTAGAATTTTTGGAGAGGACTATTTAAAATACAGGCATTTCCTAGTTGTTAATCAGTTTATTCGATTGCGATTAATGATTCGTGAGGGGTGGACCAATCGAGAGACTGGGAAAGTGGGTGCGCCACGTATGCAATATTTGCATTTTGAGATGCTACAGAATACCGTTGAAAATAATACAAAGAAACTAACGTTACAACTCGAAATCTCCAAGCTTAAGAATGAAGATGTAATCCAGTTACAGGATGAATTAAAATCCTTTAAGGGAGACAAGCCACTGTTGTTTAATGTATACGACTCTGAGAAAAAGGTAAAATTGACATTGAATAGTAAAAAGCAGAAAGTCAGAATTACTCCTGAGTTACTCAAATTATTGGATAAAAAACAATGGCATTATAAGTTGAATTGAGGGCATTGATAAAACCCATTCCTACATAAGTAAATTTGATTTTAGCTGAACAGAGTGTTCTTTAAAATAAGTACATTTGTAAATATTAAATAAGATATAAAATGGCATTAGAAATTACCGATGCAACTTTTGATGAAGTTGTATTAAAATCAGACAAACCTGTATTAGTAGATTTTTGGGCAGCATGGTGTGGTCCATGTAGAATGGTAGGTCCCATCATTGAAGAATTAAGCAATGATTATACAGGAAAAGCGGTAGTAGGAAAAGTTGATGTGGATGCAAATCAAGAATTTGCAGCAAAATACGGCGTTAGAAATATTCCAACAGTTCTAGTTTTTGATAAAGGAGAACTAGTAGGAAGACATGTAGGCGTATCACCAAAAACAACTTATGCAGAGGCGATTGACGCAATAATCTAAGAAATAAGTTTATTTAAATAAAACTTATCTCTTTTAACAAGTTTTATTTGGCAAATTCAAAATGGGGCGTATATTTGCACACGCTAATTAGGTCTGGTAGTTCAGTTGGTTAGAATACATGCCTGTCACGCATGGGGTCGCGGGTTCGAGTCCCGTCCAGACCGCTCTTTTAAAGAAGTTGTGTGTTGTTAAATTGGAACAAATTTCAATGTTTTCAACCAGTGAGAAGCTTTCCAGTGAAATGGAGGGCTTTTTTTGTTTTACTAATTGGCAACATATTGGCAACAAATCATATGTTTTTCACATCAATATCTAAAAGCTGAATCTTCTAAAGCACTCCTATCCCAAACACAGGGGCATGGGTTTTAGAAAACGGTTTTTCTATTGAAACAGCGGGTTGAGATTTGATATGTAACAATTAGCATTAACACTCATAAGAAAATATATTTTTAGCTTAGAAATTTAAATTTGGAATTATCTCAACTGTTAGATTTTTTATAAAAATCTTATAATAATATTCATTACTTTCTAAAGAAGTTCCTGTTAGATTTGATCCCTCATTAAATATTTGAAAGCTCTTAGGCAGTCCATCATCTAACTTAATCATTATTTTATTCTCACCACATTTTTTCATAAACATTCGCTTTTTTGAATCCAAATAGGTTAAATTTGTCTCTCATGAACTAATTAATTACCGATGCTTTGGGGGATTTAAAGAATTTACTAACTGTAATTATTATAATATGTTCGCTCCCTCTAAGCGCGCAAGAAATAATACTAAATTCAGATTTTAAAAATACACAGATTCGTTCTCAGCGAGTCGAATTGGCTGTAGCAATAAACCCAAGTGAAAGCTTTGCTGGAGACTTAAAGATTTCTTTTGGAACAAGTACGACTTCTTTAACCACTCATTTGGTAGCTTCGATCTCAGACCAAGATAATTTTACTTCTTACGAAAACAATACAAGAACTTTTATTTTCGACCAAGAAAATTTAACAGCAAACACAAGGTATTATTACAAGTGGTCACTTGAAACAACAACTGCTGGGACTATTGAAGAAGAAATTAAGAATATTACAACTCCAAGTGGTTTTGCAGTACTCCCCTATCAAAATTTTGAAATTCCAGAGGTAGGCTTGATTCCAGGAGATACGATAGGATACATCAAATATGAGGACACAGACGGTACTTGGACCAAAGTGCAAACCTATTACAAAACTACTTTAGGTCTTAAAGAAAACGGTAGTCTTTGGGCATGGGGAAGAAATTCAAGAAAGTTAGTAGTTAATCCAGCAAGTGAATCTGAGGTTGTATACGAGCCCATTCAAGTCATGACTCCTCCCAGTCCAGAACAGATTGATGCGGATAATGATGGATTTTTGAATATTGATGAAGAATTAAACAACCAGTCTGATCCTAATGATCCTCTAAGCCAGCCATTAGATAGTGATGGAGATAGATTTTCAGATGCTCTCGAAATACTTTTGGGAAATAATCCATATGATGGTTATGTGACACAGGAAGAAGACATTAGAATAAATAAATTCTTTGTCGAAGAATTATTTGATTCCGCAAATCAAATTTTATTTCATGATTTTGCAGTCTCAAGAACCGCAGTTCTTGCAATTGATAAAACTTCAAGGCATCTATACTACTGGGGGGATGGCAATGGAAATATAAATCTTAACTCTCGGGTTTATGATGATCACATTCAAAACAGTCAACACCTTATCGACGAACCCGACTCAAATGTACTTCCGTTAAATTATTCACTGGCTGACTTACTGTCAGGAAATACAATTATAAGTAACTTTCCTGAGGTAATTGATACTTTATTGAGGTGGGATAAAGTGGCGATATCGAATAATTTTGTAAACCCTAAAATACCTAATATTAACAATCTTGGTGAAGTATACGATACTACAGCTGCTGGGATTACAGAAGATGGAGAATTGTATATCTGGGGTGTTATTGATGGGCTGATGTTACCAAATTATTTGAATGTAAGTAATGGGATGACCTGGAAAGATGTTAGGGTAGGTGATGCTATTATTGCATTGGCCGACAATGGGACAATCCATGAGATAGGAATGAATATCCCAACTTCTGCGAATGCATCTAACAAGGATAGGGACAATGATGGTGTTGCAGATATCGATGATGCTTTTGAATGGGACCCAGCCTTTCAATATGATAATGATGATGACGGGTTTCCAAACAAAATAGAGGATCAAGTAGGTACTGATAAAAATAATCCTGATACTGATGGTGACGGTGTTATGGATGCGGAAGACCAACTTCCTTTAGATAGTAATTATTCTAAGGACTCTGATTTTGATGGATTACCTGATGAACTAGATCCTAATGATGATAATTGGGATAGTGACGGTGATGGCGTGCCAGATGGGGAAGATGCTGATCCCTCTGATAGTTCCAAAAGATGGGATTGCGATAAGGATGGTATAAGTGATGAAGAGGAATGGCAGAGAAATGCAGACCCTTGTATCTTAGATACAGATGGTGACGGTGTTGATGACAAAGATGATAAATACCCTAGAACGTGGTATTACCAGTATGATAGTGATGACGACGGTCTGCCAGATGCGTTAGAAACCATAAATGGGACAGATCCAAATAATTCTGATAGTGACGGTGATGGATATTTAGATGCTATTGCGGCTTCTAAATTCGATATTTTTAGACAAGCCGCCAATAATTTAGATTGCTCCGAGGGCTGGGAACGTTGTGATCAATGGCTTTATTTTTGGAGATTTTGGGACATTAAATATGATTGTGACGGAAATGGATGGATTTCTTGGGAAGAATGGGAAGGAATAAGTGACGCGTGTCAGAACCTTCAACCTAGAGATGAATTTCCAAATAATGCTTTATACACAGCAGATACAGATCGGGATGGGGATCCTGATGAAATTGATGAAGACGACGATAATGATGGGTTTAAAGATGTTGTCGAGCTTAATTCCAGTGTAAATACTGACCCTAAAGACTGGCAAAGTCAGCCTGAAGATAATGATGGCGATCGCATGGCTGATGTTATCGAAGTTTCTTTAGGTTTAGATCCATTTAACTGGGATACCGATGGAGATGGAGCTGCTGACGGTTGGGATGCATGGCCACTAGACGCTACAATTTCGTGGGATGATGACAAGGATAGGCTTGAAAATTGGATAGAAGAAAATAGATTAGGCACTGATCCACAAAAAGCTGATACAGATGAAGATGGAGTGAATGATAATGAGGATTTATTCCCATTAGACCCTAATCAATCCTTTGATAGTGATGGTGATGGTCTGTCTGACAGCTATGAAACCTCCCAGGGAATGGATCCAAATTCAAAAGATTCTGATGGGGATGGATATTATGATGCTCCTTGTGACCGAACCAAAGAAATATTTTATACCGATCCTGAAAGTGGCTATTCTTGGTGGACCGATAACTGGAGAGAATGTGATGGATATTGGGCTCAGAACCCCGATAATAATAATAATTGGCAATTTTATCCCAGTTCTTGGATAGAAGATGTGTTTCCATCAGATGATACTGAGTGGGCAGATAGTGATTCTGATGGAACAGGGGATAATACAGATCAAGATGATGATAATGATGGAACAATAGATTCTGAGGATGAATTTCCTAATGATTCCAGCGAACAAAAAAATACAGATAAACCTACTATTGCAAATGGATATCTAACGGACTCTAATAATAATGGAATCTTCGGAGAAGACTATAATAACGATGGGTGGGTAGAGGAAACCACTGGAGACAGAAGAAGGTTTGATTTTGTTGGGGATAATACAGATCTTGATGATGATGGAGATTTATTTTTAGATGTTGATGAAATTGCAAGTGGAACAGATCCTTTAGATCCAGATGATTACCCAGGATCAGGATACAGAGATCAAGATGGCGATGGAGTTTCAGACATATACGAAATTAATAATAACTCAGATCCAAAAAATTGGGATACAGATGGAGATGGAATCAGTGATGGTTGGAAATATCCTTGTTGGGATTCATCAGATAATGCTTATTGGAAACTGTTTCTTGAAATTCCAAGCTTAAGTGCAAGCACAAAAATTGGTGATCAGTATTATATTCAACTCGAAGGGCATAATCAAGATTATAATGATAGACTAATTGTAAATTTTGATGGACAAACTTCAAAAACCGGAGCAGAATTATTAGCGTATTTTACAAATGAATTAAATAACATAGGTCAAGTCCTTTACAATGGTGGAAGTGTTGAATCGTTTAGTGCTCAAGTATCGGGCACAAAAATTATCATAACAGGTAATGATGACAGTATAAATTTTCATTCGGTGTTCTTTAACACTTTAATAGGAGAGAATAATAAATTAATTCTTTCTAGTCATAATCACCATCAACAACAATGGAAATCAGAAGTCTATAAACAAAGAAATATTTCCTTAAATCAAGGTTGTTCTAATTACTTTAGATTTGGTGCAAATAAAACACAATCTCATAATGACCCTGAATTTAAATTTTTAATTGATGCTTTTCCCAATAATCCTAACGAATTTTGGGATACAGATGGTGATGGTGTAGGAGATAATTCAGATACAGACATTGATGGTGATGGTTTGAGTAACGAGAATGATCCATTACCTTACAACTCTACTCAATCAATTGATACTGACGGTGATGGATATTTGGATAATATTGATCAAGATGATGATGGAGACGGCTGGTTAGATGTAGATGAAATCTATAATTCAACTGACCCTCTCAACAATTCATCAATACCCGATTCTGACTCAGATAATGATGGAATTAGCGACGCATATGAAAATTCAATCGGTTCAGATCCAAATGATTGGGATTCAGACAGTGATGGAATAAGTGATGGTTGGAAAATGCCACACAGCAATAGTGAAAATCATAAAATATATATTGATATACCTAGTGCTTCTTCAATCATCAATCCAGACACTTACTACATACTATTGGAGGGTTATAATCAAGATCATAATGATTGGAAAAAAATTACTTACGAGGTAAGTACCACGATTACAGGAGCTGAATTTTTGAATTATTTTGCAGCGGAATTAAATGAACTTGGATACATTCTTCATGATGGTGGAATTCAAGAAACTTTCCTGGCATCAGTTGAAAACAAAAGGCTTATCATTGAGCTTCAAGATGATACAAGGAATTTTTATTTCAGTGCATTTAACATTGTTATTGATAATAATATTAGCTATTTATTGAAACATGACCATGAATCTCACTCATGGAAATCAAATATTTATAAAACTAGGAGTACAAACAATAGTTGTTGTAATTATTATAAGTTTAACGGCTTTTCAACATCTGGACATTTATATCTAATGGATCAGTTTCCAAATGATCCGAACGAATTTTGGGATACTGATGGTGATGGTATAGGAGATAATTCTGATTCAGATATAGATCAAGATGGTTATTCGAATAGCAATGATCAAGTTGTATATGATAGTAGAGATCATTTAGATACAGATCAAGACGGTATTGCTGACAGCTTAGATGACAATATTGATGAGGATAATTTTCTAAATTTCGATGATCCTAATCCCCTTGTGAAAACACCAGACGATGGAGGATCCGATTCTGATAGAGATGGTTTTTCAAATGGTTATGAGTTAAGTATCGGGACAGATCCAAATGATTGGGATACCGACAATGATGGGGTAAGTGACGGTTGGCAATATCCAAATAGGGATGAATCTGTAAATTGGAATTTAACAATAGATATACTATCAACAACTGCAAAACCTCAATTTGGAGATGAGTATAAAATGGAAATTGAAGGATACGGTAATTGGAATAATAGAAATGAACTTAGTTATACTGTGAGCTCTACCTCCACTGCAAATGATATACTAGCTTATTTTAATAATCAAATAAATAATATTGGAAGCGTTGAGTACATTGATTGGAATGGCAGTACTGGTTACCAATCTGTTTCTTCAGTGATATCATCAACTAAGTTAATTATCAGTGGTGACAGCTATGATAAAAGAGTTCATATAAACGCCTTTAGTACAGTTGTAAGTGGTGAGAAATTAATATTATCTGACGAACGCGGTGATTGGAATTGGAAAAGTGATTTTTTTGCCAAAAGAGATCCAAGTAAAGGAGTTGGTAATTTTTATTTCTATGGCGAGGGAAGACTTCAAGATGAATTAAAAGGTCAATTATTAATCGATAAATTTCCAAATAATCCTAATGAATTTTGGGATACAGATGGAGATGGGATAGGGGATAATTCTGATGATGATATTGATGGAGATGGACTTTCAAATGTATTTGAATTAACTCCTAGAGAACCAAAACATTCAGGATCAGGATTTTATTTACATTCAAAATCAAACCCTTATATGGTAGATTCTGATTTTGATGGGGTAAATGATAATCTTGATGGAATTCCCTGGAATGACAGAGAGAGTATTGATTTTGATGGAGACTTCAGAGGAGATGAAAATGATGATGATGACGATGATAATGACGGCCTTTCTGATTTAAGAGAGATTGCATTAGGGTTAAACACCAATAATGTAGATTCAGATGGAGATGGTTTCTCAGATGGATGCATAGGAATAGGGTTTGAATCTCATGATGAAGATGGGAATTGGCAAGAGACAATAAAGGTAGTTGGAACAGTAACTCAAACAATTGCTGGAGAAACATATTCAATTTTCATTGAAGGTTGGAACAATTGGGAAAACCGAGCCGAAATCAAAATAACGACTTCCTCTCCTACTTCAGCGGTTTCTCTTCTTACTGCTTTTGCTGATGAAATCAATCAAAATTATAATACAATACCTTTTCAAGATTGTTGTTTTAATGGTCAATATAGACCTGGGGAGGAAAAAATTAGTGCATCTGTTTCTGGAACTTCGCTTATCATAAAAGGGGAAGATTCTAGAGCACAAATTCATGTACAAACTTGGGACTGGAGAGGAGTAGTAAATATCAACACAAGTTTTTGTTCATGGCAAAATGAAGATCGTTATCCAGATGACGAAAATGAGTGGTATGACAGAGACTGGGATGACATTGGGGATAATGAAGATTTAGACGATGATAATGACGGTCTTTCAGATAGTAAGGAAGAAGCCCTTGGTACAAATCCATACTATTGGGATACTGATGGAGATTGGAAAGGAGATGATTGGGACGAAATGCCGTTGGATATTAATTCTTTTAGAGATCAAGATGGAGATGGTATTCCAGATTTTACAGTAGAGGACACAAATCTAGACGGTTTTTATGACCCTGACCTCAACGAGATGGGTTGGTATGGACCTGATTTAGCAACTTTCGTTGATCAAGATGTTGATGGGGACGGAATCTCCAATCAGGACGAAGATAATGGTGCTACAAATCGATATGAGCCTGATTCTGATTTTGATGGATATAACGATGGAATCGATATATATCCTGTTTGGCATGAAGAATGGTTTGATACTGATCTAGATGGACTAGGAAACAATAGAGATCGTGATGATGATGGAGATGGTTTCAGTGATCTTGATGAGGCCTTTAATGGGACAGACCCACTAGATGCATCTAGCAAGCCTAATGATGATCAAGATCAAGATTTCTTATCAGATAAATATGAAGTTGTTCTTGGGACCTCCACTTCAAAAGCTGATTCAGATGGGGATACTTATTTAGATGGACTAGACCATTTTCCTCTGAATTCAAAAGAATGGCTTGATACTGATAACGATGGTGAAGGAAATAATCAAGATGAAAATGATGATGATGATCATTTTTCTGATTTCGTTGAAAAACTCGGAGATGAACTAAACGTTTCAGGCTGGAATTTGAATCCTCTTATTTTTGATGATGAAACTGAAGCCCCAAATGACGAAGATTGGGATGGTATCCCAGACATTCTAGAAAGTGCATTAAGCCAGGCATTTGAAACCAAATATAATGCCGCAAGTAGTCTCAAAAAACGAGAAATGTATCGGGGCACCAAAAATTTATGGAGACCAGGATATGATTGGAATGGACAAGTTTGGACTGGTAATGGTAGTCCAGGGAGTGATATGCACTGGAGTGGCCGAACTCATGTTCAATATGATTTAGACTCAGACAATAATGGGACTCAAGATCATAATGAAAATATTGACTATGATGATATAGATGGTGATGGAATACCAAATATACAGGACAGAGATTCAGATAATGATGGAGCAGATGATGGTTGGGACAATGCAATTTTTGACAGTAGAGGGCACCGTGATTTAGATTTAGATTTTATTTCGGATAATGTGGACGTTGATATGGATGATGACAAGCTTCTTAATTGGTGGGAACGCTATTATGGAACAGATGATAGAATTGTAGATTCTGATAATGATGGAACCATAGATGCATATGATTTTATGGGCTTTGATGATAGAGTCCAAACAGAAGAACAGTTTAACAATATGTTTAATCTAGATCAAATAGGAAGTCAAACTAATTGGAAAAAAATTAGTACATGGAATTATGGTCAAGTTGGAGCTTCATATGCGGCAATTAATACTGATAATGAACTCTATGTTTGGGGGGTTAACTACGGGGCTTTACCTGTTCACGATAACAATTCATTAGAAGCATGGCAAAATGGGGAAGAATACGGCTTTATTATTCCTCAGCCTATTAGGGTTAGACCAGATCAACAATGGAAAAATATTTCTTTAGGATTCAAATTTGGAATTGGCTATTCAACAGACGGAACTTTCTATAGCTGGGGAAGAAACCTAAGTAGTCAACTTGGTAAAGGAAAACCAACAACGTATGAGACTTTCTCCGAACCAGATATAACCTTAGGTGAGATTACTCAAATAAGTAGCGGAGAACAGCAAGCTGGAATAATCAATAAAGATGGTAAACTGAGAATGATTGGATCAAACGATCAAGGTCAGCTTGGAACAGGATCAACAAATTCGAATATTCCTCAAGAACTTGATTGGGACGATATTGATGGTGATATCAAAGAAGTAAAAGTTACTGAAACTGAAACTCAAATTATTACCAATCAAAATACTATATGGGCATATGGAGATAATTTATATGCACAACTAGGAAGAGGTACCCGTGATACCAAGGCTGAAAATTATGAAGCAAAGAAAATTGAGGTTGAGGGTTGGACTGAGGTGTTTGCAATTACTGAGCATGTGTATGCATTTAAGTCAGATGGCAGCTTATGGGCTTGGGGTAAAAACAAAAATTTTGATTTAGGTCTTGGTTTTAAAAGTGAATATGTTGCTACGCCAACAAAGGTAGAAGGGGTTAATAAAAGTGATATGAAAGATTTCTCCCCTATAAATGGTGGGTTTGTTTATATTAAAAATAATGGAGAATTATGGGGTGCTGGAGCTAATTTCTACACTGGAGCATGGTTTCCATTGAGCTCTCCTAGAAAAATAGGACGTGACACAGATTGGGATCATTTTCATGATTTTATGAATAGTGAACTTAATATATTAATCGAAAAAACAGACGGTTCTATATGGGGTGCTGGTGCCAATTGGAATTCTGTTTTAACTCAAGATCCATGCCCAGAACCAAAAAATCAGATTGAAAAAATTATAATTTCTCATCCAAATCAATACCAAGAAACACAGTTTGAAATTGGTCAAATAACAGGAAGTGCAACGATAACTATAAAAGTTAATAACATCAGTCTTACGGTCTCTCCAGTAACATCTTCATCCGGTTTTGTAAATAGTATTTCTTCTTTATTTGATGCAAATAATACACTCACTAACGCTTTAACGATAACTGTTACTCCAACAAATTCTGGTAATTCGACAATTTTATTCAAGTCTAAAGCATACCAACAAAACACATTTTCTTTTTCTATAATTGATAAGTCTAGTGATTTTGCTGGTGATATAAATTTTGAGGATTTGGTGGAGAACATATCTGGTACTGTAACCTATACCGTTAATTTGAGTGGATCACGGATTGAAGCTTCAGCCAGTAATCTAACGGATGCTGTTGCCAATATTAAAAATTCAATAGAAACATCAGATAAAATTGATCCTTCATCATTCAGCTTAACGGTTACAAACACTAATTCTATTTTAATAGAAAATAGATGGGGTAATAGTTTTTTCATCAATACTGAATTGCAGAACTCAAACACTTCTTCTAGTTCAATTTCATCTGAACAGTTTCAGTCAAAAATTTCAGTTGATTGTTACCCTGGCTTTATAAGTAATCTTGTTGAGATTTTTGAAGCGGGTAATGATTGGGATCAATTATCTATGGGACTCAAACACGTTATAGGGTTAACAGATACTGGCGATTTATACACCTGGGGTGCGAATGAACAACAGCAGTTGGGATTAGGAGCTAATCAAGGGAAATGGGATATTGTAGCAGAGCCTAGTCCTTTATCTCCTGTTGTTACAGATTCAGTAACTAAAACTTTTGTGAGTGTGGACGCTTCTGCTGAGGTTAGCTTTGCAATAGCAAGTGATAATTCAATGTATGCATGGGGAGATAATGACTTAGGTACACTTGCTGTAGGAGATTATTCAGATAAGAATATACCTACTTTAGTGGTGGGTGACATCAATTGGCAGTCCAACCTTGGAGGCTATAGATTTCAAGTTGCTCTGGATGAAAATGACACTCCATATGGATGGGGGTATAGAAAGTTCGGTCAGCTGGGAGCATTAGGAAAAGTAAAGGGGGACGACATAGTTTGGGATACTGACTTGAGTGAATCGAATGGTATTGTTCAAACCTTAAATGGTGAAGAATATATAATCGCTACGGAAGAATTGGTTAACTATCTTGATACCGTTTTAAATTTTGAATTTTCTGGAGGAACTTCGAAAAAAGGAACTGTACAATCTCCTTCAGGGAGCACTTCGAAATTTTCACCTAAGACTTTAGATGCAGCAAGCAGTAGGAAAATGAACGTAGGAAAATGGAAGGTGAAAAAGAAAAAATCAGGATTTTCTGGTAAGTCAGCTATTGAACCCGGAGATGATAGTTCTTTAAAAACAAGTGAAACCCCTTACAGTTTTGATATTGTAGATGTTAATGAGGTACCTTCAAGTATAGAACTCACGGATATAAGTTCAAAATTGACTTCTAAAGGGGAACAGTTTATTTCCAATATTGTGGTTACTGATCCTGATGAAGATGATGTTATCACTGTTACAGTTCCATCTAATTCTCCAAATGCATCTAAGTTTGAAATAAAGAATCAAAAACTGTATTATGATAGTTCTACCAGTAAAGCAAATGTACCTTACCAGGTTATTATAAGAGCAACCGATTGGGAAGGGTTAAGTTTAGAAGTTCAGTTTGAAGTGCTGGTTGATGAAGATGGACAATTGTCTATTGAAGAAGTCATTACAGAATCCTCATCTGGAGGAGGAAGTTCCTACTATGATGCTCGTTTTATAGATTCTGATGGAGATGGTTTTGTGGATGCTGATGAAATGGCAATTGGTACAGACCCTTACGATTTTAGAAGTTTCCCCACAGACATTGACAATGATGGCATCTTAGATTTTTATGACGGAGATATTGATAACGATGGGTATCTCAATGAAGATGATCAATTCCCGACCAATCCTAATGAATGGATTGATGCAGACGGCGATGGAATTCCAGACAATCTGGACAATGACGATGATAATGATGGTGTAGTTGATATTGATGTCAGTTGGAGAGAGAATTACATTATTCAAGATTTATTTCCAAATGACCCTAACGAATCCTCTGATTTTGATCGAGATGGAATTGGAGATAATTCAGATCAAGATGATGATAATGATGGTGTAATTGATAGTTTAGATGCCTTCCCATTCAATCCATATGAATGGATGGATACTGATAATGATTCTATTGGAGACAATGCAGATGAAGATATTGATAATGATGGATACTCTAATTTTGATGAGATTGCAATTGGTACAAATCCATTAGATGCCACCGATTTTCCTGCAGACCAAGACGGAGACTTTGTCCCTGACGCAATTGATTCTGATATTGATGGTGATGGAATTTCAAATGCTTTTGATAATGCCCCTGAGTTATATAATCCAGATCAAGAATTTGTAGACGATGAGAATCATTATGCATTGATACTTCCTGATTTCTTCTCTCCCAATGGAGACGGAGTAAATGACACATGGGTAATTGGAGAAATCCAACGTTATTCTACAAATCAAGTATGGGTTTATGATGCTACAGGAAATTTGGTTTTCAATCAAAAGCAATATGCAAATGATTGGGGAGGAACAAATGATGGTCAAGTACTTCCAAAGGCAAGTTATCTCTATATGATAGATGCTGATGGGAACGGAACAATTGATTATCAAGGCTGGGTATTCATAACACGTTAAAGCTTGAAAAAATACTTTATATTTTTAGTTCTACCATTACTTTCTTTCGGGCAACAAGAACCTTTTTTAACGAGCTTCCGTTATCAAATGAGTTTGATTAACCCAGCTTATGCAGGGGCTGAAGCAAGAAATATGTTTGCGATTACCTCAAGAAATCAGTGGGCCACTGTACAAAACTCTCCTAAGGCACAAATCATAACTTTTTCATCGCAACGAAAGAACAATGTAGGCTTAGGCATTTCAATTAGTTCTAGTAAATATTTTGTTGAAAAAAATACAACGGCCTACTTTGATTTTTCATACCGATTGAAATTCAATGAGAGCACAAATTTATTTTTGGGGCTTAAAGCTGGGGCTGCATTTTATAAAGCAAATCTTTTGGGTCTATCCAGTACCTCAGACTCAGCGATTGATCCAGCTCAAGATTTATTTTCGAGAGTGAATCCAAATTTAGGTTTAGGTATGCTCTTGCAATCAGAATTTTATTGGGTTTCCTTTTCAGTCCCTAGGCTCTTTAAAGCGTCCAATGCAATTGATTTTTCTCAAACAGCAACAGATTTTGTTCACACTTATTTTGCAGGAGGGGGAACCTTTAAATTAAATTCGAACTTGAGTTTAAAGCCGAGTGTTTTGATTAGGAAAGTGACCAACCAGCCTGTCACTTCAGAATTTTTGGGAATGCTTAATATCGGAGGTTTCTTTGAAATAGGAGCTTCATACAGAACAACAAAATCAGTAGGTTTAATGAGTTTTGTGGGGATTAAAAATTACCTTGATGTTGGTTATGCCTATGAGTCTCCTGTTCAATCTACGTTGAACAATCTAAGTGTTAAGACGCATGAAATTATTCTGCGATTTAAATTAGACGGTTTGACAGGGCAGGCGCCTGAAAAAATTCCTAGTGAAGATCAATAAGTTTATTTATTTGGATTTCCATTATCAACAACACATTCACATTTTTCTCTTTTCATTTGAATGGCTCTGCTTAAAGGGACTTTAAATATTTTACCATTTACCTTATTACAAGTTTCTCTCAATTCATTACAAGGTAAAAGATAGTAACATTTTTGTCCTGGCTTATTACATAAATAAACAAACTCTTCCACAGTGTTTATGGAGGTAAACGAAGAGGAAACAAAAAACACAGTAAATAATAAAGTAAAATATAATCGGTACATAGTTAGTTTAGTTTGTGATATAAAGTTAATTTAATTTTCTCTTTTCCAGAGTAGTATCAATTTATTTTTTTCTTGATCTTGGTTGTATTCTATTAAAACAAATTTAAGAATCAGATTAATATCATCAATAGGGAAAGTGCAATTCCTCCCAGCGTAAAATAAATTGCTTTCCTGAAAATCTCAGTTTGTGGTAGAAACATCCAATAGGCTGAAAAAACAAAGAATAAAAGAGAAATACCAAAAAAGACATTTAAAAAGTATAACGGCGTTGATGAGGTCGCTTTGTGCATTTTTTCTATCATTCCCAATATTTTAGGGGGCTGCATTTGTATGTACTTAATTTCGCCTGTATGCTTATTGTATTCAATATTTTTTGCTCCACGTATTATGGGTGGTTTTTCTAAATCCTTTTCTATAACTTTTTCAACCACAACAGCTTTTTTGAAATATTCCTTATCTCTGAAAGTTAAGGTTATACCACTTAGTGCATACATAAACATGATACCGGCTAAGAAGAAGCCCAAATACCGATGATACACTCTCATTTTATTACTAATATTTCTGTTGTTTAACTTCATTTGAATTTAGCAAAAAAACAAAAAATACTTTAAACGGGATACGGTCTTTTTAATAAAATTAATTTGAGCTGTTGAGGAAAATATTAGGAATTTAAATATTCAGCACGAATCTCTTTAGCTGTTTTAAAATCTCCAGTATGATTCCAACCGGGGGGATAAAAAATGTATTTAAATTTGTTTATAATTCCAGGAGCATAAAATACATCTTTACTAAGATTTATTATTTCCCCAAAATAAACATCTATAAAACTTCCAGACTTTATGGGTCGTGTCACTCCATATTCGATAGTTATTGAAGTATCTTCCTCTTGGTATGTTCCAAAGATTCGATCCCAAACATTCAATAAATTACAGTAATTGGTATCTAAGTATAAAGGATTTTTAGCATGATGAACTCTGTGATGAGATGGGGTCAGAATTAATTTATTTAAAAATCCTAAACGTGCGTCTTTTATTAGGTTTTCACCTACATGAATAAAGGCGCCATAAGTACCATCAATAAACATAATAGTAAAAAGCATGATAGGATTGACTCCTAGTAGAATACAAATTGAGGTGCGAATAAAATCGGCATAAGGTGCCTCTAGGAAAAAATGAGCATGGGTTACACTTAAATTCATTTCTTCGGGAGAATGATGTGTGGCATGGAGACACCAAAATAAACGAACTTTGTGTGCTAAAAAATGGTAGATAAAATGTGCAAATTCCCAGATGATATAGCCGTAAATAAACCAATACCATGAATTGGAAATTTCAAGGATTGCAAAAGGTTGAAGTAACCCTATACAAAGAGTAACCATTCCAATGGAAATAAACCTCCCTACAATTCTGTTGAAAAGGTAAATTAGAAAAATCACCTTGTATACCTTAGTCTGCGATTTTTTATAGATAAAACCTAAAAATAATTCTAGTACTAATAAAAAAGGGATGATTGGAATGATGAGTGCTACTATTCCTTCATAGCTTAAAAAGGCATCATAGTTTTTGGTTTCTAAGATGCTAATGAATTGATGAACACCAAAAAAACCTACAATTTCATTCCACAGATCATATAATACGTTCATGAGTTAATCTTTAGTTCATACAAGATAAAAAATTATGAAACATTTCTAATGCTAAAGTTTTTAAAAATCTTACTAAAACCTTAAATATTATAAGCATTCCATTTATTTATTTTATAATTTTACGCAAAATTTAAAACAGTAGTATGGCTTTTGATATTAACATGATTAAGCAAGTTTACAGCCGCCTTTCTGAGCGCGTTGTTGCAGCAAGAAAATTAACGGGTCGTCCATTGACAGCAACCGAAAAAAACCTCTATTCTCACCTTTGGGAAAATTCGGGAAATATTGCGTTCAATAGGGGTGTTGATTATGTTGACTTTGCTCCAGACCGAATTGCCTGTCAAGATGCGACTGCTCAAATGGCATTACTACAATTCATGCAGTCTGGAAAATCTAAAGTAGCAGTACCTACTACAGTTCACTGTGATCACTTAATTCAAGCCAAAGAAGGTGCTGTAAAAGATTTAAAATCTGCGAACAGTACATCTGCTGAAGTATTCAACTTTTTAGAGTCTGTCTCTAACAAATACGGTATTGGTTTTTGGAAACCAGGAGCTGGAATTATTCACCAAGTTGTTTTAGAAAATTATGCTTTCCCTGGAGGAATGATGATAGGTACAGATTCCCATACAGTAAATGCTGGTGGACTTGGAATGGTCGCTATTGGTGTTGGTGGTGCAGATGCCGTAGATGTAATGGCTGATATGGCTTGGGAATTAAAGTTTCCAAAATTAATTGGAGTAAAATTAACGGGAAAGCTAAATGGGTGGACAGCACCTAAAGATGTTATTTTGAAAGTTGCAGGAATTCTTACAGTAAAAGGGGGAACGGGAGCGATAATTGAATATTTTGGTGAGGGAGCTGAGGCAATGTCATGTACTGGAAAAGGAACGATCTGTAATATGGGTGCTGAAGTAGGCGCTACTACATCTACCTTTGGTTATGATGAATCTATGGAGCGTTATCTTAGAGCCACAGGAAGAGATGATGTTGCAGATGCTGCTAACCAAGTGAAAGAACACCTGACTGCAGACCCTGAGGTTTATGCAGATCCAGAAAGCTATTTTGATCAAGTAATTGAAATTGATTTAGATACTTTAAGCCCTCACATAAATGGACCTTTTACACCGGATTTAGCTACTCCAGTATCAGAAATGAAACAAGTTGCAAAAAAGAATACTTGGCCATTACAAGTTGAATGGGGTCTTATCGGCTCATGTACAAACTCTTCTTACGAAGATTTAGCCCGTGCAGCTTCAATTGCTAAGCAAGCAGTAGACAAAAATCTCGTTACTAAAGCGGAATTCGGAATTAATCCAGGTTCTGAACAAGTACGTTATACTGCAGAACGAGATGGGTTATTATC
>QXZA01000025.1 GCA_009886625.1 Flavobacteriaceae bacterium
AATCCCAGAACAATAATTTTTTTTTCACATTTGATCCGTCACAGTATCCATCAGGATTTTGGGTATTTCCACAGCCACATTTTGGTCTTTTGTTTTCTAACATATTATTAAAATTTTAACGTTACATGAATTTCGAAGTTATCATATATGGTTTTATCACCAAGGTTGTCGAAAAAAGAATCTGAACCATAACGAATATCAAACTTGGATCGATCTATTGTCAAATTAGAAATTGCAGTTTTATTTTCTATGTGCATGTTAAATGTAATGGAATTTGTGATTCCTTTGATCGTTAAATCAGCAATAACTTCATAATGGTTGTCCATTTTTTGAATTGCATTGGTAATTTCCAAGTTCGCTTTTGGAAATTTTGCCACTCCAAAAAAGTCATCAGATTTTAAGTGACCAACAAGCTTCTCTTTGTATTCTCCAGTCAAGTCGGTTACTGTCATACTATTCATATCCACTTCAAAATTCCCTCCTGTTAGTGTGTTGTTTAGCACAACGAGATTTCCTTCGGCTATTGAAATATTACCTTCGTGTTGACCTGTTACTTTTTTGGCTAACCAATGGATTGAGCTGTCTTCATTATTGACAGCCATGGTTTGACCAAGAGCAGTAAAGCTAATAGAAGTTAAAAGTAAAAGTGTAAATAGTTTCTTTTTCATTAATGTTTATTTTAGTAGTTTACTTAATAATTCGGTTAAGTTGCTTTTTTCATTGGGTTTTAGTTTTTGAATTATTTTTTCTTGTGCATCATCTACAATGGGGTCTACAACAGTTAGAAACTCTTCACCCTTCTCTGTGATAAACAATTCTATTTTCCTTCTATTTTCCTCACAAATTGTTCTTTTTACAAGATTTTTGTCAATTAGTTTGTCAATCAAGCGAGTAGTGTTACTCATTTTGTTTACCATTTGTTCTTGAACGGTCGAAAGGTTTGCCGCCCTCCCTTTTTGACCTCTTAATATTCGCAGGACATTGAATTGTTGAAGCGAAATCCCATGAGGTTTTAATGCCTGAACTAAACTTTCATTGACGCAACTGCTCGCTTTAAGTAAGGTGATAATTACTTCTTTTGTATTCATTATATTTGTCAATACAATATTTGTTTATACAAATGTATTAAATTTATCACATAAACCAAACAATTTAACTTGTAAGAACTAAGAAGTGGTTGTATTTTAGTGAAAATTATTTTACAATGGACTTGACACAACAAGAATGGGCAGCGCAACAGGCTGAAAACAAAGAAAGTATCATATTGGATGTTCGCACTCCTGAGGAGTATTCTGAAGGACATTTAATTGAGGCAACATTATTGGATATTAGAAATCCACAAGGTTTTATGGATGGAGTTGCTGAATTGGATGCATCAAAAACGTATTATGTGTATTGCAGATCAGGGGCGAGAAGTACTCAAGCCTGTCAATTACTTAAAAGACAAGGCGTTTCTTCTTGTTTTAATCTTCTGGGTGGGATATTAGAATGGGAGGGCGAGACCACCCGTTAATCATTTTAAGTCTCCTTATTTTACGATTTACCTACTTATGAAGGAAGCTTTTTGCATTATTTGCGGCGTTTTCAAAAGTTCTCTAAAAAGAATTTGAGAACTTCTGATTCGAAATCACTTCAGGTTTTAGACCCGGGGACAGCTAACCTTGGTGCTGGTCCTGATTTTTCTTCTGCACATATTTATATGGAAGGTTTACATTGAAACTGTGCTGTTGAATTGCATTTGCTTTCTTCAGATTGGTTTCGTCATGGGCATCAGAAAGATTCAGATTACGATGGAGTTATACTTCATGTGGTTTGGGAAAACGATACTGATGTTTGTTATCAAAATGGAAATTCTATACCTACCCTTCAGTTGAGTGATTTTGTAGAACAAAAGGAGCGCTTTATAAAAAGACATTTTTAAAAAAACCTCTTTTTGCTCCTTGTGAATCGTTCATAAGTCAGTTTCCAACATCTCATTGGTTGGATTGGCAGGAACGTCTATTGTTGGAACGAATGGAATCTCGTTTTGATTCTATTTATACTTTATTAAAAGTTTAGAATTCAACCAAATAAGTTTAAATTTAAACCGATGTTTAAACAAAAGAAAATTCGACAGTTTTTTGAACGCAATGGTTTTGCTGTTTCAACTCGGCTTGCTGAGGTTTTAGGCATGAAGGTAAAAAGTGTGCGTTTATTTTTTATTTACGCCTCTTTTACTACTTTGATTGGCGGTTTTTTAATGTATTTGACTTTAGCATTTTGGCTTAAGTTAAAAGATATGATCTATACCAAAAGGAGTTCAGTTTTTGATCTTTGACCCTAAGTCATACTTAAGTTCCCACTATTTCAATCTCTACTTCTACTCTTTATTACACTCTTATTTGGGGTTGTTGGTTTTTATCTTGTAGAACCGGACTATTCTCTTTTTGATGCTCTATACATGACGGTAATCACTCTGAGTACAGTAGGGTATTCTGAAGTGGGTGCATTGTCAGAAAATGTAAAAGTTTTTGCTATAGTTTTTATTATTATTGGAATTGTAGTTTTTGCTATTTCGATTCGATTGATAGGGGAATATCTTTTGGAAGAGTGGGAAGATAACAAATGGAAACAGAAAAAAAATAAGAAAAGGATGGATACATTAAAAGAACATACTATTGTTTGTGGTTTTGGAAGAAATGGAAGACAGGCCGTAAATCGATTAAAAAGTCACCATTATCCCTATGTGGTCATAGAACAAGACGCTAATATGATTAGCACACATGAACAGGATATTGTTTTTTTAAAGGTGACGCGCTTTCTGATGCAAGCCTTAAGGCGGTTCATATTGAAAAGGCTAAGTATTTAATTTGTGCGCTTCCTAATGATGCAGACAATCTTTTTGTAGTCTTGTCTGCAAGGCAATTAAATCCCAAATTAGTCATTGTGAGTCGTGTTTCTGAGGAGGTGAATCAATCTAAGTTGGAGTTGGCTGGAGCCGATCATATTATTCAGCCAGATAAAATAGGAGGGGACTATATGGCTGCGCTTCTAAGCGTTCCTAATTGGATTCATTTTTTATGAAAATTAGATTGGTGGGGTGATGAAAATAGTCCAAATATTGAAGAAATTTCTTTGGATACTTTACCTCAAAGGTTTCAAAATAAGACCCTTTCTGAGATGTCTTTTTTTTAAAA
>QXZA01000026.1:0-3127 GCA_009886625.1 Flavobacteriaceae bacterium
AAAAAAATAAAACAACATTTTGAAATTCAAACCCCTGCCCAAATTGTGAAGTTGAGTATAAATCAAGCAACGCTGAGTGAACTTCAACAAATACCTTATTTATCTCGGGAGGAAGCCAAAATATTATTGCTTACTGAACTAATAAAAAGACAATTGACTTAGTGTTTTGTCTGAACTTTTTTTAAATTCCCCAAACAAAACAAAAAGAATAAAACTATATTTGTATTAAAAATTTGCAATGATTGATTACGAATTAAAGCCTAAAATTGATACTTTTGAGACACAGCGTTTTGTTTTTGAAGCAGCACGTGATTTTTCAGCTCAGTTCATTCAGCCTCATATTATGGAGTGGGATGAAGCGCAATATTTTCCAAAAGAAATTTTTGAGAAAGCGGGTGCATTAGGATTTATGGGAATGTTGATTCCTGAAGCATATGGTGGTTCAGCTATGGGGTATCATGAATATGTAACCTTAATTGAGACTATATCCATTGTAGATCCCTCTATTGGATTGTCAATTGCTGCACATAACTCACTTTGCACCAACCATATTTACACCTTCGGTACCGAAGCCCAACGTCTTCGTTGGTTGCCTCAACTATGTTCTGGAGCTACTATAGGCGCATGGGGCTTAACAGAGCACAATACAGGTTCAGATGCCAAAGGGATGTCCACTACCGCTAAAAAGGAGGGAGACCATTGGGTGTTAAATGGAACCAAAAATTTTATTACTCACGGTATTTCAGGTGATATAACAGTTGTGATTGCTCGTAATGGAGAGAAAGGGGACAATCATGGAATGACTGCATTTGTTGTTGAACGAGGAACACCAGGATTCAGTGCTGGAAAAAAAGAAAATAAATTAGGGATGCGAGCTTCAGAAACTGCTGAGATTGTTTTTGATAATTGTAAAATTCCAGATGAAAATAGATTAGGCGCTGTGGGTGATGGTTTTATTCAATCCATGAAAATTTTGGATGGTGGACGAATTTCTATTGCAGCACTCTCTTTAGGTGTAGCTAAAGGTGCGTTTAATGCATCCCTGAAGTATTCTAAAGAACGTAAACAATTTGGAAAATCCATTAGTAGTTTTCAAGGAATTTCTTTTAAGTTAGCCGAAATGGCAACGGAAATAGAAGCTGCTGTATTGCTCACTGAAAAAGCATCCGAATTGAAGAATCAGGGTAAGAAAGTAACCCAGCAAGGTGCTATGGCAAAATTATTTGCCTCTGAGGTATGTGTTAAGGTCGCAAATGAGGCTATTCAAATTCATGGAGGATACGGATTTACCAAAGATTTTCCAGTTGAAAAATTCTTCAGGGATTCCAAGTTATGCACTATTGGAGAGGGAACAAGTGAAATTCAGAAGTTGGTCATTGCACGTAATCTTTTGAAAGAGTAACGGATTAAAATTGTTCTGTAAAGTCTTTGTGATTTGTAAACTTGTTTTACCTATATTTGCCACCATTATGAAAGGAGGTGCTACATTATGTTAATTATTCCCATTAAGGATGGAGAAAATATTGATCGTGCATTAAAGCGATTCAAAAGAAAATTTGACAAAACTGGTGCGATGCGTCAGCTTCGTGCTCGAAAGCAATTTATTAAGCCTTCAGTAAAGAATCGTCAAAAAATCCAAAAAGCGCAATACATTCAAGGCTTACGCGACAGCGAAAGTATTTAAGCTTTTTATTCTACCAATATAGAACGTTATCCTATTTAAGTTTTCTAACTTTATACGGTAACGTTTTTTTATGTCTATACCTTCTTTTATTGATTATATTCTTTTAGAGAAGAAGTCTTCTTTACACACCCAAAAGGCATATCAATCTAATTTAGAGGCCTTTCAAAATTTTTTGATATCAGAGGGAGCTTCAAAAGACTTGGAGGAAGTTTCCTATAGTCAAATCCGATCTTGGATCGTTGCATTAATTGAAAAAGGAAATAGTACACGAACGGTCAATCGTAAGATTTCAGTACTGCGTTCCTATTATAGATTTCTAACACGTGTAGGAACTATTGAACGTTCTCCCTTAAAAGAGCACAAAGCATTGAAAATGGCAACTCAAGTTCAGCTCCCTTTTTCAAAAGAAGAAGTGTCACAGCTTTTAAATTCAGATCATTTTCCTGATTCTTACACAGGAGTGCTTCAAAAAACAATCTTGAGTTTGTTCTATTATACAGGAATTAGAAGAAGCGAATTGATTGAATTAAAATTATTAAATATTGATTTTTCAGCAGGTTTAATGAAAGTTTTAGGAAAAAGAAATAAAGAACGTTTACTTCCACTACTACCAGAAATTAAAAACCAGTTACAGCTTTTTTTGGATTGTCAAAAACGCCAAGGTATTCATGGTGAGCAGGGTTTGTTCTTCACCAGTAAAGAAGGAGTTAAATTGACCGATTCATTTGTTTATACAACCGTAAATGATTATTTTAGTTTGGTATCAACAAAAACAAAAAAAAGTCCTCACGTTTTACGTCATAGCTTTGCTACGCACTTATTGGATCAAGGTGCTGATTTGAACGCAATCAAAGATCTTTTAGGTCATAGTAGTATAGCAGCAACACAGCACTACACACATAGTAGTATGACTAAAATAAAGGAAGTGTACAAAAACGCACATCCAAGGGAAAAGAAGAAATAAATAACCTTTAAAATCAATATCTATGTCAAATGTCCACTTTAGAGCCGTGAATTACACCGCTGATGTTAGTTTAAAAGAATTTGCTGAGCAACGTTTAGAAAAACTTACTGTATTCTACAATCAGATCATTGAGATGCACTGTTTTACCAAAGTTGAGAATGCTTCAGATAAAATAAATAAGAGGGCAGAATTAAAGATTGAGATCCCTGGAGAGAATGTAGTGGTCAAGAAAATGTGTAAAACTTTTGAGGAGGCCATTGACTCCGCAGCCGATAGTGCAGAACGAATTTTGAAGCGTCGCAAAGAAAAAATAAAAGCTTTGTAAGAATTTTTAAATTTTGTTTTGAAACCATAAAAAATAGCATTTAATTTGCATTCAATTTTGGGAAACCAATATTAAAAAGCCGATGTAGCTCAGCTGGCTAGAGCAGCTGATTTGTAATCAGCAGGTCGTGGGTTCGAGTCCCTCCATCGGCTCT
>QXZA01000026.1:3227-119434 GCA_009886625.1 Flavobacteriaceae bacterium
AGAGCAGCTGATTTGTAATCAGCAGGTCGTGGGTTCGAGTCCCTCCATCGGCTCTTTTTTCTCTAAAGAGAAAAATATTTAAGCTTCTATGTACGTTTATAGAAGAATTGAAAGCTCTTGAGCTTTTATAACATGATCATTGAAAAAGGGGAGATACTCAAGCGGCCAACGAGGGCAGACTGTAAATCTGCTGACTACGTCTTCGCAGGTTCGAATCCTGCTCTCCCCACTTCCTAATTTCGTATGGATTAAGAAATGTTTTTCTTATCTTTACAAAATCAGTACCAACACTGATGTAATCAGTACAATGCGAGAGTAGCTCAGTTGGTAGAGCGTCAGCCTTCCAAGCTGAATGTCGCCGGTTCGAACCCGGTCTCTCGCTCTCTTTTTATTTATCGCCGATGTAGCTCAGGGGTAGAGCGTTTCCTTGGTAAGGAAGAGGTCACGAGTTCAAATCTCGTCATTGGCTCTTCTGAAGTTCACTGAACATCCATTTTTTCAAATACAATTCCAATTAACTATAATTGTTTTAGATCACCACATGACCTAATTCAATTCATACAGGCTTCTACGATTTAGAAATACTTTGACTAAATCATTCAATAAAAGCATTTGATTAAAACTATTTTGTGTTTCTTCTCCGATGAAAGTTTATTAATCACAAAGTCAAAAATCAATAATTTTTATTTTTATTTCTAGTTTCAAACCTGAAGACCAATTGTCATTAAATAGCACAAATACTAAGTGATATCTTGGAGGTTTTTTTTGTAATTTTATCCCATGGGATTAACTAACAATGATATATTCAAGAAACTTCGCGTAGCACATAAACTTCGTGATGATCAAATTGTTGAAATCTGTAATTTAGTAGATTATAAGATAACGAAGTCTGAGCTTGGTGCTTTTTTCAGGAATGAACGCCATGAGAAGTATGTGGAGTGTGGTGATCAAGTGTTGCGAAATTTTTTAAATGGCTTAATTATTCATTTAAGAGGTCCAATGGAGAAAAAGGGAGAAGCATGAGAAAATCAAACATAGTAGGTAAGATTGTTTTTCAAGGTCTTCTGATTCTCATCATATTAATTGCATACAACCTATACACAGGTAGGCTCACATTCTAAATCCTACTCGGAAAAATATGCTATAATTCCCTTTAAAGACTATTTTACTTTTTTTACAATCGATTTTAAAATAAAATATGGACAAAAACGTTTTTGGAGAACCCCTTAAAATTTGTTGTACTGCCCCTATGACGGGTTATTTTAGAGATGGCTTATGTAGGACAATAACAGAAGATACTGGCACACACACTGTTTGTGCTGTCATGACCAATGACTTTTTAAGATTTTCTGCTTCTAGGGGGAATGACTTAATTTCACCTATGCCATGCTTTCAATTTCCTGGTTTAAAAGAAGGAGATAAGTGGTGCCTTTGTGTTTCAAGATGGATAGAGGCTGAGAAAGCAGGGAAAGCACCGAGCTTAGTTTTAGAGGCAACCCATGAAAAAACCCTGGAGTATGCCTCCCTGGAAATGCTTGTAAAATATGCTTTTAAAGAAGAATCTACTTGATGCTCCATAAATATTTTTGTTCTCTAGAAACTAATTCAAGCAATCAGTTTTTAAGTCGATAGATTCCTCTTTTTTTATTTTCACCAGTTTTATACAGCTCATTTTTAATTTGAGGGGAAAGGTTTTTAATAAGTCGATGTTCAATTATGATTTTAAATGGTGTTTTTGATTTTATCATTTTCTTAAGTGAAATGGTATCAATTTTTTCAATCTCTCCTTTACTGTAAAACTGACTTGAATATGTTTTATTACTTAAGGCAAATACTGCTAAAGGTTCACTTTCTTCAATCAAATATTTATCAGTATTATTGATAAAAAGCGACTTTGCTACTCCACTTAGAAACACCAAAAGCAATAGAACTGGAATGGAGATTCCTACACCAAGATAAATTGTTCTTTTTTTATTCGTATTCCAAAAATGGGAAATCCAAAGGGCCATAGGAATTGTTGATGGAAGTATGTAAGGGTGAATTAAGCTTGTTGAGGTTGTGAAAAAGAAGGGAGTCCATAACATCCAGATTAATAAAAATATGCCCCAAGAGTTTTGGCGAAGAGTTTTGTAATGTTTTTTTAAACTTTGAAGAAAAAAAAGAGACCAGGGTAGACAAAACACCAATAAAAAACCCCAAACAATTCCATAGGGTTGTTGTTTAGGAAAGCCATATTTATCTCCTACCCATTCCGAATTGAAATAGCGATTAAAATGTTCACTTACAATAAAGTAATCGATAAAACCAGGAGACGCTTTTTCCGTAAGGAGATACCATGGCAATGCAATTAGAGTCATTAAGACACTTCCTAATAACCAAGGGGCAGTCTTAAGTGCCTTAAGTAATTTATTCTGAATCAAACACCAAATAACAATAGGAGGGAGTATAAGGATACCAATGATAGGTCCCTTGGATAATAGTCCTAACCCAAGTCCAATAAAAAATAGATATCCCCAAAACTTTGGGGCTTCTTTTTCCATACTTTTCCAAAAGGCGAGCATTACCATACTTGTACTGAGTGTTAAAAAGACATCAGTAGAAACGACACCAGCATGTAAAAAGAATTCGGGAAATGTTAATAATATAATGCCAGGCAGATAATGAGAATTTTTATCATGACTAAATTTTCCAATCCACCATCCTATCAAAGAACAAACAATAAGGTAGGGCAGTCTTACAAAGAATGCCGAGGTATCAAATAAGCTGATACTTAAAGCACTTGCCCATGTGGAAAGAGGAGGTTTTGCCCAGAACGGAATTCCGTAATCAATTTGAAGAATAATCCAATTTTGAGTTTCTGCCATAATTCTGGCAATCTCGGCATAGCGTGCTTCCGTCTTGTCCATTAGAGGAACAACAGCATTTAGAAAGCCTCTGATGATCACAAGGATCCAAAAACTGCGTTTTAAAATGTGATTACGTTCTAAAATAGTCCAGGATATCATTTGTAATGTCTATAAATTTTAATTAAATCAAACCAAACTTTTATTCCATAAAGTAAAGAGACCTTACTATCTTCAGTATCAATCCATGCTTTGAGTGGTACTTCTTCAATCTCAGCACAAATTTTTTTTCTTCCAAATTGATGGATCAAACGGTAAAAAATCTCAACATCAAAAAGCCAAGTACTTAGAAATGGATTTATAAATATTGACGCTGCCCAATCTCTTCTAAAAATTTTACATCCACATTGGGAATCGTATATAGGGAGGCGTAACATAGTTGAAATAAAAGTTGCGATAATACGCCCCAAAACAAAGCGATATCTTTTTCTTTGAATGTTATTGTCCAGTTTTTTGATTCTTGATCCAAAGACAAAAGCTTTAGTATCGCTGATTCTACCAGCGATTTCATAACACTCTTCCAATGAAGTAGCTAAGTCTGCGTCGAGAAATGCAAACCTTTCCATTTTTATATTCTTAATGGCTTCGGTCATTCCTGTTCGTACCGCTTCTGCTTTCCCTTTATTTTTTAAAAGTGTGAAAATTTGAACTTGTTCTCCAAAGTATGATCTTAATCCTTTGAGAAGTGAAGGGGTGTCGTCAGTTGAACCGTCATCAACAAAAAAAAGAACAACTGAAGGATGGTTTTGAATAAATTCAGTAAAACGCTCCAATTGAAACCGTTTAACTTCATTATAACACGGAATAATAATCGCTATTGAATTCATAAATCGTTGCAAGCGTTTTGCTTAAAGTATAAAGGAATTAAAAAAGAATGGAATTTTATATTCTAAATAAGAATACTTTTTTTGAGTCCTTACATTGTGTTTAAAAAACGACCTATTATTATAACATAAGTAAGTGTTTTTGTGTGTTTTAAAATTATTCTACTCTCTTTTAAAAAGAAAAAGGCATTTTTCACATAATTTTTTTATATAAACATGTAAACGATTAAAAAAAATTCATAAATTTGCGCTCCTAAAAATAACATTGAAACAACAATAATTATGGCTAAAGAAACATTTGACCGGTCTAAACCCCACCTAAATATTGGTACTATTGGTCACGTAGATCACGGTAAAACAACCCTAACTGCAGCAATTACAAAAGTACTTGCAGACGCAGGTTATTCTGAAGCAAAAAGCTTTGATCAAATTGACAACGCTCCTGAAGAAAAAGAAAGAGGGATAACGATTAACACTTCTCACGTAGAATACCAAACAGACCAACGTCACTATGCACACGTTGACTGTCCTGGTCACGCGGATTATGTTAAGAACATGGTAACGGGTGCTGCTCAAATGGACGGTGCAATTCTTGTTGTTGCTGCAACAGATGGTCCAATGCCACAAACAAGAGAACACATCTTATTGGGTCGCCAGGTAGGTGTGCCACGTTTAGTTGTTTTCTTAAATAAAGCCGATATGGTTGATGACGAAGAATTATTAGAATTAGTAGAAATGGAAGTACGTGAATTACTTTCTTTCTATGATTATGATGGGGATAATACTCCTGTAGTTCTTGGTTCTGCTCTTGGTGCTCTAAATGGTGAGCAAAAATGGGTGGATACTGTATTAAAATTAATGTCAGAAGTAGATGCTTGGATTGAACTTCCAAAGCGTGACGTTGAGAAAGATGCATTAATGCCAGTAGAAGATGTATTCTCGATCACAGGTCGTGGAACAGTTGCTACAGGTCGTATCGAAACTGGTGTATTTAACACTGGAGATGAAGTTGACATCATCGGTATGGGTGCTGAAAAATTAAAATCTACTGTAACTGGAGTTGAGATGTTTAGAAAAATCTTAGACCGAGGTGAAGCAGGAGATAATGTTGGTATCCTTTTAAGAGGTATTGAAAAAACTGACATTAAAAGAGGAATGGTAATCTGTAAAGTAGGTTCCGTAACACCACACGCTAAATTTAAAGCTGAGGTTTATATACTTAAAAAAGAAGAAGGTGGACGTCACACTCCATTCCACAACAACTACCGTCCACAGTTTTACGTACGTACAACTGACGTAACAGGAAACATTTCTCTTCCTGATGGTGTTGAAATGGTAATGCCAGGAGACAACCTTACGATCAATGTTGATTTGATCCAACCAATTGCTCTTAGCCTTGGATTGCGTTTTGCAATTCGTGAAGGTGGTAGAACTGTAGGTGCGGGGCAGGTTACAGAGATCTTAGACTAAGCATAATGTTTTTAATATGATGCTGAAGGTGTCCCGTTCTGCGGGATGCCTTTTGTGTCAAATAAAAACGGGTTTAGCTCAGTTGGTAGAGCACTGGTCTCCAAAACCAGGTGTCGGGAGTTCGAGCCTCTCAACCCGTGCATAAAAAAAAAGTAACGCATGCAACTTTTTATATCATACATCAAAGATTCGTTTGAAGAATTAAAAAATAATGTCTCTTGGACAGAACGTTCAGAATTACAACGCTTAGTTGTGGTTGTGCTTGTTTTTTCAATTCTTTTCTCCTTGGCTATCTGGGGAGCTGATACGGTACTTTCTCGCGCAATTCAATTTTATTTTAACCTGATAGGATAAGCATGACTACAACTGCTAGTGATAAAAAATGGTACGTAGTTCGTGCTGTAAGTGGTCAAGAAGCTAAGATTAAAGACTATATAATGTCTGAAATCTCACGCTTTAACCAGGATCATTTAGTTGAAGATATTCTTGTTCCAACGGAAAAGGTGATTCAGATACGAAATGGAAAAAAAGTAAACAAAGAGCGAGTTTATTTTCCAGGCTATATAATGATTAAGGCAAATTTGACTGGAGAATTACCTCACATTATTAAATCAGTTACTAATGTAATTGGATTTTTAGGGGAAACTAAAGGAGGGGAGCCTATTCCATTGCGAACTTCTGAAGTAAATAGAATGTTAGGTAAAGTGGATGAATTGGCTCTTGCATCAGAGCATGTTTCCATTCCATTTACCCAAGGTGAAAATGTAAAAGTTATTGATGGTCCTTTCAATGGATTTACGGGAGCTATCGAAAATGTAAATGAAGAAAAGCGTAAGCTAGAGGTAATGGTGAAAATTTTTGGAAGAAAAACACCATTGGAATTAAGCTATATGCAAGTAGAGAAATTATAAATGTTACACTAATAAATTGAATACTGTGTACACGCTTCCACCGTACACAATTCGAAATTAAACTAGACAATGGCAAAAGAAGTAAGTAAAGTTTTAAAACTACAAGTTCGGGGAGGTGCTGCGAATCCATCGCCACCGGTTGGACCCGCGCTGGGTGCTGCAGGAGTCAATATCATGGAGTTTTGCAAACAATTTAATGCAAGAACTCAAGATAAACAAGGTAAAGTTGTACCTGTTCAGATTACTGTTTATGTGGATAAATCATTTGATTTTATTCTCAAGACACCACCAGCGGCCGTTCAACTGATGGAAGCAGCCAAAGCGAAAAAAGGTTCTGGAGAACCCAATAGAATAAAAGTGGCTACAGTCACTTGGGATCAAGTTAAACTCATAGCTGAGGATAAAATGCCTGATCTTAACGCGTTTACTATCGAGTCTGCTATGAAAATGGTAGCGGGTACCGCACGTTCTATGGGATTCAAAATTTCTGGACAAGCTCCCTTTTAATCTATTAATATAAAGCAATGGCTAAATTAACAAAGAAACAAAAAGAAGCACGCGCTAAAGTAGATCCTAAAAACATCTATACGCTGAAAGAAGCTTCTGCTCTGGTAAAAGAAATTACCAATACAAAATTTGATGCGAGCATTGACTTGGCAATTCGTTTGGGAGTAGATCCTAAAAAAGCCAATCAAATGGTTCGTGGCGTTGTTACCTTACCACATGGTACAGGAAAAGACGTTCGTGTTCTTGCTCTTGTAACACCAGATAAAGAAGCTGAAGCCAAAGAGGCGGGAGCTGATCATATTGGGTTGGATGAGTATTTACAAAAAATCAAAGATGGATGGACGGATATAGACGTAATTGTAACCATGCCAAGTGTAATGGGGAAATTAGGTCCTTTAGGTCGTGTTTTAGGTCCACGTGGTTTAATGCCTAACCCAAAGACAGGAACGGTAACAATGGATATCAAAAAAGCAGTAAGCGATGTCAAAGGAGGTAAGATAGATTTTAAAGTTGACAAAACTGGAATCGTTCATTCCGTTATTGGTAAAGCATCATTTACAGCAGACAAGATTTACGAAAATGCCGATGAGTTATTGAAGACAATTAACAAATTAAAGCCTTCAACAGCCAAAGGAATATATGTAAAAAGCGTTTTCATGTCTAGCACCATGAGCCCAAGTATATCAATTGACACCAAATTGGGTTAACGCAAAAAAAATTAAGCAATGACTAGACAAGAAAAACACGAAGCAATAGAAAACCTTAAAGATGCTTTAGCAGGTGTGAAAACACTTTATTTAGCGGATATTGAGGGATTAAATGCCAGTCAGACAACTGCGTTTAGACGCGCTTGTTTCAAAGAGAATATCAAACTTCAAGTGGTGAAAAATACACTTCTTGCTAAAGCTATGGAGGCTTCCACCCATGACTTTGGTGAATTGACAGGAATCCTGAAAGGGAATACTTCATTGATGTTTTCTGAAACTGGAAACGCACCTGCAAAGGTGATCAAGAACTTTAGAAAAAAAATGACCAAACCTGTGTTAAAAGGAGCCTTCATTGAAGACGCCATTTACATAGGAGATGATCTCATTGATGCACTTGTTGCTATCAAATCTAAAGAAGAGTTGGTTGGAGAGATTATTACGTTGTTACAATCTCCATCCAAAAATGTTATTTCTGCACTACAATCGGGAGGTGGGAAATTATCTGGAATTCTTAAAACACTTTCAGAACGTTAGTCCCGTATTAACATGTACGCACTCAATATATATATATTAAATTTTTAACAGAAAAATCATTAACAATGGCAGATTTAAAAGAATTCGCAGAACAATTAGTCAACTTGACTGTAAAAGAGGTCAATGAATTGACTGATATTTTAAAAGATGAGTACGGTATCGAGCCTGCTGCTGCTGCAGTAGCTGTTGCTGGGCCGGCCGCTGGTGGTGGAGGTGAAGCTGCTGAGGAAAAGTCAGAATTTGACGTTATCCTTAAGTCAGCTGGGGCTTCAAAATTAGCCGTAGTAAAATTAGTAAAAGAGTTAACGGGTCTTGGGCTTAAAGAAGCTAAAGAATTAGTTGACGGTGCACCTAGTCCTTTGAAAGAAGGAATCGCTAAAGATGAAGCGGAAGCGCTTGTAAAATCTCTAGAAGAAGCTGGTGCTGAGGTTGAGCTTAATTAGTTTCAATCCATACCATTAAAGGCATAGGTCTTTGGATTTTTCCAAAGGCCTATACCCTTTTATAGTGCCCCCCTAATGTAATATGACCATTAAAAAAAAGTTAGATGCCTAGTAAACAGAGCCAAAGAACCAATTTCGAAGGAGCAAAACATTCTCCAATGTACCCGGATTTCCTGGATATTCAGATAAAATCATTTCAGGACTTTTTCCAACTAGAGACCAAATCTGACGAACGTAACGAAGAGGGTCTCTTCAATACGTTTAAAGAAAATTTTCCCATTACAGATACAAGAAATCAATTTGTTTTAGAATTTCTTGACTATTTTGTTGATCCACCACGTTATTCAATTCAAGAATGTATTGAGCGTGGACTTACTTATTCTGTTCCTCTAAAGGCACGCCTTAAACTATATTGTACAGATCCAGAACATGAAGATTTTGAAACGATCGTACAAGATGTATTCCTAGGGACTATCCCTTATATGACTCCAAGTGGTACTTTTGTTATCAATGGTGCAGAAAGAATTGTAGTTTCTCAGTTACACCGTTCACCAGGAGTTTTCTTTGGTCAATCTTTTCATGCCAATGGAACCAAACTTTACTCCGCCCGTGTAATTCCATTCAAAGGTTCTTGGATAGAATTTGCCACCGATATCAATAGCGTTATGTACGCTTATATTGATCGTAAGAAAAAATTACCCGTTACTACTCTCTTTAGAGCCATAGGTTTTGAGCATGACAAGGATATTTTAGAAATTTTTGACCTTGCAGAAGAGATTAAAGTATCTAAAACAGGAATCAAAAAAGTGTTAGGTCGAAAATTAGCTGCACGTGTTTTAAAAACATGGCACGAGGATTTTGTTGACGAAGACACAGGTGAGGTAATCTCTATCGAGCGAAATGAAATCATTATTGATCGTGATACCATTCTTGAAAAAGAACATATTGAAGAAATTTTAGAGGCAAGTGTCAAAACGATCTTGCTTCATAAAGTAGATGCTCACATGTCTGACTATGCGATCATTTACAATACCTTACAAAAAGATCCTACCAATTCCGAAAAAGAAGCGGTTGAGCACATCTACAGACAGCTACGTAATGCTGAACCACCAGATGAAGATACGGCTCGAGGAATCATCGATAAATTGTTTTTCTCTGATCAACGTTACAACTTAGGGGAAGTAGGACGTTACAGAATGAATAAAAAACTTGGTTTGGACGTGGAAATGGACAAGCAGGTTTTAACCAAATTAGACATCATTACCATCATAAAATATTTGATTGAGTTGATCAATTCAAAAGCTGAGATTGATGATATTGACCACTTATCTAATCGTCGTGTTCGAACTGTAGGGGAACAATTATCTTCTCAGTTTGGAGTGGGTCTAGCGAGAATGGCGAGAACAATTCGTGAGCGTATGAATGTTCGAGACAATGAAGTTTTTACTCCTATTGACTTGATCAACGCAAAAACACTTTCCTCAGTAATCAACAGTTTCTTTGGAACTAACCAGTTGTCTCAGTTTATGGATCAAACCAATCCATTAGCAGAAATTACTCACAAGCGACGTCTATCTGCACTTGGACCTGGAGGACTTTCAAGAGAAAGAGCTGGATTTGAGGTTCGAGATGTACACTATACACACTATGGTAGATTGTGTCCTATTGAAACACCAGAAGGACCAAATATTGGTTTGATCTCATCATTAGGAGTATTTGCTAAGGTGAATAACCTTGGATTTATTGAGACCCCTTACCGTAAGGTTGAAAATGGAGTTATCAATCTTAAAGAAACAATTTACTTAAGTGCTGAAGAAGAGGAAAACCAATTAATCACTCAAGCAAACGTAAATTACGACAAAGCAGGAAAAATTCTTGATGACAAAGTAATTGCTCGTGATCAAGCAGATTTTCCAGTTGTAACTCCAGACCAAGTAAATTATACGGATGTTGCGCCCAATCAAATTGCATCGATTTCAGCTTCTTTGATTCCCTTCTTAGAACATGATGATGCAAACCGTGCATTGATGGGATCAAACATGATGCGTCAGGCTGTTCCTTTATTACGCCCTGAGGCTCCTATTGTTGGAACTGGTTTAGAAAAGCAAGTGGCATCAGATTCTCGTGTGTTAATCAATGCAGAGAATGATGGAGTTGTAGAATATGTAGATGCAAACAAAATAACCATCAAGTATGATTTCTCTGAGAAAGATGATTTGATCAGTTTTGACGGAGATACAAAATCATACAACTTGATTAAGTTTAGAAAAACGAATCAAGGTAGCTGCATTAACTTGAAACCAATTGTTCAAAAAGGTGATCGAGTTACTGAAGGTCAGGTATTATGTCAAGGGTATGCAACTGAAGCAGGAGAATTAGCTTTAGGTAGAAACTTGAAAGTAGCCTTTATGCCTTGGAAAGGGTATAACTTTGAGGATGCGATTGTAATCTCTGAAAAGGTAGTTCGTCAAGATATCTTTACATCAATCCACATTGACGAATATTCATTAGATGTTCGTGATACTAAATTAGGTACGGAGGAATTGACCAATGATATTCCTAATGTTAGCGAAGAAGCGACAAAAGATCTTGATGAAAACGGAATGATTCGTATTGGAGCAGAAGTAAATCCTGGAGATATTCTGATCGGGAAAATTACTCCCAAAGGAGAATCTGATCCAACACCAGAAGAAAAATTACTGCGGGCCATCTTTGGTGATAAAGCAGGAGATGTGAAAGATGCTTCTTTAAAAGCGCCACCATCACTTCGTGGAGTTGTGATTGACAAGAAACTCTTCACACGTTCAGTAAAAGATAAGCGTAAACGTAATCAAGACAAGAAAGAGTTAGATGCATTAGAAGATGCATTTGACCTAAAGTTTGATGACTTAAAAACCGTTTTGGTAGAAAAACTATTTACCATTGTAAACGGGAAAACATGTCAAGGAGTTCAAAATGATTTAGGAGAAGAAGTTTTACCAAAAGGTAAAAAATACACTTTGAAATTACTAAACGGAGTTGAGGATTATACTCACCTTACTAAAGGTTCATGGACTACTACAGCAGAAACAAATGAATTGATCGCCGATTTGATTCACAATTACAAAATCAAAGAAAACGATCTACAAGGTGCATTGCGTCGTGAGAAATTTACGATCAGTGTAGGAGATGAGTTACCTGCTGGAATCAAAAAGTTAGCTAAAATTTATATTGCTAAAAAGCGTAAGCTTAAAGTAGGGGATAAGATGGCAGGACGTCATGGAAATAAAGGGATTGTAGCACGAATTGTACGTGAAGAAGAAATGCCTTTCTTGGAAGACGGAACGCCAGTTGATATTGTATTGAACCCACTTGGAGTACCTTCTCGAATGAATATTGGTCAGATTTATGAAACTGTTTTAGGTTGGGCAGGTCAGAATTTAGGAGAGAAATATTCAACGCCAATATTTGACGGAGCAACCATTGAGGAGATTAATGCACTGACAGAAAAAGGTAATGTTCCTTTATATGGACATTCTTATTTGTATGACGGTGGAACAGGAGAACGTTTTGATCAGCCTGCAACAGTAGGGGTTATCTATATGTTAAAATTAGGGCATATGGTAGATGACAAAATGCACTCACGTTCTATTGGACCGTACTCTTTAATTACGCAACAACCTCTAGGGGGGAAAGCGCAATTTGGAGGACAACGTTTTGGAGAAATGGAAGTATGGGCATTAGAGGCTTATGGAGCATCTAGTACACTACAAGAAATTTTGACGGTTAAATCTGATGATGTAATAGGAAGAGCAAAAACCTATGAATCTATAGTTAAAGGGGATACCTTGCCAGAGCCTGGTTTACCTGAATCTTTTAACGTGTTAATGCACGAATTAAAAGGACTTGGACTCGACATTCGATTGGAAGAATAATTTAATTTAAGACGACATTTAGCAATGGCTAGAAATAACGAAATCATTACCCAGAAAAAATTCAATAAAATTGCAATCGGTTTAGCTTCTCCAGAAGTAATTCTTGGGAACTCTCGCGGGGAAGTCCTTAAACCAGAGACCATTAATTATAGAACCCACAAGCCGGAACGTGATGGATTGTTTTGTGAGCGTATTTTTGGACCTGTAAAGGACTATGAATGTGCCTGCGGAAAATACAAACGTATTCGTTACAAAGGAATCGTATGTGACCGATGTGGTGTAGAGGTTACTGAAAAGAAAGTAAGACGTGATCGCGTTGGACACATTAATCTTGTGGTTCCTGTTGCTCATATTTGGTATTTCCGTTCGCTTCCTAACAAAATAGGATACTTATTAGGATTGCCTTCCAAGAAATTGGATATGATTATTTATTACGAGCGTTATGTAGTCATCCAGCCTGGGATTGCTAAAAACGAAGAAGGTGAGCCACTTCAGCCAATGGATTTCTTAACAGAGGAAGAATACCTCAATGTAATGGAGCAAATTCCTGCTGAAAACCAATACAAAGAAGATAGTGATCCAGATAAATTCATTGCCAAAATGGGTGCTGATTGTTTGATCGAATTACTTTCTAGAATTGACTTAGAGGCATTGTCGTATGAATTACGTCACAAAGCCAATAATGAAACATCTAAACAACGAAAAACAGAAGCATTAAAGAGACTTCAGGTAGTTGAAGCGTTCCGTGATGCAAATGAGCGTGGTGAAAATCTTCCTCAATGGATGATCATGAAAGTGGTTCCTGTTATTCCACCAGAATTACGTCCTTTAGTTCCTTTAGATGGAGGTCGTTTTGCAACCTCTGATTTAAATGACTTATACCGACGTGTGATTATCAGAAACAACCGTCTAAAGCGTTTGGTGGAGATCAAAGCACCTGAGGTAATTCTTAGAAATGAGAAACGTATGTTGCAAGAATCTGTAGATTCTTTATTTGACAACACACGTAAATCTTCAGCAGTTAAAACAGATTCCAATAGACCTTTAAAATCCCTTTCTGATTCCTTAAAAGGAAAGCAGGGACGTTTTCGTCAAAACTTACTTGGAAAACGTGTGGATTATTCAGCACGTTCAGTAATTGTTGTTGGACCTGAATTAAAATTATTTGAATGTGGATTGCCAAAAGATATGGCAGCCGAATTATACAAACCCTTTATCATTCGTAAGATTATAGAAAGAGGAATTGTAAAAACGGTTAAATCTGCTAAAAAGATTATAGATCGTAAAGAGCCTGTGGTTTGGGATATTTTAGAGAATGTTCTGAAAGGACATCCTGTTCTACTTAACCGTGCTCCCACTTTACACCGTCTAGGAATTCAGGCATTTCAGCCTAAATTAATTGAAGGGAAAGCGATTCAACTACATCCTTTGGTATGTACTGCATTTAATGCTGACTTTGACGGGGATCAAATGGCAGTTCACTTACCTCTTGGACCTGAAGCAATTTTGGAATGTCAACTTTTAATGTTGGCTTCTCACAGTATTTTGAACCCTGCCAACGGTTCTCCAATTACAGTACCTTCTCAAGACATGGTTTTGGGTCTGTATTATATGACGAAAGCTAGAAAATCTACTGCCAAACATAAAGTTAAAGGTGAAGGTTTAATATTCTATTCTACTGAAGAAGTACACATTGCTTATAATGAAAAGCGTGTTGAACTTAATGCGACGATCAAGATCAGAGCAAAAGATTTCAATGAAGAAGGTGAACTTGTTTATCAAATCATAGATACTACAGTAGGACGTGTATTGTTCAACGAGGTGGTACCTGAACAAGCCGGTTTCTTTAATGTTGTGTTGACTAAGAAAAACTTACGTGAAATCATTGGTGATATTTTAAAAGTAACTAGCGTTCCAGAAACGGCTGACTTTTTAGATAAAATCAAAGGGATGGGATACGGGTTTGCATTTAAAGGTGGACTATCCTTCAGTTTAGGAGATATCATCATCCCGCCAGAAAAATTGACAATGATCGATGAGGCCAATACACAAGTAGATGGAATTATCGGGAATTATAATATGGGATTAATCACCAATAACGAACGTTATAATCAGGTGATTGATATCTGGACTTCAACCAATGCACAATTGACTGAATTAGCGATGACGCGAATCAGTGAAGACCAACAAGGATTTAACTCAGTGTTTATGATGTTAGATTCTGGAGCTCGTGGATCTAAAGAGCAAATTAGACAGTTGACAGGAATGCGTGGTTTGATGGCCAAGCCTAAGAAGTCAAATGTTGGAGGTGGAGAGATTATTGAAAATCCAATTCTTTCAAACTTTAAAGAAGGACTTTCTATCTTAGAATACTTTATTTCAACACACGGAGCTCGAAAAGGTCTTGCAGATACAGCATTGAAAACAGCTGATGCAGGATACCTAACACGTCGTTTACATGATGTTTCACAAGACGTTATTGTGAATCACGAAGACTGTGAAACCTTACGTGGTGTTGAAGTGAAACCACTCAAAAAGAACGAGGAAATTGTTGAGACTCTAGGAGAACGTATTTTAGGTCGTGTTGCACTCCAAGATATCGTTGATCCAAGAACTAACGATATAATCGTTGAAGCAGGACAAGAAATCTTAGACCCACATGTGAGTCTTGTAGAAAATAGTCCTATCGAATCTGTAGAGGTTCGTTCTCCGTTAACCTGTGCCGCAAAAAAAGGTATTTGTGTTAGATGTTACGGACGAAACTTGGCTACCGGAAAAATGGTACAAAGAGGAGAAGCCGTAGGAGTTATTGCTGCACAGTCTATTGGAGAACCTGGAACACAGTTGACCCTTAGAACTTTCCACGTGGGAGGGGTAGCAGGAAACATTTCTGAAGAAAACAAGCTTCTTACAAAATTTGATGGTATTGCCGAAATCGAAGACTTGAAGACAGTTCAAGGAAAAGATAGTGATGGAAATGTTGCAGAAATTGTGATTTCTAGGACTTCTGAAATTAAAATTTTAGATGCCAATACTAAGAGTGTACTAAGTACAAATAATATTCCTTATGGTTCATCCCTTCATATTAAAAACGGTTCCAAGATTAAAGAGGGAACTGTTGTATGTAAGTGGGATCCATTTAACGGGGTGATTGTTTCTGAATTTACGGGTAAAATCATCTTTGAAAATATTGAACAAGGAGTAACCTATCAAGTAGAAATTGATGAACAAACTGGATTCCAAGAAAAAGTTATTTCTGAATCTAGAAACAAAAAAGTAATCCCAACCTTGTCCATTGCTGATAAGAAAGGAAACATTTTACGTTCGTACAATCTACCTGTAGGTGCTCACCTGATTATCAATGATGGAGATCAAATTGAAGAAGGTCAAGTATTGGTTAAAATTCCTAGAAAGTCTGCTAAGTCTGGAGATATTACAGGAGGTTTACCACGTGTAACCGAATTGTTCGAAGCACGTAATCCTTCAAATCCGGCAGTAGTTTCTGAAATTGATGGAGTAGTTTCCTTTGGTAAGATCAAAAGAGGTAACCGTGAAATCATTGTAGAATCTAAGTTTGGAGACATCAAGAAGTATTTGGTAAAACTTTCCAATCAGATTTTAGTTCAAGAGAATGACTTCGTTAAAGCGGGAATGCCATTATCTGATGGATCCGTAACACCTTCTGATATTTTATCAATCAAAGGACCTTCTGCAGTACAACAGTACTTAGTGAATGAAATTCAAGAAGTATATCGTTTGCAAGGAGTGAAAATTAACGATAAGCACTTTGAAGTAGTAGTACGTCAAATGATGCGTAAAGTTCGAATTCAAGATCCGGGAGATTCTATTTTCCTAGAAAACCAATTGGTATTCCGTTACGACTTCATTCAAGAAAATGATGCACTTTATGGAATGAAAATTGTTGAGGAAGTAGGAGATTCTGAAAACTTAAAACAAGGACAAATTGTTTCAGCTCGTCAGCTAAGAGATGAAAATTCATTGTTAACTAGAGAGGACAAACAGTTGGTTGTTTCCCGCGAAGCGGCTCCAGCTACTGCCACTCCTGAGTTGCAAGGGATTACAAGAGCTTCACTACAAACTAAATCCTTTATATCTGCGGCCTCGTTCCAAGAAACGACCAAGGTATTGAATGAAGCAGCGGTAAGTGGTAAAGTTGATTTCTTAGAAGGCTTAAAAGAGAATGTAATTGTAGGACATAAAATTCCTGCAGGTACCGGACTTAGAGCGTATAACAATGTTCTTGTAGGATCAAAAGACGAATACAAGAGTCTTTTAATCGATAAGGAAGAAGAGATAAGTTTCTAATCATGAGTGATAAAAAAGACCCTAAAGACCAACAGCTGAATATCTCAATAGATGAGAATATTGCAGATGGTGTCTATTCAAATTTAGCCATCATCAATCACTCTGCTGCTGAATTTATTGTTGATTTTATCACCGTAATGCCAGGGGCACCAAAGGCGAGAGTAAAATCTCGTGTTATCTTAACGCCAGAACATGCCAAACGCTTTTACAAAGCACTAGGGGACAATATCAAGCGTTACGAAGCTGCCAATGGTTCCATTACAACCAATGAATCTCCACCTATACCGCTCAATTTTGGGCCTACTGGAGAGGCATAAATAAAAAAACCGCAATGAAGATTGCGGTTTTTTTGTTTAATTTAATTTTTATTGTGTGTTTCTTGTTTTTTTGTGTTGGACATGATATTGATTTTTTTTCTAAATTAAAACTCTGAGGTATAATGAAACTGAATATCTCGGTATTTATCCTGTGTCATTTGGAGAGAAAAAGCGGAGTCGGCAAGGAAAACTAATTTTCCACTTTTGTCTTTTGCCAAGAACTTTTGTTTGATACGTTGAAACTCCTTAAAGTCATTACCTTCTGTATTTGCTTCTACCCAGCAAGCTTTGTGTACGTTTAGGTTTTCAAAACTACACTTAGCACCGTATTCGTGTAGTAGTCTGTATTGAATGACTTCAAACTGAAGGGCGCCCACGGTTCCTATTACTTTTCTACCGTTTAGGTTGAGGGTAAACAACTGAGCAACACCCTCATCCATAAGCTGATCAATTCCTTTAGCCAGTTGTTTTGCCTTAAGCGGGTCATTATTATTAATAAAACGAAAATGCTCGGGAGAAAAACTAGGGATGCCTTTGAATTGAAGAATATCTCCTGCAGTCAGTGTATCTCCAATTTTGAAGTTCCCAGTATCATGAAGACCCACGATATCTCCGGGATAGGAGATGTCTACAATTTGTTTTTTCTCTGCGAAAAAGGCATTGGGTGAAGAGAATTTTAATTTCTTTTTTAGACGTACATGATGATAAGGTTTATTGCGTTCAAATGTGCCAGAAACAATTTTGATAAATGCAAGTCGATCCCTATGGTTGGGATCCATATTGGCATGGATTTTAAAGACAAAACCTGCAAATTTTTCATCATCGGGTTCCACCAGTCTCGTGTCCGATTGTTTTGCAAGAGGTTTGGGAGCGATTTCAATAAAACAATTGAGTAATTCTTGTACTCCAAAATTATTTAATGCTGAACCAAACAGCACCGGCTGTTGGTTTCCATCCAAATACTCTTGTTGGTCAAAGGTGGGATAGACTCCTTCAATTAACTCTAATTCTTCTTTAAGGTTCTCTAGTCGTGAACTACCAATTTCTGCTTCCAATCCGGGGTCATCAAGCGATTCAAAATGTTCTTTTTTACCGATGGTTTGTTTACTTTCGTCTTGGAATAATTGAATGTTTTTTTCCCAGATGTTGTAAATCCCTTTAAAATCATATCCCATGCCAATAGGTATTGACAGTGGAGTGACTTTCAAGCCTAATTTTTGTTCAACTTCATCCATGAGGTCAAAAGCATCTTTTCCTTCTCGGTCTAATTTATTGATAAAGACAATGATTGGAATTTTCCGCATACGGCATACTTTCACCAGTTTTTCGGTTTGTTCTTCTACACCTTTCGCTACATCAATCACCACAATAACACTATCCACTGCGGTAAGTGTTCGAAAAGTATCTTCTGCAAAGTCTTTATGACCAGGCGTGTCAAGGATGTTTATTTTCTTGTCTTTGTAAACAAAGGCCAAGACAGAAGTCGCCACAGAAATTCCACGCTGACGTTCAATTTCCATAAAGTCACTAGTCGCGCCTTTTTTTATTTTATTGGATTTAACCGCTCCAGCTTCTTGAATAGCCCCTCCAAAGAGGAGTAGTTTTTCAGTGAGTGTAGTTTTTCCAGCATCGGGGTGGGAAATGATTCCAAAGGTCCGACGTCTTTTAATTTCTTCTAAAAATCCCATGCATGCAATTTGTTGTAAAAGTATTACAAATAAAGCCTGAAGCGAAAAGATTCTGAATAGGTTTTTGTAAAAATATTGGGTAATTTTGAGGGCTATGAAAGAAGAAGAAGTTATCCTCGTTGATAGGGACGATAATCCCGTGGGAACGATGCCAAAGATGGAAGCCCACGAGAAAGCCGTTTTACACCGTGCCTTTTCTGTCTTTATTCTGAATAAAGAAGGACAGTTGATGTTACAGCAACGTGCTTTACATAAATACCATTCACCTGGACTTTGGACCAATACCTGTTGTAGTCATCAACGATCAGGCGAATCCAATTTGGACGCAGGAGTACGTAGATTATACGAGGAAATGGGTTTTGAAGTTCCTTTGGATGAACTGTTTAGTTTTATTTATAAAGCTCCATTTGATAATGGACTCACTGAACATGAATTGGATCATGTCATGTTAGGATATTATGATGGGATTCCAGAAATAAACAAAGAAGAAGTTGCCAGTTGGAAATGGATGGATCTGGATCAAGTAGCCAAAGAGATTAAAACTACACCAGAACACTACACCGTTTGGTTTAAAATTATTTTCGATCGATTTTATAAACACATTAAAGCTTAATTATGAAAGTTACTGTAAGTAGAAAGGCCCATTTTAACGCAGCACATCGTTTGTTCAGAAAAGATTGGACGGATGACCAAAATGAAGCTATGTTTGGCAAATGTGCCAATCCATACTATCATGGACATAACTATGAATTGATAGTGCATGTGACTGGCTCCATCGATCCCAATACAGGCTATGTGATGGATATGAAAGTGTTAAAAGATTTAATTAAAGTGGAAGTAGAGGATTTGTTGGATCATAAGAATTTGAACGAACAAGTTGCTGACTTTTCTGAGCTAATTCCAACAGCAGAAAATATAGCTGTGGTGATATATAACAAATTAAAACCCCACCTTAACAAAGAACATGGTTTATCAGTTACGTTGTATGAAACTCCAAGGAACTTTGTCACTTTTTCAGGCTAAACTTAACAAAAAAGGATTTACTTAACCACTAATAACTTTTGACATTGGTCAAAAAGTTCTATATTCATTTAATAAAATTTAAAACTATAGTATGTCAAGTATCAAACAACTTAAAAAAGACATCAATAATGAAATTGGTGACTTGATTGAAGATATCTATTTATGGGAGCTTTCAAATCCAACTGCAGATTTGTCTAAAAGCGAAAAACTTATTGATGAAGCGATTCTTGTATTTGATGATTTAATTCAACAAATCAATTCGGTAAAAGGGGATGATGTAAAAGCTCAGTTTAAGAAAATTGAAGAAACGAAAGCAAAAGTTATAAAAGACCTATTGAAAAAATCTGCTAAACTTTAATTTTCTTCTTCACTGCTGCGACGTTGCTCTAGGAATTCGATGAATTCTTTGCCGTACAGTGACCCTCTTACATCGGAGGTCATTTTAACTGCAATGGAATCAAGTAAAGATAAATTAGCGTCGAACACTTCAGTTAATGCCAAATATGGTGCTATGTTTTGATCGGTATGTTGTGCAGCAAAATTAATGGTATACAAGTACCTTCTCCTAATTAAATCATCAAGTTTCTGTTCTAAAGAATCTGCTTTTTCTTTTTCTCCTTCACTTTGCGCTTGATAAAACTCTTGAAGAAGCTCAAGGTTTTGATCATTAAATTTTCTTTTGAAAGCGATATGTTCTTGTAATAATTCTTGGTTTTTCGATCCAATAATTTCCGCACTACTTTCAAATGTTTTTAAAAGAGTATTGATCTCAATTGTCCCTTTTTCTCCAAAAAATAAAATTCTGTCATTGAGACTGTCTCCATCTTCTTTATCCAAGTAGAGATAAAAAACCTCTGGAGTTTCGAGGGGAGTTTTAAATTTAAAATTTGGTGTCCCATTGACGAGTGTAGAGTCAATATTGACAAGTTTGGTGTCTTCTATTTTTTGTAAGTATAAAGTGCCTTTTCTAAGCCCTTCTATATTTCCCGTTACTACCATGTTATTGCCGGTAACTTTCTTTTGTTCCGGTTGACAGGCAAGAATAAAAACAGCAAGTAAACTAAATAATGGTATGCGTAATCTTAATGTGTTCATGTCTAAAGGTTTAACCAATAGGTTAATTTGAGGTTAAAACTACGATATCTTGGCGAGAAATTATCAGTACTGATATAATTATCATTATAAACAATAAACAAATCAGATAAAGGAGCAAATCGCCATTGCAACCTAGAGTTAACACCCAGGTTTTCTCCTTGAGAATTATATTGGACAAATGTGGTCCAAAATAAAGTTTTGGTAAACGTGAAATCCAGTTTTGGACTAATTAGCCATATGTTTTTTGAGCTGTAAGGTTCCGGTAATTTAATGGCGTTAAAATTCACTATCATACTAGCGTTAAATATGGGTTGTTTACGCCATTTCAATTCGTTTTCTACAGCAAATTTAGTCCCGTTATAAAAAGAACCATAGGAAATTTTAGAATCAAAGTTGAATTTCTTTCTTTGGTCTGATCGATATCCGAGTTCAACATCAGTAAAATTATAACTTGAATTTGAAGGGAGGTCGATTCCGTCACTACTTCTTGTGGGATCAAAACCAGTTGTCAAAAATTCATAACGGTTGATAATTCTCAAGTCTAGACTTGTATTGTTTAGATATCTTTTTCTGAAAGTGGTGATGAACCAACGATCGGTTAATTTGTAATTTATTTCTGGATTGAAAACGAAAAAAGAACGTTCACTAATTTCATAACTAGTAACGTTTGGGTTTTTTGGATAAATGCGATAGGTGTATTCTGGGGATAGTTTTAAAAATCCAGTTCGTCTAAAGAAACCAAGATCAGAGCGAAAATCTTCACCACCATGAATAACTTCCATACCCACACGATGTCGTAGCGTATTTCGTTGCAATTTAGCTCCCGAAATAATATCATCTTCATTTAATCCTTCGGTATAAGACTTATGAAAAAAGACACGCCCATTCCACTTGCTATCTGCAGAGGCTAAGTTGTATTCAATTCCCGTCACGCTATTCTTTTCTTCTTCTTTAGAGATAAAGTCATATTCTTCTGTTGTTCTTCGGTCAATAAAGAAAAAGCTCACATTTGATCGATTAAACACCTTTTGGCGAAGAGTGAAAACGGTATTTAAATTGGATGGAATTTCATTTGCTATATCGGCATCGGTCAATATGTTTAGAAAACCAATGCGTAGATTTGAATTTAACTTACCACTCAGTCGAGCACCTGCAATAATTTTATTTTCAATTGTATTGCCATCCAAATCTTCGGCAACACCAATTCTTCTGGAAAAGAAAGGAGTTACATCGTTATTGGCACCAAAATCTTTAAATAAGTCATCATTTTGAGTAAAAAACTGACGTTTTTCTGGGAGTGAAATTGCAAAACGTGTGAGGTTTACTACTTGGTCATCTACTTCTACCTGAGAAAAATCAGGATTCAGAGTAAGATCTAAATTAAGTGCGTTTCCAATAGGGATTTTTGCATCACCTCCGATAGCAAAATTTGAACCATTCGTTACGTTTTCAAAATCTTCGTTTTTTGCTGCACTTAAAAAAGGGATAATTGAGATGGGGTTTCGTGCTTTTTTAAGAGGTTTTTCAAAAACCATTTTTCCCATAAATGCAAGATTTCCGATAATTTGGTTTTGTGGAGTTGGAGCCCAAACGCTTGTCTCATTTCCCTCAAAGTTTCTTCTGTAAATATTAAAACGCCAAGACGTTTGTGTATTGTCGTAAAAGAAAGCACTAAATGGAATTTTAAATTCAGCAGTAAATTTCCCTTCTTCAATAGTTGTTTCTACTGTCCATTTTGTGTCCCACGCGTAGTTTCTATCTGTGCGGTAGTTTTGATTCCCTCCAGAAATTAAACCGTCAGCTTTTAGTCCAAGTGGATTAGTTGAAAATGAAAAAGCATTAGTGGCATCATTAAAGGTGTCAAAAAGTAAAGTAACAGAATCAGACTCATACCATTCAAAATCTCGTTTTAGATTTGGGGTGGTGAAGGTATTCCCATCGGTAGCAGATTTAATCAAAATGTATAAATTTTGATCATCACGAAGCATTTTAAACTGAGTTTGTTTGTTGGCTTGAAGTGTGTCCGTAGGACGCCACATCCAAAAATCCGCAGACCATTTTGCTTTTTCCCATACTGCTTCATCTCCTTTACCATCTAACTTTATATCAACATTAATGGAAGGGATAAGGAATTCCTTATCCTGAGCCATAAGAGAAACGTTAAATAACAAAAAAAATAAGGGGAAGGTGTTGCTTAGTATTTTAATCTTAATCAAGGTTTTTAATAATTAGCAAAAATAAACAATTAATCTATGACCAATCTAAATACTAAAGGTTTAATCTAAAGCTATAATTAAACTTTATTTAACGTCGTTTTATTCATTAAAGGACTCTTCTAAAGGTCAGATTGATTCTAGGTCCAATAGTTCTTGCTGTTTTAGCGATTTGATGAACCCAGTGTTCTTGGGTGCTACCTCCCATAATTAATAAGCTTCCGGAGTTCAATAAAAACTTAAGTCGATCTTCTTTATTTTGTTTGTGTTTTAAATGAAAAAAACGCTCTTCTCCAAAGCTTACAGAAGCAATAACTGGATTTCGCCCCAATTCCTTTTCATTGTCTGCATGCCAGCCGTTACTGTCTTTGCCATCGCGGTATAAATTCAATAGCACTGTTGTAAATTCCACATCACATACTCTAGCTATCTTGGTCTGAATCTCCTTGAGTAGTGGGGTCATCATCTTGGGTTGCATTGTAATTCCGGAGTAAGAATAGGGCTTACTATTATTAGCATACAATGCTGTCAGTCTGGGCTGAGGATAAGTTTTTCCAAATACAGTAATAGGGTCTTGTTGCCAGAACGTTTCATTTAATAATTGTTTGAATAAAGTCTCAGCTTCTGTTGTAGAAAAGAAGGATTCATAATAATGAATTTCTGCATCATTGAGTGAGAGTTTTTTTCCGTCTTTAGGGAGTAGTACTGGATCAATCATGCTACAAGAAACAAAAGATTATAAACATAAAAAAACCGCCCGAAGGCGGCTGATTTTTATTTGATAAGATCAACGCTTCGTTTAATGAACTGTGTCATTTCTTCTCCTTTGAGAAGGTTTTTTGATAAACGCGCAAGGTCAACTGCTTGTTGAATCAAGCGTTCTCTTTTCTTTTCAGTTTTTGTTGCAAGTATTTGACTTACAAGTTCATGGTTGGTGTTGACAATCAGATTATACATATCGGGCATATTCCCCATCATCATTCCGCCTCCACCTGTTTGTTGCATTTCCTTCATTCTTCTCATAAATTCAGGTTGAGTCAAAACAAAAGGGAGTGCTTGACTATCCATTGCTTCCATTTGAACCGTGTAGCCACCTTCTTTTACTACAGCTTCTATCATGGGCTTAAGAGTTTCTTTTTCTTCATCAGAAAGTTTTGAAACCGCCGAATCATCTTTTTTGATCAAGTTCTCTGTGGAGTCACCGTCAACACGAACAAAGGATATATTTTCTTTAGTACCTTCTAGTTTTTGAATCAGGTGACCTATAATAGGAGAGTTTAAAAGAAGCACCTTGTAGCCTTTGTTTTTTGCTTGGGCTATGTAGCTATGCTGTTCCTCTATATCAGAGGCATAAAGAAGTACAAGTTTATCATCTTTGTCTGTTTGATGTTCTTTTACAGCAACTTCTAATTCTTCATAGGTGAAATATTCTCCGTCTGTTGTGGGAAAAAGTGCGAATTTTTCTGCTTTTTCAAAAAACTTGTCTTCGCTCAACATACCGTATTCAATCACGACTTTGATATCGTCCCACTTTTCTTCGAAACCTTTACGGTCTTTCTTAAAAATACTGTTTAGTTTGTCAGCAACTTTTCTTGTAATGTAATTGCTGATTTTTTTAACAGCGCCATCTGCTTGAAGATAACTACGTGAAACATTCAATGGAATGTCAGGAGAATCAATAACTCCTCTCAAAAGTGTTAAAAATTCAGGTACGATTCCCTCTACATTGTCAGTAACAAAAACTTGATTTTGATACAATTGAATACGGTCTTTTTGTACACTTAAATCGTTGTTTAATTTTGGGAAATAGAGAATTCCTGTCAAATTAAAGGGGTAGTCTACATTTAGATGAATATTGAACAAAGGTTCTTCAAATTGCATGGGGTACAGTTCCCTGTAAAAGTCCTTATAATTTTGTTCTTCTAAATCTGCTGGTTTTTTCGTCCATGCTGGCTCAGGATTGTTAATGATATTATCAACGGTGATGGTTTCAGGCTTGGTATCTTCTGCAGCACCCTCAGGCAAGGGAGGGGTTTCTTCACGGGTTCCAAATTTAATTGGAATCGGCATGAATTTATTATACTTGGTCAATAATTCGTTTATTCTTGCTTCCTCTAAAAATTCTTTAGAATCTTTATCAATATGCAAGATGATTTCTGTCCCTCTTGTTGTCTTATCAGAGGTGTCTAAAGTATATTCTGGTGATCCATCGCAAGTCCAATGTGTTGCTGGACTGACTTTGTGGGACTTGGTGATGATTTCAACTTTTTCGGAAACCATAAAAGCAGAATAAAAGCCTAAACCAAAGTGGCCAATGATACCACTGTCTTTGGCAGTGTCTTTATATTGTTCTAGAAACTCTTCAGCTCCAGAAAAGGCAACTTCGTTTATGTATTTTTGAACTTCCTCTTCTGTCATTCCAATTCCTTGGTCAATGATGTGAAGTTTTTTTCCTTTTTTATCAATTTTAATTTCAATTTGGGTCGCTCCCAAATCGCCTTTGATTTCACCAAGACTGCTCAGATGATGAAGCTTAGTGGTAGCATCAGTTGCATTGGATATTAATTCTCTTAAAAAAATCTCGTGGTCGCTGTAAAGAAACTTCTTGATTAAAGGGAATATATTCTCAACGGCAACATTAATTTTTCCTGTACTCATTTTTACGTTTTTTAATTCTAAGATTACTATTCAAAAAAAATACCATACTTGAAAGTGTGACAAGATGACACAAGGATTTTTTTACAAGATATATTGTTTAACCTATTGAAAAAAAAAATAAACAGTATATATTTGTAGTAACACAAAATATTATGGCAAAAAAAAATTTAGATTTGAAGAACAAGATATTTGAAGCGTATAGCGATCAAGTTTTAGAGTATGAAAAAGAGCCAAAATCAGTTTTTTTGTTTTGTAAAAAAAATGAGATTATAGAATCTGATTTTTATCAACATTTTTCGTCTTTAGAACATGTTAAAAAGGCTATTTTCGTTCAGTTTTTTGATAATGCATTTTCTTTAATTTGTAAAGAGAAAAATTATGAGGCTCAGTCACCAAAAGAAAAGTTACTCTCCTTTTACTATACTTTTTTCGAGGTATTATTATTGAATAGAAGTTATGTCTTATTTTCTCTTTCTGCTACAGAAAACAAAATGCAACGTCTTATGAGTTTGAAAAGTTTACGCCATTCTTTTAAAGAATTTACATCTACACTAATAGAGCAGGGCAACATGCACAAGCAGTCACGATTCACAAAACATCCTGAAGCTCTTTTTTCTGAGGGGGCTTGGGTACAATTGCTTTTCTTGCTTAAATTTTGGATTGAAGATAAATCAGATGGGTTTGAAAAAACTGATATGGCTATCGAAAAATCTGTGCAAACCGTTTTTGAGTTATTTGACAATACCCCCTTGGATAGCATTATTGATTTCGGGAAATTTCTTTGGAAAGAGAATTTTAAAATGGCCTAATTGAAAACATTAGATACAATTCCTACCAATAAGATTGAGCGTGCCTCTAAATTGGTTTCCACTGGAATCAAAGTAGGAGGAAACTACATTCGTTATTATGGTGATAAAATCATCAAGGGTGAAGATGGCAAAAAGAAACTCAATGAAAACAATGCAAAAGACATCTATGACGGGCTAAAAGAGCTGAAGGGGAGTGCCCTTAAAGTTGCCCAGATGTTGAGCATGGAAAAGAATTTATTACCTCAAGCTTATGTAGAGCAATTTGGTTTGGCTCAGTTTTCTGTCCCCCCATTGTCTGCCGCTTTGGTAAAAAAAACAATTCGAAAATATTTAGGAGCTGATCCAGATGTGATCTTTGATACATTTGATACTCAATCTGAAAACGCGGCCAGTATAGGACAAGTACATCGCGCTACAAAAGAAGGGAAAAAACTTGCTGTGAAAATTCAATATCCTGGAGTAGCAAATAGTATCAGCTCTGATTTGGCTTTAATCAAGCCAATTGCCCTGAAAATGTTTAACCTAAAAGGAAAGGACACAGCTAAGTATTTTAAGGAAGTTGAAGATAAGCTCCTTGAAGAAACAGACTATTTGCAAGAATTAGAAAATAGTGAGTATGTTTCAAAGGCCGCTGTAAATATTCCAAACTTAAAGTTTTCGGGGTATTATCCAGAATGGACCACTACCAAAACCTTAACCATGGATTGGATGGAAGGAGTTCACCTTTCTGAATATGTTGCTCAACAAGACGAGGGCAAACAAATTCGCAACCAACTTGGGCAAACGCTGTGGGATTTTTATATGTTTCAAATTCACGGTTTGAAAAAAGTACAAGCAGATCCACATCCAGGGAATTTTATGGTAGATGAAGACAGAAATTTGATCGCAATCGATTTTGGTTGTATGAAATCGATACCAGAAGATTTTTATCACCCCTATTTTGAGCTATCCAATAAAGAGAACATAGAAGACCTTGCAAAATTTGATGCTCTTTTGAGGGAATTAGAAATTCTTCTTCCCTCAGACTCTAAAGAAGAGGTAGCGTATTTTACCGAATTATTTCAACGGATGATGCGCCTCTTTACGCTTCCTTTTCATGACAGTAGTTTTGATTTTGCAGATGCTGAGTTTTGGAATGCTATCTCAACGCTCTCTAAAGATTTTGCAGGAGATTCCCAATTAAGAAAAATGAATGGAAATCGAGGCTCAAAGCACTTTATTTATATTAATAGAACCTTCTTTGGGTTGTATCACCTCCTTTATGATTTGAAAGCAGAAATTCAAACGGAGAGTTTTAAACAATACCTATAGACTATTCAGGTATACCAAATTGGTCGTGCCAATAAAAATGAGTATTTTTCAAAATCACAATTTTAACAATACATGTACAATTCAAAAATAATTGGCTTAGGTAAATTTCTTCCAGAGAACATTGTTACCAATAAAGACTTGGAGAAAACAATGGAAACTTCTAATGAATGGATCATAGAACGTACGGGTATTGAAGAAAGAAGGCATATCAAAAAAGGAGATAACGAGGGAACAGCTTCTATGGGAGTTAAAGCAGCAAAAATTGCTATAGAACGCGCCAAGATAAAAGCACAAGAAATCGACCTTATATTGTTTGCCACCTTAAGTCCAGATTATTATTTCCCAGGCTCTGGGGTGTTGGTTCAAGAAGCATTGGATATACCAGATTGTCCAGCTATGGACATTCGGATGCAATGCTCAGGTTTTGTTTATGCAGTTTCTACTGCAGATCAGTTTATCAAAACGGGAATGTATAAAAATGTTTTGGTTATAGGATCGGAATACCATTCAGGGGGGCTTGACATGACAACCAGAGGAAGAGGAGTTTCAGTAATTTTTGGAGATGGAGCGGGGGCTATTGTGATGACTAGAGAAGAAAATAATGAGATTGGAATACTTTCATCTCATTTACATTCTGAGGGAAAACATGCTGAAGAACTTTCTTTGATTGGTCCCAATACAGGTCGTTGGGTACCCGAAATTATTGCAGAAAATAAACAAGATGACATTTCTTATTACCCCTATATGAATGGCCAGTTTGTATTTAAGAATGCGGTGGTTCGTTTTGCAGAGGTGATCAATGAAGGTTTGGAAAAAACAGGATGGTCACCTGATCAAATAGGAATGTTAATTCCACATCAAGCAAACTTAAGAATTGCACAGTTTGTTCAACGGAAATTTGGACTGAGTGACGATCAGGTGTATAACAATATTCAAAGGTATGGAAATACCACTGCTGCCTCTATTCCCATAGCCCTTACGGAAGCTTGGGAAGAAGGTAAGATTGTGCCAGGAACTAAGGTGGTACTTGCTGCGTTTGGAAGTGGCTTTACTTGGGGAAGCGTAATGATCCAATGGTAGGATATAAAACACTTGTACTAGGAGCGACACCAAATCCAGCGCGATATGCTTACAATGCGGTTCATCAATTGTTGAATAAAAAAATTGAAGTGGTTCCTATGGGAATAAAAGAGGGAGTGATTGCCTCTATACCCATTATATCAGTGAACGAACAACAAGAAAATATTCACACAGTTTCTCTATATGTTGGCGCAGCCAGACAAGAGGAGTACTATGATTTTATCATTAATCTTGCCCCCAAGAGAGTCATTTTTAATCCTGGGACAGAGAATCCACAATTTGCCCAAAAATTAAATAAAGCAGGAATTTCTTGGGAAAATGCTTGTACGCTGGTTTTACTTTCTACGAATCAATACCAGTCCTAAAAAGGTAAGTAATCCATTTAGTGGAAGTAATTCATAGCCTAACTGATAGCCGCCCAAGACAGTTGAGTCAAGATTTCCCAAAATACTAATAAGGATTAAAGCTCCAATGAGAACCCACCAAACTTTTTTATCATCTATCTCATAGGAGGTGAAAATTCCAAAAGCAAATAGTCCTAATAGAGGTCCATAAGTATAACCTGCTACTGTAAGTAATCCATCAATTACGCTTCTATCGAGTACGTATTTAAACAGTATAACAACCAATATGAGCATGACACTCATTCCAATATGAGTTTTTTTACGGATACTTTTTTGTTTTTCTAAGGCGTACTTATCTAGCTTTAAAAAATCAATACAGAAAGAAGTTGTCAAAGATGTTAAAGCGCTATCTGCACTACTATAAGCAGCAGCAATCAAGCCTAAGATAAAAGTAACAGCAACAGCAATCCCAAGGGTTCCATTTAATGCGATTTCAGGAAATAATAAGTCTGTTCTTGGGCTTCCATCCACTAAAGGTATGCCCATGCCTTGAGTATCAGCATAAATATAAAGTAAACTCCCTAGAAGCATAAACAGACCAGTTACTATGACAAGCACAAAACTAAATACGATCATGTTTTTTTGTGCGTCATTAAGTGTTCTACAACTCAGGTTTTTTTGCATCATATCTTGATCCAGACCTGTCATGCATATAGTAACAAAAGCTCCTCCAATAAAGGATTTTAAAAAGTGATTTCGACTCAGGATTGAATCAGTAACAAACACCTTATTATATTTTGAGAATTCAGAGGATGCAATAAAGTCTGAAAAAGACCAATCCAATGCTTGATTAATATAAGCAATTGACAGTATAACAGCTAAAACCATGAGTGTAGTTTGGAGGGTGTCTGTAAAAACAATTGTCTTGATCCCTCCACGTTGAGTATAAACCCAGATTAACACTATTGATAAAATAACAGTGATTTCAAAGGGAACATTCCAGGCATCAAAAATAAATTGCTGAAGCACAATGGCAACCAAAAACAAGCGAAAGGCAGCTCCTAATACACGTGAAACAAAGAAAAAGAATGCTCCTGCTTGATGACTATTCTTTCCAAAGCGGCGATCTAAATATTCATATATTGATGTAACATTATTTTTATAATATACTGGCAATAAAACAAAAACCACTACAAAATATCCTACTAAATAACCCATAACCACTTGAAAATAAGTGAATTGTGTGTCTTTGATCCATCCAGGAACGGAGATAAAAGTAACACCAGACAAAGACGCTCCTACCATTCCAAAGGCAACGAGATACCATGGGGAGTTTCTATTGGCTTTGAAAAAATTTTCATTTGAGTCTTCCTTTCCAGTGAAATAGGCAATCCCCACTAGAACCAAAAAATAACCAATAATTAGACTTAAAATAAAAAGGGGTGATATCATTTTTAGGGTTTAAGTTGTAAATGTACAAAAGTAGTTTCAACTCAGAATTTTGTAAATTTGCACATGGATTTTTCTTCAAAATTACTTGAAAATGCAGTACAGGAAATTGCGCAGCTACCTGGAATTGGAAAACGTACAGCTTTGCGCTTGGCCTTGCATCTTTTGAAACAACCAGTAGATCATACACAGTCTTTATCAAATGCCCTAACAACACTTCGTGAAGGAGTTATCTTTTGTGAAAATTGCCATAATTTATCAGACGCTACAACATGTGAAATATGCGCAAGTCCGAAGCGAAATAAAAGTCTGATTTGTGTGGTCGAAGACATTAGGGATGTTATGGCTATAGAAAATACTGGACAATACAACGGTTTGTATCACGTTTTGGGTGGGATTATTTCTCCAATGGATGGAATTGGACCTCAAGATTTAACAATTCAATCTCTTGTAGAGAAAGTCAAAAACAATAAGGTGAATGAGCTAATATTTGCGTTGAGCGCAACTATGGAAGCTGATACAACAAATTTTTATATGTACAAACTATTAGCTCCATATGAAATTAAGACATCAACCATAGCAAGAGGGATTCCAGTAGGGGATGAATTGGAATACACTGATGAAGTTACCTTAGGACGAAGTATCTTAGCGCGAATTCCGTTTGAAGTATCTATTTCGAAGAGTTAATTGGAGCACTTAAAAACAGAAGGAAGGGGAAATCCTTTTTTCCATGTCAAAAAATGATACTTTTGCAAAACAAAACATAAGATGGGACAATATCTTTTAAAATTACCCAAAATGGGGGAGAGTGTTGCTGAGGCTACTGTAACTAAATGGCTTATGGAAGTAGGAGATACTGTGGTTTTAGATGATGCTATTGTAGAAATCGCAACAGACAAAGTAGATACAGATGTCACAGCTGAAGTTGAAGGTATTTTGATTGAAAAGCGAATTCAAGAAAATGAGGTTGTCGCTGTTGGTGAAGTAATGGCTGTCATTGAAATAGAGGGAGAATCACCCGTTCAAGAACCTGAAAAGGCGAATGAAGATATAACTGAATCTGTGACTGAGACTGTTGATTCGCCAGTAATTGAAGAAGCGATTCCCACCCCTGAAATTGTAGCAAAGGCAATCATTGAAGAAATCGAAACGGTACAGAGTACAACTAAAATTAGCCCTAAAGAGAGTGCTAAATTTTATTCTCCTTTGGTTCGTAATATTGCTCAAGAAGAAGGGGTTACCTTGGAAGAATTAGATTCAATTCAGGGAACAGGTTTGGAGCAGCGTGTCACTAAGAATGATATTCTAGCTTACATAAAAACCAGAAAACAAACAGCCCCAGTTTCTGCTAAAAAGCCCCTTGTTGAAAATAAAATAACGCAAGATGATATCGCTCCAAAAGTTCAATACGGTGGAGGCGATCAGATCCTTGAAATGAGTCGAATGGAAAAGTTGATTTCCTCTCATATGAAATCAAGTATAGAAATAGCTGCTCACGTTCAATCATATATAGAAGTAGACGTTACCAATTTATGGAATTGGAGAGAAGAGGCTAAGAATGCTTTTCAAAAGCGCGAAAATGAGAAGCTTACTTTTACACCTCTGTTCATGACTGCAATCATAAAGGCTTTGAAAGATTATCCCCAAATGAATAGTAGTGTTCAGGGAGATAAAATCATTATTAAACAAGCCATTAATCTGGGAATGGCAACGGCGTTACCTGATGGAAATTTAATTGTTCCCGTTATTAAAAATGCAGATCATTTTAATTTAATTGGTTTGGCAAAAGCTGTAAACAATTTAGCTACTAGAGCCAGAAACAATGCATTAAAACCTGATGAGGTTCAAGAAGGGACTTACACCTTTACCAACATAGGCAATTTTGGTTCCCTCATGGGAACTCCCATTATTAATCAGCCTCAAGTAGGAATTTTGGCAATAGGGGCCATACGTAAAATGCCTGCTGTGATTGAAACACCTGAAGGAGATTTTATCGGAATACGCAACAAAGTCATTCTTTCCCATAGTTATGACCATAGAATAATTAACGGAGCCACGGGGGGAATGTTTGTAAAACGTGTTGCCGAATATCTTGAAAACTGGGAAGAAACACTTCCTTACTAATCTCAAATTGAAAGCATGAAATTACAACTTACCAAACCCTTATGTTTTTTTGATCTTGAAACTACCGGAACCGATATTTCTAAAGATCGAATTGTTGAAATTGCTGTTTTAAAATTGCATCCCGATGGGACACAAGAAAACAAAGAATGGCGCGTAAATCCTGAACAGCCTATTCCGTCACAAGCTTCAGCAGTTCACGGAATTACCGATGAAATGGTGGCTAATGAACCCACTTTCAAAGAGCTTTCGGGTGAGATTTACAGTTTTATGAAAGGCTGTGATTTGGCAGGGTATAATTCAGATCGTTTTGATATTCCTCTTTTGGTAGAAGAGTTACTCCGTGCAGAAGTGGATTTTGATTTTAAGAATAACAAAACAGTGGATGTTCAAACCATTTTTCATAAAATGGAGCAACGAACCCTTACCGCTGCTCTGCGCTTCTATTGTAATGAAGAGCTTACCGATGCACATTCCGCTCATGCTGATACCAAAGCAACTCACGATGTACTGATTGCACAATTAGATCGCTATGAGGAGTTAGAGCCCAATGTTGCTTTTCTAAATGAGTTCAGTTCTAGAAGAAAAACAGCTGATTTTGCTGGCTTTGTTGTTTACAATAAAGAAGGAGACGCTTGTTTTGGTTTTGGAAAACATAAAGGCAAAAAAGTTACCGATATATTGGCCAATGAGCCGGGTTATTTTGGTTGGGTCATGAATGCAGATTTTCCAAGATATACCAAAAAAATATTAACCGAAATTCGGTTAAGTCAGATGAATACAAATTCATAGAGAAAGTGAAAATTGTTTGCATAGGAAGAAATTACACAGCTCACATAAACGAGTTACAAAATGAAAAGCCGAAGCATCCGGTCCTTTTTTTAAAACCTGACACTACTATTCTCCAGAGAAACCAACCTTTTTTTATTCCACATTTCACGGATGATATTCATTATGAGGTTGAAGTTCTAGTCAAGATTGAAAAATTAGGAAAACACATTGAGCCTCAGTTTGCTCATAAATATTATAGCCAAATCGGTTTAGGAATCGATTTTACGGCCCGTACTGTTCAAAAAGAATTGAAAGAAAATGGATTGCCTTGGGAAAAAGCTAAGGCCTTTGATGGTTCCACACTGATAGGAGAATGGTACGATAAAAGGAGGTTTGATTCTCTAGAAAAGCTTTCTTTTTCACTAGAGAAAAACGGTGAAGAGGTTCAGTTGGGAAACACGGAGAATATGTTGTGGAGAATTGACGAATTAATTTCATATTGTTCTCAATATTTTACACTCAAAATTGGAGATGTGCTATTTACAGGAACACCCTCTGGTGTTGGCCCTGTTGCATTAGAAGATCAGCTGGTAGGATATCTAGAAGGGCAACAGGCGTTTTCAGTAAAAATCAAATAAAATGAAAGCAGAGTTAGTCACTATTGGTGACGAAATTTTAATCGGTCAAATCGTTAATACCAACGCAGTCTTTTTAGCAAAGGCATTAAATAAGATTGGGATTGAAATTGCTCAAATCACTAGTATTTCTGATGATAAAAAAACCATAGTCAAAACCTTGGATGATACTGAAGCACGAGCACAAATTGTCATACTCACTGGAGGTTTAGGTCCAACCAAGGACGATTTAACCAAACATACTTTATGTGAATACTTCAATGATAAATTGGTTGAGAATGAGGAAATTTTAGATCATATAGAAGAAATTTTCAAAAATTACATTAGCACTCCAATCAATAATGAAAACCGAAAGCAAGCTTTGCTTCCCTCAAAAGCACGCATTTTTAAAAATACTCATGGTACAGCTTCGGGAATGTGGTTTGAAAAAGGAAACCAAGTAATTATTTCACTTCCCGGAGTTCCTTTTGAGATGAAATCTTTGATGACTAACAAAGTGATTCCAGCGTTACAGACCCATTATACACGTCCATTTATTTTACATAAGACGGTTTTGACATACGGATTAGGAGAAAGCGTTATTGCCGAACGATTACTGGATTGGGAAAATGCACTTCCGGAGAACATCAAATTGGCTTATTTGCCAAATTTGGGTAGAGTTCGCCTTCGCCTATCTTCAAAGGGTAGAGATGAGGTTCTACTGGAGAAGAGGGTGGAGGAGCAAATAGAAACCCTTCTTCCATTAATTAAAGATATTTTTGTAGGCTTTGAAGAGGAAACTTCCATGGAAATGAAACTTCAAGAACGTTTTATTGCTCAAAAGAAAACTATAGCAATCGCAGAGAGTTGTACAGGTGGTTTAATTGCCTCTCGCCTGACAAAAAATAGTGGGTCTTCCCACTATTTTAAAGGTGCAGCGGTTACTTATCATACCCAAAGTAAAATTGATGTTTTGGGAGTTTCTGAGGCAATTATAGAGGAGCACACTGTGGTAAGCAAGGAAGTGGCGGCTTCAATGGCAACACAGGTCAGAAAAAAATTTAAAACAACTTTGGGTGTTGCTACCACAGGAAATGCAGGACCTACAAAAGGCGATTCTGACGCAGAAGTTGGAACGGTATTTATCGCTATAGCCACTGAAAAAGAAGTGATTACCAAAAAATTTCTATTTGGAATTCATCGAGAACGCGTCGTGGAAAAAGCCGTAAATAAGGCTTTGGAAATGATTTATAAACACCTAGAATAAAAACCTTCTGTATTTTTAAGAAAAACAATTTTGTTACTCTATAAAAAACAGTAAATTTGCAGCCACGTTAAAAAAAAGACGGTTATGTCAAAAATTTGTGAAATAAGCGGAAAACGCGTAATGTTTGGAAATAATGTTTCCAAAGCTTTAAACAGAACGAAGCGTCGTTTTGATGCAAACATCATCAATAAGCGTTTTTATATTCCTGAAGAAGACAAGTGGGTAACCCTTACTGTATCTACAGCGACCTTAAAAACAATTAATAAAAAAGGAATTTCTGCGGTCTTGAAAGAAGCCCGAGCGAAAGGTCACTATAAAGGTTAATCGAATGGCAAAGAAAGGAAATAGAGTACAAGTTATACTTGAATGTACAGAGCATAAAGAATCTGGACAGCCAGGAACTTCTCGTTATATCACTACAAAAAACAAGAAGAATTCACCTGAACGTTTAGAAATTAAAAAATTTAACCCGATTTTGAAAAAAATGACGGTTCACAAAGAAATCAAATAAGTCATGGCAAAGAAATCGGTAGCATCATTACAGACAGGTTCAAAAAGATTAACCAAAGCCATTAAAATGGTAAAAAAGGGAGATAATAACTCATATAGTTTCGTTGAGACTATCATTGCTCCTGATGAAGCCGCAAAATGGTTAGATAAACAATAATCCTTTTGATGAAACCCAAAATAAAAGCTACTTTTAAGGTAGCTTTTTTTATATACTAAAGTTTATGGGAAAACTTAGCAACTTTTTTTCAAATAACGACAAAAAGAAACTTGAAGATGGCTTGGCCAATACCAAGAAATCCTTCTTGTCCCGAATTGGGACAGCAGTAGTAGGAAAAACAAAAATTGATGAAGATGTTTTAGATGAGTTAGAAGCTATTTTAATTCAATCTGACGTGGGGGTTGCTACCACACTAAAAATAATTGATGCCCTTGAGGCAAGAATTGCGAAGGATAAGTATCTAAAAACAGAAGACCTTATCCAAATGATGCAAGAAGAAATCTTAGAATTACTTGTTAAAGCAGATGACGAAACTTTAGATCGCTTTGATGCTAGCTTTCAATCTCAGCCACATGTGGTGATGGTCGTTGGAGTAAATGGAGTGGGAAAGACAACTTCTGTAGGAAAGTTGGCTCATCAATACAAAACTCATGGTAAAAAAGTAATGCTAGGTGCTGCCGACACTTTTCGTGCAGGAGCGATCGATCAATTACAAGTTTGGGCAGACCGTGTTGAGGTCCCTCTTGTCCGTCAAGAAATGGGAAGCGATCCTGCTTCCGTTGCTTTTGATACGCTTGAATCGGCCAAAGCACAAGGAGCTGATATTGTATTTATTGATACTGCGGGACGTCTTCACAATAAGGTAAACTTGATGAATGAGTTGACTAAAGTCAAACGTGTAATGTCTAAGGTGATTCCTGATGCCCCTCATGAAGTACTTTTAGTCTTAGACGGTTCTACAGGTCAGAACGCCTTTGAACAAGCTAAACAATTTACTGCGGCTACTGAGGTTAGTAGTTTAGCCATAACAAAATTAGATGGAACTGCTAAAGGAGGTGTCTTATTGGGCATCTCAGATCAATTTCAAATCCCGGTTAAATACATTGGTGTAGGTGAAGGGATCGAAGATATTCAAGTGTTTGACAGAGAGGAATTTATTAAAACACTTTTTAGTTAATTTACGAAAACGTTGTTTATGAAAATCCTAAGAGGTTTAGCTGTTTTTTTTTTAATTCTGGGTGGGGTTTATCTTATTGGTCCTAGAGTCGATAACCCTGAGTTTAAAGAATTACAAACCGAAGTTCCTACAGACCTTTTAAACTTAAATAATTGGGTAAATGAAAGAGAACTTTTGCAGGGAAATGTTCGCCCCGGGAACGCATCTCAAATTATTTTTAATGATTCTATACCTACCAAAACGAAATATAGTGTAGTCTATCTTCACGGATTTACAGCCTCTGGTATGGAAGGAGAGCCTGTTCATCGAAATATTGCCAAAGCCCTGGGGGCTAATTTGTTCATTCCACGCCTTTTTGGTCATGGTCTTGCGGAAGAAGAACCCATGCTAACTTTTAACAATGAAAATTTTTGGCAATCAGGTCTTGAAGCATTGGAGGTGGCGAAACAATTGGGTGAAAAAGTCATCGTTTTGGGAACTTCTCATGGGGGAGCTCTCTCCTTAAGTTTGGGAACAGATCCCTCCATAGCAACCATTGTATTATTTGGACCTAATATTGAAGTATATGATCCTAAAGCGAAACTTTTATCCAAGCCTTGGGGACTCCAAATTGCCCGTTTAGTTAAAGGAGGAAAATACCATCAAATGTGGAAGTCAAGTGAGGAAAAACTTCGTTACTGGACGTATAAAACACGTCTTGAGGCCATGACTCAAATGCAAAAATTTTTGGATATCAAAATGCGTTCAGCTACTTTTAAAAAAGTAAAAGTTCCTGTTTTTTTAGCCTATTATTACAAAAATGACAGTCTACAGGATCAAGTGGTTTCTGTCCCGGCCATGCTAAAAATGTTTGATCAATTAGGCACACCTGATACCCTTAAAAGAAAACAAGCCTTTCCAAACGCAGGTGATCATGTGTTAACTTCCTATTTAACAACTATAAATTATGAGGAAGTGACTGAAGCAACTTTAGATTTTTTATCCACAGTAGTAGTTAAAGACTAGATGAAAAAATATGTTTTTTTTTTAGCGAGTTTATTTTTCCTTTTGTACAGTTGCAGTAGTGCAACATCAAAACTCAATAAATGGGAATCCTACGATGAGTCGGAGGAACTTGTTGCTAACGCTACTCATGCTGTTTCAAGAATGCAATACAAGCGCATTCAGTCAAAACATTCGGATCGAAATGCTTTATTTCTTCCTTTTGAAAGAGAATTAACACAATTTTCCCAAACAGATTATGAGGCGTTAAAAAATTTAATTTTAGAGCAAGACATACTTAATATTCAAGGTTCAATTGGGAATGGATCTTTGACCTATGAAAGCCTTACTTTATTTTATCTCTATCGTATTTATCATTATGAATTGCAGAGAGAGACCTATTTGAATGCTATAATTGCATTGAATCCCAATGTCTTGAAAGAGGCTAGAGAGAAAGATCGCAAACGCAAAGCGGATATTGCTCATCCTATTTATGGAATGCCAATTTTATTGAAGGATAACATCAATGCATTGCCAATGGCCACAACTGCTGGCGCTGCAGCATTTCGCGAGAACACACCTCAACAAGATGCTTTTTTAGTTAAACAATTAAAAGCCAAAGGAGCTCTTATCTTGGGGAAAGTAAATCTAAGCGAATGGGCCTATTATTTTTGCCAGGGCTGTCCTCTAGGATACAGTGCTATGGGAGGTCAAACCTTAAATCCTTATGGGCGTAAGCAATTTGAAACAGGAGGATCCAGTTCGGGGAGTGGGGTAGCAGTAGCTGCTAATTATGCCGTTGCCGCCATGGGTTCAGAAACTTCAGGTTCCATACTTTCTCCCTCAGGGAAAAACAGTGTGGTAGGATTAAAACCAACAATTGGTGCGGTAAGCAGAAGTGGGGTGGTTCCAATTTCTATTACGCTGGATACCGCAGGACCGATGACTAAAAATGTTCTTGATAATGCCATTTTAATGAGTGCTATTACTGGGGAAGACAACAATGATTCTTATAGTTATGCGAGTCAAGATATTAGTTTTCAAGGTTTGGATACAATCCACTTAAAAGGAAAGCGACTGGGGTTAATTCGCAATTTTAGCTCGGATAGTTTAATGCAAATTGCGGTTAAAAAGATGGAAGCAGCGGGAGCGATAATTATTCCTTTTGACCCTCCTAAAGCTAAAATGAATCAATTTAGAACCATTTTAGACGTAGATATGAAGAAGGATCTCCCTCTTTATATTCAGCAGCATGGGAGTAAAACTTTAGATTTTGATTCGGTAAAAGATATCGTTGCTTTCAATCAAAAGGACAGTTTGTTGCATGCTCCCTATGGACAAGGTATTTTTGAGCGAATTGCTCAAGACACGACTTCCGCAAAACATTTTGAATCTATTAAGCTGAAAATCATGCAGGAGGCAAGAACTTATTTTCAAATGCCTATGCGTCAATATGAATTAGATGCGGTTTTATCCATAGACAATCGATCAGCGAGTTATGCTGCTGCCGCTCATTATCCGGCATTGGGAGTGCCTATGGGATATAGAGCAGATGGTCAACCCCAGAACATTACATTTATTGCCCCTTCAAATCAAGAACAAAAATTATTGGAAATTGGAGCTGCGTTTGAACGTTTAACCAAAGCCAGAAAACCACCGAAAGGATACCACTAAACTATGCGCACAAAATCCACTCAAAAAAATAAGATTAACGTTATCACCCTTGGATGTTCCAAAAATATCTATGACTCTGAAGTATTGATGGGTCAATTACGCGCCAATGATCAAGAGGTAGTTCATCAAGAAGAAGGGAATATTGTGGTGATTAACACCTGTGGATTTATCGATAATGCTAAGGAAGAATCTGTCAATACCATCTTAGAGCAAATAGAAAATAAGGAAGCTGGAAAAGTAGACAAAGTCTATGTAACGGGTTGTTTGAGTGAGCGATATAAGCCTGACTTGCAAAAGGAAATTCCTCAAGTAGATGAATATTTCGGGACTACAGATTTGCCTCAGTTGCTTAAAGTATTAGGCGCCGATTATAAACACGAATTAGTTGGTGAGCGAATTTTGACAACGCCCAAACATTTTGCTTATTTAAAAGTATCAGAAGGATGTGATCGACCTTGCTCTTTTTGTGCAATTCCTTTAATGAGAGGAAAACACCGTTCTACTCCTATAGAAGAAGTGGTTGTTCAGGCAAAAAATTTAGCTCGTGATGGGGTAAAAGAATTGATGTTGATTGCACAAGATCTAACCTATTACGGTTTGGACCTATACAAGGAACGCAAATTAGCCGATTTACTTTTGGCACTAGTTGAAGTGGAGGGAATTGAATGGATTCGTTTGCATTATGCCTTCCCAACCGGTTTTCCAGAAGATGTACTTAAAGTCATGAGGGATCAACCCAAGGTTTGTAATTATTTGGACATTCCTTTGCAACATATTGCTGATCAAATTTTAAAATCCATGCGCAGGGGAACCACTAAGGAAAAAACGACCACGCTCTTAAAAAAGTTTAGAGAAGAAGTGCCTGGAATTATTTTACGAACGTCGTTAATTGTTGGCTATCCAGGAGAAACTCAAGAGGATTTTGAAGTACTTAAAGACTGGGTGAAGGAAATGCGTTTTGAACGTTTAGGTTGTTTCACCTATAGCCATGAAGAGAACACTCATGCCCATCAATTGGAAGACAATATACCCGAAGAAGTAAAACAAGAACGTTCCAACGCGATTATGGAAATCCAATCTCAAATTTCTTGGGAGCACAATCAATCTTGTGTTGGAAAAACCTACCGTTGTCTTATCGACAGAAAAGAGGGTGTGCATTATGTGGGACGAACTTTTATGGACTCTCCCGATGTAGATAATGAAGTGCTTGTGGATGCCACTACTCATTATTTAAAGCAAGGAGACTTTGTTGATCTTTTGATTACTGAAGCAACCGATTACGATTTAGTTGGAACTCCCGTATCCTAATGTAAAATCGTTTTTAATTTTTTAAAGTATTCTCTTTATCTTTAAAAAAAGATCATAAAGATGAATTGTATTAAAAGGTGGGGATTATTCCTTAGTCTATTCCTTTTTATATTGAGTTGTGAGCCGAATATTACTTATGATTTAGTAATTCTTAACGGAGATGTTTTTGAGGGCAGTCAAAAGGCTCCTATTCTTTCAAAAGACATCGGAATCATTGGGGATAAGATTGTAACTCTGGGGAAAATCAGAAATCCAAAAGCAAAGCGCATTATTGATGCTAAAGGATTGGTTGTATCTCCTGGATTTATTGATTTACACGCCCATTTAGAGCCTATTTTCAAACTTTCGGATTGTGAGAGTCATATTCGTCAAGGCGTAACAACTAGCCTAGGAGGACCAGATGGCAGAGGACCTTTGCCTTTTGGACATTATCTCGATAGTTTATCCCAATTAGGAGTGGGGATGAATGTTGGTTTTTTGGCAGGACATAATAGCATTCGTTCTGAGGTAATGAATTTGGATAATCGAGCGCCTAATGCTGAAGAACTGGATACGATGAAAGAGCATGTGGCAAAAGCAATGGAAGAAGGTGCTTTTGGACTTTCTACTGGATTGAAATATTTACCTGGAAATTTTTCTAAAGTGGATGAAGTAATTACTTTGTCTAAAGAAGCTTCAAAACGCGGTGGAATTTATACTTCTCATCTTCGAGACGAAGGATTGACACTCTTTGCTTCAGTTGCTGAAGCGATAGAAATTGCAGAAAAGGCAGCCATTCCTGTGGTGCTTACTCATCACAAAGTCATCGGAAAACCCATGTGGGGGAAAAGCAATCAAACCTTAATTATGGTTGATGAGGCCCGTGATAGAGGGTTAAATATAGTGATGGATCAATATCCTTATAATGCGAGTTATACCGGAATTTCTGTTTTGATACCAAGTTGGGCAAGAGCTGGAGGTAATAAATCCTTTATTGAAAGACTTCGTAATAAAAAACTTCGCGACAGTATTAAAAAAGGAATTATTTATAATATTCTCAATGATAGGGGTGGAGATGATTTGGACAGAGTTCAATTTGCTAAGGTAAATTGGATGCCCGAATTGGAGGGGAAAACTATAAAATATTGGTGTGAGCTCAAAGGACTTAAACCCACTCTCAATAATGGCGCTGAACTTGTGATTGAAGCACAATCAAATGGTGGGGCAAGCTGTGTTTTTCATGCTATGGATGAAAGAGATGTAGTGAACATTATGAAGCATCCCCAAACCATGATCGCTTCTGATGGACGTCTAGTTAAACTAGGCGATGGTCATCCCCACCCTAGGTGGTATGGAACTTTTCCCAGAGTGTTAGGTAAATATGTTAGAGAAGAAGGCGTATTGACTTTGGAAGAGGCCTTGTTTAAAATGACTGTTTTTCCTGCACAAATGATGGGACTAAAAGATCGAGGAAAAATAGCTGAAGGGATGAAAGCCGATATTACTATTTTTAATCCTCAAACAGTCATTGACCTCGCGACTTTTGAAAAACCTCATCAATATTCTAAGGGAATTCAATATGTACTGATCAATGGGAAATTGGCAGTGGATGCTACCACCTTTTTTCCTGTAAAATCTGGGGTGGTGTTGAGAAAGGAGTGAGTTAGAATAAAAAAACTGTTCCAGCACTTTTTTACTCCACTAATTACTGATCAATTCCAATTCAGGAAGTTTGCTAACGTTGTATTGAAATAGTTTTCCGTCACCTAAACAATTGCTCTAGGATAGTCTATGAGCACATCATAGACAAAAGGAATGGAGTACGTATATACCACTTTGGGTTTTTCCCTATTGGAAACATTTCCCATTGGGGATGCCTGACTTTATTGAAGCGATTAAATTCCGAATGGAACAAATGAACATGAAGCATAAAGAGCTTGCTCAAGTGGTAGGCTTTACAAGTCGAGTAAGTGAAATTTTGAACAAAAAAAGAAAACTGACACTCGGTATGGTTAGAAAATTAAGTAATACGCTAAAAATACCGACAGAAGTATTAGTACAAGAATATTAAGTGGTGGTAACAAAAGATATAAGCCTTATCCTGTGGGATAGGGCTCATATCCAAACCGTTGGAGAAGTTTCTACACGAAAATTACTAGTTGTCATATTTTTTTTGTGATGGAATATTTTTTCAAATCATTTCACAACTATAGTAGTGTCAAGACTCTTAAAAAAACAACGCATTTGCAAATACCATCTTTCCAGAATACCAAAATCCTCTAAAGAGGACGTTGTCTACGAGGTAAACAATCTGTCCACGTCCTTTGGATTCTGAACCAAAGAGCAGAGAGTTCTTTTGATTGTCTAATGCTTTATAGCCTATAAAGCCTGAAGCAGGCGAAGCATTGGAGGGAAGGTAAGCGGCATTGTCTCCGTTTTCTAGTAAGGAAAATGCATCTTCATTTAACTTTAGCGTATAGTATCGTTCAATCCCAAAGCTCAATGAATTGGTTTTGTCTAAAGTAACAGGGAAGATACTTCCTGTGGTAATTTCACTAATTTCAGTACGTTCTAACTCTCCATAAGGAACCAAGGTGGTGTCTGTATCTGGATCCTCTTTCTTTTTGAGTTTGAAGGCTTCTGTATCTGCAAAATGATTAAGTGCTCCAGCAAGAGCAATGATTCTTCCGCCTTTGCGAACCCATTCCATAATTTTATCACTATTTGACCATTTGCCATAATAACCATCGGGGACAATCAATTGATCAATTTTACCTAACGCACTTTCTAATCTACTCTCGTCTATTTGCATGAGAGGATATTCTAATTGTTGTTCAAAATAATGCCAGATTTCTCCATAGCTATAGGTCGAGGCATTGTCTGTTCTTAAAACAGCAATTTTAGGGCGTTTGATTAAGTGAATTTCATCTGCTCCTAAATCAGGTCCGGAGGTTGAATATCCTGTTGTGATGCGGTGGGCTACTTTATTATACTGAGAGGCTAGTTGTTCAAGTTTTTGGAGATAGCTCTTATTTTTTAAATTATCTCGTTTAAAGATAAAAATACTTCCGCGTTCCCATGATTTTCCACTATTTACAATCGGAACACTGTTGTATCGAATCTCTAAATTTTCTTTGAGTAAGGCAGCTAAAAATTTTGCATCCCTAAAGCTTTTGTAAGGGAAAGCATAACCGTAGGCGTTCACCTCTAAACTACTTTTCTCTTTGGATTCTGATTTTATGGTTACTGTAGGGACATTTTCTTTGGAAGCCACTGCCTTAAGACCATATGCATAGGGAAGAGACCATGCCGTAATATCATAAGTCAAGGAATCGCTTAGTTTGGTTTGAGGTTCCAAAAGTACTTGAGCCATCTTCCCTTTAACTTGTCGTGTAGGAACTACTAAAGCGTTTTCAGAGAAAGAGGTAGTTGTTGTTTTCTGTTTTTGGTAATCGTAGCCTTTTATCGAACTCTTTTTCTCCAAAGAATAACTTTGAATTTCATGCTGCTTTAAAAATTCAGCAAGGGCTTTGAGTTTGCTTGGGTGTCCGTCCAAAACAAAATTCTTGTATTTCAAATTCGAGTCACTGAAATATTCTTGATAGTTTTTATTGAGTAGGCTTTTGTTTTTGGTTGCCATTTCTACGGTAGAAATTCCAGTGGTATAATGGTGTTCTATGCGGTCTGTAAGGGTAAGTTCTATGTTTTCGCTATTGTGAACTCCCAAACCGGCACCACCACCACCAGCCTGCTCATATGTCATTCCTATGGAGCCTAGGTACATAGGATAGCTATCTCCATAGCTAGGATAAAGAATATCGAAACGTTGTTTGGTGAAATAAAACCATCCTTCTTTGTCAAAATATGTTGCATGATTTTTACCTAAAGCATCTTGAAAATCTTTTTGAAAGTCCGTAACGATTTCATGCATGGGTTCTGCTGCTGGAGCAAAATAATAAGGACTATTGATGCCTTGTTCATGAAAATCGACATGAATATGAGGCAACCATTGATTGTATTGTTTTAGTCTTTGTTGGGATTCAACTTGCGTAATCCATGCCCAGTCTCTGTTGAGGTCAAACATATAATGATTGCTTCTCCCGTTATGCCAATTTTCTCTATGTTCCCTCGTGAACCCATTTGGGTCATAGGGAGCGCTTTTAGTTTGATTATAAAAATTCACATAACGATCTCTTCCATCGGGATTGATACTAGGATCCAAAATAACAACAGTATCTTCTAACCAATCTTTATATAGTGTAAGCAGGGCATGGGCAGTTTTCATAGAGGCTTCTGTACTGGAGGATTCGTTTCCGTGTACATTATAGCTTAGCCAAACAATTGCTTTTTCATCATTTTTAGCTCCAGTTACTACTCCGCTATTTTGTAGATGTATTTTCCGAATGGCTTCAAGGTTTTCAAGATTTTCGGGACTAGAAATAAAAGCCAGTTGAAGCAAACGTCCTTCATTTGTTGTACCATAAGGTTGAAGTTTTAAACTTGCTGAATTTTCTTCAAGGTGTTTGAAATACTCTACCACTTGATGGTGTCGGGTAAAGTTTGTTCCTAAGGTATACCCTAAGAAGGCATCTGGAGTTTGAAGTTGTGCAGTTGTAATACATGTAAAAAGGAGAAAGAGGGCAATTGAGCGTAAGCGAACCATAAATTTTATTTTAAAAAATAAATGTACACTTTATCTGGAAACTCTGAATTTCTTTTCCCAAAAAAACGAATATCTTTACGTAAAATTGTTCATGCAAGTTCAGCAACTCTCTTTTCAAGAAACAGGCCGTTTTTCAACTTTGATTTGCGATTATTTATCAGCAAAGAAAGAATTGGCTCCCTTTTATGTGGCTTTTCCTAAACTGGACAATTTTGCTTCTCAAATGGAGCTGAAGAAAAAAACTTTTTCAACCCATCAAAGAAAGACTTTGGTAGAAGCCTTGCGAGAGCAATATGCAGTGCTTCAGCCTCCCAAAAGGGTGTCTGAAAACATAGACCTCCTTGAACAAGAAAACACCTTTACTATTACCACAGGCCATCAATTGTGTTTGATGACAGGGCCCTTGTATTTTATTTATAAAATCGTAAGTACTATTAATTTGTGCAAACAATTAAAGGTCCAATATCCTAAGTTCAATTTTATTCCAATTTACTGGATGGCAAGTGAAGATCATGATTTTGAGGAGATTAGTGCATTTAGATTTCAAGACAAGAACATCAAATGGCATCGAGAAGCTGCAGGTGCAGTGGGGGAGTTACCCTTGCAAGACCTTCAAGAAGTTTTGAATGTTTTTGAACAGCATTTAGGGTCTCAGCCGGAAGCTAATACAGTTAAAGAATGGATTCAGGTAAGCTACAGAACCTCAAAGGATTTGTCTGAGGCAACTTTTCGTTTGGTCAATCAACTTTTTGGTGACAAGGGATTGGTGGTAATTGAGCCAAATAAGGCTAAGTTGAAACGACTTTTTACACCTATTTTAAAAGAGGAATTAACAAGTCAAACATCATTTGAGAAGGTTACAGCACAGATTAAAGAGATACAAAAGAGTTACAATCCAGATTATGTTCCACAAGTAAACCCTAGGGAGATTAATCTTTTTTATTTAACTGAAAAGGGTCGTTATCGTATTGAAAAAGAAGGGGAGGTATATTTGTTGCATGGAACAGAACAACGCTTTTCTTCTGACGCTTTTTTAAAGCTTTTGGAAGATCATCCAGAACGTTTTTCTCCCAATGTAATTTTACGACCTGTTTATCAAGAAGTGATATTACCCAATTTATGTTATATCGGTGGAGGGGGAGAGCTTGCCTATTGGTTTCAATTGAAGACAAATTTTGAACAGTATAATGTTCCATTTCCAATTTTATTGCTCCGAAATTCTGTCTTGATGATTTCTGAAAAGCAAGGGAAGAAAATTAGAAATCTGGAATTAGAACCCTCCGAATTGTTTTTAAAGCGCAATGCCTTAATTAACAAAAAGGTAAGGCAGATTAGTAATATTGATTTGGATCTCAGTTTTTTGAAAGCAACCTTAAAGAAACAATTTGAACATTTAGATAAGCTAGTTGCCCAAACAGACAAGTCCTTTAAAGGGGTAGTAGAAGCTCAGAAAGTGAAACAGATCAATGGTGTGTCACATCTTGAAAAACGTTTGTTGAAAGCTCAGAAAAAAGTGCTCACTGACCACGTAAATCGTATGGTGCTTCTTCATGAGAAATTGTTTCCAAGTGATTCCTTGCAAGAGCGAAATTATAATTTTGTCACTATGTATTTAGCCATGGGTTCAGCCTTTCTTCCCACTCTTTTTGAGGCCTTAGATCCTATGAATCCTAACTTTATATTGATTGAATATTAAGCGTTTGATAAAACGTTGATATTTTAGTTCCGACTTCCTTTGTTGTACCTTGTATAATTCGGCTTAAATTGTATTTTTGCTCATGCAAGAAAAAGTACTTATACTCGACTTTGGTTCGCAGTACACTCAATTGATCGCTCGCCGTGTTCGGGAGCTTTTCATTTACTGTGAAATCCATCCTTACAACAACCCTCCAGAAAAATTTTCCACTTTTAAAGCAGTGATTTTATCCGGTTCTCCTTTCTCCGTTCGCAGCGAAGATGCACCCCATCCTGATTTGTCGGAAATCAAAGGAAAAATTCCACTTTTGGGAGTTTGCTATGGCGCACAATATTTAGCTCATTTTTTTGGTGGGAAAGTGAGTCCTTCGGACACTCGTGAATACGGGAGAGCACATCTTTCAATAGTAGATCAATCAACTCCTTTTTTTAAGTCAGTAACTGAAAAAAGTCAAGTATGGATGAGCCATGCCGATACCATCTTAAACCTTCCAGAGGGTGCAGCGCTTTTAGCAAGTACCGAAGATGTGAAAAATGCCGCTTTTAAAATTAAAGATGAGGAAACTTATGCGATACAATTTCATCCAGAGGTATATCATTCCTCAGAAGGAAAGCAGGTTTTAGAAAACTTTTTAGTGCACATTGCTGATGTGAAACAAGATTGGACACCAGATTCTTTTGTAGAAAGTACAATTAAAGAATTGAAAGAAAAGGTTGGAGAGGATAAAGTCATCTTAGGTTTGTCTGGAGGGGTAGATTCCTCTGTTGCAGCTATGTTGTTGCACAAAGCAATTGGGACTCAATTGAACTGCATTTTTGTCAATAATGGTCTGCTCAGAAAGAATGAGTTTGATGAGGTATTGGAGCAATATGCTGGAATGGGATTGAATGTAAAAGGTGTAGATGCTTCAGATTTATTTTTAGATGCCTTGGAAGATGTCTCTGATCCTGAGACCAAACGTAAAATTATTGGAAAAACCTTTATTGATGTCTTTGATGCTGAAGCTCAAAAAGTAGAAGGCGCCAAATGGTTAGGGCAAGGAACCATATATCCCGATGTCATTGAGTCTATTTCTGTTAAAGGTCCCTCAGCAACTATCAAGTCACACCACAATGTTGGTGGACTTCCTGACTATATGAAATTGGAATTGGTAGAGCCGCTTCGGATGTTATTTAAAGATGAGGTTCGTAGAGTGGGGAAAAGTATGGGAATGGACAAGGAACTTTTGGGAAGACATCCTTTTCCAGGTCCCGGTTTGTCGATTCGAATTTTAGGTGGAATTACACGCGATAAAATTAGAATGCTTCAAGAAGTAGATGCAATCTTTATACAAGGATTGAAATCTTGGGATTTATATGATAAAGTATGGCAAGCTGGAGCAATTTTTCTACCCGTGAATAGCGTTGGGGTAATGGGAGATGAACGTACTTATGAGAGTTGTGTTGCTTTGAGAGCTGTACAATCTACGGATGGAATGACCGCAGATTGGGTAGATTTACCTTATAAATTTTTACAAAAAATTTCAAATGAAATTATCAATAATGTCAAAGGAGTCAATAGAGTAGTGTATGACATTAGTTCAAAACCACCTGCCACAATAGAATGGGAATAGTTTTTGTATATACCAAAGCATGAAACAACTTAAATTCATTTTTACTTTCTTCTTACTGTTTGGTCTTTACGCTCAAGCACAAACCCCCGAACGATTTAAAAATCATCGAGTAGGCAAAAACGAGACCTTGAATACCATTATTGTACAGTATGGTATTTCAGAATCTCAATTATTGGAATACAATCCATTAGTGGAGCGTGTGGGTATAAAAAGGAGAATGACACTTAGAATTCCAATTTATGCAGTTGGGGTCCAACATGAAACAGATATTTCTAAAGCGTCAACAGGTTCAACCCAAGAGTTTATTCATTTGGTCGCACCCAAAGAAACCAAATGGAGATTGGCCTATCAATATGGAACAACAATTGCAACTCTAGATTCTTTAAATCCAGAAATAAAGGAGGGACTTAAAATTGGACAAAAAATTAAAATTCCCAGCTTTGTAGAAGCCAAAACAATTCCAGAGAAAGATTCGCTCTATAATTATTATACTGTTTTACCAAAAGAGGGGTTTTATCGAATTGAAAAGAAGTTAGGGGTAAACCAACAAGTGCTAGATTCACTCAATCCTGAATTGGCAGTAACCGGTCTCCAGCAAGGAATGATTTTGAAAATTCCAGGAAAGCAAACTGGAACATTAAAGATTGAAAATGATTTGTTAGTGGAACGAACCAATTTGCTGGATTCCATATTGCAATTACGTAAAATTAAATTAGGAATATTACTGCCTTTTATGGCAAAGGAAATCGTTTTAGATTCCATAGAGGATACCGAGAAAACGCTAGCGGGTAGAAATTTGCATACCATTTCATTGGATTTTTACTCTGGGGTACTTTTTGCAATCCAACAAGCGGCAGCCAAGGGAATAGATGTCGACTTAACTACCTATGATACGGAAGCAAATCCAGCAAGTGTTCAGGAGATTATTCAGTCAGGGACTCTAAAGGAGCAAGATGTATTGGTGGGGCCACTTATACCAAATAATTTTAATCTGGTTTCCAATGAAAACAGTTTGAGCAATATTCCTAAAATTGCACCACTTTCATCAAAGCCAGTGGTCTTTAGAAAAAACGTGTTTCAATCGGTGACTCCACAAGTGGATTTTAGAGAAAAAATGTATGCTCATTTGGAGTCTAGGATTGACACTACTCAAAATGTAGTTATCGTGGCAGATTCCTTAAATAGAAGTTTGGAGCGACAGTTGAAACGACGATTTCCTTGGGCGATTACTTTACGTCCCGAAAAACAAGATTACATATTACCAGAATTAGTAGATTCTTTGTTGGTGGATTCTTTACCAAATAAAGTACTTCTAGAGACCCAATCTTTTCCATTGATTGCGAGTGCTATTTCACAATTTAATGCACAAAATACTTCAGATCGAGATGTTCAGGTTTTTACGAGTTTCAGAAGTAATGCTTATGACAATGAAAATTTATCACGCTTCGTTTTAGGGGGAGTTCGCTTCACCTATCCTGTTGGCTTTAAACCGTTGGATTTTGAATTAGATCAAGCTTTTATTTCAGCCTTTACCAATGAATACGGAAAACCTCCTACCAAGGAAGCGCTCAGAGGATATGATGTAATGTTGGATGTAATCCTGCGTATGGCAGCCGCCAAAGCCCTCCCTAAATCCATAGACTTGGGCGAAACGGAGTATTCTTCGAATCGATTTCTTTACCTTGAAGAGAATAATGGCGCATTTGTGAATAAGGCCTTTTATATTTTACAACACGAGGGCTATGAAATATTTGAAATAAAAGAATGAAGCGAAGCGGTAAGAAGTTCCCTTTGATTTTTGTAAATTTGAGCCCGGTAGGTTAACTGTCAAATACAACCGGATGTCCAACACCAAATACATATTCGTAACCGGAGGGGTTACATCTTCACTAGGGAAAGGAATTATAGCAGCTTCATTAGCGAAGTTACTTCAAGCCCAGAATTTCAGAGTGACTATTCAAAAATTTGATCCTTACATCAATGTGGATCCAGGAACTTTAAATCCTTATGAACACGGAGAGTGTTTTGTCACCGATGATGGAGCTGAAACGGATCTAGATTTAGGACATTACGAACGTTTCCTTAATGTAAACACTTCTCAATCCAATAATGTCACCACAGGAAGGGTTTACCAGAGCGTTATAGAAAAAGAACGTCGAGGAGAGTTTTTAGGTAAAACTGTACAAGTGATTCCTCACATCACCAATGAAATTAAAGAGCGAATGAGTCTCTTGGGTGAAACCGATCAATACGAAATTGTAATTACTGAAATTGGAGGTACTGTAGGGGATATTGAGTCCTTGCCTTACATCGAATCGGTTCGTCAAATGATTTGGGATTTAGGGAGAGATAATGCAATAGTTATTCATTTGACCCTCATTCCCTTTCTGGCTGCTGCGGGAGAATTAAAAACAAAACCCACCCAACATTCGGTTAAAACTTTAATGGAGAGTGGTATTTCAGCTGACATCATAGTGTGTAGAACAGAACACGAACTTTCTGAAGATTTACGTCTAAAACTTGCTTTGTTTTGCAATGTAAAACGAGAAGCAATTATCCAATCGATAGATGTGGAAACCATCTATGATGTTCCACTAAAGATGCTTGAAGAAGGTCTGGATCGCGTAGTTTTGGACAAACTTCAATTGGAACCAAAGCAACAATTAAACCTTAAGCCTTGGAATGATTTTTTAACCAAATTTAAAAACCCAAAGCATACGGTTAAAATTGGATTGGTTGGAAAATATGTAGAATTACAAGATTCATATAAATCTATCTTGGAGTCTTTAATTCATGCTGGAGCTTTAAATGAGACTGAAATTGAGGTAGTAAGCATTCATTCTGAAGAATTGAATGAACAAGATGTTGCAGAAAAGTTAGCTCCTCTTCATGGCTTAATCGTAGCTCCAGGTTTTGGAGAGCGTGGGATTGAAGGAAAGATAGTAGCTGTTTCCTATGCTCGCGCAAACAAATTACCTTTCTTTGGTATTTGTCTGGGTATGCAGATGGCGGTAATTGAATATGCTAGAAATCATTCTGGTATGAAAGAGGCGAATTCTATAGAGATGGATCCAGAGTGTAAGACTCCTGTAATTGATCTGATGGAGTCCCAAAAAAGTATTGTAAACAAAGGAGGGACCATGCGCTTGGGCGCTTGGGATTGTTCTTTGTCTGAGGGTTCACTTGCTGAAGAAGCTTACGGAACTATGAATATTTCTGAACGTCACAGACATCGTTATGAATTCAATAACGACTTTGCTGACCAGATTTTTGATGAACATTTTGTAGTGACAGGAACCAATCCAGAAACAGGACTCGTAGAAATTGTAGAATATAGAGATCACCCTTGGTTTGTAGGTGTTCAGTTTCACCCTGAATATAAAAGTACTGTATCCCAACCCCACCCTTTGTTTTTGGCTTTTGTAAAAGCCAGCTTAATAAAAAAAGGCGAGGATTAACCTTGTAAAGAAATTATGGAAGAAAAAAAGTTTGACCCGTATCAGTTTATAGGATTTATTTTAATTTTAGTCATTTTGACTTGGATGCTCTATAGAAACGGTCCCACCGAAGAGGCAGCACCAGCACAAGTAACCACTGAGCAGGTATCTACAACAACATCAAGTCCTGAAGTTATTCAAGTTTCAGATTCTATCTTGCAGCAGCAAAAGGTGGCTGCCTTTGGAGATTTAGGTTCATTGTTTGTTCCTAAACAAATTGAAAATGTGAGAATTGCTACCGATGACTTTAATGTTGAGGTTCAGTCCAAAGGGGGGCAAATTGCTCTTTTTCAACTGGATGAATTCGAAAATTATGAAGATGCACCTATCCGATTAATTGATCAATCAAATGCCGACTTTAATATCACAATGACCACTCTAGATGGTCGTATCATGAATACCAGAGAAATGTATTTCTCGCCTTATTTAACGGATACTGGTGATGCTTATCATTTGATTATGAAGGCAAGTCTTTCTTCAGGGGAGTATATCGTTTTTGAATATCATTTTCCAAAACAAGGATATCTACATACAGTGTCAATCAAAACAGAAGGTATGCAGCGTCTTTTGAACTCAGGAATTCCTCCTCAATTGGATTGGAAAACCACAGTATTTAGAAACTCTATTAGTATTGATTATGAAAATCGATACACTGAGTTTACTTTTGGTTATGAAGAAGATCGCGTAGATTATTTGTCTTTAAGCGGTGAGGATCAAGAAACTCGTGAGGGAATCCGATGGATTTCATACCGACAGCATTTTTTTAGCGCAATTTTAATTCCCGAAGCACCCATTTCTTCTGCTACATTGACTTCAGTCAATCTTGCTAGTGATGAAGCTTTGGAAGAAAAATTCACAAAAAGTTTTGAAACTCTTTATCCATTGACTTTTACCTCAGGAAATTTAAATACTAAACTTACATTTTATTACGGTCCTACAGATTATAAAACCTTGCAAAACCTTGAAGGGGATTTGGAAACATCCATTCCTATGGGATGGGGTATTTTTGGATGGATAAATAAATTTATCTTCTTGCCTCTTTTCGAGTTTTTATCGTCTTTTCTTTCTTATGGAATAGCCATTATAGTAATGACATTAATTGTTCGTTTGGCAATGTCTCCTGTGACTTATAAGTCTTATGTTTCTCAAATTAAGATGAAAGTTTTGCGTCCAGATATTGAGGTGATCAATAATAAGTATAAGGATGATGCAGTAAAGCGTCAGCAAGAAACCATGAGTTTGTATTCCAGAGCAGGAGCCAATCCTATGTCGGGATGTATTCCTGCATTGATTCAACTTCCTGTTTTTTATGCTTTATTTTCCTTTTTCCCTGTAGCTTTTGTTTTACGTGACAAAAGCTTCTTGTGGGCTGATGATTTATCTTCTTATGATTCTGTTTTGGAATTAGGCTTCAACATTCCTTTCTATGGCGATCATGTGAGTTTGTTTCCGATTTTGGCCTCTATCGCTATCTTCTTTTACACTCAAATGACTACCGGGCAGCAAGCGATGCCTCAGCAACCTGGAATGCCAAATATGAAAATCATCATGTATTTGATGCCTTTAATGATGTTGTTCTTCTTTAATAACTACGCAAGTGGATTGAGTTTGTATTATTTTGTTTCGAACTTATTAACCATTTTGTTGATGTTAGTGATCAAGAATGTTATCATTGACGATAATAAAATCCATGCTAAAATTGAGGAGAATAAGAAAAAGCCTAAGAAATCGGGTGGTTTTTCTGCTCGTCTTCAGAAGGCGATGGAAGAAGCAGAAAAACAGAAAAAAGCTGGGCGTAAATAATTCTCAAAGACTGCTTATCTTTACCCCATGAACAAGGGACGTGTAATTGTTGGACTTTCTGGAGGTGTTGACTCCAGCGTAGCCGCTTATCTTTTGAAAGAGGAAGGTTACGAAGTTATTGGCTTGTTCATGAAGAACTGGCATGATGAGTCAGTTACCTTGTCTGATGAATGTCCCTGGCTAGAAGATAATAATGATGCAATGCTGGTTGCGGAAAAATTAGAGATTCCTTTTCAGACTGTCGATTTAAGTAAAGAATACAAAGAGCGTATAGTTGACTATATGTTTGATGAATATTCTAAGGGACGTACCCCCAATCCAGACGTATTGTGTAATCGAGAAATTAAATTTGATGTGTTTTTAGAGATTGCTTTGTCTTTAGGAGCCGATTATGTAGCCACGGGTCATTATTGTCAAAAAAGTAGCTTTGCGACTTCCACAGAAATAGAGACCTATCAACTCAAAGCAGGAGCTGACAAGAATAAAGATCAGTCGTATTTTTTATGTCAGCTAACCCAACAACAGCTTTCTCGTGTTTTATTTCCTATTGGACATTTGCAAAAAGATGAGGTTAGAAAAGTTGCCTTGAAGCAGCATTTGGTTACTGCAGAAAAAAAAGATTCTCAAGGCCTTTGTTTTATAGGAAAAGTAAGATTACCCGATTTTCTTCAACAACAATTAAAACCTAAGACGGGTACCATTATCGAAATTCCAAGTGATTTACCGATTTATTCAACTTCAGTATCTTCTGAAAATGATTTGGAATATCTTTCCAAAAAAATACGTTACCAGCCCTCAGATGGGCTGATTGTAGGGGAACACAATGGAGCTCATTTTTATACGATCGGGCAGCGAAAAGGACTTGGCATAGGAGGTAATGTAGAGCCTTTGTTTGTGATTGATACTGATGTGGACGACAACACCATCTATGTGGGACAAGGAAAAGCTCATCCTGGATTATTTCGCTACGCCTTACAAGTGGCCAAGGATTATATCCACTGGGTTCGGGGAGATTTTGCTTTAAACCAAGGAGAAACAATGAAGGTCAATGCTCGAATTCGATACAGACAAGCATTGCAGGAAGCAACCCTCTATCAAACGGAAGAAAACTTATACGTTTCCTTTGAAACACCCCAATCTGCAATCACTTCTGGACAGTTTGTGGCTTGGTATAAGGGAGAAGAACTTCTTGGTTCTGGAGTTATCTCTTAATTCTAGTTTTCCCAACTTTCTATTTGTTCTATTGCCTCTTTAACACTTTTAACAGGTCGTAAACAGACTTTATTTTGACAAACATAGATATAGGTTTCCCCTTCAAAAAACCGATCTTTTAACAAAGGTAAATCACTTTCAGTAGTTGAAATTTGAAAGAGTACATTAGGGTAATATTCTTTTTGGAATGCGATGGTTTTACTTTCAGCTTCAGGACCTACAATTACCACTTCATAATGAGGATAGGCTTTCTTTAGAAGTAGTTGCCCCCATTGAGCATAATCACTACTTCTTCCTCGGGAAAAATAGGGGAGAACCCCTTGAAGCATCTTCTCGGCTTTTTTTGAATAGTTTTCTTTTCCAGTCCATTGTCCAAGAGTCCATAAGTTTTCAGCCATGACTGCATTAGCAGAAGGGATGACGTTGTCATCTACTCCCACAATTGTTGCAAAAAGGGTAGGGTCTTTGGTAAAGGTGAAAAAGGGGGAGGCCTCATCTTTATATTCTCTTAATACACTTTCAGTAAACGATAGTGCATCGTTTAAAAAAGTATCCTTACCCGAAGTTTTATAAAGTGTAATTGCCGCCTGTGTCATAAAAGCACAATCCTCTAGAAAACCTTTTATTTTGGGTTTTCCTTCCTGAAAAGTGTGGAAGAATTGTTCCTTTTTGAAGCAGTTTTCTTTTAAAAAGGAATAAGTGCGTTTAGCTTCTTTCAAAAATTGAGAATCACCAAAAGCTTCATAGGCATGAGCGAGTCCTATTATTAACAAAGCATTCCACGAAGTAATTATTTTAGTATCTATTAGTGGAAATTCGCGTTGTAGCATTTCTTTTTGAAGCCTCGAAATCCAAATTTTTGCCTTTGCCTCCAATGTTTCCTTATCTATTTTATGTTTTTCTAAAAAGCGGGAATCAATTGGCTTTAATTTTAAATTGTAAAAATGTTCTTCAAAAGGGGTGTTAAGATCAATATTAAAGTAAGCGATCAACAAATCAAAATTCTTTTCAGTAACGGTTTTTAGACTCTCTTTAGTGAAGACATAATAGCGTCCTTCTCCTTCGTTATTGTCAGCATCAATAGCCGAATAATAACCTCCGTTAGATGCTGCCATTCGTTCATTTAAAAACGAAAAAGTTTGATAGACCCGCTCTTTAAAAACCTCATTATTTGTTTGCTTGTAGGCATTTGCATACAGGCTAATTATCTGCGCATTGTCGTAAAGCATTTTCTCAAAATGAGGAATGTTCCAAAAGGGGTCAACAGTATAGCGATAAAACCCCCCTTCCAAGGGGTCAAATACACCACTGTGTGCAATGGTAAGCAGACTTTTTTCAAAGTAAGCGCTAATTTCTTTATTCTCAGTCAATTCTTGAAATTGTTGGATATATTGAAATTTGACAGGAGTGATAAATTTTTGACTTCGTTTTTCTCCTCCAAATTCTCTATCCCAGTTGCGCATCCAATAGTGCATCTCATCTACTACGATCGAGGGAGAAATAAGTTTTGTTTCAGAGGATACTTCAAAAGTATTTACCTCTTGAATTCCTTTTTCTATTCGATCTGCAAAAACCATGAGTTGACTTTTGTCATTAGTGTAAAGTATTTGAACTTTTTCTAGAACTTCAAGCCATTGTTGTTTGGTATGGTAAGTTCCGCCATAAACTGGTCTCCCATCTGGAAGACAAATGACATTGAGGGGCCAGCCTCCGCTACCTGTCATCATTTGAGTTGCGGTCATATAAATTGTATCAATTTCAGGATTTTCCTCACGATCCACTTTAATGCTGATAAAGTTTTCATTCATACAATCCGCTACTTCCTGATCTTCAAAGGTTTCCTTTTCCATGACATGACACCAATGACAACTTGAATAGCCAATACTTACAATAAGTAACTTTTCTTCAGGATTTTGATTTTTATAGACTTCATTATCCCAACGTTGCCAAAAAACTGGATTTTGTGCATGCTGTAATAGATAAGGACTTGATTCCTGATCAAGTTTATTTGCCTTTATAGAATTTTCTTGAGTGCAGGAAAAAAAGATACTTAACATTAGTATAAAACAAAGTGTGTGTTTGGTAGGTAGATTGAATATTGAAATGGGATACATTTTGGCATTGTTTTATTGAATTTAATAAATGATGTAAATATCTTTAGGATTCTATGGAGGGTATTTCTTCTATTACTGAATCGTAAATACTCCCATAAATATAATTGATTCTTATCTTTAGGATGTTGTTTTGTTATTGTAATCTAAGAAAAGCCCCAAATCATGACTTTAGTTGTAAAGTGCAGAAATATTGTCTATCTCTCCTTTTTTTGCGTTCCATATCAAGTCACAACAATTTCTTCAAGACCTTGAACATCTTCTAGCATTTGAATATCCAAAGTATCGTATTGAAGATTTGATTATTCCTGTGTCAAAAAACCAAGATAGGAAAAGACTATAGTAGCATTTTCATTTGCAACTGAAATGGTATAAGCGCCGTCAAAGTCAGTAACAGTTCCATTAGAGGTGCCTTTTTCAATAATACTTACTCCAGGTGAGGAACCAGATTCATCTGATACAATTCCAGAAATAGTTTTTTGAGCATTAGCTTGTAAACAAAAAATTAATAGACTCAATAATAGATAAGTGAATCTATTCCCACAGAAAAGATTAATAGGTAATTCCATTTTAGATTTGGGTTAAATTCTGTTAAATACATAAAATATACACCAATCACCCCTTTTTTTTGCTATAAATATAATTAAATGTTAATATGTATATATAATATAAATAGTTAATAATTATATCATCTTTTTTAAATTGTAAAAGTTTAGGTTTTTATAATTTAAATTGAATTTTTAAAGTATATAGCGTCTTAGATTAAATAGAATTAAAGTTTTGAAACCCTTCATTTCTATGAATATGTTTAAAAATCTTAAATTAGTGTATGGTGCCTTCAAGGTTTGTTTTATATCTCACTTTAGTTGTGCTTTTTCAAGGGATGTATTCTTTGAAGGGGCAGGAATCTTATGAAGAGAAACTTAATGGTGTAGATCACAACATCTCCATGGTTTTTATTGAAGGGGGTAGCTTTATTATGGGGAGTCCTAAAATTCAGAAAGGTCATTTTGGAGACGAGGGACCACAACATGAAGTTAATGTTTCTCCTTTTTGGATGAGTAAGGTAGAAATCACTTGGGATTTATATTCGCTATTTGTAAGTAGAGAATGGGATCAATATCAGGTAGATAAAAGTGTTGATAGCGAGGTTTCCATTGATGTAGATGCAGTTTCAGGAGCAACAACTCCCTATGTGGAAATGAGTTTTGGAATGGGTATTGATAACTATCCAGCAATTTGTATGACGCAACTTGCAGCAATAAAATTTTGTGAATGGCTCTCAGCGATGACAGGTCATTTTTATCGTTTGCCAACAGAAGCGGAATGGGAATATGCTGCAAGAGCGGGAAGTTCTTCAGCCTATTCATTTGGGGATAATATAAATGTATTAGGCGAGTATGCTTGGTTTGAGGGAAATAGCAATGAAAAATATCAAAAGGTAGGTACAAAGAAACCGAATGCCTGGGGTTTAAATGATATGCATGGAAATGTTGCTGAATGGACTTTGGATCAATATGTGCCTTCGGCTTATTCGAAGCGAAAAAAGGGAATTGAAAACCCACAGGAGGTTGGGGATAAAGTTTATCCTAAAGTAGTGCGAGGAGGTTCGTGGATGGATGCACCAAGTCGATTACGATCAGCTGCACGCCGCCCTTCATCTAAAAATTGGAAAAAGCGTGATCCTCAAATTCCAAAAAGTAAATGGTGGCACACTGATGCCCCCTTTGTGGGCTTCAGAATAGTAAGGCCAAAGCAAATTCCTTCTGAGGGAGATCAAAAAAAATATTGGAATTACAAATAAATTAACTAAAACAACAAAAAATGACAAAAAAGAAGAATATCAACCAAAACGAGGGAGAATCTAGACGCTCTTTTGTTCAGAAAACTGCACTTGCGACTAGTGTAATTTTAACAATGCCGCTTGGTGTTGAAAGCATGGCAAATGTCCAAGGCGATAAAAAATTAAAACTTGCTCTTGTGGGTTGTGGCGGAAGAGGTTCTGGAGCTACTGTTCAAGCTTTGACTGCTGACGAAAATGTTGAGTTAGTTGCTATGGCCGATGCATTTGGTGATCGAATTGAAAGAAGCTTAAAAGGAATTCAAGAACATTTTGATGGTGAAAAGAAAATCAATGTCAAAGAGAAGAATCGCTTTGTTGGTTTTGATGCCTATAAAAAAGCAATTGATCTTGCAGATGTGGTTATTTTGACCACCCCACCTGGATTTAGACCTTACCATTTTGAATATGCTATTAATAATGATAAGCATGTGTTTATGGAAAAGCCAGTGGCTACTGATCCTGTAGGAATACGAAAGGTTTTAGAAATGGCTAAAATTGCTAAATCAAAGAAGCTAAATGTAGTAGTGGGTTTACAAAGACATTATCAATCTAAGTATATAGATCTAAAGCAAAGAGTTGATGCTGGAGCTATTGGAAAAATTAGAAGTGGACAAGTGTATTGGAACGATGCAGGTGTTTGGGTTAAAAAGCGAAAACCGGGACAATCTGAATTGGAGTATCAAATGCGAAACTGGTATTACTTCAATTGGTTGTGTGGTGATCATATCTTAGAACAGCATATCCATAATATTGATGTAGCTAATTGGTTTGTAGGAGAATATCCAGAATCAGCTCAAGGAATGGGTGGGCGTCAAGTGCGAAACGGTTTGGATCACGGAGAAATTTTCGATCACCATTTTGTTGAATTTACCTATCCTAGTGGAGCTGTAATTTCGAGTCAATGTAGACATATTCCCGGAACCATGAGTAGAGTAGATGAGGTTTTTCAAGGAACTAAGGGAAGTTTAGAGATAGGAAAAGGCGAGATAACTGATATAGAAGGAGCTACTCAATATAAATATCCTAAGAAATGGGGAGAAGATGCAAACCCCTACCAAGTTGAGCATGATAAGTTATTTGCTTCTATAAGAAGTGGAGGTGTAATAGCTGATGCTGAGAACGGTGCAAAAAGTACCTTGTCTGCTATTTTAGGAAGAATGGCAACTTATACCGGTAAAAACATCACTTTTGAAGAAGCTCTAAATTCGCAACTACATTTGATGCCAGAAACCTTTACATGGGAGAGTACACCCCCTACTTTACCAGATGAAAATGGATTATATCCCATTCCAACCCCAGGAAAAACAAAATTTATATAATATGAATAGAAGAAATTTCACTCAGTTGGCCGGAGCATCTGGCCTTGGACTTTTTGCAGGTGCTACTACTTTTGCAAGTACAAAAAACACACAATTGAAACATGTTTTTAACTTGCCGTATGCCCCGCATTTAGGAATGTTTAAACATCACGCTGGAAAAGATCCCATTGATCAGTTAAATTTTATGGCAGACCAAGGGTTTATGGCCTTTGAAGATAATGAAATGCGGAACAGAGAAGTCTCTTTACAGCAGAAAATGGCTGCTACTATGCAGAAGAGAGGGATTCGAATGGGAGTGTTTGTCGCCCATAAAATTTATTGGAGAAAACCTAACTTAGCTAGTGGAGACCAAGCACTTCGAAAGGAATTTTTGAATTACATTAAAGAAGCAATTCCTGTTGCTAAACGTGTCAACGCAAAATGGATGACCGTTGTACCAGGACATTTGGATTTAAGCCAAAATATGGCATATCAAAGAGCTCATGTGGTCGAAAGCCTCAAACAGGCTTCGACACTTTTAGAGCCCCACGGAATTGTGATGGTTTTGGAGCCATTAAACTTTAGGAACCATCCAGGACTTTTCTTGTCTGAAAGTCCACAGGCCTATGAAATTTGTAAAGCAGTAGATTCTCCTTCTTGTAAAATTTTATTTGACATTTACCATCAGCAAATTCAAGAAGGAAATTTGATTCCAAATATTGAAAAATGTTGGGAAGAGATTGGTTACTTCCAAATAGGAGATAATCCGGGGAGAAAAGAACCCACAACTGGGGAGATTAATTACACCAATGTTTTTAAATACATACATAGTAGAGGTTTTGATGGAATTTTAGGAATGGAGCACGGGAACAGTCGTCCAGACAAGGAAGGAGAACAGGCGGTAATTGATGCTTATAAAAAGGTGGATCAATTTATATGAATGAAAACAAAATAAGCCAGCTTTTTGGGATTCAGTATCCTATTATACAAGCTGGAATGGTTTGGGCTAGTGGATGGCGTTTAGCTTCTGCAGTTTCAAATGCAGGAGGCTTAGGTCTAATTGGAGCAGGATCTATGTATCCAGAGATTTTAAGAGAGCACATACAAAAATGTAAAAAAGCGACACCACACCCCTTTGGGGTAAATGTTCCTTTATTGTATCCCGACATAGATCAATTGATGGAAGTAATAGTGACGGAAAAAGTTCCCATTGTGTTCAGTGCAGCGGGTAATCCAAAACTTTGGACAGACTATTTGAAATTGCATGGCTGTACTGTAGTTCATGTTGTGAGCTCAGTAAAATTTGCCTTAAAAGCACAAGAGAGTGGAGTAGATGCTGTTGTGGCTGAGGGTTTTGAAGCAGGAGGACATAATGGAAGAGAGGAAACCACCACCTTAACTCTAATTCCTATTGTTAAAAAAGCAATACATATCCCACTTATTGCTGCGGGAGGGATTGGCTCTGGTCCTGCAATGCTAGCTGCGATGGCTTTGGGTGCTGATGCTGTACAAGTGGGCTCCCGCTTTGTAGCTACACATGAAGCATCTTCTCATATCAATTTCAAAGAGGAGGTGTTGAAGGCGGGTCAAGGAGCCACGGTGTTAACTTTGAAAGAATTGACCCCTGTACGAATGATGAAAAATTCGTTTTATCAAAAAATAAATAACTTATATAAGGCTGGAGCCACGGTTGAGCAATTACAGGAAACGCTTGGGAGAGGAAGAGCGAAAAAAGGAATGTTTGAAGGAGACCTTGTTGAAGGAGAATTAGAAATTGGTCAAGTCGCAGCTCAAATTGAAAAGATCATTCCAGCGGAAGCAGTAGTGAAAGAATTTATTGAGACGTATAATTCTACTTTAAATTCTCTCCCTAAAATAGATTAATGCTCTCCTACTTTTTCTTTGAAGTTAATAAGTACCTGATTACTCACCAAATCCTCAAAAGTCTCTCTTTTTCGTATTACATGGGCCTCGTCATTGTACCACAAAATTTCTGCTGGGCGGAATCTTGAATTGTAATTGCTTGCCATAGAAAAACAATAGGCTCCTGCATTTTGGAAAGCAAGAATGTCTCCCTCAGCAATTTCAGCTATTTTACGATTACTTCCAAAAGTATCAGTTTCACAGATATAGCCTACTACGGTATAAAAACGTTCTTTGCCCTCGGGTTTAGATATATTCTTTATTTCATGGTGAGAACCATAAAGCATTGGACGTATCAGATGGTTAAATCCAGAATCAACTTGTGCAAATACAGTAGAGGTAGTTTGTTTTACTGCATTTACTTGGACTAAAAAGTACCCTGCTTGACTGACTAAAAACTTGCCTGGTTCAAAGGCAAGTTCTAATGTACTTCCATAAGTCTCGCAAAATCGTTGAAAGCGTTCGGTGAGTTTCTCACCGAGTTCTTCAATGTTGGTTTCAATGTCGCCTTCACGATAGGGTACTTTAAATCCACTACCAAAATCTAGAAATTCTAGATTTTTAAATTGTAATGCTGTATCAAATAAAATTTCAGCGGCATAAAGGAATACTTCAATGTCTAAAATATCACTTCCTGTATGCATATGAACCCCGTTTATATGCATATTGGTGTTTTCAACGATGCGTAATACGTGAGGGATTTGATGTATAGAAATCCCAAACTTTGAATCGATATGGCCCACAGAAATGTTACTGTTTCCTCCTGCCATCACGTGAGGATTGATTCGAATACACACAGGGATGTTGGGATGCTTTGTTCCAAACTGTTCGAGTATAGATAGGTTGTCGATATTTATCTGAACACCTATTTTTGCTGCGCGCTCTATTTCTTCAAGTGAAACACCATTTGGGGTAAAGATGATATCTTGGGGTTCAAACCCCGCTTGAATTCCCATTTGCACTTCTTGTATGGATACCGTATCTAGTCCAGACCCCATTTTCTTCATAAGCCCTAAAACGGAGAGATTGGAAAGTGCTTTGCAAGCATAGTTAATACGAAGTTTTTCAATTCCACTGAATGCGTTTTGTAACCTTGAAAATTGTTGTTCAATTTTATTGGCATCGTAAACATATACTGGATGACCTTCCTGTTGTGCAATGGATAATAAAGTGCCTTGGTTCATAATAGCGTTTCTTAAAGTAGACAAAAGTAATAAGTATGAGATTACACACAAAAGAAATGAACAAACGATATTAAATTACAACAGTTTGTTATATATGTAACAAAAAAGTTTTTCTCATGGGAGCTAATTTTCCGCTTGTGTTTCTTTATTTTTGCACAAGATTTTTAGAAACAACTTATGAATTTACACGAATATCAAGGAAAAGAAGTTTTAGCTGGATTTGGCGTTACAATACAACGTGGGATTGTTGCAAAAACTGCAGCTGAAGCAGTTGCCGCTGGAAAGAAACTAACCGAAACCACAGGTACAGAATGGCATATAGTAAAAGCTCAAATCCATGCAGGAGGACGTGGAAAAGGAGGAGGAGTTAAATTGGCTAAAAATTTAGATGAACTTGAAACCGTGGCTGATGCTATCATCGGAATGCAATTAATTACTCCACAAACTCCACCCGAAGGAAAGAAAGTAAATCAGGTATTGGTTGCAGAAGATGTGTATTATCCTGGTGCTTCTGAGCCTAGTGAATTTTACATGTCAATTCTATTGAATCGAGGTACTGGAAAAAACATGATAATGTATTCTACTGAAGGTGGAATGGACATAGAGGCGGTAGCGGAAGCAACTCCTCACTTAATCTTTACTGAAGAGATTGACCCAGCCTTAGGGTTGATGTCTTTTCAGGCAAGAAAAGTAGCATTTAATTTAGGTTTATCTGGTGCAGCGTTTAAGGACATGACTAAATTTGTAAGTGCACTATATAAGGCATATGTTGGGTCAGATGCCTCTTTATTTGAAATCAATCCAGTGCTTAAAACCTCGGATGATAGAATTATTGCAGTAGATGCAAAAGTGACTTTAGACGATAATAGCCTATTCAGAAATCCTGATTTTGAAGCACTCCGTGATCTGAGTGAAGAGAATCCTGTTGAAGTAGAAGCTCGCTCTGTTGGGTTGAATTATGTAGACTTAGAAGGAAATGTAGGTTGTATGGTAAATGGAGCTGGTCTTGCAATGGCAACAATGGACTTGATTAAGCAAGCAGGAGGTGACCCTGCCAACTTCCTTGATGTGGGTGGAACTGCAGATGCAGCACGAGTTGAAACAGCCTTTCGTTTGATTTTGAAAGATCCTGCAGTAAAAGCAATCTTGATTAATATTTTTGGAGGTATCGTTCGTTGTGATCGTGTGGCTCAGGGTATAGTAGATGCTTATAAGAATTTAGGTGATGCTATTCAAGTCCCAATCATTGTTCGACTTCAAGGCACCAATGCAGACATCGCAAAAGAGCTTATCGATTCTTCAGGATTGAATGTGCTCTCTGCTACTGCTTTCCAAGAAGCAGCAGATAAAGTTCAGGAGGCAATCAGCTGATTGTCATAATGGCAGTATTTTTATAAAAATAAATGACAATATGTCAATTTAACTATTTGGTCCTGATTTTGCTTTAGAGTTAACAAATTAAATTGTTAACCTAAAACAAAATGTTATGAATTTATTACGTAAACAAAGTCCATTTTTTCCTTCACTAGTAGATGAGTTTGTTAATAAAGATTGGAATATTGAGTTGCCATCCTTGTCAACGACTTTACCTGCGGTGAATATCATTGAAAAAGAAAAAGAGTATAAAATTGAACTTGCAGTTCCTGGGATGCGAAAAGATCATTTTGAAATCGAAATGGAGGAGGGCATTCTTTCAATTTCTGCTAACCGGGATGAGGAAAAAACTTCTGAAAAAGGAAAATTTACACGACGAGAATTTAGTTACAATAGCTTTAGACGCTCTTTTACTATTCCCGAAAGTGTTGACCCTGCAAAGATTGATGCGAATTATGCAAAAGGTGTCCTTTTTATTTCGTTACCAAAACGAAAAGAGGCACTACCACAGCCTAAGAAGCTGATCAGTATTCGTTAATTCTATCAATTATTTGTTTTTGTTTGGAATCGACTTCATTGAGGTCGATTCTTTTTTATTTATAATTTGAGGTAAATTTTCTTTTTAAATAAATAATAGGTGGGAAGCCATATAACAAGAACATAAAGGAGTGCATAAACTAAAGACCCTAATTTTAAGGGAAGTCCAATATTTCCCCACAGTCCCATAAACTCTTGATTTAAAGCAAATCCAAACCATTTTGAGCTATAAAAAATCACAGTCAGTATACTTGACATAGAATATGCAAAAATTGAGTTTACTCCAAAGACATGAGCAAATTGAAATTTAAATCGACTCTGATTTAAATCAAAATAATAACTAAAAGCGGCTAGGGATAACATTCCAATTCCTCCCATGAACAAAGTGAAAGAAGAACTCCATAAATTTTTATTGAACGGGAAAACCCATTGCATAGCATCTCCTAGAAACAGCAAAATAAAGCCTGTGTAAAAAAGTTGGTTTAAACGAATTTTTAAATCCTCTTTTTTTAAAAAAACATATCCAGCCCACATACCTATTAATCCGCTAACAATTGCAGGGAGTGTACTTAAAAAACCTTCTGGATCCCAAGTGTATTTCCATAATCTTCCAGGAATTAGGAGGGAGTCAAGATAATGTGCCCAATTTTTTTCAGGTACAGTTAAATCAGGAAAACCGATTCCAGGAATCGGAACATAGACCATCATAACCCAATAGCCCAGAAGAATTCCTATTCCCAAATACCATTGAACCTTTTTGCTAGTGTAAAGGAAGATGAGACCACAAGCTAAAAAGACCAGTGCAATCCTTGGAAGTACTCCCACCCATCGGATTCCTTCAAAATTAAAACTAGGCCATAACCAAAGAAAAATTCCAACTAAGTATATTTTAAGTGCTCTCCAAACGACTTTTTTAGCAATCTGTGAGGGTGTTTTACCTTTTTCCAATTGCTTGCTTAACGACAATACGATTGAAACTCCTACAATAAACAAGAAGGTAGGAAATACGTAATCTGTGGGGGTAAGTCCATTCCACTCTGCATGTAAAAAAGGAGCATATACTTCACTCCATGAACCAGGGTCATTCACTATGATCATTAGGATAATAGTAAGACCTCTAAGAATGTCTAAGGCTAATAAGCGTTGATTTTTGGTTTCCATAAATTCTTAAATATTAATGAATTGAAATAGTTTTTCCTCCTCTATTTTTGGAATCAAAACTTCGAAAACGAACCTTTGATTGAGAAGGTATTTTAATTTTTTCCTTGTAAAGTAGGCTTTCGGAATTAGGTTCACTGCCGTCTGTGGTATATCGAACCTTTAAACCAGGAAACTGTTGGTTTATTATTAACTCTCCTTCTGTAATAATTCCACCTGGTTTGGGAAGATCAAAATCAATCCCCCCATAGAGTTCGTTGATTAATGGGAGTTGTCTTTGACCAAGAGTATTTACAAATAAATTCCATGCTTTTTCAAGGGCTGGTTTTTGTTTTTTTGCAGTAGGAAACTCCAACCATTTTTCTTTTGTACCCCATGCCCTCTGAGAAAAGACAATTAAATTTGGCATAAATAAACCATCAAAAATTTCTTCTGATGTAATGGTTTCTGTCCATAATTGAGATTGGATTCCCAGGAAGTTGGCTTCTGCCTCGGGTTTTAGGAATTCTTTTTTTGCCAAAGTAGTTTCTTCGATGCCAAGAGATTCAAGCTTTACCTTGTTTGCAAAAACATTTAAAGGCTCTGTTCCCCATGTATCTAAATAGGAAACATAACCAGACCAGCTCATTCCCGTATTTTCCATATCATAATCATCAACCATATCGAAATAAAAAGCAGAAGAGTTACTCATGATGGTTTTGAACCCTTTGTTTGCCAATCGATAAATCATATCCTCTCTACCGCCACCCCAACTGTTGTTCCACACATAAGGGATAAAGTCTAAATCTAGAAGTTCTTCTTTGATATTGAGTTCAGATTGCTCATTTTCATTATGTACCAAAAGTGCATCTTCCCAACCCACCATCTGCGCTCCCGCATTGGTGATAATTGAATTTAAGATTCTTAAATTGTAATTGTAAAGTTCTTTTACAGAAGGGATGTCTTTGTATTTCGCAATATAATCTTTGCATTTAGGAGATTTTTGCCACGGGCCGTAGGGCAATTCATCAGCACCAATATTAAAAACCTTCATTTTGGTATTTGCTTTGTCGTATAATGTTTTTATTTCAAGGACTATTTTTTCATAAAAACGATAAGCACTAGCATCACAAATACAAACTACATTGTCTTTATATAGTTGTGCAGAGCGGTATTCACTTTGGTCTATAGGGTCATGAAGCATATATTCTGTAGCGGCTTCCATATTTCCATTGGCTTTGTATTTTTCATATCGTTTTTTCATAGCTTTAATAGCTGCTCTAGCATGAGAGGGAAAACTAACTTGGGGAATTACTTCAATATTTCGTTGTTTGGCGTATTGAATAATTTCTATGAAATCTTGTCCAGTAAGAAATCCATTTCCTGAACTATTTCCATTTCCAGAGCCTGAACCGTACATGGGAATCAAACGATCCTTCTCGTTTAGCGTATAGCCACGCCTTGCTCCAACTTCTGTCAATTCAGGAAGTCCATGGATCTCGATACGCCACCCGTCGTCATCTGTAAGCTTTAAATCAAAACGATTGAGTTTATATAATGCCATATAATCCAATATCTGAAATAGTTTTTCTTTAGGGTAAAAGTTTCTGGCTACATCAGACATAAAGCCTCTATTCTGAAAACGTGGTGCGTCTTCAATGGTCAATAAAGGCCACCCTTTCTCTTCATTTTGAGCAATTAAAAGAATTTGATGTAACGATTCAAAAGCATAAAAAGCTCCTGCTGGCTGACTCGCTTTGATACGAATTTCATTCTCCACTATTTCCAGGGTATACGCTTCTGCATCTAGGGCGTTATTTTTAATAACTCTCAGATTGATTTCTTCAGTTGCGTTTGAGCTTACAGAAATGGAAAGGCCCTCTTGAAGTCTTTTTTTTATGAAATCTTGATCCAAATCAAAATCGTTTAAATCTATATTTAAATCAGAACTTGTTCTATATTCTCCATTAAATTGTTTTTTTTTTGGACTAGGAATTACCCATGACAATTCCTCTTTGTTAAGCAACTCAAGAGTTTCATATGTTTTATAACGATCTGCACTAGAGGGAAGCTTGAGGTTTTCAATCCCTTTTGCATTTTTCCATAAAATTTCACTTTCAAGATCGATGGAGGTTTGAGTTTTTTCATTGCGAACAAAAAAACCACTCGGTCCCATGGCAAGTCTGGGGATGATTCCCCTTTGTGTAAAAGAAAAACTCAGATTTTCATTAGGTTTTAAACTGTATTGTTCTCCAAAGGCCAAGATCAAATACTGTTGTCCGTTGACATAAGTGTATTTCATTCCTTCGGGAAGACTCTCTGGGACTGTTTCTCCAAAGATACTATTCCAATGCAAGGACCATTTCCCCCCTTCCCATAGGCTATTGGTGGTATTTGTAATGGAAAAAGTGACTTCCATTTTATTATTGGGAACATCAAAATGGTCAATGGTAAAAATGATTGGAGTTACTTCAGAATTCAGAGTTTGGCAATGGGTAAGCATGCAACATGCTAGGATTGCCAAAAAAAGGTTTTTCATTCTATTAGGTTTTACGCTAATGTAATAGAATTATTTTGAAATTTGAGATGAATCTTAGCAACACTAAATGCTAACACCTTATTTCTCTACCTTAAAATCTTTTATGGTTTGATTAGGCTCAATTATAGTATAGCCTTCCCAGAAGTTAGGATCAAATTGGATCAGATTGACGGGCAATACAGATGGATTTTCTTTAAAAGTATCAAAAGCTTCTTGCGAGATGCTTTCAGTTTCGAAAATGATTCCTTGATATTTTTGAGTTTGAATTGTTTGAAAGTTGAGGTCCATTTTCAATTCATTTTGTTTGTTCCTTCCTTTTACAATTTTATTTTTTTCAACTATGGTAAATGCACGATCCACTCCAGTTTGATATTGATCTGACAATTCAAAAAACTGCAGCCCATATTTTCCAGTAGGAATTTTTTTAAATTGTATCGCAGTTTCTTTAAAATAGTGCTTGTAAGACATGCCCAGTAAACTAAAATCTCGAATGTCTTGAATGTTTTTGTATTCAATTCTTAGTAATGCCATTTCATCTGCATCAACATAAATTTTACCTACATAGTCCGCATTCCCTGAAGGTTTGAACTCCAATACAAATACCGGAATATCGTTTAAATAAGTAAAATCTACTTTTTCAAAATCATATCGATTTGACTTTTCTAAAACTGTTAATGCCAAGGTCTCTTCATCAAATAATTGTGTAATGATATTTGTTAAAATTCGTTTTCTCCATTTTGAAAAGGATTCTTTTTCTTTTGCTAATTTTTGTTCTGGAGTTAGAGTGTCCTTTTCGGTATCGTTTATCTCTAGACCGTCAAGCTTAGTGCTAATAATTCCTGTTCTCAGTTTGAAATACGAATCTCTCTTTACATTTTGCTTTAAAATAGTATCAAAAACTTTTTCGATATTTTCAAAAATAGCAGTGGTTTTTTTGTCTTCTAACTCAAGGGCTTTTTCGATTTCTAGCTTTTGTGTTTCCTTAGTGAAATCGCCATATAAATCTCCCAGTATTTCGAAATGCCAATCAGTTTTCCTAGGTACTTTTTGAAGTGTGCTATCCCAAAAGGCTTGATCAAATTCTGCGATAGAGGATTTTTTAATTTTTACGTTTAATGTTTTAAACTCCTGTGTTCCTGATTCTCTAAAAAAGATTTTTTTGTGGGTTAGACCCAGTTCATATTTTTCAGCAATATTTTTTTTAACAGATCGGATGATTTCATCAGCACTCAGGTTAGTATTGGATAGAATAATAGATCCTAATGCAATCGCTTTCGATGGCAGTAAAACAATACTATCTTTGAAAGTAGTAACAGGATATGCTTGTGTTTTGTATCCCATACAAGAAATATAAAGAGAGTCTTGGCTCTTCATTTTTGTATCTAAGACCAGTCTAAACCGTCCTTCTTCATTCGACAAAATTCCTTTACCAGAAGATACATAAACACTGGCATATGGGATAATTTCCTTTGTAAGACTGTCCTTTACTATGGCACTTATTTCCTGACTTTTTAGTGTTTGATATCCTCCTATTATAAGGCTAAGGCAAAATAAAATAAAATTCAGTTTTTTTTTCATGTCTGTAAATATAGTACTTGGTGATGGTCAAATACTAGGGAGGGAACTATTTTAAGAATTCTTTATAATTGCTCCTGAAGAAGTTTAATGTCATCTCGATACTGTGCAGCTTCAATAAAGTCCAAGGATTTTGCAGCTTTTTCCATTTCTTTTCTAAGTTCTCTAATTTTCTTTACTATCTGAGGTTTGGTCAAGAAGCGGTTTGCTTCCTCTGCCACTTTTCTTGATTCTAGTTCGTTGGCGTGAGTAGAGACAGAATTTTTTGCTAGTGCACTGTCCAGAGATTTATTTAAGGCTGTTGGAGTTACCCCATTTTTTAGATTATAGGCTGTTTGTTTTTCTCTTCTGTAGTTTGTTTCGTCAATAGTTTTCTGCATGCTTTTGGTAATGACATCCGCGTACATGATTGCTTTTCCTTCAATATTACGTGCAGCTCTTCCAATGGTTTGTGTTAAAGAACGATGAGAACGAAGGAAACCTTCTTTATCTGCATCAAGTATCGCTACAAGTGAAACTTCGGGAAGATCCAGACCTTCACGTAAAAGGTTTACTCCAATTAAGACATCAAACACCCCTTTTCGTAAATCTTGCATAATCTCTACTCGTTCCAGAGTGTCAACATCACTATGAATATAACGACAACGAATTTGTGCTCGACTTAAGTACTTGGTAAGTTCTTCTGCCATACGTTTGGTTAAGGTCGTTACTAACGTCCTTTCATCCTTTTCAACTCTTACTTGAATTTCCTCGATCAAATCATCAATCTGATTCAAACTAGGGCGAACTTCAATAATAGGATCTAAAAGTCCTGTAGGTCGAATGATTTGCTCTACAAAAGCACCTTCTGTTTTTTCAAGTTCATAATCTGCTGGGGTAGCGCTTACATAGAGCACTTGGTTTTGGAGGCTTTCAAACTCTTCGAATTTTAGGGGACGATTGTCCATAGCAGCCGGTAAACGAAAACCGTATTCTACCAAGTTTTCTTTTCTACTTCGATCCCCACCATACATGGCATGAACTTGCGAGATGGTCACATGACTTTCGTCAACAATCATCAAGAAATCCTCTGGAAAATAATCTAGTAAACAGAAAGGACGAGTGCCAGGGGCTCTTCCATCCAGATAACGTGAATAGTTTTCAATTCCTGAACAGTACCCCAGCTCACGAATCATTTCCAAATCAAATCCTGTTCTTTCATGTAAACGTTTGGCTTCTAGTGGTTTGCCTATTTCATTAAAATAGTCTACTTGTTTTACCAAATCATCTTGTATAAGCTGGATAGCATTTTGGAGAATGTCTGGGGAAGTCACAAAAATATTAGCAGGATAAATTTTAACCTTATCATATTGATCTAAACGATTATTACTTATCGGATCAAATGCTTCAATTAATTCAATTTCATCACCAAAAAAGTGAATTTTAAACGCAATATCTGCATACCCAGGAAAAACATCAATGATATCTCCCAATACTCTAAAATTTCCTCGGCTAAATTCTGCTGTAGTCCTAGAATACAAACTTTGCACCAAGCGATGCATTAGCTGCGTTCTAGAGATTACTTGATCACGTTCTATCGTAATTACATTTTTTTCAAATTCAGCTGGGTTTCCAATTCCATACAAACAAGAGACTGAGGCAACCACTAAAACATCACGTCTCCCTGAAAGTAAGGAAGAAGTTGTACTAAGGCGCAACTTTTCTATATCCTCATTTATAGATAAATCTTTTTCAATATAAGTACCACTGGTAGGGATATAGGCTTCAGGTTGGTAGTAGTCGTAATAGGAAACGAAATACTCAACTGCATTCCCTGGAAAAAATTGTTTGAATTCAGAGTAGAGCTGGGCTGCCAAAGTTTTGTTGTGAGCTAGAACTAGGGTAGGCCTCTGTAGCTCTTGAACAGCATTGGCCATGGTAAAGGTTTTCCCTGAACCTGTGACTCCTTGTAAGGTAACAAAGGGATCTTGGTTTTGAAACTGCGCTACAATTTCTTTAATGGCATTAGGTTGGTCGCCAGTAGGTTTAAAGTCAGAAACGAGTTTGAAATCCATAGTGTATTAGAAAGTGCAAAATTACAAAATATCAAATGGATATTGAGGGAGCTTGGTTAAAGAAACTATAAATCTCTTTTATTCAGTAACAAATAAGAACCTCCGATAAAAATTATAGACCAAGCCAAAACAATTAGGATACTCCATAAAGAAATGGAATAATCTTTAGTAAACCCTTCTCCAATTTGATCGGCTATATTTTGAATAGCAGAAAGACGTGAAAAAGGTTCTTTGATTAGATTTCCCATTGCATTTAGTGGAAAAAACTGAAAGACTTGTTCTGCTGAAAGTTGAGGAATAAGGTCAGAAAGCTTCCATTTCATGAGACCAAACGCAATTCCTTCTATTACTTGCCATAAGGCTAGAAAGGCTAATGCAAAAGCAGAACGTTTGATTAGAAGGGATAAAAATAGACAGAAGGTGAAGAAGCAAAATAACTTAATTGCATAAGCCAATAAAAATTCTAAATCCATAAAGATGATCTGGAGTTCATTATAATCGGAATAAATTCCACCTAAAACCAAGGAAATAATAAAAACAAGAAGGGTAGATATAATCACAAAGGCAATAATGGCATACACCTTAGTGCGTAAAAATTCAGCTTTACTTAAGCCATCTATAAGATTCTGTTTTAATGTTTTGTTTGAATATTCGTTTCCAATCATAGCGACTATAATGATCGCAAAAAACACTTTTAATAATGCTATCATGAAGGTGTTAAAATGCCAGATGTAGGGAAAATTAAAGATGCCTTGCTCTGCCAAATAAAAATTTACAGGTCCGAATTCTACTTTTATGGTACTTAGGATTGCAATGCTAAAAATCAGTAAGAAATAACCAGAGATTAATACTTTAGATATCCTACTATGCCAAAGCTTATAGAGTTCAATTTTAAGTAGACGCATGCTTTTGGGTTTGAGTTATAGATAAAAATTGACTTTCTAAAGACGGTTGTTTTTTGGTGAAATGTATAATTACTATTTTAGCTTTTTGTAAATCTTTAGAAAGTTCAATACTACTTAGTTCTTTAGTAGCAACGACTTGAAAAATACCATTTTCCTCAATGATTTCTCCAAGAGCAGAATAAGTTTCTAAAAACGACAGTAGTTGTTTTTTATTTTCAGCAGCAATTTCAAAGTAACCATATGTTTGAGTCAATTCCTTTACTGGTCCTTCATAGTATTTGACACCGTTTTTTAGGACGATGACATCGGAGCATACTTTTTCAACTTCATCCAATAAATGTGACGCTAAAAGAATTGTTGTTCCTTGTGCAGCTATGGTTAGAATCAATTTTCTGATTTGGTGAATCCCCTCGGGGTCAAGTCCATTGGTGGGCTCATCTAAAATTAGAAGATCAGGATTATTTACTAATGCAGCCGCAATTGCGAGACGTTGCTTCATTCCTAAAGAAAAGGTGCTGAATTTACTGTTTTTTCTATCCCATAAATTAACTAATTTTAGCTGATCTTCAATGTTGTCTGTACTACACTGTTTGATCTTACAAATGAGCGTTAAATTTTGAAGGGCAGTCATGTATGGATAAAAATTGGGGCGTTCTATGATTGCGCCAATTTTTTTGAGTGCTTGATGAGTTGTAAGACTTCCTTCATACCACTCAAATGATCCAGAGGTGGGATTGACAACATTTAAAACCATACCAAGTGTAGTAGATTTTCCACTCCCGTTAGGGCCTAATAGCCCATATACCTTTCCTCTGGTGAGGGTAAGTGAAAGCATGTTAACGGCAGTAAGACTTCCGTATTTTTTAGTTAGGTAGTTAAGTTGTAATAATGTTTTTGACATGGGTTTAAAGATAAAACGATTAACCTATTGATTTGTTACGTTTGATCATCAGTTTTTTGATTTTAGCTCAGAAAGGAACATGTCAACTGTTTAAGCTTAAAACACTATTTTTGATAAAACCTGAATATGGAAGAAAAATTAATTTCCAAGAAAAAGCCTTTTTTTAAAATTTCACCAGAGTTAGCTTCTTTCTTACGTGACTATGAGCGTTGGATTGATACGCCAGTGTGTTATGATGATTTACTTCGGTTTTCAGGTTCTGTAGTGGTCTATGATAAAAATGACAACGATACCTTGTGGGTGAGAGTGTATTACTCTGATAGTGAACGAAGAGAGATTGAATTTAGCCTAAAAAAAATATATACTCAGTTGCATTCTGATGGAAATGAATCAGGGATTCCTTATCTCAATGTTGATGCGATAGATTATTGCACGTTTGGGAATTCAAAACCCTTTAGAATAAAGATCCGTAATATTCTCAATGATAATTTTACGTATTATTATATCAAAAAGACGGATGCATCGCGAATTTTTGGCTTGGAATTTGAACATATGTTGTCACCCTACAACTTAAATTTTTTGGTTAATGAGAATACTCTGATTGAAGAACATATTGCTGGAATTCCCGGAGATACTTTTATGAAGGAGTTTTTACCACAATGTAATGACGCTGAGAAAGCTCAAATAGCCAAAGAGTATGTAAAGTTTAATGAACGAAGTATGATTCGTTTATTAGGGGACATGCGTGCCTACAACTATGTGGTGGTTCCCACTCACGATTTTGATCAAGTGGTGTATAAAATTCGTCCTATTGATTTTGACCAGCAGTCTTTTGAAGGGCGTTTGTCAGTTTATCGTCCGCAATTTTTTAAAGAAAATGGTCCTATCATGGATGTAGTTCGAACAAAACTTACCCATGATTCTATTAATCAATACAAGATTGAAGAACGCTCTATAGTCGCAAGGCGTATTATCAGTTCAGGGAATAGAATTAATAAATTGGTAAAAACAATGCAGCTGGAATTGTTGACTCTTCCGCAGAATTTGGAACGCTTGCGTAATGAAATTTATAAGTATACTCAAGACAAGGCATTTTTGAATAGTAATTCAATGGGAGATATAATGAAAGCCTCGTTTGAATATGTCAGAAAGCATTACGAAAATGTAGATAACACAAGTAAATTTTAATAAAAATCACTGTCATCATAATCCTGTGCATCTGCATCATCTTCCTCTTGTTCTCCTTCAAGACCTGTTTTGAAGGAAGTCTCGCTTTCAAAAGATTTATCTGGAGCTTCTTCAGGCACTTCACCTTCAGCATGAATCAGATTAGGATAATTTGTCCCTGTAATCAATTTACCTACTTCCATTAATTCAATGAAAAACGTCCATAGATTGAGAAAATCATAGATGTAAAGTAGCTTATGAACTTCTGCTGAGAATACTGTATTTAGCATTGTTTCGCCATAACTAGGTTGCTCAATGTCCATAGATTCTAAAGGCATTTCTTCTCCTTGTATCCATTCGTCATTTGTGGTGTAAAATGAAGCCATTTCATTACCTAAAAATCCAAAAGCCTGAGTGATGGCATGATGTAAATCTTCGAGAGTTGCGGTTTCATCAATCTCAATATCACGGAGTACATCTTCTTTTACATCTAATATAACTCGAATTCTATAAATCATAATTGTTTTTTAAGGGTCAAAATAAAATAGCTTTGAGCTCCAAATAATAAGGACGCCAAAACCAGATGTAGGGGTTGTGAAGAAAAGGGGAAGTTAAAATAATACATCCATATACCCGTTAGTATTTCAGCAGCAAGCAGAAATAAAATCACAGTAAATACATTGGGAAGTATTTTCTTTTGAAAAAGTAAATACCCCAAGTAACCGTGAACTAAAAGTACAAGCAGTGAAAAACTTCTATGGAAATAAAATAGGAGAGGTGCGTCGGTTAGCCAGGCAGAGGCTTCCTCTAAGTTAAACGCATGCATTTGTTCATCCACAAATTGTCGAACTTGGGTTCCCATAGCAATTTGAATGAGAGTCAAAAACAGGCCAAAAACAAGAACGCGTTGTATTGTAGTAGATTTCTCTGATATTTTTTTTATTTGCTTCTCTCTGGCCAAAAGAATGACCAATATCAAAACGAGTACGAGTGCCATTGCCATGTGTATGGTTATTTTAAAAGGAAGTAAATTAGAATCTACTACCGTTTTTCCTAACCATCCTTGAAAACCCATTCCCAAAACAATTAAAAAGGAGAGTACTGTTGAAATTACATCAGACTTAATTCTCCATAGGGAACTTACAAATAATAATAAAGTTGCCAATCCGGCTAAAGCACCCAATAAACGGTTGATAAATTCAATCCAAGTGTGGGTAGGATTAAAAACAGCATAGTCATGTTTGGTGTAAGCTTCCCAATTATCAGTTTGGTAGCGAGCTGATGAGGTAAAATCAGTTGAAGCTACCCGTAAACTCTCATTTACAATGATCACTTCGCCTTCATTATATTTATGATTGGCTTTCCATTCCAATTGGCTCCGTTCTGTAGGAGGAATTAAATATCCAAAACATTTCGGCCAATCAGGGCATCCCATTCCACTTCCGGTCATTCTGACTACAGCACCAGCTGCAATCACAAGATAGATCAAGATCAAACTAGTAACAATAAGACGTTTAAATTGCTTTTTCATGGAATATAAGTCCTAATTTTTTACCTTCTTCTTTCATTTTTTCGAATGCAGCTTCTTTCTCGTTCGGAATTTCTCCTTCCAGAATAGCTTCTTTGATTGCTTCTTTAATCAATCCAATTTCTTTGGAGGGCTTGAGATTAAAAAATTTCATTATCATTTCTCCACTGATTGGAGGTTGGAAATTTCTCAAGTGATCTTTTTCTTCGACCAAAATAATTTTTTCACGAACAATTTTAAAATTGTTGTGATAGCGTTCAAAACGCTCAGGGTTTTTAGTTGTTATATCTGCTTCACACAAGGTGATTAAATCATCAATAAATGGTCCAGCGTCAAATACTAACCTTCTGATAGCGGAATCTGTGACTTGCTCTTCTGCAATGATAATTGGACGAGAACTCATAAACACCATTTTTTGAACAAACTTCATTTTTTCATTCAAAGGCATTTTAAGTCGCTTAAAGATCTTGTAAGTCATTTTAGCCCCTACAAATTCGTGGTTGTGGAAGGTCCATCCAATAGGGGGTTTGAATTTTTTTGTTGGTGCCTTCCCTATGTCATGAAGGAGTGCAGCCCATCGTAACCATAAATCGTCACTATTTTCACAAAGATTATCCACCACTTCTAGGGTGTGATAGAAATTGTCTTTATGACGTTGACCCTCAATTTCTTCAACTCCTTTTAAGTCAATTAGCTCTGGTAGTATTCTTTGAAGAAGACCTGTTTTCTCTAACAAAACAAACCCTTTAGAGGGTTTTTGAGTCATTAGAATTTTATTTATTTCATCGACGATACGTTCTTTAGTAATGATGTCAATTCTATTCGCATTGCGGCTGATTGCATCAAAAGAGGCTTTGTCAATAGTAAAGTCCAATTGAGTTGCAAAACGAATTGCACGTAGCATCCGTAGAGGATCATCTGAATATGTTATGTCTGGATTCAGTGGTGTTCGTAAAATGCCCTTTTCTAAATCCTTTAGTCCATTAAAGGGGTCTATGAGAGAACCATAGTTCTCTGGATTAAGACTTATTGCTAGGGCATTAATAGTAAAGTCCCGTCTGTTTTGATCCTCTTCTAAAGTACCCGGTTCGACTTTTGGGTTTCTACTCTCTTTGGAATAGGATTCTTTTCTCGCTCCAACAAATTCTATGTCAATTCCCTTCCAATGTACCATTGCGGTTCCATAGGTTTTAAAGATTTGAACAGCTTTGGCTCCTTCTAGCTTTTTTTGAACCGTTATTGCAAGATTAATACCTGAACCCAAAGCCACAACATCAATATCTTTCTTTTGAGAACGATTTAAAAGATGATCTCTAACAAAACCTCCAATGACATAGCTTTTATCATTGGATTCCGCTACTGCCTTTTGTAATACTTCAAAAACAGGACGGGTTAGTACTTCAGAAAAATCTTTTTGTAATTTCACGCACGTAAGATCTGTACCGTTCCGTCAACATTAATTTTTATTACTCTTGAGGGTTGACTCAGGTTGGTTACTTTTTGCAAAGGTACGATATAGTCTACCCCCTCCAAAATTTTTGAATCAATGGAATCAAAGTTTTTTGGTGTCTCATTCCCGCTGATATTTGCTGAAGTTGAAATAATAGGCTTATCAAATGAAGTGAGTAGTTCTTGACAAAAAGGATGTTTTGGAATTCGTATACCAATAGAATCATCCCCCCCTAATAGATTTGTTGCCATTTGAATTCCTTTAGGATAAACAATAGTAGTGGGACGCTCCTCCTCCAGAAATGCAAAAGCTTGCTCAGGAATTTCTTGAACGTATTTACTTAACATTTCAATGTCCTTCACTAAAACGATGAGCGCCTTGTGATCTGCGCGTTGCTTTAAAGCATAAATTTTCTCAACTACCTTCTTAGATGTGGCATCACCTCCTATACCCCATACGGTATCTGTAGGGTATAGAATTGTCTGCTTGTTTTCTAAAGTAGTTAAAACTTTATCAATCATGACTAAAGAATTTTAGCTTACACAGACACATTGTGTGTGCGTAAGGCATCATTTAAAGAAGTTTTTTTATCTGTACTTTCTTTACGTTTTCCAATGATCAAAGCACAGGGAACTTGAAAGTCACCAGCAGGAAATGTTTTAGTATAGCTTCCAGGTATTACTACCGATAGTGAGGGAATGTATCCTTTGGTTTCAAGCGGTTCCGATCCAGTTACATCAATAATTTTTGTTGAGGCAGTGAGAACTACATTTGCACCTAAAACGGCTTCTTTTCCTACACGAACTCCTTCAACAACAATACTTCTTGATCCTAAAAAAGCATTATCTTCAATGATTACAGGTGCAGCCTGAAGTGGTTCCAAAACGCCACCAATTCCAACACCTCCACTGAGGTGGACATTTTTGCCAATTTGAGCACAACTTCCTACTGTAGCCCAAGTATCTACCATTGTTCCTTCATCAACATAAGCACCGATATTCACATAACTTGGCATTAAAATCACGCCTTTAGATAAGTATGCACCATGTCTTGCAACCGCATGTGGGACAACACGTATTCCTTTTTCCTTATATCCCCTTTTTAATGGCATTTTGTCATGAAACTCCAAAGGGCCAGCTTCCAAGGTTTCCATTTTTTGAATTGGAAAATACAAAACAACAGCTTTTTTCACCCATTCGTTTACTTGCCAACCGTTTTCGGTTGGTTCTGCAACTCTAAGTTTACCCTCATCAAGTTGAGTGATTATGGATCTTATGGTGTCTTGTGTTTGTTTTTCTTCAAGGAGAGAACGATTTTCCCATGCAGCCTCGATGATATTTTTCATATTTTAATTTTGCACAAATGTAAAGAATTCAGAAAGATTGAAATGAAGCATATCTTTACGAAAAAGGTATATTTGCAAAAAAAGTTTGATGGGTTCTTTAGTTGGAATTGATTTTGGTGTAAAACGGACAGGACTGGCATGTACTGATCCCTTAAAAATCATTGCAAGTGGTCTAAAAAATCTACCCACTCCCGAAGTAATTCCCTTTTTAAAAAAGTACTTTGAGACAGAACAGGTGGATGTCTTTGTAGTAGGGAAACCTCTCCAAAAAGACGGTGCTCCCTCAGAAGTGGAGGTGCATATTCTTAAATTTATTAAAAAACTTCAAAACCACTTCCCAGAAATGACGATTGAACGCTATGATGAACGCTATACGACTAAAATGGCTGTTCAATCAATGATAGATGGCGGTTTAACAAAAAAAAAACGTGCTGACAAAGGAATGATTGATCAAGTAAGTGCAACACTTATCTTACAATCTTATTTAGATTATAAAACAAACACACTATGATTTTACCAATTGTAGCTTATGGAGCTCCCGTGTTAAAAAAAGAAGCGGTAGAGATTTCAGATGAATATCCAAACTTAGACCAGCTCATAGAAAACATGTGGGAAACTATGTATGCTTCTAATGGCGTGGGATTGGCTGCTCCTCAAATTGGATTATCAATCCGTCTTTTCGTGATTGATGCAGCCCCTTTTTCGGAAGATGAGGAGCTTGATGAAGCACAAGTAACCCTATTAAAAACGTTTAAAATAGCATTTATAAACCCAACTATCCTCGAAGAGGATGGCCCTCTTTGGGAGTTTAATGAGGGTTGTTTGAGTATCCCTGATGTTCGCGAAGATGTGAGTCGTCATGAGCGAATTAGGATACACTATTGGGACGAACAATTTAAAGAACAAGAGCTTGTCCTAACAGGTCTTGCGGCTCGTGTCGTTCAACACGAATACGATCATATTGAAGGGATATTGTTTACAGATCATCTAACCTCTCTTAAAAGAAGACTTCTTAAAAACAGATTAAATTCAATTTCAAAGGGTTCTATCCAAGTAGATTATCCGATGAAGTTTCCAAACAAAACAAAACGATAATATGCAATTAGATAAAATTTTATCTATTTCTGGAAGACCTGGTCTTTTTGAAATGGAAGCTCAAACTCGAGGTGGAATTGTCGCCAGATCCCTAGTGGATGGAAAGCGTGTTACGACTTCAGTTAATAATCAAGTCAGTGTGTTAAGTGAGATACAGATTTATTGTATAGGAACAGAAGTTCCTTTGGCTGAGGTTTTTGAAAAAATACACAAAAAGGAGGATGGTAAAAATGCTAGTGTAAGTCCTAAAGCTGCAGCAAGTGATTTAGAAGCCTATTTTTTTGATTTACTTGACAATTACGATGAGGAACGTGTGTATCCTAGTGATATCAAAAAAGTGATACAGTGGTATAATATTTTACTTCAAAATAAACGCCTTAGTTCTCCAAAGCCAAAAACAAAAAAAAAGACGGCCAAGACAGAAACTAATCCCTCTTCTACATCCACTAAGGAATGAACTCTAAAGCATCCAAATTAGAAGCTTTTGGACATCTACTGGATGTTATGGACGAATTGCGTGAAAAATGTCCATGGGATCAAAAACAAACTTTTGAAACATTACGTCATTTGACAATTGAAGAAACCTATGAACTAGGGGATGCAATTTTAAAAAATGACTTAAATGAAATCAAGAAGGAGTTAGGTGACCTTTTACTCCATATTGTTTTTTATGCTAGATTGGGAAGTGAAGAAAGCGCTTTTGATATTGCCGATGTGACCAATGACATAATCGAAAAATTAATTTACAGGCATCCTCATATTTATGGTGATGTAGCTGTTTCAGATGCAGAAGAAGTAAAGAAAAATTGGGAAGCCTTAAAGCTATCCGAAGGAAAAGAAAGTGTCTTAGAAGGTGTTCCAAAGGGTCTTCCTGCATTGATTAAAGCACAGCGAATGCAAGAAAAAGCAGCGGGTGTAGGCTTTGACTGGAATACTAAAGATCAAGTCTGGGATAAATTTCAAGAAGAATTATCAGAGTTAGACGATGCACTATCCAATGGAGATGCAGAGGCTATAGAAGATGAATTTGGAGATGTCTTATTCTCATTAATCAATTATGCACGATTTTTAAAAATAAATCCTGAGTCTGCTTTAGAACGAACGAATCAAAAGTTCATGTATCGTTTTCAATATATTGAAGCACAAGCCAAAGCACAAGACACATCAATTGAAAAATTATCCTTAAACCAAATGGAAGCGTTTTGGCAAGAAGCTAAACGTTAATTTTCTTTTGCAGTACCTTCGGATTCTTGACTTGCATTTTCAGCAAGATTCTTCGACGACTTTTCTTGAGAATTTCTTATCTGTTTTAAACGTATATAATCCTCGTTAGCCTTTTCAATTTTATTTTGACAACTTTTGATCTGTTTCTCAACATTCTTGAACAACGGATTGTCTGTACTCGAATTACTAAAAAAAGCTAGGTTATTTTCTAATTGAGTTAATTCTCCTTTGAGGTTAGATAAATTTGTTCTAGCAGTTTGTAATTCTTGATGTAAACGTTTAGAATCCCCTTGAAGGATCAACGCGTTTAATTCAATCAAAACCTTATTTTTCACTTCTTTTTCTAAATCAACTTTTTTGACTCCGGCAAGCAGAGCATTTGAGAAAGAGAAATTAATTTTTTCTTGATTTCCAGTGTCAAGTCTACTGATTGCTTTCCAGATTTCCCAGAAGTTGAGGTATTCTTCTTTGAGTTTTTCTGTGTCAGAAGAAAAGGTAAAGGCTTTTAATTTTTCAATTTGAGCTATTTTTTCAGTCTCCATTGCTTCTTGTTCAGAAGAAAGACGTTGATATCCAGATTTTAAACGATCAAAAAAGACTTTATGAATGTCTGAGAATTTTCCCCATAATTTGTTGTCAAGTTTTCTTGGAACAAAACCTACACTTCTCCATTCTTTTTGAAGTTCTTTCATTTCTTGTACACGGGATTCCCAAGTCTCACTGTCAACTATGCCTTTCGATTTTTCAATTAAAGCTTTTTTGGCATCAATGTTTTGGTTATACTCTTTTTTCTGTTCTTTGTAAAAGATGTTTTTTTGACGCATGAATTCACGACCAACTTCACGAAAATCTTGCCAAGTAGCTTTACTTTCTTTAGCAGGAACATAGCCAATTGACTTAAATTCTTCACGTAATTTATTGTATTCATTTATGGCATTTTGCCATACTTTATGCGAATCAAGTTTGGATTCCGTTAAAGATTTCATCGATTTGAGTAAGGATTCTTTTTTAACGAGGTTTTCTTTCATTGCACCTACCATGTCTTTCTGATAGGCTTGTCTTTTAGATTGAATGATTCGAGAAGCTTCTTGGAATCGATTCCAAAGGGCCTCACTGTGTTCTTTGGCAACTGGGCCTAAATCATTTTTCCATAGCTGATGAAGGGTATTTAGATCTCTACTGGCTTTGACAATATCTGGAATTTGCTGAAGGGCTTCAGCTTGCTCAATGATTTTAAGTTTCTCTTCGTAATTGTGTTTGTAATCTAAGTCACGTAATTCTCTATTTAAGTGAAGAAAATCATAAAAGCGTTCTACATGATGTTTATAAGTTTCCCAGATGTTTTGATTGTCTGCTCTTGGGATAGTACCTGTATTATACCAACTTTCTTGCAAAGCACGAAAGCGTTTATAAATGGTATTGATATTTTGTTCCACATTGATTAGATTTTTAATCTCTTCAATTATGGCTTTCTTTTTTTCTAAATTGACTTTTTGACTAGCTTCTTGAGATTTAAAATGCTCTCTTTTCTTTTTTCGATAATCATAACCGATTTGATCAAACTTCTTTTTGTATTCAGGCTTAAAGTAAAAGTCAATTTCATTTCCACCTTCCTTAATAAAGGTCTTTTTATTAGATTCAAGATCAGCATGGAATTTTTCATCGAAAGCGGTATTGATCTTTTGAACCTGTCTGTGATTTCTGAACCAATTTTCAGAAGTAGTCACACGGGTATATAACTCAATGAGTTCCTCTATTGAAAGTCCAGAAAGATCAATTTCATTTAGATCATTATTCTTCTTTTCTTCTTCTTGAGTATCTTTAGTTTCAATGACCTCCTCCGAACTTTGTTCGGTTGATTCGTCTTTGATAGGTTCAATTGTTTCATCAACTTGTTCAGAAGATCTTTGATCTTCTATAGATTGATTTTCAATTTCTTGCGGTTTCAATTGATCGTCCGCACCCGATGGTATGGTATTTTCTTCCATAGTATGTAGCTTATGCACAAATAATATACATTTTTTTGGATTCTAAAAATAGAATCTGTCAAATTTTAGATGTAACGTTCTCAAAATACTTATAAAATTATGAATTCCATAGCTCCCATGATTTTTCTGCTTGATAGACCAACATTTTGTGTCCATTGCAAGTCCTCGCACCATTATTTTTTCCAAGTCTTAAAAAGTTAGTTTCAGATGGGTTATAGATTAAGTCAAATAACATATGATTATTGCTTATCCACTGATAAGGTAGGGGAGGTGCCTTTTCAATATCTGGAAATGTTCCAAGGGGAGTTGTATTTACGATGAGATCCACCTCTTTCATTAAGGATTCATTTAGTGCCTCATAACTAAGTTGGCTTGCAGTTGGATTTCTCGAAACAAAAGTGAACTCGCAGCCTAATTTTTTCAAAACATATTTGACAGCACCTGATGCTCCACCTGTTCCTAGTATAAGCGCTTTTCTGGGTATGCTAGTAAAGGCTTCTTGGAGTGCTTTTTGAAATCCAGTATGATCTGTATTGTGTCCTGTGGTTGAACCGTCTTTTTCCCAGATAATTGTATTGACCGCCTCTATGACCTGAGCTTCTTCAGAAATTCTATCTAAAAATGGAATCACTTCTTTTTTGTAAGGAATGGTAACATTTAGTCCTGTTGGCAGTGGTCTCTCAGAAAGTAGTTGAGCAAATCCTTCAATAGTAGTAAAGTCATAATTGACATAGGTGTGATCACTTAATCCTTCCTTATCAAACTTTACTTTAAAGTATTCTCTAGAAAAAGAATAATCGATATGCTTACCTACCAGGCCGTATTGCTTCATTATTTTTCTTTTTATCATAATTATCAATTGCAAAGAGTAGTGTCGCTCCAAAAATTAAAGCAACAATAACCGCATAAGTATCTAAATTACTGAAATCTGGGAAATCATAATGATAGTTTATAACTTCCGGATTCCCTACACTATTTGTAATAATTTGACCTTGATCGTCATAGTTGAAGACCTTCAGCTTCCATGGCCAAACCAAACGTAAGGTTCCTGTGATAAACCCTATAATTACTGCTAGCGTATATTTTGGATAAGCTTTAAGGACCCATTTAATTATATTAGAAAAAAGAATTAATCCCAGTATGGAGCCTAGTCCAAAGACTGCCATTATAATTAATAAACGTTGTAAAATGGGGTCATTCAAATGCTCGAAATTTCCAATCAACAGATTAGATAAGACTTTAAATAACGCATTTACTGCATCAACTAAAAGGAGATTGTAATTGCCTAATATCAATAAAAGGAAAGAACCTGAAAGTCCAGGAATAGTCATCCCTGAAACACTTATAATTCCACAGAAAAAGACAAAATATAATTGATCATTTTCAGAAATGGGTCGGGCAAAACTCAAACTTAATCCCAAAACTAATCCTAATATTAAGATCGAAACAGTTGATCTTTCCCAATGGTCTACTTGTTTTATTACTAAGACTAATGAAGCGAGTATCATTCCTAAAAAGGCACCCATGACTATGGACTCATTTTTGTTAAGTGCATAATCCAATAAAAGTGAAACACTAAAATAACTGATGATTACTCCTCCAAAAAGAGTTGTCAAAAATGCACCATTTACATAATTCCAAAACGATCTGAATCTTCCTGTAACAAGAAGTCTAAATGCATTTAAATTGAGTCGTTGAAATGAAAAAATGAGTTCTTCATAAAATCCACCAACCAAGGCAACAATGCCTCCAGAAACTCCGGGTACCTTATTGGCAGCTCCCATTGCAATTCCTTTTAGAATCAGAAAAAAGGCCTCAATTAAAGTTCTCTTTTTTGTTAGGGATTTCATTTTCCAAGAAAGTTCTTTGCACGTTCCAATAGAAATAGTAAAGCAAAACCAATTATCATCAAGAGCAATGCTTTTAAAATTTGTGGATCACCCGTAAGATAAGCGTTAGGAAAGACAGCTGCAGTATTTTCAATTGTTGAAGTAGGGGATGGAATTTCATTTTGCCATGGCCATACTTTATGAAGTGCACCAATCATGAGTCCAATGAGAACAGCCATAATTTGTTTTGGATGTCTTTCTAATAGCCATGTTAGAAATTTTGAAAAAACTTTCAAACCCGTTATGATTCCTAAAATAAAAACAGCCAATCCACTACCGACTGTAATAAATACGGCCTGATCAAAATCAAAGACCAGGTCTTGTACTTGTCTCAGGTAAGACAGTATGGTTTGATACACACCCATTACAAAAAAGATGTAGGCTCCGGATAAGCCAGGTAAGATCATTGCAGAAATACCAATGAAACCCGAAAGAAATAAGTACCAAAGACTAATTTCTACTTGACCTCCTTGTAACTGTGTTACCATAAAGGAGAGGATTACTCCCAGAACGAGATAGAGAATTGATGTTAAATCAAACTTTAGATCCGTTATGATAAGATAAACAATACTCGCAATTAACAATCCGAAAAAGAATGACCAAAGCCCAATAGGTTCATTGATCATGAGCCATTCTAGTAATCTTGAAAGCAATAGAATACTGGAAATAATCCCTCCAAAGACAGCTAACAAAAAGGAACCTTTTATTTTTTTCCATACGGCAACGATTCCTTCTTTTTTTAAAAGCTTTAAGGTGCTCCATGAGACTGCATTTATACTGTCTAATAATTCTTTATAGATGCCTGTAATAAGTGCAATCGTACCGCCAGAAACCCCTGGAACAAGATCGGCTGCTCCCATTAGCATTCCTTTGAAATAGAGCAATAAATACCGCATGCTTGATTCGTTTAAATTATATTATGTAAATATAGAAAACCATAGTTACTTGAAACTAAACCTTACTTTATTTAGAAAGAAAATGATCAAATAATAATGGCTCAGCTTTAGAAAAAAGGCGAAGGAGTAAATCAAGGGCGTCTTTTTGAACAAGGTTTGGATCTAAAAGATATTTGGACTCACCTTGATGTCCTAAAACCAAACTACATCCTCCGAGTCTTAATTTCACATCTTCACTTTCTGGATACCCTTTGTAGGCTGTTTTTGCAATTTGATAGGCTTCTTCCCATTGTGCTGTTTCAAGATTTAAATCAATAAAATCCAACAAGAATGTATGCTCAAAATATCCTAAATCCAGGGCTTTAGTATAGGCAGTTAATGCTTTTTTATTCTGGTCTAGGGCTTTGTATATTTCAGCACTTTTCATCCATAGGAGGAAAGAATCACTATTTACATCTAATGCACTTGATAAGTAATACTTGACTTTTTTTAAATTTCCAATTTGTATGTGATGGTTAATTAAGGATACCCATCCTTTTTCATTAGTAGGTTCGGTTTGAACAGATTTTAGATAAAATTTTTGTGCTAATCGATCATTTCCTAATTTTTCATGACAACGTCCGATACTTTGGAAAACAAAGGCACTTGGTTCAGTTGTGTTTAGAGCAACTTCATAATTTTCGATTGCTTCATTAGTACGGCCAATATGTTCTAGTATTTTGCCTTTTTCTATGTAAGCTCCAGTAAACGTATCATCGCTAATTATTGCGTATTCAAATGCTGAGAGCGCTTCTTTAGTTTTCCCAATCTTATTAAAAAGTTTTCCCAATTGAAGCCAGGCAACTTCACAGTAGGGATCTGCTTCTAAAACTTCATTTAAAGAAGCTATGGCTTCATCATCTTTTTTGAGTTGTTCGTAGCAGTACAGTAGGTTGTAGAGTGCTGGATAATCCTCAGGATTATCAGATAGGCAGTTTTTGAAAAAATATTCAGCATCTTCATATTCTTCTGCCAATAAATGTTCCATTCCCAATAGATTCCATATTTCAACAGGATCATCAGTGAATTCCAGAGCTGTATGAAGGAATTCAATGGAAGCTTTATGGTCTCCCATTTTAGAAGCTATAGTGGCTTTTTGAAGTGCAATTTCTTCTTCCAATGGCGCTAATTTTTCAATATAGTTTAAAAGTTCAATCGCATTGTCAAACTTTTCATCTAGAATAAAAATTTCACTTTGGAGCATCATTAATTCAACATTTGAAGGATGCTGCTCAAGTCCCATTTTCAATGCTTTTTTAGCTAATTGATTATTACCGACTCCAAGGTAGTGTACAATAATATCCTCAAATTCTTGGGCATCAAAAAAGTAGACATGATTTGTCTTGAGCATGTGCTCAAATTTAATAATTGATGACTGGGCATTTTCAGAATTGTAATTCAACATAAAGTGTTGTCTAATCTTACATTAAAGATAATGACTCCAAATAGACAATTTTGTTTTAATACAGCATTGTTTTTAACAAATTAATCAACACAAGTGAATTCAGATTTCATCCAAAACCGATCGAATTATAGCACATCCTTTTTTGATTTCTTTTTTTGAGATAGTTAAGGGCGGTGAGATACGAATTGCTTTTTTTTCCCAGAGAAGCCAAAAGAGTAGAAGTCCTCTGTCAATACATTTTAAAACAACTTGATTGGCGAGTTCGGCATTTTCAAGAATAGGTGCAAGCATCAAGCCTTTCCCTCGGATTGATTTTATTTTTGGATGATTTAATTCAAAACGAAATAAGGCCTCTTTTTCTGGGATCTCCTGCATTAATTCCGAATCTCTAATTACTCTTAGGGTTGCAAGACAAGAAGCTGCAATTAGAGGATTTCCTCCAAAGGTTGTAATATGTCCTAATTTGGGTTTGTCTTCCAACATTTTCATTAAATCATGAGAGGCAGTAAATGCACCTACGGGTAGGCCTCCACCCATCCCTTTTCCCATCACGATAATATCAGGTTTTACGTTAAAATGTTCAAAACCAAAGAAGCGCCCCGTCCTTCCAAATCCAGGTTGAATTTCGTCTAATATCAGTAAGGCTCCAACAGCATCACATCTTTCTTTAACTTTTTTAAAATAATCGTTTTCTGGAAGAATAAAACCTGCTCCCCCTTGTATGGTTTCAAGAAGTACTGCTGCGGTTTTAGTTGTAATCTTTTCTAGGTCAGCTAGGGAATTGAACTGAATGAATCTGGTGTCTGGAAGGAAGGGACGATAGCCTACTTTTTGATGCTCGGACCCTAAAAGACTTAAAGCACCGTGAGTACTTCCGTGATAACTATTGAGAGCTCCAATAAGTTCACTTCTTCCTGTTACCCTTTTTGCTAACTTTAATGCCCCTTCTATGGCTTCAGTTCCTGAATTTGTAAGATAAATTGATTGGTGATTCTCTGGTAGTAAGTCAATTAATTCTTTTGACAAATTTACAGCAGGTTCTTGGGCAAACTCCCCGTAAACCATAACATGCAAATATTTCTTTGATTGTTTTCTTATTGCTGAAACTACTTTAGGATGACAATGACCTAGGCTACAAGCAGAAACTCCAGCAATAAAATCTAAATACTTTTTCCCTGATTCAGACGTGATATAAGAACCTTTTGCTTTTTTTACGACAATCCCCAAAGGGTGAGGAGTCGTTTTGGCTTGATAGTTTAAAAAATCATCTTGCAGCGATCTCATTGAAGTGGCTTTTCAATTTCTTTTTTTTCAGATTCCACAGGAAATTTAAATTTTAAAATATCTGGAAATTGATCTGCTTTATCTTTTTCGTCAAAGAGGTCTTTAACGGTTTCTGGACGTTCTTTTATTCTCCATACAAAACCCTTTAATGTACGGTCATTTATTGGAATTTCTTCTTCGGGATAAACATCTCCAATGGGGCTTACCAAAAAAGTAATATCATCTATTTGTCCGTCTACGAAATTCATCTGTAGTGCACTACAAGTGGTTTTGTCGATTCCTATGAGCTGTAAATCCTCATCGTTATATAGATAGTACACCATTTCTGTATTCTTGGTGATGACAATATTATCTAGCTTCCCTTCCTTGAAGGCTCCATTTAATATGCCACCTTTTATTTGTTGATAACCATCATCCTTTAGTGTATCTTTTTCTATGATAAAGACATTTTGGGTGATTTTAATGGAGTCTAATTTTTTAGTAGCTATATCAGAGAGTAATAGTATTTTATCTCCAGACATCTGACTTTTACCAAACCATAAAACGGGATTATTTGCATTTCGATCGGCTTCCGTAAAAACTTGTTCTTGTTTTTTAGTCAGCGGCTTATTTAAAAGTTTGGTAAGTCCTATGGATTCGTCTAAATAAATTGAATCAGATCTTCCTCTGATATCACTTTTAAGAATCCTTACGTCGTAATATCCCCTTAAAATTCTTTTTTCTTCTGGTCCAGTAGCGACTAGGGTGTCTGCATGTATAAATAGCGAGTCTTGGTCTACGACATTAATCGCCATTGCTCTTCGGGTAATGATCGCAGAATCTTTAGCTTTAAAAATTTCTCCATAATGCCCTGTGATGATTGAGTTATTTTGGGAATCAAAAATGCTTATATTTTTTGTAGCTGCTGCATAATCCCTTTCGCTTTCAAAGTATAAACTATCCCCTTTAATTATTTTATTATCATAATATAGGGTTGCATTTTTTTTAAAAATTCCTTTTTCTCTGTCTAAATCATAAAATCCTCGTTCACACAAAATAGTGTAGGCTTTCCCTTTTATTTTAGAATTCCCGTAAAGGTAAGCTTGGTTTAATTCAGTAAAGTAGTCCAGTTGTTCTGAATTAACAACATAGTCAGGATTTACAATAGTAACATCAGAGGTAAAGCGGTATTTTTTTTGCTCCATAAAATACGTACCTCGGTTACTTGTAAGTGTACTTGCACTGTCTATAATTACACCTTTTGTATTGTAGAAAGCTTTAGAATTAATTCTATCAAGATCCAATCGTTCTGTTTTTAGATTCATGTCGGGCCTCTGGAGATTAACATTACCAATGGCAATAGCCGTTTTTGTCTTTCCATCATATTCGATGGCATTACAGGTCATTTTTAAACTGTCTCCTTGTGTAAAAACAACAGTTCCTAAGGCTCTAAAATAATTGTCTTTTGAGTAAAAATAGGCTTGATCTGACTCAATTAATGCTCCTTCGTGAAACAAGAGAACTCTTTTTTCAGGCGACTTAAAAAGAATATTGGCTCCCGGAAATCGCTCTTGATCTTGAGTAGAACCACCAGCTTGTCTAATTTCAATGATTTTTGGTTCTTGAGCAACTAATAGACTAAAACAAAGGCTGCAATAAACCAGTAAAATTGAACGTAAGTGCAGCCCCATACTCATGGTTGTTTTTATCTAAAAATCGTTTGCTTACGGTCTGGACCAACAGAAACAATTTTGATTGGAGTTTCCAAAGCTTTTTCTAAATAATCTATATAAGCCTGGAAATTATCAGGAAATTCAGATGTTGCTGTCATTTTAGTTAAATCTTCTTCCCATCCCTTTATTTCATCGTAAATGGGTTCAATATTGGCGGTAACGTCGTAAGGGAAATAGTTCATGATTCCTTCATCCGTTTTATAGGCAGTACAGATTTTAATTTTGTCAAAGCCAGAAAGAACATCCCCTTTCATCATCATTAATTGAGTAACTCCATTGATGTGAATAGAGTACTTCAGTGCTACTAAATCAATCCAACCGCAACGTCTTGAACGTCCAGTCGTAGCCCCAAATTCGTTACCTACTCGACCCATAGTTTCTCCATCTTCATCGAACAATTCAGTTGGGAAAGGACCACTTCCTACTCGAGTGGTATAGGCTTTGAAAATTCCATAAACCTCTTTTATTTTGTTAGGTGCAACACCTAGTCCAGTACATGCGCCTGCGGCTGTTGTTGTAGATGAGGTAACAAAAGGATAAGTTCCAAAATCAACATCTAAAAGAGATCCTTGTGCCCCTTCGGCTAAAATCTTTTTCCCTGCTTTCTGCGCTTCAATGAGGTATTGCTCACTATCAACTAATTTGAACGATCTTAAGGCTTCAATACTATCAGAAAAAGCAGTCTCCATACTTTTTAAATCATACTCAATAGAAGCGTCATAGCCTTTTAACATTTTTAAATGTTTTTGGGTTAGACGTTTATAATTTTCTTGCCAATCAGCTGCTAAAATATCACCAACTCGAATTCCATTTCTTCCCGTTTTGTCCATGTAGGTAGGTCCTATACCTTTAAGGGTAGATCCTATTTTAGCTTTCCCTTTAGCTGCTTCTGAAGCTGCATCTAATAAGCGGTGAGTTGGTAAAATAAGATGTGCCTTTTTTGAGATTAGTAATTTCTTAGAAAAATCAATCTTATAGGGAGCTAAATTATCAATTTCTTTTTTAAAAATTACAGGATCAATTACAACACCATTTCCAATTAAATTAATTGCTTTGGGGTGGAATATTCCAGAGGGAATTGTGTGAAGTACGTGCTTATTACCTTCAAACTCTAGGGTGTGTCCCGCATTTGGTCCGCCTTGGAATCGGGCGATAATATCATAAGAAGTGGTTAATACATCAACTATTTTTCCTTTTCCTTCGTCTCCCCATTGAAGACCGAGTAGCAAGTCTACCGCCATGTTTTATTGGATTTATTTTTATTTCTTTTTTGTGCCGTAAAAGTATAAAGAATGCTTGTGAATTTCAACATCAAAAACCTCTTCAATTGTTTTCTTTATTTGTTGGATTCTAGGGTCGCAAAATTCTTTTACTTCTCCAGTATCCGTAAGTATGATATGATCGTGTTGGTGATCAAAATATGATTTTTCGTATTGGGCTTGATTTTTTTCAAACTGGTGTTTTCGAACTAGGCCACATTCTAATAACAACTCAATGGTATTGTAAAGTGTTGCGCGGCTTACCCTATAATTTTTATTTTTCATTTTGATGTACAAAGATTCTATGTCAAAATGCTCTTTATTGTCATAGATTTCAAAAAGAATGGCGAACCTCTCCGGGGTTTTACGATGTCCGTGTTGGTCTAAGAAGTTGATAAATACCTCTTTAACAATATCTTGATTTGATTTTTCTGTAATCATTTTGTAAAGATAGTTATTAAGGCTTATTCCCTAACAATTTTGTCGATTCCGTTTACTCTAGCCAAATTTTGAACTAACTTGTTGAGAATGTTTATGTTTTGTACGCTTACATGAATCTCCCCAGTAAAAAATTGATCTTTAGAATCGAAATTGATTTTATTAATGTTTACGTTACTGTTGTTTGAAATCATTCTAGTGACTTCATTTACAAGTCCTCGAGTATCAATTCCAGATAGTTTTAGCACTGCAGAATATTCTTCAGATGAAGAGTCCACCCATTTAGCAGGTAATATTCTGTATGCATAATTGGATTGTAATGTAATAGCATTGGGGCACTCTTTGTGATGTACTTTGATCCCTTCATTTACCGTGATGAATCCAAAAACTGGATCTCCAGCAATTGGACTACAACAATTAGCAAAGCTGTGTGCCATGACTTCCTTTTCTTTCCCAAAAACCAGTTTGTCAAATTTCTCCGTGATTTCATTATGAGTATTAATCTCCTCAGGTTTTTTTGATCGAATACGCTTTTTGAAAAAATTAAGTACAGAATTGTTGTACACACTTGCAAATTCTTTTAATTGCTTATTGTCCAAAGTGCCAATTCCTACTCTGTAAAAGAGATCCTGACTCGAGTTAAACTTGAAAAAGAGTAACATGCTTTGAATGGTTTTTTCACTACTTGTTATTTTTAGTTGCTTTAACTTTCTTCTTAAAATTTCCTTTCCTTCTTCAGCTCTCTCTTTTTTATCATCGTTCAATGAAGATTTTATAATTGAACGCGCTCGTGAGGTAATGACAAAGTCTAGCCAATTCTTTGAGGGTTTTATTGTGTCTGAAGTGATGACCTCAATTTGATCCCCACTGACGAGTATTTTGCTCAGTGGAACTAGGCGGTCATTAACCCTAACTCCTCTGGTCTTTTTACCAATTTCTGAATGTATTGAAAATGCAAAATCAAGCGCTGTAGCTCCCTGAGGTAAAGGTTTTAAATCCCCTTTAGGTGTGAAAACAAAAATCTCTTTCGCATAAAGATTGAGTTTGAAATCTTCTACAAAATCAACTGCATTTCCAGTGTTGTTTTCAAGTACTTCTTGAAGTCGGTTGAGCCAACTTTCAATTCCAATATCTTTTTGTTCTCCTTGTTTGTATTTAAAGTGAGCTGCATATCCTTTTTCTGCGATTTCATGCATGCGACTCGAACGAATTTGAACTTCAATCCACTTGTTCATTGGACCCATCACTGTGATGTGGAGTGCTTCGTATCCGTTTGATTTTGGGGCAGAAATCCAATCTCTAAGCCGAGTAGGATTGGGTGTGAAATGATCCGTAATTATAGAGTATATTTTCCATGCAACAAATTTCTCTTTTGCTCTTTGACAGTCATAAACAATCCTTATTGCAAATTTATCGTAGATCTGCTCAATCGAAACATTTTGCGCAAGCATTTTTTTGTGAATCGAATAAATCGATTTACTTCTTCCCTTTATTTCGTATTTAAGACGCTCTTTTTTTAATTGCTGCGCAATGAATTGAGAAAAGGAACTGATATACTCATCTTGGGTTTCTTTACTTTCATCAATCTTTTCTTTGATAGAACTATAACGTTGAGGCTCTGTATACTTTAAACTTAAATCTTCTAGCTCAGTTTTAATATTGTAGAGTCCTATACGGTGGGCTAGGGGGGCATAGATGTATAATGTCTCAGAGGCAATCTTCACCTGCTTATATTCCGGCATGGAGTCCATGGTTTGCATATTGTGAAGCCGGTCAGCAATTTTGATGATAATGACCCTTACGTCATCGTTTAAAGTGAGTAACATTTTTCTGAAATTCTCGGCTTGAAGAGAAATGTCTTTATCCTTTTTTAAGCTGGAAATTTTGGTGAGTCCATGAACAATTTTTGCCACAACATTTCCCATGAGTCGCTCTATGTCTTGAAGAGTGACAGGGGTATCCTCTACGACATCATGCAATAGAGCGGCTGAGATTGAAGTGGCGTCAAGACCAATTTGATGGGCTACAATTTTTGCAACACTAATTGGATGGAAAACATAAGCTTCACCTGACTTTCTACGTTGATCCCCATGTGCTTCAACAGCAGTATCAAATGCTAATCGAATCATTTTTTTGTCGGAATCACACAAGGACTGATAACTGATCCTGAGCAATTCCTTGTATTGCTTAGCAATTTCTTTATTTTCTAATTCCTGGTCAACGATCATGTTGTTTTAATATACCTAAAAATAGTGATTTTAAAAGCGATTGTTTTTACGTTGTGATTCATACATCAAAATTCCTGCCGAAACAGATAAATTTAAAGAATCTACTTCTTTTGCCATCGGAATTATCAAGTTTTGATTAGTTTGCTCGAGCCATAACTTGTCTAAGCCTGTACTTTCAGTTCCCATAACTAGGGCACATGGAGGAGAGTAATCATACTGATCATAGGCAATCGCATTCGGGTGAATTGCGGCTGTTGTGATTGTGATTTTTTGCTCTTTTAGAAAGGTGATAACCTCTTCTGAGGTTGCGATAGCTGTAGGGAGTAGGAATACACATCCCAAACTAGATCGGATGCTGTTTGGGTTATAAAAATCTGTTTTTGGATTTGCAATAATTACAGCATCTATTTTTGCTGCTGCAGCTGTACGGTATAATGCACCTATATTCCCAGGCTTTTCTGGGGCTTCAATTACTAGAATTATAGCTGTATCCTTTAGCTTTAATTGTGCTAACTCATGAGTTTTACTATGTGCAACAGCAATTATTTTTTCTGATCCTGAACGAATACTAAGTCGTTCAAAAAGATCAGTTTCCAAACTGTAAATATGGTTGTCAACATCAACGTCAAGTAAATCCTCGAAATCACCTGAAGCCTCTTCATGAATGAATATGGATTCGAAACGATAGCCTCCTTTTATTGCTTTGAGAATTTCACGTTCTCCTTCAACGACAAAAAGGTGACTTTTTTTACGTTCACGTGCTTTTTGATGAAGCAAACGAAGCTTTTTTAGCTCTGGGTTCTGTATGCTGGATAATGTTTTCACTCCTGCAAGGTATTTTAAAATCTTACTGATTTTAATAAAAATTAATAGAATTTATCAAGAGAGTAAGAATTCTCTTTTGAATGGGCAATTACTAGCGCAACCATGGCATTATAACTTTGAATTCCAAGGGCTTGACCATTTGCTTTTAAATAAGAGTCGTAGCCTTTTTTTAAATAAGGCTCAAGTGGGTTTTTATACTTTTGCCAAAAAGCAGAAAGTGCCCTAAAGTTTTTTATTATTCCAGGGTTTAATCGAGTGATTAATTCTTTTGCTTTTTCTGGATTGGCTTTATATAACTCCAAGTAGCAATATTGAAATGCAAAACTATAGCCTGAATATTGAATAAAGGGATCACTGTGATTTGTGGTGGTAGAAAAGGCGATGAAATTGGCTTCATTTTCTGCACCAATTCCAAGTTGATGTGCCATTTCATGTGCAAGGGTGGTGATGTAGTTCAGTTTAGGGATGTTTTTATTTACCTGTGATTCCAGGGTAAATGGATTTAAATAACCAGCATAACCCATATAGCTGAGTAGCGTACTCCAGAGTGAATTTTTCACAAAGGGTTGTACAGGATACATTTCGTTATCATAGGAAAAATTCTTCTCCATCATTTTTAATAAAACCTCTTTAGTGTATGGAATTTTTACTGCAACACTATCTGAGCTAGTAAGTCTTTGGTGGAGTTCATTGGTGGTCTCTATTAATTTTTCAAGGGTGATGGTTAATTCATCTTCATTGTATCTTAAATCATATTGTAATGATTCATGTAATGGAGTCCGATAATAGTTGAAACCCCAGCTAATTTGAAATATAAGTGATATCAATGAACTAATTGCTAATCCTTTTAAGAGAAAGGGTATACTCCTTTTTCTTGGTTGTTTGATTAATTTAATACAACTACCAATAAAAAGAACAAGAATAACAGCATAGAATAAATCACCAAACGAAAAAGGTAATTTTTCAAAGAAAAAGCGATGTACCTTAAATAAATAGGGATAAAAATTTTGGCTAAAAAAAGAGTCAATCCATTTTGGGTTTTTCCTAATCCAAAACAAAGCCAACCACTGGAGAGGAAGGAGTACAATTAGAAAGCAGTATACTTTTTTCATAAAATAAAAAAGGCCAACAATTGTTGACCTTTTCTTTTATTATTACTTAATAACGTTGATAATTTCAACTTCAAATATCAGATCAGTTTGGGGAGGAATTCCTTGCCCTCCTGTTACTCCATATGCGATTGTATAGGGTAGAAATAAAGTAGCTTTGTCACCTTGTTTCAATAGGCGTAAGCCTTCTTTAAACCCTTGGATCATTCTTGCATCTTCTCCTACTGAAGCTTCTATAGGAAGATATTTTCCAGCATTTTGACGTTGTATATTTAAAGTGTTATTTACAGCGGCAACTTCTTCCATACTTGTTTCCAAAAGGGTACCATCCACAAAGTACACGGCATAATGAACATTTGTTTTATTTGTAGTGGTTACAGCAGCCCCATTTCCTTTTGAAGTTACAAGGTATTGTAAGCCAGATTTAGTGGTTGTAGCATCCTCTTTTTGTTTATCAAATCTTGCAACGTTTTTTTCTTTGATTACAGCTTGTTTTGCTTCTTTCTCTTTTGCAATTTCATCTTTCTTTGAAAAATAAGTGCTAAAAATTTCTGGAGCATCAAACTTCCTTGCATCTCCTCCTTTTCGAATGATAACAATTTCTTCAATCAAATCATTTTGAGCAATACTGTCAACAATTTCTAAACCAAGTACGACTTCACCAAAAACTGAATGTTTTCCGTCTAGCCATGGAGTCTCTTTATGGGTAATAAAAAATTGACTTCCATTGGTTGCAGGACCAGAATTCGCCATGGAAAGAATACCAGCACCCTTATGTGTTAAGTCTGAAAATTCATCATCAAAACGATAGCCAGGTCCCCCAGATCCGGTACCTGTAGGATCTCCACCTTGAATCATAAAATTTGCAATTACGCGGTGAAATTTTAGTCCATTGTAGAATTTTTTAGATTTGAATTCTTCTGAAACCATCGGATTATTTCCTTCACTCAATGAAACAAAGTTAGCCACAGTTATAGGGGCTTTTTCATGAGCTAATTTGATGACTATTGAACCTTTACTTGTTTTGATGTCGGCATAAAGGCCTGATTCAAGATCTGGATATTGTGTTTTACAACCTATATTTATAAGTATAATTAAAAGTGGAGCAATTAGTTTTTTCATTATCTGATGTTTATTAATTAATAGGTAAACGCTCTATTGTGAATCTCAGGGGTTGGTTTATTCCTATTTTCTGCCCATCTCCCTGATAACTGTAACAAAGGTAGGAAGGAAAAAGAAATACCACAACATCATCGGGTTTTAGTAAACGAAGACCTTCTCTGAGCGCAGGAAGTAAATCTTCTTGATCAATAGCATATGTTACTGGACCAAGTTCTTCAAAACTGTAAATGATATTTTGTTCAAGGTCTTCTATTTGGTATTGAAAACGGACGAGTTCTCTTTTTTTAGGAAAAGCATTCTTTTGTGAATTCTGCTTTTTATAAGCAAACAAAAAACCCGACTCTGAAATCTCAAAGTTTAGAAGACTATCTCTTGAAGCTACTGATTTTAGTAGTTCTTCTTCTTTTTTTAATAAATTTTTATTGCGTTGGGCAGAGGTACTCATAAAAGCATCTCCTTTTAAGTTTAGAGGTCTTCTTGGACGTGTCTCCTTACAAGAAACAAACAGAAAGAGCACTAATAGGAAAGTTGCTTTTCTCACATTTTAAAATTTTCGGCGACTTCTTGTGTGGCTTTTTCAAAACGAGCCACTGTTTCTTTCATTGAAACTGCAGACATTCCGCCTGCAGCATTATGATGTCCTCCACCGTTGAAATAAGCTCGTGCAAAATCATTTACTGAAAATTCACCTTGAGATCTAAACGACATTTTAATAATTCCTTCACTTTCATTTTCAATCATGATACATGAAAAAACAATCCCTTCGAGGCTTAATCCATAATTGACAAAACCTTCGGTGTCTCCTTTTATAAAATCACAGCTATTAAGTTCCTCCTGCGTAATGGTCATGAAGACAATTGGAAGATTAGCAATTTTTTTAAGATTTGATAAGGTCACCCCAAGCAATTTGAGTCTGCTAAATGAGGAGTTGTCATAAATATTTTGGTGGATCTCTGTACTTGAGGCTCCAGCTTCTATTAAACGGGCGATTACACGATGAGTGGTTGGGGTGGTAGCTGGATATCGGAATGAGCCGGTGTCAGTCATTATTCCAGTATACAAACATTTTGCAATATCGCTTGTAAATGCTTCTGAGTTCAATGCATTAAGAAGGTTGTAAACCATCTCGCAAGTAGAACTCATATTCACGTCAGAATACGTCAATGAGGCGTATTCATGTGGACTCTCATGATGATCAATCATGATTTTATCAGCCGTAGATTTTTCTATCAAAGGTTCTAAGTCTCCAATTCTAGATAGATTATTAAAGTCTAGGGTGAAGATTAAAGTAGCAGAATCAATTTTATGACGTACGTCTTTTGGACTCCGATTGTATTTTAAAATCTGATCTTGACCAGGGAGCCAATTTAAGAAACCTGGATAATCATTTGGCGAAATAACAATTGCTTCATGCTTGTTTTGAATTAGATAATGAAATAAAGCTAAGGTGCTTCCCAGAGCATCTCCATCAGGATTTTTGTGGGGCAGTATGACTGCTTTCTGAGGGGTTTCAAGCTTTTTTTTAAGTCCGGTTATAAAATGCGTATCCATACCTTGCGAAGATACTGTTTTCATCATATTTGTGTACCATTCCACCTTGTTTTTTCAATTTATCTAAATCTTTAATATGACGATTAAAGTGGGTATTTAAATACATTTAGTAGCTTTGCTACAAATATAAAAAATGGCAAATACAACTTTAATGATGATCAAACCTGATGGGGTTGAAAACGGTTATATCGGTAATATTCTAGAAAAAGTGACTTCTTCTGGCTTCAGAATTAAAGCTTTAAAATTGACACAATTGACACTTGCTGATGCAGAGTATTTTTATGCAGTACATAAAGAGCGACCCTTTTTTGGAGAACTTGTAGCCTTTATGACACGAGGACCTATTGTTGCTGCTATACTAGAAAAAGACAATGCAGTTGTTGATTTTAGAACTCTCATAGGAGCTACAAATCCTGCAGAAGCTGCTGAGGGTACTATTCGCAAGCTGTATGCAACCTCAATGGGAGAAAATGCGGTGCATGGATCTGATAGTGACGAGAATGCCGCAATAGAAGCAGCTTTTCATTTTGCTACTCGCGAGCAATTCTAACGCAATACAATTTTTTGGATTACCGTAGCGCCAATATGTTCGTTCAATCTGTTTGTAAGGGACTCAAGACGATAACTTAATTCCATTTTAAGCGGAGCGGAATGAAGGGTAACATAAAGTATGTTGTGAGAAAACTTAACTTCATCAGTGTATTGTATGATGTTTTGACCTACAATTTCACCCCATGCGTTGCAAATCCTAATATTTTGAACTCCTTTTTTTAGAGATTTTTGCCCCACTATGTCTTGCAGTACATTTTTGATGGGCTTAGGATCAAAGTCTTTTTTTGAATCTCTCATGGATTTATGTTGATTAGCGAAGGGCGTTTGTAATGAAAGCTTCTTTTTTTATGTTCTAAGATAAGCTTTTGACTGTCTAATGCTATTATTTTTTTCCCCCATTCATCCCATGGTGTTTTAAATCTTAAGAAAATACCCGACTTGTTTTGTTCAATTTCAACCAGGGTTGCATCATCTGACGTTTGAAATGATCCCAAAATTGATGGGGCTACTTTTTTGTAAAAACCAGATTGATCTTTTAAAGCATAAAAATCATAGAGTGGAGCAGCAGAATTGGGCTTAAAAGTTTCTCCTTGCTGTGAAATAAAATCAATTTCCCAATAACCGTTAAGGTGTTCTATATGAATAGCAGCACTTTTTTGACATCCTTCTGAACACAAGGATAAAAGCACGGTTACAACTACTACAAATATTTTAGAGTTTGAATAATTCATAACTTGATTGTGTGTTTGATAATGCTTGTAACGTTCTATCCTCGTGTGTATCGGTAATGAAAATTTGGCCAAAATCATTTTGATCGACTAGAACAATAATTTGAGAAACACGTTGTTGATCTAGTTTGTCAAATGCATCATCCAACAAAAGTATGGGAGCAACACCAGTTTCGGCTTTTAAAAAATCAAATTGCGCTAATTTCATAGCAACTAGAAAAGTTTTCTGTTGTCCTTGACTTCCAAATTTTTTGATGGGTTGTCCTTCTTTTAACAAGTGAATATCGTCTTTATGTATACCAGAAGTGGTGTGCTGAATCATCCGATCTTTTGATAAATTTTCTTCAAGTAATATCTTATGTGATACATTGTGAAGCTGGCTGTCATAAGACAAATTTACTTGCTCTTGCTGATCGCAAATTGTATTGTAGCGTTCTATAAAGATTGGCGTAAACTGTTCCATGAATGCCTTTCGTTTCTCATATACAGGTTGACTTCTACTGGTTAGTTGCTCGTTATATATTTCTAAGGTATCTGCATCGAAAGTATGGTTGAGTGCAAAGTACTTTAGTAAGGCATTCCGCTGGGAAAGTATTTTATTGTATTCAATTAAATCTCTAAGAAATTCTGCATCAGTTTGTCCAATTACTGCATCAATGAATTTTCGTCGTGTACTACTCCCTTCCGAAATTAAATCACTGTCGGCAGGAGAAATTATAACCGTTGGGATCAATCCAATGTGATCTGCAAGTCGGTCATAGACTTTTCCATTGCGTTTTAGTGTCTTCTTTTGACCTTTTTTTACACTACAGATTATTTTTTCTTCTCTTTCATCTGTCTCATAACGACCTTCTAAAGCAAAAAAGTCGGTGCCTAGCTTTATATTTTGGATAGAAATGGGATTAAAATAGCTTTTTCCAAAAGCCAAATGATAAATGGCATCCAGTATATTGGTCTTTCCAACACCATTGTTTCCAATAAAGCAATTGATTTTAGGATTGAAATCAAATGTTTTAGCACTAATGTTCTTATAATTCGTAAGTGTAATTTGTTTTAAATGCATAGAATACAAAAATAATAAGTTAGAAGCTAGCGAAGTGCTTTTTGAATTAGAATAAAAAGACTAATTTTGTCCGCTTAATTATTTTACCATGGCTACATATAAAAAACGCGGGGCAAAGAAATCCGTTACTTCTTCAAAAGAAAATGAAATTGCAGTTGAAAGTACAACAGCTGAAGTTTTTGAAGCTTTAGACAGTTCGGCTTCCAAGACAGAAGAGTGGGTTGTAAAATACCAAAATATCATCTTAACCCTCATAGGGGTGGTGGCTGTAGGTGTTTTAGGCTACCTTGGATATACAAATTTTGTTACAGAGCCCAAACAGCGTGAAGCGGTAAGTGAATTAAATCAAGCGCAATACTACTTCGAATTAGCCGTTAACAGTGTCGATTCAGATTCATTATATTCTAGAGCCCTTAAAGGAGGAGAAGGAAAGTATGGGTTTTTAGATATTATTGAAAACTACAAGGGAACACCAGCGGCTAAGTTGGCAACCTATAGCGCAGGAATGGCATACTTGAATCTTAAGGATTATGAGAACGCGATTGTTTATTTGGATCAATTTTCAGCAGATGATGTATTGTTGAGTGCCCTATCTAAAGGAGCTATTGGAGATGCATTTCTTCAGTTAGGTCAAAAAGAGGATGCTTTTGATTATTACGTTACTGCTTCTAAGATCAATAACAATATGTTCAGTACGCCTAAATATCTATACAAGGCAGCAATGGTGGGGACAGAAATTGGAAAAACCAAGCAGTCTCTGGGCTTTTTAAAGCGAATCGAAAAAGAATTTCCTAAATCTGAGGAAGCGAAACTTGTTGCTGTGCAAATTGGAAGATTGGAAACTTTACTACAATAAATGGCAACAGCATTAAGCAATCTTTCTGCTTATAATTCTGATGTAGTTCCTGATGGAACAACATTTACTGTTCATCTTGTTGTTTCTCAATGGAATGATACCATTACTTCTTCGCTTCAAGAAGGTGCAGTAACGACCCTTTTAAAAAATAAAGTTCAGGAATCAAATATTAAAGTTTGGAATGTCCCTGGTAGCTTTGAATTAATTTACGGAGCAAAAAAAGCTCAATCCTATAATCCTGACGCTGTTATTGTTATTGGGAGTGTAATTCAAGGGCAAACAAAGCATTTTGATTTCGTCTGTGAAGCTGTTTCACAAGGAATAAAAGACTTAAATATTCATTCTGAAGTACCCGTTATATTTTGTGTGCTTACAGACAATACCCTTGAGCAAGCACAAGATCGCAGTGGAGGAAAACACGGTAATAAAGGTATTGAGGCAGCGGCGGCTGCCCTTCAAATGATTGAACTTCGTCAAGTCCCTTAAATCACTCATAAGTTTCTTGGACTAGAGTTTCTAATTTTAAAGCTTTCTTGTACCTTTGATTTATGTTGAAGTCAAACTTATTCAAGCTTTCCAGAAACAGGCGTTATAATTACACGCCTCGTTATTACAAAGGAAAAGAAGAAGGAAATCTATATGAATTTGATTCTAAGTTTTCCAAATATAGAGATACTTACAATTCAAATGATTTTGGTCATCAATGGCAAGATGCACGATTACAAATGCGTACTCGGAAAAACCGTTCCATTTCATTACGTCTGTTGATCATCATTTTAGCGCTCGTTTTTGTGTGTCTTTACATTCTGGATTTTGATCTCTCCATTTTACATTACCCGTTTAATGACCAATCGAATTAAGCTTTTACCTGATCATGTAGCCAATCAAATAGCGGCGGGTGAAGTTATTCAACGTCCTGCTTCAGTGGTCAAAGAATTACTGGAAAATGCGGTTGATGCTAGTGCAGATACTATCCAGTTAATTATAAAAGATGCTGGTAAAACATTGGTTCAAGTGATAGATAACGGAATAGGTATGAATAGTACAGATATCCGCTTGGCATTTGAACGTCATGCCACTTCTAAAATAAATATTGCAGAGGATCTTTTTGCATTAAAAACTAAAGGTTTTAGAGGAGAAGCACTCGCGTCTATTGCGGCCATTGCACATGTAGAAACACATACACGAGTAGAAAACGAGGAAGTTTCTCATTGCCTTAAAATAGAGGGTGGCAAAGTGATTGAACAAACCCTCTCTACCCAACCTAAAGGAACTTCGATAGCTGCAAAAAGTCTTTTTTATAATATCCCAGCACGGCGTAATTTTCTCAAATCAGATGGGGTAGAGTTTCGACATGTAATTGATGAATTTCATCGTGTAGCACTTGCTCATCCTGAAATAAAATTTTTATTTTTTAATAACGGTACTGAACTCTTTGATTTGCCTGAAGCAAATTTTAGAAAACGGATAGTGGGTATTTTTGGAAATAAATTAGATGCTTTTCTTGTTCCCGTTGAAGAAACTACTTCACTCGCAACTTTAAAAGGTTTTGTGTTAAAACCTACTCATGCAAAAAAGACAAGAGGACAACAGTTTTTTTTCGTTAACAACCGATTCATAAGGAGTCCATTTTTACACCACGCAGTGAACGCAGCATTTGAAGGATTATTACGCCCAGGGTATAATCCTGGATATTTCTTGTCCTTGAACTTAGACCCCAAGACAATCGACATCAATATTCATCCTACAAAAACGGAAGTGAAATTTGAAGATGAACAAAGTCTTTATGCTATTTTACGTTCTGCAATCAAGCATAGTTTAGGTATTTTTCAAGTAATGCCAACACTTGATTTTGAACAAAACCAAACAATGGATGTTCCGTATGCCTTTAAAAATAAAGTACCCGCAACTCCACCAATTGAAGTAGATTCAAGTTTCAATCCTTTTAAGGATGCCTCGGCAAAGAGAAAACCAACTACGGATCAATGGGAGGGTTTGTATAGTGGAATTCAAGCGACCACTCCTGCAGATTCTATTCCGTCTAGTTCACTGGTTGAACTACCTCAATCCACTCGTGTTTTTCAACTTTTTTCAAAATATATTGTTTGTCCTTTAAAGACAAGTATGTTATTAATAGATCAAAGCAGGGCCCATCAAAGGATTTTGTACGAACGTTTTTTAAGTGCAATAACAACTAAAAAAGGGATGAGTCAGCAGTTACTTTTCCCAATATCGATTCAATTGAACCCGCAACAAGAAGAACAATATAAATCTTCTGAGGATATCTTAGATGCTATCGGTTTTGAGATAAAGCTCAATAACAAGACTTTAGAGGTTTTAGGTTCTCCAGAACATTGTCCTCCCGGAAAAATAGAGTCTGTGATTGAAACGCTCCTGTCCGAGTCGGATCAAGATTCTGATGGAGAACATTTTAGTTATGCAGATCAAGTGGCAAAAACCATGTCCAAGAGCTTAGCAATTCATTCAGGGGAATCTCTTGAGTTGGAAGAACAACAACGTTTACTCGATGACTTTTTTGGTTGTAAAGAAACTACAGTATCTCCTTTTAATAAACAGATTTTTATTACTTTGGAGAAAGGTGAAATTGAACAAAAATTAAGTTAATGCGAAACGTTACAGAGACCGTAAAGCATCTTTTGATCATTAATGTGATCTTTTTTCTTGCCACATTGTCCTTGGGAGATGTCATGTATGATTTGTTTGCATTACACTATCCCACTAATGATAGGTTTCTACCTTGGCAACCATTGACGCATATGTTTATGCATGGGGATGTGGGTCACATCTTTTTTAATATGTTCGGTTTATATATGTTTGGTACTCCGATTGAACAGATGTGGGGACGTAAAAAGTTTATCTTCTTTTACCTTTCTACCGGTTTTGGTGCAGCAGCATTGCAATTGGGATTATATTATTATCAAGTAGGACATATTACAGATTTATTAGTAGCTGAAGGTTTAACTAGTTCTCAAATTAGCAGTTTTTTTAATACAAGAGACTTACCTTATTCTATTGTAGAACAATTAGGGAGAGAAAAGTTATTAAGTGGTTTGTCTGCTTTTAATGGTGTGATGGTAGGGGCTTCTGGAGCTTTATATGGAGTACTGGTCGCTTTTGCATTTTCCTTTCCTAATGCTCGATTAATGTTACTTTTCCCACCCATCCCTGTAAAGGCAAAAATTTTGGTTCCTATTTTAATTTTAGGAGATTTATTTTTCGGATTTACTTCATACTCAATTGGTCCAGTTGCTCACTTTGCCCATGTTGGCGGGGCAATAACTGGATTTATTATGATGTGGTACTGGAAGAAGAATCAATTCAATAATAACCGTTGGAATTAATGAACTTTAAAGATCAAATACAATACCGTCTCCAAAGACTCAATAGCGCAGAAAAACTGATCCTAGTAAATGTGATCAGTTTTGTGCTCCCTTTGTTTTTAAAGACACTATTTTTTCTTCTCGCAATTCCTTTTAGTGCTTTCATAGGTTTGTTTGAACTTTCATCTTCGTGGAGTGTCCTTTTATTTCAGCCATGGACACTTGTGTCCTATAGTTTTATTCATTCAGGATTTTTTCATTTATTCTGGAATATGTACCTCTTGTTTTTTGCTTCACGTCTCTTCTTAAACCTCTTACCATCCCGAACTTTTTTTAATGTTTATTTTTTGGGTGTGATTGCAGGTGGGCTCACCTTTTTATTGAGTTATTCTTTTTTTCCAGCTTTCCAAAATAGTACGCCGATCATGGTCGGAGCCTCTGCAGGAGTTATGGCTGTATTTATATTTATGAGTACATATACTCCTGACGCTGAGGTACGCATTATTCTTTTTAATGTTAAGTTGCGTTACTTAGGATTGGCATTTATATTGTTGGATATTATTCAAATACCCTATGGAAATGCTGGCGGACATTTAGCCCATTTAGGGGGTGCAGGTTTAGGTTTTTTGTATGCGCAACGATTGCAGCAAGGATCAGATATTGGATTACCCTTTGAGCGCTTTATTGCGTATTGTAGTAATCTATTTAGGAAAAATAACTCATTTACAGCGGTCTACAAAAATAATACTTCTCCAAAAAAAGCTTCAAAAAGGACTACAGGGGCTTCAGATCAAAAAAAGATAGACGAAATATTAGATAAGATTAGCACCTCTGGATATGAGAGTTTAACCAAGGCAGAGAAAGATTTTCTCTTTCAAGCAGGAAAGAAATAGCTATAAGTGAGATGAAGCGTAAAAAGATTTTTGTTGGCTTTATGGCGTTTATAAATACAATTTTTCTTTTGCTTCAACTTTTGGCAATGGGAAGTTTAGGATCTTGGTTTGATTTGCCATTGTTTGCCTTAATGGTTCCCTTACTATTTTTTCTCAATCTTGTTTTTTTTGTCTTTTGGCTCATTCGCTTTCAATGGCCTTTACTGTTATTTCTTGCCTCAATAGTTTTAGGATATCAGGAGATACAATTGCTCTACCAATTTGAAGACAGTGGGATTAGAACTGAAAAGGGATTATCGGTTATGAGCTATAATGTTCGTTCTTTTAATCGATTTAATTGGATTGATGCGAACAATATTCCAGAAAAAATTGAAAATTTCATCAATAAAGAGAGTCCCGATATCGTTTGTTTTCAGGAGTATGCACAAAATGAAGCCCCTCTTTTCAAAAACTATCCCTATAAAATTTTTAAGCCCTACAATGGAAATGGTCAAATCGGATCCTGTATTATTTCTAAATTTCCTTTGTATAATTCTAAGGCGATCATATTTGAAGCATCTACAAATGGAGGGATGTTAGTTGATTTTTTATGGAAAAAGGATACCCTTCGTTTGTATAATATTCATTTCGAATCCATGCGAATTGATGCAAAAGATACTTTGATTGCTTCAGAATATTCCGAAAAACTTCGTGGAAAAATCAATCAAGTTTCAAAGATTCAAAAGAAGCAGATTACTCAATCTAATGCGATTAAAAATAGAAGTAATTTTCCAGAAATAGTTTGTACCGACTTGAATAATAATGCTTTTTCAAAAACCTATTCATTTTTATTAGAGGGTAGGAAAGACACTTTCATGGAAAAGGGAAAAGGGTTTGGAGCAACCTACAACTTCTTCTATTTTCCTTTGCGAATTGATTTTATTATGACAAGTTCTCAAATAAAGGTGCTATCCTTTAAAACACACAAGGTGAAATACTCTGATCATAAACCTATTTCGTCTGTAATTCAATGGCCCTAGTCAAATAGGGGTATTTACATTTTTTATATAAAAAGCACAGTTGGGTCCCAAGTTGAAAAGTGCGTCCAGGATGCTCAGATTTGGAATGAACCCTAACTTATCGTCAAACACTTGAATGTATTTTTCTTGTTGAATTATGGGTCTTTTTTTTGCCAATAATAATGCATCTATTCTTTGATCTTTCTCATTGTGAAACGAAATTTTTTGGAATGAATAAGGAAGTTCCAATAGCATCATTATTTTTTCAATAAGACTCAAATTAAAATCAAAAAGCGATTTTGTTTTTTTATCGAAGAAGGGAGCTAAATCCGCTTCATAGTATTCAAAGAAGGGAGAGGATCTGTAGGCTGAACAAATAGATTTCCAATGTTCTTTTTGCCAGTTGATCTCGTAACTTATTTCCACATCTTGGTCCAATTGAAAAGTTTGCTTCTTATGGATGATTGGAATGATTAATTTAAGCTTTCCATTCGCACCATAAATTTCTGATCGGTTTCTAAATGTTTGTTTTTGGTAATGGGTATCTGTTGCAAAATAAGAGGTTTCCTGTTTTGTCAAATAAGCAAAATAGACAACATTAGGTAGGTATGCTGGGCAGATTACAGCACGCATATTTAGGCTTTCGCTTTAAACTTTCTATAAAATACATATCCCTGCCAAAGGACGAAGAATACTAAGAAATAGGGAAAGTAAGAACGTCGTTCACCCGGACCATCTACTGTGGTGAAAACACGATCCCATCGAACGCTCCAGTTTTTAATTCCATCATTAATACCCTTAATGCTAAACCAAATAAAAACTGGTTTACCTACAATATGATCGTCGGGAACAAACCCCCAAAAACGACTGTCTTCCGATTTGTGACGATTGTCACCCATCATCCAATAATAGTCTTTCTTGAACGTGTATTGACTCGCTATTTTACCATTAATTTTGATCTCAGTTGGAGTAACTTCCAATTCGTTTCCTTCATATTCCTGAATTATTTTTTTATAAAGCGGTAGGTTTTTTCGAGTTAAGTCAACTGTAGTTCCTTTTTGAGGGATTAACAAAGGACCAAAATTATCTTCATTCCAATCGTAAGGGATTTTGTTAGGAAAGAAACTTTCATTGGGAACTTTGACTGAATTGATGCGTTGCTTTACGCTGTCAATCCAACTTATTTTTTTGAGTACTGCGGCTTCTTTGAGTGTAAGAGTAAGTTGTTTATTAGCTTCCAGGGTTTCACTTACTCGTAGACCTAGGCTGCGGATCAAATCTGTAGGCAATCCTCTTGATTCAGTAATTACAGAGAAGTTTTCGATTGTATTTCCCTTTCTTCCCACTATATATGGAATTAATTGTTGGTAACTACTCTCTGTGATATTTTCGATTTTGTAGGTTCTGTTAAAGTCCTCAAAACCTTCAGCTAATAATTTCCTTGAGGAAACTCCTTTTTTAGCATACGCGTTAAAGGTGTATTGTACTTCAGCTCTTTCGGGGAGTACATTTTTTATTCCATTGGTATGTACGAATCCATCAATAATCTCAAGAGTGTCTCCCGGAATACCAACACAGCGTTTTACATAATTTGATTTTTTATCGATGGGTTTATCTACTCTTTTTTCTCTGACAAAAAATTGACGAACTGTATCGGCAGGCCAACTAAAAACAACAATTTCATTTCGTTTTATTTTTTGCAATGCAGGAAAGCGAAAGTAGGGGAGTTGTGGTTTTTTTAGATAGGATTTTGTTTTTAATACGGGTATAGTGTCGTGAACCATGGGTACAGATACGGCTGTCATTGGAGCTCTTGCACCATAATGAAATTTACTTACAAATAGAAAATCACCGATTAATAAAGACTTTTCCAGAGAACCCGTAGGAATGATATAGGGTTGCATGATATAATTATGCACTATGGTTGCTGCTACAATTGCAAATAGAATAGAACTAACAGTTTCTCCAAATCCAGTTTTGGGTCGTAAACTTCTGTCGGAAATATGTTTTGGATTGTCACTGTAATTAAGATCGTAAATATAGAGTCCAAAAGTCACAAGACCTAAAAGAGTATCTTTTGCAGAATTCTTTCCAAAACTTCTGAGGATTTCTACCCAAATCACACCAAAGAGTATCAAATTGATGGTTGGTATAAAAAGTAAAATCACCCACCATACTGGACGGTTAATTATTTTCATTAAGATTACAGCATTGTATACTGGTATTGCTGCTTGCCAAGCTTGATATCCGGCAGCTTTATAAAGCTTCCAAGTGCCTAAAAAATGAACAATTTGTAGGGCTAGAGTAAATAGAATCCACTGTGTTAATGTCATCTTTTATTTTTTTCAAATATAAGGGTATTTGATACATATGCTTTGGAATTAAGAAATATTTAGAACATCCTGCATACTGTAGATTCCTTTTTTATTGAGAATCCATTCTGCAGCAATTACGGCTCCAAGTGCAAATCCATCTCTACTAAAGGCTTCGTGTTGTATACTAATTGAGTCTACTTGTGATTGGTAAGTAATGGAATGAGTACCAGGTACTTCTCCTTCTCGAACAGATTCAATATTGAGCTTTTTATCGGTCTTTCCATCGAGTTCCCATTCGCTGAAGCATTTCTCATCTAAAAGTGATTCAGCTAATGTTAAAGCTGTTCCACTGGGCGCATCAAGTTTATGTATGTGATGAATTTCTTGCATCCTTGGTGTATATTCTTTGCTTTGAGATTTCATTAATTTAACAACGAGTTGATTTATTTTAAAGAATAAATTAACTCCTACACTGAAATTAGACGCGTATAAAAAAGCTGTGTTTTTTGATTTACAATAAGTAGTTACCTCCTCGTATTGCTCTAACCAGCCTGTGGTGCCACAAATCACAGGAATTTGAAGGTCTAATGCTAGTTTTATGTTACTAACAGCGGCTTCAGGAATGCTAAAATTTATTGCAACCTCGGCTTGATTAAGGGTACCAACTTCTTTGTCTTTGTCTAAAATATAGACTATTTCATGGTTTCTTTCTTTTGCAAATTTAGCGATGGTTTGACCCATCCTTCCGTTACCTAATAATGCAATTTTCATTTTGTAAGTTTTAAAATTTAACAGCGACTCGGATTCCAGTTTGTTCTGTGTCAAAAATGAAATTAGGTGAAACACTTAAATCGTCATTAATGTTGAACTGTAATAAGTGTGCACTAACATTTGCATCAAGGATGTTTAGCATATAAGCTGCAGCAGCCAATACCATAGCAATGTCACGATAATTTTTATGAAACTCCATTCCCAGTAATAATTGATCTGTAGTGATGGGAATATCTGTTTCTAAAAATTCATCATCAAAAAAACCGTTTAACCGACGTTTGTAAGCAGTTCGGTATTTGTTCATTTCTTTATTATTTAAATCGTAATAATAGAGAGAAGCTCCCATGGCTGCGAAAACGATAGGGACCTTCCATGCTTTTCCGATGTATGCCTGGCCCAGTCCAGGGATAATGGCAGAGTAAAAAGCAGCTTTTGATGGAGTTAAAGGATCTGCAATTAAACGTTGAATTCTTGTTGAGTATTTACTCTCGCTCCCTAAAGAATCGGGTACAGCGAAAGCATCTTTTTCCTGTTTGTTTTTTTTACTTTTTTTTACTTTTTCTCCCTTAATGTTTTTTTTGCTCTCTTCTTCTTGAGCATAAATCGAAAAAGAAACTACTAAAAAGCAAAGCGTTAAAAGGGTTCTAAGCTTCACTTTTTAACTTTGTTTAGAATACGTTGTAATTGTTCCTGAGATTCAAACGAAATCTTTATTACTCCCTTGCCTTGACTATTTGCTGTTGCAGTTACAGATGTTTCAAATAATGTTTCAAGTTCTGAGGCAGCTTGAGAAATAAAGGGTGGTTGGTAGTTTGTTGTCGTGGTGGCAGAAGAGTTTTTAGCATTACGAACTAAGGTCTCTGTAGCTCGAACAGAAAGTCCTTTTTTCACTATCTGTTTGTAGAGGTCTAATTGTGTTTTGACATCTTCAACATTCACAAGAGCTCTCCCGTGACCCATAGTAACAAAGCCATCTCGTATTCCAGTTTGAATAATGGGATCCAACTTAAGAAGACGCATATAGTTTGTTATAGTAGAACGTTTCTTTCCAACACGATCGCTCAGTTGGTCTTGTGTCAGATTGATTTCCTCGATAAGACGACGATACGACAAGCCAATTTCTATAGGGTCTAAATCTTCCCGTTGAATATTTTCTACTAATGCCATTTCAAGTGATTCCTGATCATTGGCTAATCGCACATAAGCGGGAATGCTTTCTAATCCAGCCATTTGAGAGGCTCTGTAGCGGCGTTCCCCAGAGACTAATTCAAATTCACCTTTATTTGTTTTTCGTACTGTGACAGGTTGTATGATTCCTAATTCTGAAATGGAAGTACTTAATTCTTTTAAGGCCTCATCATTAAAATGAGTTCGAGGTTGAAACGGATTGGTACTAATGTTTTTGATGGGCAAGTCAATGATGTTTCCAACGATTTGATCTGCATTTTTGTTTTTAACAGATTCAATTACATTTTCTGAATCATTTAATAAAGCTGAAAGGCCTCTTCCTAAAGCGGGTTTACGGTTCGATTTTGCCATAATACTTATTTATTCCGTTTTAAAATTTCACTACCCAAGGAAAGATAACTTTTTGCTCCTCTGCTTGAAGCGTCATAGGTGATGATATCCTCTCCAAAACTTGGAGCTTCACTCAAACGTATATTTCTTTGGATAATAGTTTTAAAAACCATCTTACCAAAATGTTTTTTTACTTCTTCTACTACTTGATTTGATAAACGTAAACGAGTATCATACATGGTGAGTAATAACCCTTCAATGTCCAATTCTTTATTGTGAAGTTTTTGAACACTTTTGATGGTGTTCAAAAGTTTGCCAAGCCCTTCCAGAGCAAAATATTCACATTGTATAGGAATGATCACTGCATCTGCAGCAACTAATGCGTTTAATGTAATAAGTCCTAAAGATGGTGCACAATCAATCAGGATATAATCATAGTCTTTTTTTATTGATTTTAATGCTTTTTTTAGCATATACTCTCTTTCATCTTGATTTACCAATTCAATTTCTGAAGCGACCAAGTCGATATGAGAGGGGATCAAATCAAGATTTGGACTGTTGGTAGAAATGATAGCATCCGATACCTCTATGCTGTGTTCTAATAACTGATAGGTTCCATAATTTGTTTGGTTTATATCAACTCCTAGGCCAGAAGTAGCATTGGCCTGCGGGTCAGCATCAATAAGTAAAATCTTTTTTTCTAAGACACCTAAAGCAGCCGCAAGGTTAACCGCAGTGGTTGTTTTTCCTACTCCTCCTTTTTGATTCGCAATAGCAATTATTTTACCCATCGAGTTCTAATATCAGCCACTAAAAATACAATTATTTAATTGCTTAAAAAAGATTAAAGGCTCCAATTGTTTTGTTAAAAATGACACTAAGGTTTTAAAGTCAATTTTTGGGTAATGTATCGATGGGTTCTATAATAAAAATAGTTTCATTCTTCTTTTTGTGTCCATACTGTTCTCTAGCAAAACGTTCTAAACTATCTTCATTTCCAAGCTGTTTGATGGTATTTCTGTCTTTTTCTATCACTTTTGTGAGTGCCTCTTTTTCTAATTCTAATTTTTTTATCTCTTCATTTAGTTCAGAGTGAATATTCCAGGAGTGGGTATCAAGAATAAGCATCCAAAGGGTGAAACCAATTAAAATACTTCCATAGAGTACATAAGATTTTTTGATTGTTTTGATGGAATTCCAAAAGTAAGACTTTTCGATCATTCTAGGATTGATTTTTGAATTTGCGAAACACGATCTGGTGTGACAAAATCATCACTGGAATTCCCCCATTGGTTTAAAATGTAATTCATCACATCAGCAATTTCTTCTTCATCGAGTCCCTGATTGTTCATTACACCGTCATATTCTTCCTCGTTCACAATGATTTTTCCTTTCAGACCGTATTTAATCCCTGCAATACTGAGATCAACGTTATCAAGTAAATAATCTGAACTTTGAAGTGGAGGAAAAACTCCAGAAACACCTTTTCCGTTGGTTAAATGGCATTGTACACAAAAGTCTTGATAGATTTCGGCACCTGCTTCTATACTTTCTGCTTTGGTTTTATTTTGGAAGAGATGTAATGAAACAAAACCTACGAAAACAAGATAGGCGGTTAATAATACTCTCATTCTTTTGGTATTATTCTTAAAATACCTTTTCCTTCAACGCCAATGAAAAGATAACCATCAGGTCCTTCTTTTACATTTCTCACACGTCCCACTTTGTCCAAGATTTTTTCACGTTTTGTCACTTCACTACCTTCAATTATAAGTCGCTCTAAATATTCAAATTTTAATGAGCCAACAAATAAATTGTCCCGCCATTCTGGATAGATTCCAGAGGTTGAAAAAGTCATACCACTTGGCGCAATAGAGGGAACCCAATAGTAAAAAGGCTGTTCCATATTAGGTGCTTTTGTTTTATCAGTAATGGGAGTGCCGCTGTAGTTTATACCATAAGTGATCACGGGCCATCCAAAGTTTTTTCCCTTTACAATTTCATTGATCTCATCTCCTCCTTGAGGTCCGTGTTCATTGACCCAGATTGCCCCAGTTTTTGGATGAACTGTCATTCCTTGAGGATTGCGATGACCATAGGAAAATACAGCATGTTTTGCATTAGGGTTTGAAACAAATGGATTATCCTCAGGAATACTGCCATCCAGGTTTAAACGGTATATTTTACCTCCATCTTTTGTGATATCTTGAGGATTTTCGTCTCGATTTCCACGGTCACCAACAGAGAAATATACATGGCCTTCATTGTCAAAAGCAATGCGGGAGCCGAAATGTTGTCCTTTTTTTGTGTTGGGTGTTGCTTTGTAAAGCAAACTAACCTCTTCTAAGTGTTTGTCTACAAGTTTGGCTTTGTAAAGAGAGGTGTTTCCTCCTGCATCACCATCGAGAGTAGCAGCCAAAGTCATATAAAGAATACTATTGTTTTTAAAATCGGGATGAAGTGCAACATCTAGGAGTCCACCTTGGCCTCTTGCATAGATATCTGGCAAGCCTTCAATAGCTGTTTTATTACCGTCTTGAACATGATACAAAGTTCCAGAAACTTCCGTAACAAGCAATTCTTTTTCATTGATAAAAGCCATACCCCATGGGATATTGATGCCGTCAACTACAGTTTCGTAGGTGTAGTTTGATGTAGTTGGTGTTTCAATTGTAGGGCTATTTTCTTGAGCACAACCAATGGTTATTGAGGAGCAAAAGAAAACTAAGGATAATAAACGTTTCATTTGTTTGTATTGTGTTAAACTCAAATGTACAAAAGAGGATATTAAAGTGGTAAAAATGTTAATGATTTTTTAATCATCAAAA
>QXZA01000027.1:0-64870 GCA_009886625.1 Flavobacteriaceae bacterium
TCTAGGTCAAAACTTTGAACTCCGTAAAAAGAAACTGTCATTCTAAAAAAAAACCCTGTATCCCCTAGATATTAATGTCCATTCAAATTAGAAAACTTGAAAGCCTTGGATATTCAACTTAGAGAAAAATCATAGTCTAGACAATTCTTTTTAAAAGTGGACTATATGGTAGTTCATTTCTCCAGATAAAACGCTAGTAAATAAAGTGAAAATAATCATCCAAATCCATTTCTGATAACGTTTAAGAAAAGATATATCACAATCATAACTGGAACAGCTGCCCACTGTAAAAAGAAGAAAGCAGGCAATGCCAACGCCACCAAAAACAATTGAAAACCATAATCTTTAAAACGAAAAGACTGTATTTTAAAAGAAAATAAATGCAGTCTAACATTCATCAAGATTGCAGAAAGAAAAGAAATAAATAACAATGCGGGATAAGTGGTAAGGAAGGGCTTCAAAAAAGCAAAAAGAGGATGCTCCATTAAAAGAGGAAGGGCTACAATAAAAAGAGCATTGGCAGGTGCTGGCAATCCCCTAAATTCATAACGCTGTTGGCTATCTATATTAAATTTAGAGAGGCGTATTCCAGCGCCCAAAGAAATTAAAAACCCAAACAAAGCAAAAGGAGCGAAAGAAAAAGTAAAATCATTTTGAAAGATTGCAATGCTAAAATCAATTTCACGAATTCCAATCTCCAAAAACAATTTATACATGACCACCCCAGGGACAATTCCACTCGTGATTAAATCGGCCATGGAATCAAATTGTAATCCAAACTGGCTTTCTGCTTTAAGTAATCGTGCAAAAAGACCATCAAATAAATCAAAAAAAGCGCCCAACAGGACCATCAAAAAAGCGGCCTCGAATAAATTCTTGTAAGCTAAAGTAACAGCGAAACATCCACACAAGAAATTTAATGAGGTAAAAAAGTTTGGAATGTTTCTTATAATAAGCCTCACAAATAAATTTTTATAATTTTTGGCAAGATAGTAATTGCTAAAGCTTCAAAAAAATTTAAATTCGTGCAAATGTCTAAGACTACAAAACATCTTTTATTAGCTATTGGATCAGGAAGCTTGCTAGCTGCTTCTTGGCCTATCAACGGAATCACACTGTTAATATTTATAGGTTTGATCCCCCTACTGATTTTAGAGGATAGCATCCGTAAAGATGAGCACAACAAAAAAGGAATTAGGGTGTTTTTATACAGCTACCTCACCTTTATAGTTTGGAATGGTTTAACCACTTGGTGGCTAATCAACTCAACAGTATTTGGAATGTTGTTTGCTAATTTGTGCAATAGCCTTTTTTATGCCTTGATTTTTTTGTGTTTTTCTTGGACAAAAACAAGAGTTTCTTCCCGTAGTGGCTATCTGTTTTTTATAACGCTATGGATTGCTTTTGAAAAACTTCATTTGGAATGGGATTTTTCTTGGACGTGGCTCACCCTAGGAAATGTTTTCTCAGAAAAAATTTACTGGATACAGTGGTATGAATACACAGGGGTATATGGAGGTTCACTGTGGGTTTTAGTGATTAATGTTTGGGGGTTCAGTATTTTAAAAAAATACAGCCTTTCATCAAATGTCAAACCCCTCTTAAAAAAACTAATAGGCCCCTTACTCCTCATCGCATTGCCTATCGCAGGCTCTCTACACCTTTATCAGCAAGTTGATGAAGTTGAAAAAAATATAAGCGTTGCGCTCGTACAGCCTAATATTGATCCCTACAATACTAAATATCAATTAACCAACTCAAAATTTCTATCCCTCTGGGCAGAACAAACAAAGCCTTTTTTAAAGGATTCGTTGGATTACATCCTCTCCCCAGAAACCTATTTTGCTGAGGGCTTTGGAGAAGAATTAAAAGATTATCCGAAAAATATATTGCACCAAGAAATTCAAAAAGAATTGGGCAAAATCCCTAGTACACAATTTATCACTGGGATTCAATATTATAATGTTTATGTTCAAGAAAAAGCCCCCTCTTTGACAGCAAATTTAGCTAGAAAAGGCCTTTGGGTAGAATATTATAACTCTGCCTTAGGTGAGCATTATTCGCAAAAGCCTCAGGTATATCACAAATCCAAATTGGTGGTAGGTGTAGAAAATATGCCTTTAAAATCCATTCTAAAACCTCTTTTAGGTGATTTGATATTAGACCTAGGGGGCACAGTAGCCAGCCGAGTGACACAAAGCCAAAGATCCGTTTTCAGTCATCCAAATCTCAAAGAGAAAGCAGCACCCATTATTTGTTGGGAATCGATTTTTGGAGAATTTGTAACCGACTATGTTAAAGAAGGCGCTACTTTTTTAGCTATTATTTCCAATGATGCTTGGTGGGGAGAAACTCCAGGCCATAGACAACTCCTAAGTTACACCCGATTGAGAGCGATAGAAACCCGCAGGGATATAGCCCGAAGTGCCAATACCGGGATTTCATGTATCATTGACGCAAGAGGAGAAATTCTTGAACAAACAAGCTATAATACCAAAACAGTTTTGACAGCTAACCTAAGCTCTAGAGATACCCTTACTTTTTATGTTCGCTTTGGAGATATTATTTCTCGTTGGGCAGGGTTCATTACTGTATTATTTTTCTTGTTAGCGTTAAGTGGTCGACTTAAAGAAAAAGATTCACTCAAAAACTAATTCTGTCAAAAGTGCATCAATTCTTCAAAATTGGTATCTTTGCGATAACCAAATTATTAAAACCTACAAAGTACATTGATGGAGAGCATATGGAAGAGAATAAAGTCTACACTAAGACGGGAGATGGCGGATTTACAAGTTTAATTTCAGGTAAAAGAGTTCCCAAACACAACATTCGCATTAAAACCTATGGCACAATAGACGAGTTAATCGCTTGGCTGGGATTGATTCGAGATACAACAAAACTAGAAGACGTTCAAACTACCATTCTAGAAATTCAAAAACAATTGATGACTGTTGCCGCTCAATTATCTATTGATTCCGATAAAAAAATTCCTAAAAATTTAACTCCCATTCAACCGAGTGCTGTTAAATTCATTGAACACGAAATTGATTCTCTTACGTCAAAATTAGAGCCACTCAAAAACTTTGTCATTCCAGGAGGGCATATTTTGATTTCTTACGCTCACCTCGCTAGATGCGTATGCAGAAGAGCAGAACGTTATGTTACTGAACTGGATCAAGAAGCTTCAATATCTTCCACTTTGATTGCGTATATGAACCGCCTTTCAGACTATTTTTTCACCTTGTCTAGAACCTTTGCTGCTGATCTAGAAGTGGAAGAAATTAAATGGAGTGGAAACTAAATTCTTAAATTGGTTGCATAATTTGGATAAAAATCTATTTTTGCAAAAAAAATAAATACTATGTATTGGACTTTAGAACTTGCTTCCTACCTAAGTGATGCCCCTTGGCCAGCCACTAAAGATGAACTTATTGACTTTTCGATTCGTACAGGAGCTCCCCTAGAAGTAGTAGAAAATCTACAATCTATGGAAGATGAAGAAGACATCTACGAATCAATCGAAGAGATTTGGCCAGATTTTCCAACAGAGGAAGATTATCTTTGGAATGAAGACGAATATTAAGTCATTCTAAAAACGAATTTAATAAGTCTCTTAAAGAGGCTTTTTTTTTAGTTACTTTTGAATAAATAAAGAAAAACACCTCAAAGAGTATATGAGTTTTTTAAATAACATATTAAAGACATTTGTAGGAGATAAAACAAAAAAAGATTTAAGCAAGATTACCCCATTAATTGCCCAAATCAACAAGCATCAAAAAGATTTTGAAAGTCTTCCTCACGACGCCCTACGTCAAAAAACAGAAGATTTTAAGCAACAAATCACGTCGGCTCGAAGTAGCTTTGACACTACTATTGAACAGCTCAAAAAAGAGGTGAAAGAGACTAATGATATTGACGCGAAAGAAAGTCTCTATCAACAAATTGACTCACAAGACGAAGAAGCTCAGAAAACGGTTGAAGACCTCCTCAATACAATTCTACCAGAAGCTTTTGCTGTAGTAAAAGAAACTGCAAGGCGTTTTGTAGAAAACACAACTATATCAGTAACAGCTTCCGCTTATGATAGAGAGCTATCTCAGAACAAAGATTACGTTCAATTAAAAGAAGACAAAGCTTATTGGGCAAACTCATGGGATGCCGCTGGGAAACCCATTACTTGGGATATGATTCACTATGATGTTCAGCTGATCGGAGGAATAGCTTTACACCAAGGAAAAATTGCTGAGATGCAAACAGGAGAAGGAAAAACACTTGTTGCCACCCTTCCTGTTTACTTGAATGCCTTGACTGGAAAAGGAGTCCACTTAGTAACGGTTAACGATTATCTCGCCAAACGAGATAGTGCGTGGATGGCACCTATTTTTCAATTCCATGGTTTGAGTATCGACTGTGTAGATTATCATAAGCCCAACAGTCAAGAAAGAAGGAACGCCTATTTAGCCGATATCACTTATGGAACCAATAACGAATTTGGTTTTGATTACCTAAGAGACAACATGGCGCATACCGCCGAGGATTTGGTTCAACGAAAGCACAACTATGCCATTGTAGATGAAGTAGATTCTGTTTTGGTTGATGATGCACGTACTCCTCTTATTATATCTGGTCCAACTCCAGAGGGAGACAGACACGAATTTGATGCCTTGAAATCCAATGTAGGAAATTTAGTAAGTACTCAAAGAAGCTTACTAACCAGTGTATTGGCCGAAGCTAAAGCTAAAATAAAAACCGGGGATACAACAGAAGGTGGATTGTTGTTGTACCGTGTTTTTAGGGGGCTACCAAAAAACAAAGCTTTAATCAAATTTTTGAGCGAAGAAGGGGTAAAACAATTACTTCAAAAAACAGAAAATCACTTCATGCAGGATAACAATCGTGAAATGCCAAAGGTAGACGAAGCCTTATATTTTGTGATTGATGAGAAAAATAATCAGATTGATCTGACCGAAAAAGGAATTGAACTCCTTTCAGAAGACAACCAAGATAAAAACTTCTTTGTACTTCCAGACATTGGAGGAGAAATCGCTAAGATTGAAGCCCAAGAACTCGATTCAAAAAAAGAAGCCTCAGAAAAAGAAGTATTGTTCAAAGATTTTGATGTGAAAAGCGAACGAATTCACAGCATGAACCAATTACTGAAAGCCTACACTCTTTTTGAAAAAGATGTCGAATATGTTGTAATGGACAACAAGGTTAAAATTGTAGACGAACAGACCGGTCGTATCATGGAAGGACGTCGCTACTCCGATGGACTCCACCAAGCAATTGAAGCCAAAGAAAATGTAAAAATTGAAGCGGCCACCCAAACCTATGCCACCATTACGCTTCAAAATTATTTTAGGATGTACCAAAAACTCTCCGGAATGACCGGAACTGCAGTTACAGAAGCAGGAGAGTTTTGGGAAATCTATGAATTAGACGTTATTGAAATTCCAACTAACAGACCCATCGCTAGAAAAGATGATGACGATTTAATTTATAAAACTAAAAGGGAGAAATACAATGCAGTTATTGAAAAAGTAACCGAGCTTTCTCTGGCTGGAAGACCTGTCCTAATTGGAACCACCTCCGTTGAAATTTCAGAACTGTTGAGTAAGATGCTTAATATTCGAAAGATTAAGCATAATGTCTTGAATGCGAAAATGCACAAAAAAGAAGCCGACATTGTAGCCGAAGCTGGAAATCCAGGAATCGTTACTATTGCAACCAACATGGCGGGTCGTGGGACCGATATTAAACTCTCAAAAATTGTTAAAGATGCAGGAGGTTTAGCCATCATAGGAACAGAACGTCATGATTCAAGACGAGTAGACAGACAGCTCCGTGGACGTTCAGGACGTCAAGGGGATCCTGGAAGTTCTCAGTTTTACGTTTCACTTGAAGACAACTTAATGCGTCTTTTTGGATCTGATCGGGTAGCTAAAGTAATGGACCGTATGGGCCTTGAGGAAGGTGAAGTGATCCAACACTCTATGATGACCAAATCTATTGAACGTGCCCAAAAGAAAGTAGAAGAAAACAACTTTGGAATTCGTAAACGTCTATTGGAATATGACGACGTAATGAGTGCCCAAAGGGAAGTTATTTACAAAAGAAGAAAACATGCACTTCAAGGTTATCGACTGAAATTAGATGTCTTGAATATGCTTTTTGATACTTGTGAAGATATCGTAGTTAATAACAAATCGGGGAATGATTACAAAAACTTTGAGTTTGAAATCATTACGAACTTTTCCATGACTGCGCCTATTTCAGAGGAACTGTTTTTAGAAACATCTGAAAATGATTTAATTCACAAACTTTATGATGCCTTATTAAAACATTATGAAGAAAAAACAGCACTCAATGCACAAATGGCATTCCCTGTCATTAAAGATGTCTATGAGCGTCCTGGAAATAAATTTGAACGCATTGTTGTTCCTTTTACTGATGGAGTCAAGTCATTAAATGTTGTAACCAATCTCAAAGAAGCCTACCAAAGTGAAGGGAAACATTTAATTGAAGATTTTGAACGCAATATTACTCTTGCGATAATTGATGAAGCCTGGAAAGATCATTTGCGTAAAATGGATGAATTGAAACAGTCTGTTCAATTGGCCGTTCACGAACAAAAAGATCCTTTATTGATTTACAAATTTGAAGCCTTTGAGCTCTTCAAAAGCATGATGAGTAATCTGAATAAAGAAGTGCTCTCCTTCCTAATTAAAGGGAGCTTGCCAAACCAAAACCCTTCAAGTATTCAAGAAGCAAAACAAACAAGAAACAAACAGAGTTTGAATGTTTCTAAAGATGAAGTATTGAATACAGAAGAATTAGCTGCGCGAAATAGAGCCGTTGGTGCTGGTGCAAGTCAAGCAAATCGTAGGGTGATTGAAACCATTACAAGAGAGCAACCAAAAATTGGTAGAAACGAAAAGGTTACAATCAAAAATGTGGCCACAGGAGAAACAAAATCTGTTAAATTCAAACAGGCAGAACCGCTATTAAAACAAGGGAGCTGGGTGATTAGTTCATAATTTCTTATTTTTATAAAAAAGAATAAGGAATGAATACTTATGCAGCAGTTTTACTTTGGGCAATCCCTGCTTTTTTCGTTCTCGTTTTGATTGAAATTGCTTACGGTCATTTCACTAAAAATCAAACCTACACCTTCATGGATACCCTGGCGAGTCTTAGTTCGGGGATGACCAATGTGATCAAAGATGTTTTAGGCTTGGCCTTCATACTGATCTCCTATCCTTTTATTCTTAAACACCTTGGACTCTTTACGCTGGAAAGTTCTATTCCTGTGTATGTTGCTGCTTTTATCTGTATTGACTTCGCATCTTATTGGGTACATCGTCTTAATCATAAAGTAAATATTTTTTGGAACCAGCATGTTATTCACCATAGTAGTGAAGAATTTAATCTAGCCTGTGCACTTAGACAAAGTATTTCTAACCTCATTGGTTTTGGAGCCATATTTTTAATTCCGGCTGCTCTTTTGGGAGTACCTGCGAAAGTGATTATGACTTTGGCTCCGCTACATCTTTTTGCACAGTTTTGGTACCACACTCAACATATCGGAAAACTTGGTTTTTTAGAATACATTTTAGTCACCCCCTCTCAACACAGGGTACATCATGCCATCAATTCTATTTATATTGATAAAAATCTAGCTGCTATTTTCTGCGTTTGGGATAGATTATTTGGTACTTTTCAAGAAGAATTAGATTCAGAGCCGCCTGTTTACGGAACACTAAAAGCTTCAAAAAGCTGGAACCCTATTTGGATAAACTTCCAACATTTTTGGCAACTTACACAAGATGCATGGTATGCAAAAAAAGGAATAGACAAACTTAAAATATGGTTTATGCCCACTGGGTGGAGACCCGCAGATGTGGAAGAGAGATTTCCCATTCTTCCAAGACCAGTTGAACAAACAACTAAATATACTCCCCACTACACTTTACAATGGAAAATCATTGCCTTGTTTCATTTCGTTTCCCTTACTCTGCTCTTACTTTTCTTTCTTGGAAATTTCAGTGAATTGACAACTGTATTTCGGCTCAACTTTGGAATTGTTTTATTTTGCTCCATTTTCGGATTTACTGGACTTATGGACTTTCATCGCTGGGCACCAACGGTTGAAATAGTGAGAGGTCTTTTTGGGATTCTATTTATATTTCTGCCCCAATGTGAATTTATCCATTCTCAATATCCTCTTTTCTATGCAGGCTACATCACTTATTTTGTTGCTACCACGCTAATTGGATTATGGTCTAGAACTAAAGCGATCAATCGATCTTTAGCCTTATAAAATGGCAGAAACTGTATTAGATTATCTCTTCATTGGTCCTGCGCACCCTTTTAGGGGGGGGATATCCGAAACTCAACATGAATTAACAAAGACCCTGGTGGAGCAAGGATTCAATGTAAAGCTTATTACATTTACTTCATTATATCCAAAAATCTTATTTCCAGGCAGTAGCCCTTATAGTTCACAAAAAGCTCCAAAGAACTTGGACATAGAACAAAATATTCACGCCTATTCGCCTTTAGGATGGAAAAAAATAGCGGATCAAATCAATACACTGCAACCCAAAAATGTGATCTTCCGTTATTACACTCCGTTTTTAGCTCCTGTCTACACATCCATAGCAAAACGATTGGAGATGGGAATTAAAAAAATTGCTTTAGTGGACAATTGGTTTCCACATGAATCCAATATTTGGGATAAAGCCTTGAATCGGTATTTTGGAAAACAAATGCAAGGCTTCACAACTTTATCAACACAAGTAGCTCAACAACTAAAATTAGAATTTAATGTGCCTATTTGGTCTGGATTTCACCCTATTGCTACCCACCTCCATCCTAAAATTGAACAACAAAAAGCAAAAGAGATTTTGGGATGGTCCCCGTCAGAAAAAACAATCCTCTTCTTTGGCTTAATTCGAAAATATAAGGGGCTTGAATTACTCATTCAATCTTTTGCTGAATACCCATTGAAAGAAGAAAACATTCGCCTCTATATCGCTGGAGAATGTTATGAAAATCCAAACAAATACAGCAACCTAATAAAAGAATTGCAGCTTGAAAATCGAATTACACTCGACCTAACTTTTAAAAACACAAAAGAGACAGCCCTTCTTTTTTCTGCAGCAGATGCCGTTGCACAAACCTATCATACTGCCACTCAAAGTGGGGTTACTCCCTATGCGTACTTTTACAATAAACCACTTTTAGTGAGTGACATTCCAGGCCTTAAGGAGGTAATTAAAAAAGACAATACAGGAGTTTGCTCATCAAAGAACCCTTCGTTTATTGCCTCTCAATTAATTAAGCTTTTAGACACAGAAAACACAACAAAGTATCAAAAGAATATTGAAAAAGTAAAAGGCCATTACCAATGGAGTTCTTTTGCCGAAAAATGGCATCACTTTATTGAAAAAATATAGCGCTTCAAACTGATTTTAAATCAATTGAAGTATCTTTCTTCTTTATAATTGATCAGCCAATGCACCGCAAACTTATTCTGCCCAATCTATTCTTCTTTTTTTCTACTCTGCTACTGGGTCAAGTAAACACAAACAACTACCGCCTTTCTATTCAAAAAACAAATGAAAAAATAAAGATCGATGGAGTTTTAGATGAAGCCACATGGAAAAATGCAGCAGTTGCTGGGGATTTCTTTATGATCACCCCAGTTGACACTGGTAAGGCTACTCAATTTTCTGAAGCAAGAATGAGTTTTGATGATGAAAACTTATACCTCTCTATCATTTTCTTCAACAATAGCACTCAAGGAGCTTATGTAGTAGAATCATTAAAGCGTGATTTTTCATTTGGAAAGAATGATAACTTTTTAGTAGCCATTGATCCCTTCAATAATCAAAATACTGGATTTGCATTTGGACTAAATGCATACGGAGCTCAGTGGGACGGAACAATGTTCAATGGAAGAAATGTTGATTTAAATTGGGATACCAAATGGTATTCAGAGGTACAATTTGATGAAGAAAAATGGGTGTGTGAAATTGCTATTCCTTTTAAATCCATTCGTTACAATGAAGACATTTCTGAATGGGGAATTAACTTTAGCCGTTTGGATTTAAAGGCAAGTGAAAAATCAAGTTGGGCCCCTGTTCCAAGACAATTTCCCTCAGTGACCTTAGCTTATGCAGGGGCTTTAGTTTGGGAAACCCCTCCCCCCAAACAAAGTAGTAATGTTTCGCTTATTCCGTATTTGTCGAATAATCTAAATAGTGAAAACAACACAACACCAAACAATGCTTTTAAAGTAGGTGGAGATTTAAAATACAGTCTCACTTCTGCATTGAATCTTGATGTTACCATAAATCCAGATTTTTCTCAAGCAGAGGTCGATCAACAAGTAACCAACTTGGATCGATTTGAGCTCTTTTTTCCAGAAAGACGGCAGTTTTTTTTAGAAAATGCAGACTTATTTTCCAATTTTGGATACCGATCCATCCGTCCCTTTTTTTCAAGGCGAATCGGACTAAACGTTCCCATTCAAGGTGGGATTCGTTTAAGTGGAAATCTAGATGAAAATTGGCGAGTAGGGCTTATGAACATTCAAACCCGTAAAGACGATGAACTAAACTTAGCGGGGGAAAACTTTGGTGTGGTCACACTTCAAAGAAAAGTCTTTGACCGCTCTAACATCAGTGCCATTTTTGTAAACAAACAAGCTATTAGATTCAATGAAAATCAAAACAACACTTCAAAATACAATCGCAATGTAGGGTTAGAATACAATTATTTTTCAGCTGATAATTTATGGAGTGGAAAGTTACTATTTCTCAAATCCCTGAGTCCAATCGCTACGCAACAAGGTGAAGTATTTGCTTCACATTTTGGATATCAATCTACTCGATGGAATTGGCGTATTCAACAAGAATATATAAGTGGGGATTACAGCGCTGAAGTAGGATTTATACCAAGAAACAATTACATTAAACTGGAAGCTACAGGAGGTTATTTATACTATACTAAAAAAGATACTCAGCTACTTGCCCATGGGCCTAGATTGGGAAGAACCTATTATTTTGATACTGATTTTAATAAAAAAGATCAAACCCAACAGTTTGACTATTTGTTCAATTTTAAAGATCGAAGTAGATTCACTATAGGGGTAAAACGCCAGTATATTGAATTACTTTCTGATTTTGATCCCTTACGAACTCAAAAAGCAAAACTTGAAGCGGGAACAAAACATGAATGGACAAGCTTAACCCTTTCTTATGTTGCCAAACCGCAGAATCGATTTACCTATTCGGCAGAAGTCATTGCAGGGGGGTATTATGCCAGTGGAAAACGCAATGCCTTTTTGGGAGAATTTGGTTATCGCTTTCAACCCTATTTAGAATTGAGTTCCTTAGTGAATTACAATCAAATTGAATTACCTGCACCTTGGAACACCAATTCGTTTTGGCTTTTGGGTCTCAAGTCTAACTTGACATTAACTAATAAAATTTTCTTTTCTAATCTCTTCCAATATAACGAACAATTAGGGCTATGGAATTTCAACTCCCGCTTTCAGTGGAGATACAAACCTGCTTCAGATATTTTCTTAGTATTTAATAGTAACGAGATAAGTGTTCCTAATGTCGCTACTGGCTGGAACCTTACCCTAAAGGTAAATTATTGGCTAAATCTTTAATCGCATGAGTGCATCAAAACAACATTGGGAACAGGTTTTTACCTCTAAAAGTCCACAAGAAGTAAGCTGGACACAAGAGTATCCTTCCACTTCTATGGAATTAATTGAATCATTCAAGCTTCCAAAGTCAAGTGCTCTTATTGATATTGGTGGGGGTGACAGTAACCTTGTAGACGCCCTCTTAGCAAAAGGATATAGTGATATTACTGTCTTGGATATTTCTAAGAAAGCCTTAGATCGGGCGCAGAAGCGATTAGGTGAACATGCACAAAAAGTAAAGTGGATTGTGAGTGATATCAATGACTTCAAACCGCAAAGAGATTATGCTATATGGCATGATCGAGCTGCATTTCATTTCCTAACTCAAAAAGAAGACATTCATCATTATACTCAAAATGTAAGTAGCTATGTTTCCAGTGCGCTAATTGTAGGTACTTTCTCTTTAGAGGGACCCAAAAAGTGTAGTGGATTACCCATTTCCCAATATAGCTGTGAAGGAATGACGGAAAATTTTGCTGAACACTTTCAATCCCTAGAATGCAGACAAGAAAACCATACAACACCCTTCAACACTGTTCAAAAGTTTACTTTTAGTCGATTTCTTAAAAAAGGATAGGTCTAACTTTTTTCTTTTTCAATTTCTCCTTTAATAATTCGATTCCACATTTCATATCCCTTAGCATTTAAATGCAATTGATCTTCCACAAACCATTCAGGCTTGGGTTGTCCGTTTTCATCTAAAAATTCTGGAACTGTATCGATAAAGTAAAGGTTTTCTGTTTTTTCACAATAAGCTTTTATCAAACTATTTACTTCTTTTATTTCAGGCCAAACTTTCCACCTACTCTTTGTTGGAGTAATTGCAATTTGCATGATGGGAATTTTAGGATGTTTCGCTCTTACTTGATCTACAAAGTATTTAAAAAGCTTCAGTACTTCTTTAGGGGTTCCATCATTAGGAGAGCCACTTATATCATTTGCCACAAAACACACTACCATACTTAATGGGTGATTTGCCAAAATAGATTCGGTAAAAAAAACCATATCTCTAAAATGTGCTCCTCCATATCCTCGCTGAATTACTGCATAAGGTTTCATATCTGTCTCCAATGTTTTCCATAAACGAATACTCGAACTCCCAATAAACAAAACGGCATCGTCAGCATAGGTTTGTGTATTATCTAAATGCTCAAAGGCCTCAATTTCCGGATACGCCCACTCACGTTCTTTTGCTGAATACTTTTTCAGAGGAGAGCATGAATTTAAAAACAGTGCTACAAGAGCTATGGATAAAAATAAAGTGTGATTTAGTTTCATCAGCATCTTAAAATTTTGAATAAATTAGAAAACTAAATTAATCCTTTTTAACCTATTATTTAAGTTCTATGAAATTTAAACTCCCCATTTCTGTTCTGCTCTTCCTTTCCTTTTGGTTTGTTAATGCTCAAAACAGTAACATTCAAATTTACACTCCTGCTGGAGCTAAGAAAAATGAACTTTTTCAAAAAGAAAACAGTCACCTCTATGGAGGGATTGGTCTACGGTTTATACACAAATTCATTAATAGTGTTACGCTGCGAATTGACTCCGACTTTTCGTTAAACGATCCCTCAAAAAGAGGGATCGTTTTTGGTATTGGTCAGTACTTTTAAGGCTTACAATAAGTAATCTGTACTCACAAAATTGGATTCGTTTGAATTCAACAGTGTTTCTAAAATTTCATTGTTGTAAGGAGAATCTTTTGCCGCAACAAAAGTTCGGATAGAAAAAGAACGAAGCGCATCATAGACACTCAAGGTTCCTACTGCCGAATTTTTTCTTCCTGCAAAAGGGTACACATCTGGACCCCTTTGGCAAGCTGAATTTAAATTCACTCGACACACTAAATTAGCAAGCGTATCGATAAGCGGTCCAATTTTTCTTACATCACGTCCAAACAAACTTACTTGCTGTCCATAGTCCGAGGCTGCCATAGCATCTAAAGGCTCTTCAATCTCTTTGTAAGAAATGATGGGAATCACAGGGCCAAATTGTTCTTCGTGATACACATTCATGCTATCATCTACGGGATACAATACCGCTGGAAAACAATAATTATCTGTCACTTCTCCCCCACGTTTGTTCAATACTTTGGCGCCTTTAGAGACAGCATCATCTATTAATGCTTTTATGTATTCTGGCTTTGCTGGCTCAGGAAGGGGGGTTAAAAAAGTATCTTCCCAAGGCATTCCAAATTTAAGCGTATCAACAGCTTTTGAAAAACGTTGATTAAATTCATCCACTAAAGATTCATGCACATACAAAACCTTTAGGGCCGTACACCTCTGTCCATTATAGGACAAGGTTCCAGAAATACATTCTTTTATTGTTAAGCTTAAATCAGCATCGGGTAGAATAATCCCAGGGTTTTTTGCTTCAAGCCCTAACACCAATCGGAGTCTGTTTTTATTTGGGTGTTCGTCTTGCAAAGCAACCGCCGAAGAACTGTGACCGATCAAAGCGAGCACATCAACTTTTCCCGTTTGCATAATAGGACTTGCAATTTTACGCCCACGTCCAAAGACAATATTTACTACTCCTGGAGGAAAACTTTCTTGAAATGCTTGCAATAAAGGCGCGATCAGAAGTACACCATGTTTTGCAGGTTTAAAAATCGCAGTATTCCCCATAATAATGGCAGGAATCAACAAACAAAAAGTTTCGTTTAATGGATAGTTATAGGGACCCAAACAAAGAACTACCCCCAAAGGACCTCGACGAATGTGAGCATGAACCCCTCCTTGTTTATCGAACTTAGCTCCTTTTCGATCTAAATTTTTATAGGCATCAATCGTATCGACTATATAATCTACGGTTCTATCAAATTCTTTATAGGAATCTGATTTGTTTTTACAGATTTCCCACATTAGTAATTTCACTACCTCTTCTCTGTGTTCCTTCATTTTCTCAACAAAGGTTTCCATACACTTCAAACGGTCCCCTACTTTCATTGTAGGCCAAATCCCCTGGCCTCTCTGGAAAGCCATTTCAGCTGCATTAAGAGCTTCTAAGGCTGTTTCTGTTTCCATGTCAGGTATTGATCCCAAGAGGGTGGAGATGGTCTCCCCAGATTCATTGACTGTCTTAATAGTTGAAAATACGTCGGTGGTATTCCCTTGCCATGTTTTCAGTTGACCGTTGACTAAATATTGGTCACATACATAGGGTTTTACTTGAAATTCCTTAGGAATATCATTTAAATTGACTTTCATAGTTTTTCTTTTTCTTAGCTTTTTCTATTTCAAAAATTGAAACAAGTTTTCTTTTTCGTTTAAATAGTCGAAATTGAAGTTATGGTTTTTCATTCGATCTACCAAAAACCCTAAATCATCTTTTGATTTCAATTCAATTCCAACAACTGCTGGGGCAACACTTTTACTGCTTTTCTTTGAAAATTCAAAATGGGTAATGTCGTCGTCTGGACCTAAGACTTCATTTACAAACTGCTTTAATGCCCCGGCCCTTTGCGGAAAATCAATAATAAAATAGTGTTTCAAATTTGCGTACACTAAAGCACGCTCCTTTATTTCAGGCATTCTTAAGATGTCATTATTTCCTCCACACAACAGTACTCCTATATTCTTATTTTTAAGATCATATTCCACCAAATCAAGAGCAGCAATTGCAAGTGCTCCTGCTGGCTCAGCAACTATTCCCTCTTTGTTATAAAGATCCAGTATAGCTTGACAAATTTTTCCTTCAGGGACATGAACTAAATCGTCCAAAAATTCTTTGCAAATTTCAAAAGGTAGTGCTCCTACTTGGCGAACCGCTGCGCCATCCACAAAACGATCCATCTCTTTAAGTGGGATGCGCTTATTTAATTCCAAAGCCAACTTCATAGATTGTGCCCCTTCAGGTTCAACTCCTATTATCTTGGTCTTGGGAGATAAGGCTTTAAAAACAGTAAGAATTCCCGAAACTAAACCTCCACCACCTACGGGGACAAAAATATAATCAAAACCTTCGGTGTGCTGAGCAATTATCTCGAGTGCAATGGTGGCTTGTCCCTCGATTACTTGAACATCATCGAAAGCATGAATAAATGTTTGCCCTTCTTTTTTTGCAGTTTCCAGCGCTACTTTTTGGCAGGCGTCATAGGTATCCCCAGTCAAAATAGTTTCAACAAATCCCTCTCCAAACATTTTTACTTGAGCTATTTTCTGTTGTGAAACTGTCGCTGGCATATAAACTCTCCCACTTATTTTTAAGTGATTACAGGCAAAAGCAAAACCTTGTGCATGATTTCCTGCACTGGCACACACAATCCCTCTTTCTCTTTCTTGAGGGGTTAATGAGACTATTTTATTATACGCCCCTCGAATTTTGAAAGAACGTACTTCCTGTAAATCCTCCCGCTTTAAAAAAACAAAAGCGCCTGTCATTTCTGACAAGCGCTTATTCAATTCCAAAACGGTTTCTTTACAAACCTCTTTAAGTTGAAGTTTGGCATGTTGAATACCTTCTAATGAAGGGCTCTGCAATTTCATTATACAATCTTTTTCATCGCAACCATAGAGGCACGAAGATCATATCCTATCATTTCAACAGGGTGATAACGAATAATTTCATTGATATCAATGAGTTGTTTATTATCCACTCCTGTATCGGATGAAGTTAATCTCCCTCCAATGACGTCTTTTTTGATTCCTTTCATAAACTCAACCAGCATTGGTTTTGCTGCATGATCAAAAAGATAACATCCGTATTCTGCAGTATCTGATATGATACGATTCATTTCAAATAATTTTTTACGGGCAATGGTATTTGCAATTAATGGTGTCTCATGTAGAGATTCATAATATGCAGATTCTTCTTTAATCCCTGCAGCCACCATAGTGTCAAATGCTAATTCTACACCAGCACGAACAAAAGCGACCATCAAAATACCATGATCAAAAAATTCTTGATCGCTAATCGCTTGATCAGTAATTGCAGTTTTTTCAAAAGCAGTTTCACCTGTAGCTGCTCTCCATGCCAATAAGTTTTTATCGTCATTGGCCCAATCTTCCATCATTGTTTTAGAAAAGTGTCCTGACATAATATCGTCCATGTGTTTCTCAAATAAGGGAGCCAAGATTTCCTTTAATTGTTCTGACAATTCAAATGCCTTAATTTTTGCTGGATTGGACAAACGGTCCATCATATTGGTGATACCTCCGTGCTTCAAAGCTTCAGTAATAGTTTCCCAACCGTATTGAATCAATTTTGCAGCATAAGCAGCATCTATTCCTTCTTCTACCATTTTGTCAAAACTCAAGATAGAACCAGTTTGAAGTACACCACATAATATTGTTTGCTCTCCCATTAAATCTGATTTTACCTCAGCAACAAAAGAAGATTCCAATACACCTGCACGATGTCCTCCAGTAGCAAATGCATAGGCTTTTGCTTGAGCTAATCCGTGAGCTTGTGGGTCATTTTCTGGGTGAACGGCAATCAAGGTAGGCACACCAAATCCTCGTTTGTATTCTTCTCTAACTTCTGAACCTGGACATTTGGGTGCAACCATAATTACTGTCAAATCTTCTCTAATTTTTGTTCCTTCCTCAACAATATTAAATCCGTGAGAATAAGACAAGGTCGCTCCTTTTTTCATAAGAGGCATTACCGCATTTACTACCGGTGTATGATTCTTGTCTGGAGTAAGGTTAATTACTACATCTGCACTAGGGATTAATTCTGCATAGGTTCCAACTTTAAAATCATTGGATACAGCATTTTGATAGGAGGCTCTTTTTTGTTCAATGGCACCATCACGTAAAGCATAAGAAATATCGAGTCCTGAATCACGCATATTAAGTCCTTGATTAAGACCTTGCGCACCACAGCCTACAATAACGATTTTCTTTCCTGCTAAAGCTTGAATTCCATCTTCAAATTCGGAAGCATCCATAAACCGACACTGCCCAAGTTGATGTAATTGGTCACGTAATGATAATTGATTGAAGTAATTTGACATGATTTTTATTGATTATTGTTTTTTAAAGGTATTTAATATTTCTGAAATGCCCATTTTGGCTTTGGTTACTGAAATGCGTCCAGAACGAACAAACTGTAATAAACCATAGGGGGCTAAGTCCTTGCGCAATTGTTCTGTCTCCTCTCTGAAACCTGTTTTCTCGATTACAAAAAATTCAGGAGAAACAGTGACTATGGTAGCGTGACTCTCTTTAATAATGTTCTGTATTTGTCGTTCTTCAAACAAAGAACTTGACTTTACTTTGTACAAAGCGTTTTCTTGAAAAATAGTTTCTTCATCGGTATGATAATACGCCTTAATCACATCGATTTGTTTTTCAATTTGTTGCACAACTTTATGTACTTTTTCTGGCGCTATATTGACAACAATTACAAACCGAAATACATTGGGAATCTCTGATTCAGAGGTAGAAAAACTCTCTAAATTGATGTGTCGCTTTAAAAAGATTGCCGAAATACGATTGAGCAATCCGATATTATTTTCGGAATAAACCGAAATGGTATATGTTTTTAATTCCATCTTATTCTAATCTAATATCCGACACACTAGCTCCTGTGGGTATCATTGGGAAGACATTGTCTTCTTTTTCCACACATATTTCTAGAAAATAAGGTTTGTCAGAAGCCATCATTTTGGCGACTGCTTGATCTAAATCCTCTCTATTGTCTACTCGATCGGCTTCTATATAATATCCCTTAGCAATTGCAACAAAATCAGGATTTGTCATTTCTGTAGAAGCATAACGTTTGTCAAAAAACAATTGCTGCCATTGACGTACCATTCCTAAAAAGTCATTGTTTAAAATCACAATTTTCACAGCAACTTGTTGTTGGAAAATTGTTCCCAACTCTTGTATGGTCATTTGATAACCACCATCCCCAATAACGGCTACAACCTCTCTTGAGGGAGCTCCCATTTTAGCGCCAATTGCTGCTGGCAGTGCAAAGCCCATCGTTCCTAGTCCTCCAGAGGTTACATTACTTTTGGACTGAGTAAACTTGGCATAGCGACAAGCAACCATCTGATGTTGCCCAACATCGGTTACAATAACAGCATCTCCTTTGGAATGTTTGTTGATCATCTCCACACTCTCTCCCATAGTCAAGCCAGGTTTAGTAGGATGTAAATCGCCATCGATCACTTTTTCATTCTCAATAGCATCTAAATCATCAAAACGTTTGATCCATTCCGGATAGGATTTTGTCTCAATTTTGTCTGTGAGTGCTTGTAAACTAATTTTACAATCACTAAGAAGTGATACATCCGCCTTGACATTCTTGTTCACCTCGGCCGGATCAAGTTCTAGATGAATGATTTTTGCTTGCTTTGCATAGGTTCTTAGGTCCCCAGTCACTCGGTCATCAAAGCGCATCCCAATGGCAATTAACAGATCGCATTCATTAGTTAATAAATTGGGTGCATAATTCCCATGCATTCCCACCATTCCTCTATTAGAAGGATGTGCCGTGGGTAAAGCCGAAAGCCCTAAAATAGTCCATGCAGCAGGAATTCCTGACTTTTCAAGGAATGCCTTAAACTCTTGTTCTGCTTGTCCTAGAATAACACCTTGACCCCAAACAATAAAAGGTTTTTTTGCTTCCCCAATCAGTTGGACAGCTTGTTCAAGACTCTCGTTTACTAGCTTAGGATAAGGCTGATAACTGCGTATGCCCACGCATTTTTCGTAAGTAAAATCAAACAGTTCAAATTGTGCATCCTTGGTGATGTCAATTAATACGGGACCAGGTCTCCCAGAACGAGCTATATAAAATGCTTTGGCCATGATTTCTGGAATCTCACTGGCTTTAGTGATTTGATAATTCCATTTGGTTACTGGAGTTGAGATTCCAATTATGTCGGTTTCTTGAAACGCATCAGAACCTAATAAATGAGAAGCCACTTGTCCTGTGATACACACCATAGGAGTAGAATCAATTTGTGCGTCGGCTATACCCGTAACAAGATTGGTAGCACCGGGTCCAGAAGTTGCCATAGCAACTCCAACTTTCCCTGAGGTACGTGCATATCCTTGGGCAGCATGAGTAGCGCCTTGTTCATGGCGTGTTAAGACATGATGTAATTGATCTTGAAATTTATAGATCTCATCGTAAATAGGCATGATAGCTCCGCCTGGATAACCATAAATCAGATTTGCATCTTCGGCTAACAGGCATCGAATTACTGCTTCAGCTCCAGATATTTGAAGTGGTGCAGCGGTACCTTTTGGACTTTTATGTTTTGCTTTTGTTTCCATAATTACTCGGAATCTGTAACACAGCCTTCAGAAGCAGTTGCTACACTCTTAATATATTTATACAATACCCCTTGTTGAAATTTATAGGGTGGTTTTACCCAAGCTGCTTTTCTTTCTACTATTTCATCTTCACTTAATGCCACACTAATCGTATTCTTTTCGGCATCAATTGTGATTTCATCTCCATCTTGAACCAGGGCAATGGTCCCTCCTTCTTGAGCTTCAGGTACGATATGTCCCACAACAAATCCATGGGTTCCTCCAGAGAAACGTCCGTCAGTGATCAAAGCCACGCTTTTTCCAAGACCTGCTCCCATGATGGCTGCAGTAGGCTTTAGCATCTCAGGCATTCCAGGCCCCCCTTTGGGTCCTTCATAACGAATAACAACAACCTCTCCTGCATTGACTTTTCCATCTCTGATACCGTCATTTGCCACATACTCTCCATCAAAAACACGTGCAGGCCCTTTGAACAAAAGACCTTCTTTACCTGTGATTTTTGCTACAGAACCGCCTGTTGCTAAATTTCCTTTCAAAATTCGAATATGTCCCGTTTCCTTGATAGGTTGATCAATGGGACGAATAACCTCTTGATTTTCTTTGAGACTTGGAACACTTGCAAGATTCTCGGCTAAGGTTTTCCCTGTAACCGTCATACAATCACCGTGTAACATTCCTTGTTCCAACATATACTTTAAAACAGCAGGAACACCTCCCACTTGGTGAAGGTCTTTCATTAAATATTTCCCACTAGGTTTCAAGTCTGCTAAAAAGGGAGTGCTATCGCTTATCTTTTGGAAATCATCAATGGTAAGATCAATTTGAGCTGCTTTGGCAATCGCTAAGAAATGCAGTACTGCATTGGTTGATCCTCCTAAAACAGCGATTAGGCGTAAGGCGTTTTCTAATGATTTTCGAGTGACTATGTCTCTTGGTTTTAAGTCGAGTTCCAATAAGTTTTTAAGGTGAGCTCCCAAGGCTAAACACTCTTCTTTTTTATCTTTACTTACTGCAGGATTGGAAGCATTATAAGGCAATGCCATCCCACAAGCTTCTATGGCCGAAGCCATGGTATTGGCTGTATACATTCCGCCACAAGCTCCAGCTCCAGGACAGGCGTTACGGATTACACTTTTAAATTCTTTTTCATCTATTTTTCCAGCTACTTTTTCTCCCCATGCTTCAAAGGCAGAAACCACATCCAACTCCTTATCGTTGTGACATCCAGCAGCAATGGTACCTCCGTACACTAAGATAGAAGGACGGTTCAAACGTAACATTGCCATTAAAGCACCTGGCATGTTTTTGTCACAACCCACTACAGTGACTACCCCATCATAAGACATTGCTTGTACTACTGTTTCCACTGAATCCGCAATAACATCTCTAGAGGGTAATGAAAAACGCATTCCGGGAGTTCCCATTGAAATACCGTCACTAACCCCTATTGTATTAAAAACAAGTCCAACCAATGATTGCGCATTGATTCCTACTTTCATATCTTGCGCAAGCGCATTTAAGTGCATATTACAAGGGTTTCCCTCATAGCCTGTAGAAGCAATACCAATTAAAGGCTTTTGAAAGTCTTCATCAGTCATTCCAATAGCATGCAACATGGCTTGTGCTGCGGGTTGCGTTGGGTCTTGGGTAACTGCTTTGCTGTATTTGTTGAGTTCCATAGCTTTTATTGTTAATCAAATTTAGATATGTTTATTTTTTACAAGAGAAAACAGCTGTGCTTACTCTTATATTCAACCCTTAACAAAAGAATACAAAGAGCTGATTATCAGTGCTTTTTAATTAATAATTTAATACACTCAATCCCCCTAAAAAGCTAGTCGCTTTTTCATTAACTTTACACAAAAAGAAAATTGAAAAATAGTACCCCTGCTTCCATAGAAAACATAAAAGAAAAACAGCTGATTTTTTTTAAGGATTTCAAAACTCAAGATGTAAAGATCAGAATTCAGCATCTCAAGAAACTAAAGAGAGTTTTAGAGGAAAGAGAAGAAAGTCTATTTGAAGCCTTATATCAAGATTTAAAAAAACCAGTCTTCGAATCCTTCACAAGTGAACTCTTAATGGTTCAAAAAGAATTAGACCTCCACATTAAAAATATTAAAGAGTGGGCTGCTCCAAAGCGAGTTTCAGGAAGTTTGATCAATTTTCCTTCCCAGGATTATATTCTTTCTGAGCCCTATGGTACGGTCTTGCTAATTTCGCCTTGGAATTATCCTTTTCAATTGGCGATGATTCCCTTAATAGGGGCAATTGCAGCTGGAAATACAGCAGTGCTAAAACCCTCTGAATCTGCACCCCATACCGCACAAATTATTGAAGAAATCGTCAGTGAGGTTTTTCCTCCAGAGTGGGCTATAGTAATACAAGGAGATGAGAAAGTAGGTGCTGCCTTGTTAAAAACACAATGGGATTATATTTTCTACACTGGAAGTACAGCCGTAGGAAAAATTGTTGCAAAAGCTGCCGCAGAATTTTTAACTCCTACCACACTGGAATTGGGTGGAAAAAGCCCCTGTATTGTGGACGGAACAGCACCAATACAAAAAACAGCTCGACGTATTGTTTGGGGTAAATTTTTAAACTGTGGACAAACTTGTATTGCTCCAGATTATGTACTCGTTCAAAAGGAATACAAAAATGCATTGGTTGCCGCTATGATTGAAGAGATTGAAAAAGCCTTTGGAAAAAATGCGAAGAACTCAAAAGATTACGGAAGAATCATCCACCAAAAACATTTTAAAAAACTGGAAAAAGATCTGGACAAACAAAAGCTACTCTTTGGAGGTGAAAAGGACAAGGACGAACTTTACTTTGGTCCTACCCTAGTAGAGGAACCTGCATTAGACAGTAGCTTACTTGTGGATGAAATTTTTGGTCCTATTTTACCTGTTTTAAGCTATACTACTGAAAGCAACATCGATTTTATTTTAACAAAACTTAAGAATCCATTGGCATTTTATCTGTTTAGTACCAATCGAAGTTTTATCAACACAATGATCCAACGGTATTCTTTTGGAGGAGGAGTGATCAATGATGCCATTATTCATTTTACGAACGACAAACTTCCCTTTGGAGGAATTGGAAATAGCGGTATGGGTGCCTATCACGGAAAGCATAGCTTTGAGGTTTTTACTCATGCTAAACCCGTTGTAAAACGTTCCTTTTGGTTTGACCTTCCCCAACGCTATGCGCCCTATCCTAAGTCATTAAAAGCATTAAAATTTTTATTGAAAAAAATCTAAGCATGAAAGAGAAAACTGTATCTGAAGCTGTTGCCTACAGAAGATCAACTAGAGTTTACGATCCAGAAAAGCCCATTGATAGTGAGCTTGTTAAAGAATGTATTAAACACGCAAGTTTAGCCCCTACAAGTAGTAATTTACAGCTTTGGGAATTTTATCATATTACCTCCGAAACCCAAAAGAAAGAAATAGCTGCTGCATGTTTCAATCAACCCGCTGCAAAGACAGCCCAACAAATGGTGATCCCTGTTGTCCGAATGGATCTTTGGCCAAAGCGTGTCGCAGCCAATATTGAATTCATCAAATCAGGTTTTGCCAAAAACAAGGTAACCGATCCTAAAACACAAGAACGCGCTTTGTATTATTACAAAAAGATGATTCCTCATTTGTACAGAGGAGGAACTCCCATTCGAGGGTTTTTGATGAAACTGTATATGACTTTTAGAGGATTAAGGAAAATCACCTACCGTGAAGTGAGCGCTTCGGACCTAAGGGTAGTTGGGCATAAAAGCATAGCACTTGCATCACAAAACTTCATGATGAGTATGGCTGCTAAAGGCTATGATACCTGTGCAATGGAAGGATTTGATTCTAAAAAATTAAAACAAATCCTAAAACTTCCCGCAGCGGCCGAGATCAGTATGGTCATTAGCTGTGGAATCCGAAAGCCTGATGGCATCTATGGAGAACGCTTCCGTATTCCTTTTGAAGAAGTGTATTTTGAGCGATAGTATTCTATAAAATTAATTTACTTAATAATTTTCAGGCTTTCTCAACCTAAAAATTTCACTTTACAAGATTTTTTTACCCTTTCCATAAAAAAATGGGGAAGGTTTTATTTGTTTCTTTTTTATTTTAAAAAGGTACTCTAAACTTACTGTACCCATGCTAGCTCGAGTCCTACTCTTTTTGGTGTTATTTATTTCATTCCCCTTTTTATTATCTGGCAGTGTAGTGGAAATTTATATTTCAAAGATGGAGATACCTATGGAAATCCTGCTCGAACTGCTTTTCAAAGTTATGCTCCTGCGGGTTATGTCTAAAATGCCAATGATTGTAATGATAATGATGTAACTCTTCACATCAATACCCTTTGGGCATTAGATCAAGACAGAGACGGTTTTTGGGCGGCAGGCGTTCTAATTGAAATCCTAATTACCTATGGTACAGAAGATCACTACAATAAAGCAGTAACCTTATTTAACCAAAAGAAAAATCCCCAACTGAAAATAACTCCTTCAAAAAAAGGATTAGGAGTTGTATTTAATTTTTAAATCTCAAATTAACTTAATGAAAAAAAATATTTTAATTTAGTTTATAATATAAACCACTTTATATTTGTTAAAATCAAAACCAATTCAAATGAAAACAACCAATTTTACTCCAGAAGAAAGCTTCCAACTCATTGATTCTGTGATTCAAAAGGCAAAGAGTCGTTTTGAAGAAAATGGAATTCCCTTTATTTTATGGGGAGTGATCATTGCACTTTGCAGTTATGCTCAGGCATATATGATCTCTGTAAACATGAGCAGAGAAAGCTGGTACCCCTATCTTATCATGCCTTTTGTAGGTATAGGCCTTATTATTTATTATTATAATAAAAAGAAGAACAGTACTCCCAATCCTTTAGCATCAATCTATGGTCGTTTATGGCAATTTGTAGGATTAAACATTATGCTTATTGCTTTTGGGTTCAATGGTTATTTACAAAACAATTTAGTCCCAATTATTTTATTATTGATGGGTATTGCAACTTTACTTTCAGGAAGTTTTATCAAAAGTAAAGTCCTCTTTTTTAGCGGATTAATTATTAACACTAGTGCTTTTATTTCTTTTTTCCTCAGCTGGGAGCAACAACCACTTTTAATGGGAACGGTAAGTATCTTTGCGCTATTGATCCCAGGAATTTTATTACGTCTAAATCACAAGAAATAAAATGTATAAAAATCTGGACCCCTTATTGCATTCACCTTTGCGTCTTGCCATAGTTTCGCATTTAATGACCCACACCAAATCTAGTTTTAAAGAATTAAAACAAAATACATCAGCAAGCGCGGGAAATATTAGTGTTCAGCTGAAAAAATTAGAAGAAGCAAATTATCTTCGTATCGAAAAAAGTTTTTTGGACAACTACCCGCTCACTCAAGTGAGTTTGACGAAAAAGGGAATCAAAGCCTTTGAGGCATATGTTGAAGCATTAAAAAATATATTATTTAAAAACCTACTACTATGAAATTGATTTCCCTTCTACTGTGCATTTCACTAACAGGCATAAGCCCACAAAACCAAGAGAAAAAAACACTACAGTACGCGATAGAGCAGGCTTTTAGAACTTGTATAACGACTAAAAGCGATCAGCCCTTAAAGGAATTGGTAACTATCTTGACCCGGGATTTTGAACAAGAAGACATAATTTCGACTCGATATTGGCTATCTTATGCCTATTACTATCAAGCCCTATTCGCTGGAGAAATCAATAAAAATGAAAAAAGGGCTGAACACTTAATCGATACAGCGACCTCTCTTTTAAAACCTTCAAATACAGATTCAGAAAGTTTAGCATTACTCTCGCTACAGACAGGATACAGCATTCGTTTTAAAAGCTACTTCTCCATGATGAACTTAGGTCAAGATTCCAAAGAATATGCAAAAAAAGCACTGGAAATCAATGCTAATAATTTACGTGCCTATTACGCCTTAGCATTAAATAATTTCTACACTCCAAAAGTTTTTGGAGGCGGTTCAGAAGTAGAATTTTATCTTAAAAAAGCGCTTTCCTTGACCGAGACAAACATAGCAGAAAATCAACCATTCTGGGGAAAAGAAAGTGTGTATGAATTACTTATTAAGCATTATCAAAAAGAAGAAAAAGAGAGTTTAGCCAATAAATACTTGACCGAAGGTTTGGAGTTATTTCCTGATAGCAAACTACTAAAAGGCTTGAAAAAAATTCTTTAAAACAACAAACGCTCAGAGGGCAAAAACAGCACTCTCCAAGCCATCCCTCACGATCCAAACTTCGGTATTGAATGGCCTCAGCGATATGGCTTTGCGTCACTGCCTCCTCCCCTTCCAAATTGGCTATGGTACAGCATATTCAAAAATAGTAGTTGCAGTGTATGACCCTGCTAAAAAGAAATAAATTGTGCTTTAGGCGAAGATGCATTGTTCTTTAATCCTTGCTCTAACCACTCCTTATATGTTGCTGTGTCCGTGTATTGAATAGGCACATTCAAAAGAGTCCCATCAAAAGTCATTTGCACATAAAAAGGTTGTGAAGCAGTCTGGAAATTTATGGCTTGGAAGGTTGCCCACTTTTTTCCTACAGTGTTGATTCTTTTGATTCTTCCATCAGAAAATTGGTAGTTAAACTGCTGTTCTTCTTCCAGGGTTTTTCTGTCGTCCACATATAGAGAAATGATAATATAGTTTTCGTTTAATAAAGCATACACCGCTGGATCAGACCAAACATTTTCTTCCATTTTTCGACAGTTTACACACGCCCATCCAGTAAAATCTAGGAGGATAGGTTTATTCGCAGTAATTGCTTTTTCCAATCCTGTCTCATAATCTTTATAGCATTCTAAACCTAGAGGACAATCAGACGCTGTGGAGTGGATACTGTAAAATTCAGGGGGTGGAAAACCGCTCAATATTTTTAATTGATTCCCCTCAGAAATCAAACTGTTAACAAGAAAAGAAGTGAATAATAAACTAAATACTGCAAAGATTCCTCTAGCGACTCCCAATTTTTGTTTTACTTCATGTTTAAACCTGAAGACACCAAAAAGGTAAAGTGTTAATAGGAAGGATATCAATGTCCAAATTCCAATAAAAACCTCGCGTTTCAAGAGATCCCAATGCGCAACTAAGTCTGCATTAGACAAGAATTTTAATGCCAAGGCCAATTCTAAAAATCCTAGGACAACCTTGACAGTGGTCATCCATCCTCCAGATTTAGGTAAGGCTTTAAGGGTGTTGGGAAACAACGCAAACAAACCAAAAGGAAGACCTAAAGCAATTCCAAATCCTAACATACCTGTACTAAGTTGCATGGCTCCACCATCTGCAGTCAACGATCCAGCCAATAATGACCCTAAAATAGGTCCCGTACATGAAAAAGAAACAATGGCTAATGTTAATGCCATGAAAAAGATCCCAACTCCCCCATTGAAGCCTGAAGCTTGATCGGATTTATTCCCCCATTGAGAAGGGAGGCTTAATTCATAAAATCCGAAAAAAGAAAAAGCAAAAAAGACAAAGACACCAAAAAAGATCAAATTTAAAGTGACATTAGTAGCTATGGTATTTAAAATTTCAGGATTTAGAGAATCTAAAAAATGAAAAGGTAAACTCAATAAGCCGTAAATAAGGACTATAAAAAAAGCATACAACAAGGCATTATACACCCCTCTTCTTCTTGTAGTGGCTTGTTTTAAAAAGAAAGAAACTGTAAGTGGAATCATTGGAAAAACGCAAGGAGTCAACAAGGCCAATAAACCTCCAATAAACCCTAAAAAAAAGATGTTCCAATTGGATGTAGGATCTTCGCTAGAAAGTTCTGTTGCTAAAAATTCCGTCTTTTTTAAATCAAGTTTTAATGCTTTGGATAATTCTTGACTTATAGCATCTGTGGTCAGTAATTTATTATCAACCGTCCCGTCTAATGAAAAAACAAAAGTTTCGGATCTAAAAATACAAAGTTTATCATCACAGGCTTGATAATTCAATTCAACGGAAAGGCTTCTTAAAGTCTCATCTTCCAAAACAATTTCTTGACGAAAGTTCGCAGAATCATTGAAATAGGTCAGGTCCATTTCAAATACCTTATCATAATCGGTAATAGAAAGACTTTCTTCTACCTCCCCTATCCTTTTATACCCCTGGGAATCAAAGACAAATTCAGTGGGTAGCGCTCCTTGGTCATTTGAAAACTGTGAATATAAGTGCCAATTAGAAGCAATGGTTGCATTAAACACTAGCACAAATCGAGTGTCATCTAACTTTTCAAGCTGCGTCTCCCAAACTACAGGCTCCTTATCCAGTTGGGCGTTTACAAAAACACTCCACATAAAGAACAACATCCATTTCAACTTCATACTACTGTAATTAATAAGGCTTTTTTAGTGTTTTTAGTTGCTATAAATCTTCTGTCACAACGTTTTCCAATCACCCAAACAATTTTATTTTCGGAACATAAAAGCCATTGTTGTTCTTTTTCTAAAAGAGAATATTTTTCGTCTTTAAAAAATTTACTAAGCAATTTTTTACCTTTCATTCCGGTGGGGTAAAAATAGTCGCCTTTAATGGATTTTCTTAATGAAAGTGGTTTTTTTAACATCCTCTTATCAAGTGCGGCCTGATGTGATCCCCAAGTCTCTTTTTCCTTAATTTCAATGGATTCACTGCTCAATTGAATAGGAAGGTCTAGGTTGTTCTTTAAAGGATCAAATAAAAATTGGTTATTTTCTTTCGAATGAAGTAAAGAAAGGGTGATACATGATCGATCTCGAATCAAACGATGCGAGGCAGAATAGATTACTTTTCCACTTTCTGATTCCATTAGTTTGACAACTTCTTTTGTGTCGAAACCGAAGGGAGCAAACCAATGATGTAAACAAAAAGGCAAAGAAGGTAACTTCTCCAACTCTTTAATGTCAATACCAAGGGATTTTCCTGTGTTTTTAAACAACTTATTTTTTTGAGTTTCTAGAGATTCTAGAATAAAATCATTTGCTAGATCGAGATGATCCAAGGTAGCTTGAAAGTTTTGTAAAGCATTTGGAACTACCTCTTCAATAGCAGGAATCACCTGATGTCTGATCGCATTTCTTAAATAGGCATTACTGGTATTGGACTGATCTTCTCGCCATGAGATCTTTTCTGCCTCAGCATATAATATGAGCTCTTTTTTAGGTATCTTTCTAAGAGGACGTAATAAAGTCTCCTTTTCTTGGATTCCTAATAAACCTGAAATTCCTGTTCCTCTAGTAGTATTAATCAAAAACGTTTCTAACTGATCATTCAAATGATGCGCCGTAAGCAAAAAATCAAATTCATATACCTCCATAAGGGAGTAAAACCAATCATACCTGAGATCCCTTGCTGAAACCTGAGTGCTTTTTTTATAAAATTCTTTATGAATTTCAGTAGCGAACTTGACACAAAAAAAAGGGATTGAATGTTCTCTACACCAAGCCTCAACAAATTTCATATCGGCTTCACTTTCACTGGCTCTAAGTTGGAAATTACAATGCGCCACAGAAAAGTTTAATCCTTCCTTCAACAAAAGATGAGCTAGCACGCTACTGTCAGGGCCCCCGCTATGGGCTAGCAACAGTCGTTTTCCTGACAATCTAGTGTGATCAATATTCAATTTGTTTAAAAGCTCCTTTTTCACCATACAAAGGTAAACATTAGTCTATCAATTGAATAGCTTTTCAAAAAATGCGCTTTTTTAATTATTTTTTTTGTTGTGTAAAAAAAATACCGCATTTTTGCAGTCTGATGTTTAAAACAGAGATAAATAGTAATACCAAATACGCAACTATACTTCCGTTGCGCAGCTTTCCACGCCGCCCCGTAGGGGTGTAATTTTATATGGAGTATGGTGTGCCCTTCTCCCTTCTCGAACCAAATATTTTTTCTCTTATTACTTTTTTACAATGAAAATTTTACGCGCAAAAGCGGAACATATCAGTTATGCTAAAGACATTAGCAAATGCATCGACGAGTCAGCCAAAAACAGAGGTACTGGGATTGCTAGAAGAACTCCCGAATACATATCTGGAAAAATTCAAAATGGAAATGCTGTGATCGCAATTGATAAAGATCAATTTGTGGGATTCTGTTATATCGAAATATGGGGACACGGAAAGTATGTTGCCCACTCTGGACTCATCGTCGCTCCAGACCAAAGAGGAAAAGGACTTGCCAAAAAAATCAAGAAAAAAGTTTTTGAACTTTCACTTGAAAAATACCCTGATGCAAAAGTCTTTGGGATCACAACGGGTATGGCAGTGATGAAAATCAATTACGAATTGGGGTATAAACCCGTTCATTTTTCGGAACTCACAGATGACCCAGAATTCTGGAAAGGATGTCAAACTTGTAAAAACTATGATATACTTACCCGTACAGAGCGCCAAATGTGTCTTTGTACTGGTATGTTATACGATCCAAATAAAAAAACAGAAAACAAAACCTTTAATACAAAGGTGGCCCTTCGGTTAAAAAAAATCAAAGAATCATTATTACTAAAAAAGAATAAATCATGAAGCACTCCAAATTAGTTTTAGCATACAGTGGAGGATTAGACACTTCGTACTCTTTAAGAAAACTTTCCAAAGAGGGATATGAAGTACATGCAGTAAGTATAAATACTGGCGGATTTTCAGAAACTGAAATTCTAGATATTGAAAAGAAAGCCTATCAAATGGGCGCTCATTTGTATAAAAACATAGATGCTTTAGACTCTTTCTACAACAAAATTGTAAAATATTTAGTGTTTGGAAATGTCCTACGAAATAACACCTACCCACTATCAGTAAGTGCAGAGCGTATCATTCAAGCGGTAGAAATCATAACCTATGCCAAAGCCATTGGTGCTGAATATATTGCGCATGGAAGCACGGGAGCAGGAAATGATCAAGTGAGATTTGATATGATCTTCCAAGTTCTGGCACCAGAAATTAAAATCATTACTTTGATTCGAGATCATCAACTTTCAAGAGAAGATGAAATCGAATATCTTAAAACGCAGAGGATAGATTTTCCTTGGGAAAAAGCAAAATACTCTATCAATCAAGGGTTGTGGGGAACTAGTGTGGGTGGAGCTGAAACTTTAACCTCTGATTTACCCTTACCTGATTCGGCATATCCAAGCGCTTTGAAAAAAGAAAAAGAAGAACAAATCTCATTGCAGTTTACTCAAGGCGAATTAACCGCAGTAAACGGCAAGAAGGGATCGGCTGTAAACTTAATTCAAACCCTAGAGGAGCTCGCAAAACAGTATGCGATTGGACGTGATATTCATGTAGGAGATACAATCATCGGAATCAAAGGTCGAGTAGGTTTTGAAGCAGCTGCACCCTCTGTAATAATCAAAGCACACCACCTTTTAGAAAAGCATACATTAAGCAAATGGCAACAATTTCAAAAAGAACAATTGGCTAACTTTTATGGAATGCAATTACATGAAGGACACTATTTAGACCCTGTCATGCGAGACATGGAAGCCTTTATGGAAAGTAGTCAAAAGCAAGTCACAGGTTCTGTTTTTATCAAATTACACCCCTACCGTTTTGAGCTTCTAGGAATTGAATCACCCAATGACTTAATGCAAGCAGAGTTTGGAAGTTATGGAGAAATGAATAAAGGATGGACGGCAGACGAAGCCAAAGGCTTTATCAAGTTAACTTCTAATGCCACTAAAATTTACCAACATTTAAACAATAAAAAATGAAAAGTGTAGGAATAATTGGTGGATCTGGATATACAGGAGGAGAACTCATCCGATTGGTAATACACCATCCCGCCTTAGAACTTGAATTTATATACAGTACTACCCGTGCAGGCAAAGCTGTAAACTCATCCCATCCTGATCTCTTAGGGAGTTTGGATCTAAACTTTACGGATAAGGTGAATGAAAATATTGATTTATTGTTTCTGTGTCTCGGACATGGGAATTCACGTGCCTTTTTAGAGAAGCATTCCTTTTCTAAAGAAACGATTATCATTGATTTAGGAAATGATTTTAGACTCAATAGCGATCAAGAATTTGGAGGGAGACACTTTGTTTATGGCTTAGCTGAGCTTCAAAGAGACCGAATTAAAAAGGCAACGGCTATTGCTAATCCAGGTTGTTTTGCAACTGCCATACAATTAGCCTTACTACCTTTAGCCAAACACAGCCTAATAAAAGATGCGGTTCACATAAACGCAACAACAGGAAGTACAGGTGCGGGAGTAGGACTCAGTCCAAGCAGTCATTTTAGTTGGAGAAACAATAACCTCTCTTGGTACAAGCCTTTTACCCATCAACATTTAGGAGAAATTCACCAAAGTTTACAGCAACTGAATAGTCCTAGTGCATTGTTTTTTATGCCACAAAGAGGAGCTTTTACCCGAGGTATTTTTGCAACTGCATATACCCATTTTGATGGAACTCTTGAAGAAGCAAAAACCTTATATAAAGATTACTATGCGTCACATCCCTTTACCCAAGTATCTAATGAAGAAATCAGTTTAAAATCGGTTGTCAATACGAACTTCTGTTTTCTTCACTTGCACAAACACGAAAATACTTTACTTGTGACTAGTGCTATTGACAATCTGGTAAAAGGGGCATCGGGACAAGCTATACAAAATACCAATATTTTAATGGGCTGGGAAGAAAACCTAGGCCTTCAACTTAAAGCTTCTATTTTTTAAAAAAATCAACTATGAAAATCGCCATCATCGGAACCGGAAATTTAGGATTGAGTATCGCCAAAGGCTTGGTCATTAACAATACCTACACTACACTTTACCTCACTAAAAGGAATTTAGATGCGCTTTCAAGTTGGAAAGAATATAAAAACGTTTATATCACGCAAGACAACAAAGAGGCCGTTCAAAAATCAGATATTTTAATTTTCGCAGTCCAACCCAATCAATTTGAGTCAATTTTAGAAGAAATAAAGCCTGTTTTAAACAATAAGCATGTGATCATTTCAACCATTACTGGCTATGCAATTGAACGGGTGGAAAAGCAGCTTGGGAATCAATACCCCATAATACGATCTATGCCCAATACTGCTATTTCTGTGGGGAAATCCATGACTTGTTTATGTAGCAATAAAGTTGGTGAAAAGAGGCTTCCTATTGCTGAAGCCATATACAACGGCTTGGGAACCACCCTCACTATTGAAGAAACGCATATGCAAGCAGCCACTGTTTTATGTGCAAGTGGAATTGCCTTTTGGATGCGCTTAATTCGAGCAACGACTCAGGGAGGAGTTCAATTAGGCTTTGATGCAGATGTGGCACTTAAAATGTCCATGCAGACAGCTATGGGCGCAGCAAGTTTACTCATCGAAACAGGCAGCCATCCAGAAGAAGAAATCGATCGGGTCACCACTCCTAGAGGATGTACCATTACCGGTCTCAATGAAATGGAACATCAAGGATTAAGTTCCTCCCTAATCAAAGGATTAAATGCTTCCTTTAACAAGATTAACGATATCGCAAAACAGTAAAACCAATGAAATTATTTGATGTTTATCCTTTATATGAAGTCACCCCAGTTCGAGCAAAAGATGTATACGTATATGATAATAATGATATTGAATATCTTGATTTATACGGGGGACATGCAGTAATTTCTATTGGCCATTCACATCCACATTATGTTCAGAAAATCAAAAATCAACTGGACCAACTTGGCTTTTATTCCAATGCCATTAAGAATCCATTACAACAACAATTAGCAGATGCCATAGGAGAACAATCTTGCCTGCACGATTATGAATTGTTTTTGTGTAGTACAGGAGCAGAAGCAATAGAAAATGCATTAAAGCTCGCTTCATTTCACACTCAACGAAAAAAGGTTATTGCTTTTCATAATGCTTTTCATGGAAGAACCTCAGCCGCTGTAGCAGTCACTGATAACCTATCAATTAACGCTCCTTTAAACCAACAACAAGAGGTTACTTTTTTACCCTACAATAACATCGATGCATTGGAAGAGGCCCTAAAAACAGAAGCCTATTGTGCGGTAATTTTTGAGGCAATTCAGGGTGTGGGAGGACTAGACCAACCCTCTGAAGAATTTATCTTTGCTATGGAGTCTCTTTGTGAGAAATACGGCAGTTGTTTGATTGCAGACGAAGTTCAATCGGGATTCGGCCGTTCGGGGACTTTCTTTGCTTATCAGCAGCATAAAATTAATCCACACATCATCACCATGGCCAAGGGAATGGGAAATGGCTTTCCCATTGGAGGAATATTAGTTCATCCACAGATTAAAGCCAAATATGGAATGTTAGGAACCACTTTTGGTGGAAATCATTTAGCTTGTAGTGCATCCATAGCCGTTTTGGATGTACTGAAAGAAGAAAGATTACAAGAAAAAACAAAAGCCTTAGAAGAGCACTTCGGAGAAAGAGCACAACAAATTCCAGGGGTTAAAAAAATAAAAGGGAGAGGTCTCATGCTTGGATTAGAATTTGATTTTGAAGTTGCAACACTAAGAAAGGAGCTAATTTACACCCACCATATATTTACTGGAGGGAGTAGCAACAAAAAACTCATTCGAATTTTACCTCCCCTAACCGTGAAAGAAAAACATTTTGACTTGTTTTTTGATGCGCTTCAACTCGCTCTAACAAAACTAGAAGCAAACTAAGTTTATTTTTATGAAACATTACCTCACCTTAAACGATCTTCCAAATTTAGAAACAGCAGTTGCTGAAGCAATTGTCCTAAAGAAAGATCCCTTTCAATTTGAAAAAATTGGGAAAAACAAAACCTTAGGGATGCTCTTTTTCAATCCTAGTTTAAGAACTCGTTTAAGCACTCAAAAAGCAGCACAACAATTAGGAATTCATACCATGATCATGAATTTTTCTAACGAAGCTTGGGCTTTGGAATTTGAGGACGGTACACAAATGAGTGGATTACGCTCAGAACATATCAAAGAGGCGGCTGCAGTCGTTTCCCAATATTGTGATATAGTAGCAATACGTGCTTTCGCATCCTTAACGCACAAAGAAAGTGATGAAGCTGAAAAAGTAATACATAATTTTGCTAAATATGCGAGTATTCCTGTAGTCAATATGGAAAGTGCCACTGCACATCCTTTACAAGCTTTGGCTGATGCCATTACAATTAAAGAACACAGTATTAAAAAAAGACCTAAAATTGCTCTGACTTGGGCTCCTCACCCTAAAGCCCTTCCCCATGCAGTGGCGAATTCCTTTACATGTATGGCACAACAGCTTGATGCAGATTTTGTAATTGCTCAGCCCGAAGGTTACGAACTGAATCCTGAAATAACAAAAAATACACCCCTCTTTCACAATCAAGAAGAAGCCTTGGAAGGTGCCGATTTTGTTTATGCCAAGAATTGGTGTTCCTATGCTGACTATGGAAAAATACTTCGTACCGATGACGCTTGGATGTTGACTGCAGAAAAATTAAAGAACACAAACAATGCAAAGTTTATGCATTGCCTCCCAGTTCGACGAAACATTGTTGTTGCAGATGATGTTCTTGACAACCCGAATTCTCTTGTTATTAAACAAGCAAACAATAGGACTTTTTCAGCACAAGTAGTATTAAAAAAGATACTGGAAAATGGATAAATTACAGATTGTCAAAATTGGAGGAAATGTCATTGAAAATCGAATGGCGCTTGAGGAATTTTTAACTGATTTTTCTCACCTAAAAGAAGCTAAAATTTTAGTTCATGGAGGAGGAAAAGAAGCAACTCAAATGGCTGAAAAACTGGGGATTCCTGTCCAAATAATAGACGGAAGACGGATCACTGACGCAGCAAATCTGGAGATTATTAGTATGCTGTATGCAGGGAAACTAAACAAAACCATAGTAGCACAATTGCAAGCAACGGGCTGTAACGCCCTCGGTCTTAGCGGAGCTGACGGAAATAGTATACGTGCTGAAACACGTGCTCCGAAACCTATAAACTTTGGTTTTGTGGGAGATATTACTGCTGTTAATGCTTCCTTGTTCAACACACTACTTGCTCAAGAAATTACTCCTGTTTGTTGTGCTATTACTCATGATAAAAACGGACAACTTCTCAATACCAATGCCGACACTATTGCTTCTGAAATCGCAATTGCAATGTCTGCACATTTTGAGGTAAGCTTAAATTATTGTTTTGAAAAGAAAGGAGTTTTACAAAGATTAGAAGATGAAAACTCAGTGATACCCATAATTAATTCATCCTCTTACGAAATACTAAAAAATGATAATACAATTAATAACGGCATGCTCCCCAAAATTCACAATTGCTTTGAAGCACTCAAAAAGGGAGTAAATCAAGTTCGAATTGGTAGTCCAAAAATGATCACAGGAAAAGAAATTCATACCCAAATACAATTGTAATGATAACTCAAAAAGCCATACAGCTATTACAAGATTTAATTCAAATTGAATCCTTTTCTAAAAAGGAAGATAAAACCGCTGATCGAATTGAGGCGTGGTTTACTACACATAAAATTCCCTTTCAAAGACAAAATAATAATGTATGGGCAACCAATCAACAATTTAATCCCGAATTACCGACGCTTCTTCTCAATTCGCATCACGATACCGTCCAGCCCAATCAAGCTTATACACGAGATCCATTCTCCCCTGATATTATAGATGGAAAACTTTATGGCTTAGGAAGTAACGATGCTGGTGGTGCATTGGTGTCATTGATTGCTCTTTTTACTCATTATTATGCCCATCCTAATCCAAATTTCAACCTTCTAATGGCGGCAACCTCAGAAGAAGAAATTGCGGGAAAAAACAGCTTAAGTGGATTATTACCAAGCCTCCCGAAAATCAATTTTGCTATTGTAGGGGAACCCACATTAATGGATTTGGCCATAGCCGAAAAAGGTTTAGTTGTTTTTGAAGCTACCATAAAAGGAACACCAAGTCATGCGGCTCATCCCAACACAGACAATCCCTTGATGAAAATTCCGGAGGTAATTCAAGCCATTAAATCCATTCAGTTTGACAAAATCTCTCCTGTTTTAGGTCATGTAAAAGTTACTCTCACCCAAATAGAAGCTGGAAGTCAGCACAATGTTGTTCCTTCGGAAGTGAAATTAGTCATTGATGTTCGGGTAAACGAATTTTATACCAATATTGAAATCGAACAACATTTAAAAGCTGCACTACCCTGTGAAGTCAGTGCACGTTCTTTACGACTAAAAAGCTCTTCGATAGACATTGATCATCCATTGGTAAAAGCGGGGATAGCTTTAGGTAAAAAAACCTACGGTTCCCCCACTCTTTCTGATCAAGCAGCTTTAAATTGTCCCTCCCTAAAACTAGGGCCTGGGGATTCAACTCGATCGCATTCAGCAGATGAGTATATATATGTAAACGAAATTGAAGAAGGCATCGCCTTTTATATCGCACTTTTAAAAAACATCTTGTAATATGAAACTTTGGCAAAAAGGAACAGCAGCTCATGAAAAAGTAGACAGCTTTACCGTAGGGAAAGACCGCGAATACGATTTGGTATTGGCGCAATATGATTGCGAAGCTTCTATGGCACATGCCAAGATGCTGGGTGCCATTGGACTGATAACTACAGCCGAAGCGCAGCAACTTTGTAAAGTTTTAGAAGCCCTAAAAGAAGATGCAGAAAAAGGAGTCTTCACCATTGAAAATGAGTTTGAAGATATGCACTCCAAAATCGAGCATGTACTCACCGAAAAACTAGGAGATTTAGGAAAAAAAATTCATACTGCACGTTCTAGAAACGACCAAGTTTTAGTTGCGATGCACTTGTATTTAAAACAAGAATTGACTGAGATTAAAACCCAAGTCATAGCCCTTTTTGATTTGTTATTAGAATTGGCTGAGAAACACCAAGACGACCTAATTCCGGGCTATACACATCTGCAAGTTGCTATGCCTTCCTCTATTGGAATGTGGCTGTCAGCTTATGCGGAAAGTCTAGTTGACGATTTATATTTTGGGGAAGCTGCCTTCAAAATCGCTGACCAAAATCCACTAGGGAGTGCTGCTGGTTATGGGAGTGCCTTTCCAATTGATCGAGAGCTTACCACCAAACTAATGGCCTTTAAACAACTAAAAGTGAATGCCGTTGCTTCGCAAATGAGCAGAGGGAAATTAGAAAAAAGCACTGCGATGGCATTGTCAAGCATTGGTAGTAGTTTGTCCAAAATGTGTATGGATATTTGTCTCTACATGGGACAAGATTTTGATTTCATCTCCTTTCCTGCAGATTTGACTACGGGTTCAAGCATTATGCCTCACAAGAAAAATCCTGATTTGTTTGAGTTAGTTCGTGGAAAGTGCAATAGCCTCCAAGGACTTCCTAATCAATTGGCTTTATTGACGACCAATCTACCCAGTGGATATCACAGAGAATTACAGTTAGCCAAGGGTCCTATCATTGATGCAGTCCAAGAATTGAAATCGTGTATGGATATTCTCTTGTTCAGTTTACCCCAATTAAAAGTTTCCCAAAACACCACCGACCAAAAAAAATACGATTTTCTCTTTAGCGTAGATACCCTAAACGCTGATGTAATTGCTGGCAAACCTTTTCGCGATGCATATCGTGCTCTGGGAGAAACCATTGAAAACGGAACATATATTCCCAACAGAAATTTGAAGCATACTCATGTGGGAAGTGTCGGAAACTTAGGCTTGGATCATATTAAAGCTAAAATGGAAACTTTACGATTTTAGAAGAATTTTATATTTTTTTTAATTTTAAATAAGAAAATTGAAAAAGTAATAAGAATTTGCCTGAGGGATTTAGCACCAAAATGAGGATTAAATTGATCGCTATTGCATGTGCAAATCCCTATTTTAAATAGATAATATCTCGAATATAAACTTGTCTTAATTCTTCTTAAACAAATATTTATGAATAAACTGAAAAAGATCAAAACACTGTCCTTTGCAAAGTTTCAAGCTTTACTTATGGGACTTACGGGAGTCCTCTTTGGAATACTATATTCATTTGGAGGTTTATTCATAGATATACTTGTAAGTTTAGAAATCGTATCCCCTGGACTTGCCTCCACCCCTGGATTGAGTTTTGGGACTGTTCTAGCTTTTGGTGCACTCATAGGAATGCCGCTTCTTTTTGCCTTAATAGGATTTTCATTTGGAATTATTGAAGCTCTTTTATTTAATTTAGTAGCAAAGAGATTCGGAGGAATTCAAGTGCCCTTTTAAAAAAAAATAATGACTATCCCTGCAAAAATTTTGACCCTGCATCCACAAGGTAAAAAAGGAGTTAATATACATAAGAGTAAATACGAAAACATCAAAACGTTCCTTATTAAAATAATTGAAGTACAGCATGAAATCACTTATAAAGCTCTAAACAAAAAAGCCATTGAGGAACTTTCAAAAACTTTTGATGGCAAAGTAGGTTGGTATGTGGTAACAGTAAAATTAGATTTAGAAGCACGTGGAATCATTGAACGAATTCCTAAAACGAGTCCTCACAAAGTAAGAATGAAATAAATCTTAAAGGCATTCCGCCTTATTACCCATCAAAAATCGCGATAATCCCAAGGTCCTCTATAGGCGCGATCCAACATTAAATTAGCTCCAGGGTCATCAATGAATTGCTCCGATTTTGGATTCCATTCCAAGGGTCTTTGTAGTGCATAGGCGATATTGGCAATATTACATACGGTTGCAGTACGATGTCCTACTTCAACATCACAGATGGGACGAGTTCTCTTTTTAATAGCATCAAGCCAGTCTTCATGGTGGTTTGGACTGTTATATACTCGATTGGTATCACTCTCTCTTAAGGGCTTTTTAGCAAGTGAAGCGTCAGGAAAGGTTTTTAAATATCCCCTACTAATTTCTAAACGTCCCTCAGTTCCAATAAACTGAATTTCATTGTTGCCACTCCCCCATTTGGTGTGGGTTACTTTAATTCCATTTTCATAAGTATAGGTCAGTCCTTCAGTAGTGACTCCGCCTGGAGGGGTAAAATGTAAAGGTCCTGTGTGGTCCATATCCAATGCCCATTGCACAATGTCGAACATATGCGCCCCCCAATCAGTAATCATACCTCCTCCAAAAGGAGTGTAATCTCGCCACATTCCCCAACGTTTATCGTCTATAGGACAAGCCAAATCATAGTGATAGCCTCTGTAAGGAGCAGGGCCGATCCATGCATTCCAATCAATATTTTCAGGGATAGGTTGGCCGGGTAAATCACATGCTTTATAAGGTGCGCCAATAGCTACTTTAATCTCTTTTACTTCACCTATGTATCCATTGCGAATTAAGTTTACACCATGACGAAAACGATCCCATGAACGTTGCATGCTTCCTGTCTGAAATACCCGTTGGTATTTTCGCGTAGCGTCAACCATAGCTCTTCCTTCTGCTACAGAACTAGAGAGCGGTTTTTCACAATAAATATCTTTTCTTGCTTTGGCAGCATCAACAGTCATTTGTGCATGCCAATGGTCTGGAGAGGCAATCACAACCGCATCAATATCTTTTCGTTCGAGTAATTCACGATAGGCAGCTATTTGAATTAAATTTTGAGAGGGTTTCTTCTTTTTAGCTAAAGTTTTTTGAAAAGTTTCATTAAAAAAAGACATTTTATTGATATCCACATCACTCACCGCAACAACCGAAGCATTATCATAATTCACAAAATTGGTCATCAAGCCTCTTCCCTGTTTCCCTACCCCAATAAAACCCAATTGAATTTTATCGTTGGGTGCTGTTTTCCCAAAACCCAAAACGTGGCTAGGTACAATGCTAAAAACAGAAGCTGTAGCTGCAGTTTTATGAATAAAATCTCTTCTTTTCATTTTGTTAAATTTTGTTTTAAACTTAAATGTACTAATAAAACAATCTTATAATTTAGGATTTTGTATTTTTCTTCATGCCATCGAAATCAAGAATCTACTTTTTGGATGCCTTTCGTGCTTTTGCTATCCTAATGATGTTACAAGGACATTTCATCAGTGGTTTGTTAGACAGCTCTACTATAGACACAACCCATTGGGTTTATAGATTTTGGCTCTATTGCAGAGGTTTTACAGCTCCTGTATTTTTTACCATTACGGGTTGGATCTTTTGTTTTTTACTCATAAGAGAAGAACATGACAACTACAATCCAAGAATTAAAAAAGGAATAAAAAGAGGACTCGAATTATTACTTTGGGGGTATCTCCTGAGACTAAACCTTACCACACTTTTTTATGGATCTATCAACTGCTCTTTTTCACAACCCGATGTGCTTCATGTGATTGGACTATCCATTGTTTTAATTTTAACCATTTACTTATGCTTTCGTTTTTTAAAGCAACATCTAGCTTGGGTGTTTATGTTGCTTGGTCTCCTTATTTTTCTATTTGAACCTTTATATACTCAACTCAATTTGGACAGTATTCCTGAATTTATTGCCTCCTATATAATTAAAGGATATGGAGGTGTGTTCTACCTATTTCCATGGCTTGGGTATGTATTTATAGGATCGAGTATTGCTTTCCTTTTTAATTATCAATACGGAAGGAGTACCCTAGGGATTTTAGCTTTTGCCACTATCGGATTGCTTCTTGTTTTTGCTTCTTCGCCTTTTTTAAATTGGATTGGAGATAAATTTAATCTATCTCTTTTTAAATTCATAGCTCAAAACAATTATCTTTTTATTCGCTTGGGAGACTTTTTTGTACTGTTGTCAGTTTTCATATTCTTTGAAAATAGATTCCAGAATGGTGTATGGAAGTTTCTAGGAACAAATACTTTAGATCTTTATATCGTACATTATTTTATTTTATATGGGAGTCTCAGTGGCTGGGGACTATATAAATTTTTTGCGCATCAATTAAATCTCACAGAAACTCTAATGGGACTCTTCCTATTTTTAACAGTCTGTATTGGCATTGTTTTTGTTTTAAAAAAAATAAAATAGCCCTATGAATCCCCATGTACTTTTTCCTTTGATTTTCTTAATTATCACTACTGCTAGTTGGTCAAAAGAGGAAAATAATACACTTCAAATAGAAGGAACTTTAATTCGAGTAAATCACTACAAGAAAGATTGTGTTGGGCTTATAGAACAAGAATGTTTTCTTGTCCAACAAGAGGACGCTATTGGTTGTGACAACTGGTCGTTTTTTTACGATGACATTATTGGCTTTACATTTATTGCTGGGTTCATTTATGATCTGGATGTAAAAATTGAAGCACGTAATCCAATTCCACAAGATATTGGGAAATACCGTTATACCTTAATTAAGGTTTTATCAAAACAAAAAGTTGAAGATTCAATGGATATCATCTAAAAGTAAGATCCTAATGGCATTCCTCGAATTCTTCAAAATATTTATTATACCTAAACATGCAGAGCTCTATTCTCAGTGGCTGCTAAAGCGGCTTCTTTGATGGCTTCTGCATAAGTAGGGTGCGAATGACTCATTCTGGCTATATCTTCTGCAGAGGCTCTAAACTCCATTGCAGTAACAGCTTCAGCAATTAAATCGGCAGCACGAGCTCCAATCATGTGAACCCCCAACACTTCATCAGTTTGGGCATCGGCAAGGATCTTTACAAAACCATCTGTGTCCATACTTGCTCTAGCTCTCCCAAGGGCACGCATTGGAAATTGGCCACTTTTATAATTCACTCCAGCAGCTTTAAGCTGTTCTTCTGTTTTTCCTACAGCTGCAACTTCTGGCCATGTATAAATTACATTAGGTACTAAATTATAATCAATATGTGGTTTTTGACCTGCCAAAAACTCAGCAACTAGCACTCCTTCTTCCTCAGCCTTGTGAGCCAACATCGCTCCACGAACTACATCACCAATTGCATAAATATTTGATGCTGAAGTTTGTAGATGATCATTAACCTCTACCTGTCCTCTTTCATTTAATTGTACCCCAGCTGCAGCTGCATTCAATCCTTCGGTATAAGGTTTTCTTCCAACAGACACCAAACAATAGTCCCCTTCAAAATGAACTTCGTTTCCTTTTTTATCTGTTGCAGTGACTGATACCAAATCTGCTTTCCGTTCTACTTTATTCACACCATGAGAAAGGTAGAATTTAACTCCTTGTTTCTTCATGACTTTGGCCAATTCTTTAGATAAACCTGCATCCATGATAGGGGTAATTCGATCTGCATATTCTATTACAGATACTTCCGCTCCAAGACGACGGTATACTTGACCTAATTCTAAACCAATAACACCTCCTCCAATAACAACCAAATGTTTAGGGATTTCCTTTAACTTCAAAGCTTCAGTAGAAGTTATCACACGTTCCTTATCCAAGGAAATAAAAGGCAAACTTCCTGGTTTAGACCCTGTAGCAATGATACTATTTTTTGCTTCTATGGTTTGGGAATCATTCCCATCTATTTTGATATGCGTTGCATCTGTAAAACTCCCAAGACCTTCAAAAGTATCGATTTTATTTTTTTGCATTAAATAATCGATCCCCTTCGTTGTTTGTTCAACTACGGCAGCTTTACGGTCTATCATTTGCTTGAAATTGATTTTGATTTCTCCTTCAATTTCAATTCCATGTTCAGAAAAATGCTTCTGTGCATCTTCATAATGATGAGAGGAATCTAAAAGAGATTTTGAAGGAATACAACCTACATTCAAACAGGTCCCCCCAAGACTACTGTATTTCTCAATTAAAGCAGTTTTTAATCCCAATTGGGCACAACGAATCGCTGCAACATATCCTCCAGGTCCAGAACCAATAACGGCAACATCATAAACACTCATAATCAAATAATTTATTTGACTCTAAAAGTACAAATGTTTCTTTGTACCCCACAACTCATAAGAATTGAATTTGAAATAATTTTTATTACATTTTAAGAGATTTAAAAAAATCTTAGCCCATGTCCAAAACTCTTTTTCGGCACTTCCATTAAATTTTGAAACAGGAATTATGGTGCTATGTCGAAAATTTGACTAAATAAATCAATGGTTAAAGGATCTACACATTTGCTTCTAAATTGATTTAAATTCATTAAACTTGTAGACTTAGTTAAAAAAATTCATTTGAAAAACAAAAAACTCTCCTTAGGAATAGCTCTTTTACCCATCTTAATTCTTGTTGTTTTACTTTCTTACAATGTGTTAGTTTACGGAGATAATGCCCTGGGAGGATCAAATCAATTTATCCTTCTTTTAGGTGCTGCCATAGCTGGGATAGTTGGGTTCTACTATAAAGTAAGCTACAAATTTATGATTGATAAAGTTGCAGAAAATTTGCAATCTGTTACTGGTGCTTTATTGATTTTATTATTTGTTGGAGCACTCGCGGGGACATGGCTTATCAGTGGTATTATTCCAGCAATGATTTACTATGGTTTACAAATTTTACATCCTAGTATCTTTTTACCTGCTTGCATTATTATTTGTGCCATTATCTCTTTAGCAACAGGAAGTAGCTGGACTACTTCAGCTACTGTTGGGATTGCTTTAATTGGAATTGGAAAAGTTTTAGGTATCCCCGTTGGTATGGTTGCTGGAGCCGTTATATCGGGAGCGTATTTTGGAGACAAACTTTCTCCTCTGAGCGACACCACAAACCTCGCTCCTGCCATGGCAGGTGGAGAATTATTTTCCCATATTCGATATATGACATACACAACAGTCCCAAGTATTGTAATTACCATCATTGTATTCACAATACTAAGTTTAACCCAAAATACTACTGGTGCTGCAGATACCGAAAGTTTAATGCTGGCTATTGAAGAAAAATTTACCATCACCCCCTTTCTGTTCATAGTTCCTGCAGTAGTTATCTTGTTAATTGTCAAAAAAAGTCCTCCTTTAATTGCCTTATTGATTGGATCTTTACTTGGAGGTGTTTTCGCACTTCTTTTTCAAAGTAAAATCCTTCTTGAGATTACTGAAGCAAGTGTTTTAAGTTTCGAGGTTGGATACCGTGCCATAATGGATTCAATGACAGTATCTACAGAAATCACCACAACAAATGCATTGCTTAATGATTTATTTACCTCTGGTGGAATGGAAGGAATGCTAGGCACCATTTGGCTCATTATCTGTGCTATGGTTTTTGGTGGAATTATGGATGCAATAGGAGCATTAGAGCGTATTAGTTCCGCTTTATTAAATTGGGCTCAAACTACTTTTCAATTATTTGCAAGTACCGTGGCATCTTGTTTAGCTATAAACCTAACTGCTTCTGATCAATATCTGTCGATTGTTATCCCAGGAAAAATGTTTTCCAAAGCCTATAAAGATCGTAAGCTAGCTCCTGAAAACTTGAGCAGAACCCTAGAAGATTCCGGAACTGTAACCTCTGTACTGATTCCATGGAATACTTGTGGTGCATACCAATCAGGGGTGCTTGGGGTTGGGGTTGGTGAATATTTTATTTATGCTATTTTCAATTGGCTAAGTCCTTTTATGACGTTACTTTTTGCCGCCCTTAACATCAAAATCAAAGCTTTAAAAGAGCAATAAAAATTTCTTAAAGCAAAAAAAGGCATCTCATAATGATATGCCTTTTTTAATTCAATTTACTTTTATTATGCTAAATCAAAACGGTCTAAATTCATCACTTTAGTCCAAGCTGCTACAAAGTCCGAAACAAACTTACTTTGACTGTCAGAACAAGCATAAACTTCAGCAAGACTTCTTAATTCAGAATTCGATCCAAAGATTAAATCTGAACGTGAACCTGTCCATTTCACATCTCCCGTCTTACGATCTTTACCTTCAAACAATTCTTCAGCATCAGAAATGGCACTCCAAGTTGTTCCAAGATCAAGTAGATTTACAAAAAAATCATTAGTCAATACTTCTGGCTGAGCAGTAAATACTCCTCTGGAGGATCTATCATAATTTGTATTTAACACACGTAAACCACCCAATAAAACGGTCATTTCTGGAGCAGAAAGAGTCAGCAATTGAGCTCTATCTACCAACAATTCCTCTTCAGAAGCTTTATATTTATTTTTAAGATAATTTCTAAACCCGTCAGAATTTGGTTCAAGTGCCGCAAACGATTCTGCATCTGTTTGTTCTTGAGTTGCATCAGTTCTTCCAGGAGCAAAAGGAACACTAACTTCGTGTCCTGCCTTCTCTGCTGCTTTTTCAACAGCCACAGAACCAGCCAACACAATTAAGTCTGCCATTGAAACTTCTTTTCCATTCGTAGTGGATGCATTAAATTCTTTTTGAATTGTCTCTAAAACAGAAAGAACTTTAGCAAGTTGCTTAGGATTGTTAACTTTCCAATCTTTTTGTGGTGCTAAACTAATACGAGCTCCATTTGCACCTCCTCTTTTGTCAGAACCTCTATAGGTTGAAGCAGAAGCCCAAGCGGTAGAAACCAATTCTGAAACAGTAAGTCCAGAAGACAGCACTTTTGTTTTTAGAGCAGCAATATCACTATCATTAATAACTTCACCTTTGCTAGCGGGAATCGGATCTTGCCAGATCAACTCCTCTTTTGGCACCTCTGGTCCTAAATAAAGAGAGTAAGGTCCCATATCACGGTGTGTTAATTTGTACCAAGCTCTCGCAAAGGCATCTGCAAATTCGTCTGGGTTTTCATAAAAACGACGTGAAATTGCTTCATAGATCGGATCTTCTATCAATGCGATATCCGTAGTCAGCATAATGGGAGCATGTGACCTTGAAGGGTCATGAGCATCAGGAACAGTCCCTGCACCCTCTCCACCTTTGGGCGTCCATTGTTGGGCTCCCGCTGGGCTTTTGGTTAATTCCCACTCATAACCAAATAAATTTTCAAAATAATTATTACTCCATTGAGTTGGGGTAGTTGTCCAAGCTCCTTCTAATCCACTAGTAATCGTATTTACACCATTCCCGGAACCCAAAGAATTTTTCCATCCTAGTCCTTGTTCTTCAATACTTGCTCCAGCAGGTTCAGCTCCTACATAAACATCTGGATTATCTGCCCCATGGGTCTTACCAAAAGTATGACCTCCAGCAATTAAAGCCACAGTTTCTTCATCATTCATTGCCATACGTCCAAAAGTTTCACGAATGTCAACAGCAGAAGCCTTGGGATCAGGTTTTCCGTTAGGTCCTTCAGGATTAACATAGATAAGTCCCATTTGAACTGCAGCTAATGGATTCTCAAGCTCTCTATCCTCTGTGTAACGTTGGTCATCCAACCATTCTCCTTCTACACCCCAATAAATATCTTCTTCTGCTTCCCAAACATCAACACGGCCGCCGCCAAAACCAAAAGTTTTAAAGCCCATAGACTCTAAAGCACAGTTTCCTGCAAGTATCATTAGATCTGCCCAGGATATTTTCTTACCATATTCCTGTTTGATAGGCCAAAGTAAAAGGCGTGCCTTATCTAGATTGGCATTGTCTGGCCAACTATTTAAAGGAGCAAAACGTTGTGTTCCTGCACCTGCTCCTCCACGACCATCCGCGATACGATAGGTCCCTGCACTATGCCAAGCCATACGAATAAAGAAGGGTCCGTAGTGACCATAATCTGCAGGCCACCAATCTTGTGATTCTGTCATCAAATCAAGAATATCTGACTTGAGCGCATTAAAATCAATACTTTCAAATTCTTTTTTATAATCAAAATCTTCACCCATAGGATTGGACAAAGCCGAATGCTGACGAAGTATGTTCAAGTTTAATTGGTTTGGCCACCAATCATGATTTCTTGAACCCCCTCCAGCTCCTTTTTTAACGATTTCACTTGAAAATGGACATTTGGCATGGGAACTCCCGTTTGACCCATTTGTATGTTTAAAGTTTTCCATGATTATATTTAATTTTTAATAAATGTATTAATCATTTATAAAATCCAATAGGCATATCTATTAAATTTCTATATAGTCTTATCAGTATTGATTATCGTGTAAAATAATTAGATCTGCTGAGAACGGAATGTACTCTAAACAGCTTTTTTTCTTAATTCTAACTTAGGTTATTAAGAAGAATTAATTCTTGTCTTCTTTCTAGAAATTAATCATTTTACTATTGCAGTTTAGTCTGCTTTTTTGATTTTGAATTTGTATTTTTGCTTAAGAGCAATAATTCATGGCTAAAAAGCAAAAAACCTCTGAAACTGATTTAATGAAAAGACGCCAACAACAAGTGTTGTTGGGTGGAGCTTTACTTCTAATTTCAATTTTACTTGGTATTTCTTTTCTATCCTACCTCTTCTCCTGGCAGACTGATTATAGCACATTGGGTGTTTTAGGCGATAAGTCCGTAGAAGCAAAAAATCTTTTAAATAAATTAGGAGCTTACCTCAGTCATTTCTTTGTCTTTAAAGGAGTGGGGTTGTCTGCCTTTCTATTTGTTTATCTGATTGGCCTTTCTGGCTTTAAACTCTTTTTTCGAAAATCTACCCTTGGTTTACTTTCTACATGGGCATGGGGTGTTGCACATATGCTATGGCTAAGTTTAGCTCTCGCCTATTTTTGGGTAGAGACTCCCCTATTTTCAGGGATTATTGGTTTTGAAGTACATGATTTTTTAGTTGCATATATTGGTAAAGTTGGTCTTTTTGGAATTTTACTTTTCCTCTTTCTTTGCTTTATTGTTATTGAATTAGAAATGACTCCAGAACGAATAATGACATGGATAGAAAGCCTGAAAAAAGAAGAAAAAGAGACTGAAGAAACCTTAAACAATATTCCAGAAAGCGAGGATTCCATTTCTCTTGACATTTCATCTCTTGAAGAAACTCCACAAATAACTTTAGAAACCGAAGATTCTCATCCTGAACTACTGGAACCCACAATAAAAAAAGAGGCTCCCAAAGAAACGGATTCCATTGAAATGGAGATCGAGCAAACTGAAGAAGAAACCGTAGATGAAAAACTAGCGAGGAAGTTAGTTGAGAAGCAAGATTTTTTTGATCCTACTTTGGAGTTGAGCAAGTTTATTATGCCTGGGTTCAATTTATTGAAGGATTATGGTGACGGAGGTATTACCATAAATCAAGAGGAACTTGAAAAAAATAAGAATAAGATTGTTGAGACCCTCAACAATTATAAAATAGGAATTGCCAACATCAAGGCTACTATTGGACCGACGGTAACTCTTTATGAAATTGTACCTGAGGCAGGGGTTCGTATTTCTAAAATAAAAAACTTAGAAGATGATATTGCCCTTTCTTTATCTGCCTTAGGGATTCGAATCATTGCTCCTATCCCAGGAAAAGGAACCATTGGAATAGAGGTACCAAATCAAAACCCGTCTATTGTATCCATGCGTTCTGTAATCAGTGCTACTAAATTTCAAAATGCTGAAATGGAATTGCCCATCGCGCTAGGAAAAACCATCAGCAATGAAACTTTCGTGGTTGATTTAGCTAAAATGCCTCACCTTCTTATGGCGGGAGCTACGGGTCAGGGAAAGTCAGTTGGATTAAATGCAGTATTAACGTCTCTACTCTACAAAAAACATCCTGCGGAGGTTAAATTTGTATTAGTTGATCCAAAAAAGGTGGAGTTAAACATCTACAATAAAATAGAGCGTCATTATCTGGCCAAACTTCCCGATACTGAGGAAGCAATCATAACAGACAACACTAAAGTGATTAACACTTTAAACTCCCTTTGTATTGAAATGGACAATCGCTACGAATTGCTCAAAAATGCAATGTGTAGAAATTTAAAGGAATACAATAAAAAATTTAGAGAACGAAAGTTAAATCCAAATGATGGGCATAGCTTTTTGCCTTATATTGTTTTGGTAGTGGACGAATTTGCTGACCTAATCATGACTGCAGGGAAAGAGGTAGAAACACCCATCGCACGACTTGCTCAATTGGCACGAGCCATTGGAATTCACCTCATCATTGCTACCCAACGTCCCTCTGTGAATGTAATTACCGGTATTATTAAAGCTAACTTCCCTGCACGAATAGCGTTTAGAGTTACCTCAAAAATTGATTCTAGAACTATTTTAGACAGTGGTGGAGCTGACCAGCTAATAGGTAGAGGAGATATGCTCTATACCCAAGGAAATGAACTTACCAGAATTCAGTGTGCTTTTGTTGACACACCAGAAGTTGAGAGAATTGCAGAATATGTGGGAGGACAACGTGGCTATGCAGATGCACATTTACTCCCTGAATATGTAGGTGAAGAAAACACAAGTACACTCGATATAGATGCCAGTGAACGAGATGCACTTTTTAGAGAAGCAGCAGAGGTCATTGTAACAGCTCAGCAAGGTTCGGCATCTTTATTGCAACGTAAACTTAAATTAGGATACAACAGAGCAGGGAGAATTATAGATCAGATGGAAGCTGCTGGAGTGGTTGGACCTTTTGAAGGGAGTAAAGCTAGACAGGTTCTAATAACTGATTTGGCTGCTTTAGACAGACTTATTAATGATGGAATCTTATGAGAAAAATTTTGCTTTATACTTTTATTCTGTTTACAATATATAGTGGTTTAGCCCAAACCTCTGAAGCTGCCGTAAAGCTATTGGATGAAGTCTCTGAAACAATTGCCACTTTTGACAATCTAAGTTTTGACTTTTCATACACCCTAGAAAACAGACAAGAAAACATCAAACAAGAAACGAGTGGCACAGTTACAGTGGAAGGAAATAAATATAAGCTCATGTACTTGGGAGCAGAGCAACTTAATGATGGTGAAAAAACATATACTATAGTTCCTGAAAATGAAGAAATTACCGTCAGCAATCCAGAAGATGAAGAGGACTTTGGAATCAATCCGTCCGAATTATTAAACTTTTACAAAGAAGGATATGACTATCAATGGGACATCAAACAAAATATTTTTGGACGTACCATTCAGTTTGTAAAGTTAATCCCTAGTAGTGAGGATAAAGAAGTAAAGTATTTGTTATTGGGAATTGACATAGTCAAAAAGACCATTTATCGATTGATCGAAATTGGATCGAATGGAACACGCACCACCCTTACTTTATCAAATCAAATGTCTAATATGACTCTAAAAGAAGACTTTTTTAAATTTGATGTTTCCCGATATCCTGATTATTACATAAACAACTAGTCGATTGAAAATTATAGATCGATACATATTGAAAAGTTACTTAAGTCGCTTACTAAGTGTCTTCACTATTTGTATGTTCATCTTTATCATACAAACCTTTTGGCTTTTTATTGATGAGTTAGCGGGAAAGGGGTTGGATATAATAATTATTTCTAAATTTTTGTTGTATTACTCACCCAAATTAATTCCACTAGTTCTCCCCTTGTCTGTACTTTTGGCCTCTCTGATGACCTTCGGAACACTTTCGGAAAATTATGAGTTCGCGGCGATGAAATCCACAGGAATTTCTCTTCAAAGAGCCTTATTAGGATTGACAATTTTCCATATATTTTTAGGGATAGGTACCTTTTATTTTTCCAATCATGTAATCCCATATGGAGAACTCAAGTCCTACAATCTTAGGAGAAACCTTGCAAAACTAGAACCCACACTAGCAATTCGTGAAGGTATTTTTAATGAGATTGGTGAGATCAACATTAAAGTAGCCAAAAAGTATGGAGATAATGAACGTTTTTTGGAAGATATAATTATTCATGAATACACTCCCAATAATGAAAACAACATTGTAATTAAAGCAGAACGGGGGGAAATGAAAAGCGAAACCACTGACCCAAACTTAAAATTGGTATTGTATAATGGAAATCGATATGAAGAAGTTATTGCAAAAAAAGCTTCTGACCGAAAACGAATCCATCATGCTAAAGTTTATTTCGAAGAATATGAAATGAATATTGACTTATCAAAGTTCAACAATGTAGATCTAGAAGAGGAAAATTATAAATCCACTTTTAGGATGCAAAAAATAAATCAATTGAAAATCAGTATCGACACTCTACAGAGAAACTTTACAGAACAACAAGATGTCTTTAGTGAAAACTTTGGAAAGCAAAGTGTTTTAACGCGTACTGCAAACAACAGAACAGATCTAGTCGTCAGTGACACCTTACCTACTTCTCTTTTTGATTTTATTGTAACAGACGAAACTTGGAAAAAAAGTAGAGTAATGAACGAAAGTATAGTGAAAGTAAGGAGTTCGATTCGGAATTTAAATATGAAAAGAAATTCCTTTTTTTCCTTTCAAAAATTAATCAACCTACACAAAATCACTCTACAAGAAAAGTATACACTACTTTTCGCTTCTCTTCTTTTATTTTTAATTGGAGCTGCATTGGGAGCAATTATACGTAAAGGAGGATTAGGACTACCATTAGTACTCTCAGTATTAATTTTTCTGACTTATCATTATATTGGTCTATTTGGAAAAAATGCAGCTGAAGACAACAGCATCCCTACTTTTTTTGCAAGCTGGTTGTCTACATTTATACTCGCTCCATTTGCAATAATATTAACTCGAAGAGCTTCTGCTGACAAAGGTTTTGTTAGTCTTGGCAATATAGTATATCCTCTTCAAGAAAAAATTAAACTTCTGTTCTCCATCATAAAACGAAAGAAAAAAAAATGACTAAAGAAACTTTAGAACTAGACAGCATTCCTGAAGCTATAGAAGCAATAAAAAACGGAGAAGTCATTATTGTTGTTGATGATGCCAACAGAGAAAATGAAGGAGATTTTATTGCAGCTGCAGAAAAAATCACTCCAGAACTTATAAACTTCATGGCCACCCATGGTCGTGGTTTAATATGTGCTCCGTTAACTGAACATCGTTGTCAAGAGTTACAACTTGGTAAAATGGTGACCAACAATACCGACCCATTAGAAACAGCTTTTACCGTCTCCGTAGATTTAAAAGGAAATGGAGTAACTACTGGGATTTCAGCCGCTGATAGATCCAAAACAATTGAAGCCCTAATAGATTCAAAAACCTCCCCTTTAGATTTATCCAGACCTGGACACATCTTTCCATTGATTGCAAAAACTGGAGGAGTGTTAAGAAGAACAGGACATACAGAGGCTGCAATTGATTTTGCACGACTTGCTGGAATGCAAGCTGCTGGAGTCATAGTCGAAATCATGAATGATGACGGAACCATGGCACGTCTTCCTCAGTTGATCGATGTTGCAAAAAAATTCAACCTTAAAATTGTTTCAATAGAAGATCTAGTTTCTTATCGAATGCAGCACGATAGTCTTATTGAGAAAAAAGTAGATTATTTAATCAATACACGTTATGGTGACTTTAGATTAAGAGCATATGAGCAAACCACTACAGGATCAGTACATTTAGCTTTGACTAAAGGACTCTGGTCTTTGGATGATGTAGTTCTTACTCGAATACACTCTTCAAAAATAACAAATGATATTCTCGGAACTTTGACAGGGTCTGTAGATAAGGGTTTAGATGATATTTTTAAACTAATCAATAATGAAGGATGTGGGGCTGTTTTATTTATTAATCAAGAACAAACCCCTGAAAACCTTCTTAGTCGAATTTCTGCTCTTGAAGAAATGCAGGCGAATGGAACTTTAGACAAAGCACCTCCAATGAAAATAGATGCCAAAGATTATGGAATTGGCGCTCAGATTTTACACGATTTGAATATCAAGAAGTTGTGTGTGATTAGTAATTCTGAACAACAACAAAGAATCGGAATCACAGGATATGGAATTACAATAGAAGGCTACAAAAACTATTAGTCTATTCGAAAAACCACAATTTTACAGCCATGATTCCAATTGTAAACAACATGGCCCAGCGGATCACACGATCCCCCTTTTTTACAGACCAACGGCTTGCCCACCATGCGCCAAAACTTGTACCCAAAGCCATTAATAATCCTAATTTCCAATCAACAGCACCATTATAGGCAAATAATGCCAAGGCCACAGAAGAATAAATAAAAACAATAGCTGTTTTCGAAGCATTTGTTTTGACTAAACTTAAACGGTTCAAACGATTTAAAAAAAGCATAATTACTATGCCTATTCCAGCATTGATAAAACCGCCATAAATACCAATAAAAAAGAATCCAAGAATTCCATAAAAAAGATATTTACCCGTAAGTCGCTCAGGCAAATTATGTGTTAAGTTTTTTGCATTCATTAAGATTAATCCCCCCACAATCAACAAAATGATAGCCAAAATTCGATTGAATAAACGTCCATCCAAATCGACGGCTATCTGAGCCCCAATTAGGGCCCCTATACTCGCACTAGTTCCTAAATAAATATTAAAAGGAAAATTTGACACCCCCTTACTTCTGTATCCCATTGTTCCAGAAAGTGACTGGATCACAATAGCAATGCGATTTGTACCATTTGCAATAGTAGGAGGTAAACCTAAAAAAATGAGCACTGGAAGTGTAAAAAGTGAGCCACCCCCTGCAAGAGTATTAATCACTCCCGCAAAAAAGCCTACTACAATGAGAATAGTAGCTTGAATAAATTCTTCCATACTCAGTACCAAAACTACAAAAACTCAAATGTAAATTATTCCAAAGTGATTAATTAAATATTTTCTATTCTCAAAAAGGAATGTATATTTGCAACCGCATTGGAGAAATGGCAGAGTGGTCGAATGCGGCAGTCTTGAAAACTGTTGAGGGTCACACCTCCGGGGGTTCGAATCCCTCTTTCTCCGCAACAACAATCCCTATTGCATTAAAATACAATGTTTTAGGGGTTTTTTGTTTTTTTATTGTACGGTATTTGTACGGCTACTCAATTTTAAAAGCTAAAAGTTTCAATCCTGTATTAATCCAAAAACCGGGGCATGGGTTTTAGAAAACAGTTTTTCTATTTGAACAGGGGGTTGAGATTTGATTTATAACCTAATCTTTCTATATTAGAGGTATTATTAACCATAAATCAATTAAAATGAAAAAAATTCTTCATGTCTTATTTACAGCTCTAATGATATCGTCATGTAATACTCCTCAAAAAACATCATCTAAATTTTCAGCCCCAGAAGCAGGAAATTACATTGAGTGGTTTGGTGATAACGAAATGGCAAATGAATTTGCTATGATTGGAATGAGACACTTTATGAATGCTGAACAAGAAAAAGCTTATGCTTTTTTAGAAACAGCTCTTTCTTACGACTCTTCGATGTTTGCTCCACATGTTTGCCTAGCAGAAATGTCTTTAGACGGTTCTGAAAAACAAAAATATCATATATCGCAAGCGAAAAAGAATGTTGCAGAAAACAATGAGACATCTAAGGTTTTTGTTTCAATTTTAGACCAAAAGCCTGATGGTTACTGGGGCTATTTTGATTCCTCAAAAGCGCATGAACTTTGGAAAAAAATGCATGAGCTTGAACCAAAAGGAAACTTCATAAAACAATTCTATGCTTGGACTATGGAAGATAAAGAACAAAGTATCGCAACTATTAATAAGTTTATAACTACCGCTAAAACAAATAATGAGTCTTATGAAAATCTACTCAATCTTTTGGGGTATAAATTAATGTCAAATGGAGATATGGACGGTGCTGAAAAAGTGTTTTTAGACTATATTAAAGTCTACCCTGATGGATATAATTCATACGACTCAATGGGCGAATATTATTTAAAAAATGAAATGAATGAATCTGCAAAAGAGATGTATTTGAAAGCTCTTGAAAAATATCAGTTTGCAAATAATGCGCGCAACGTAATTTCAAAAATGACAGAATAATAAGAACAAAGAATTATATAAACTCTTCTACATGGAGGGTTTTTCTTTTACACCAATGCCCCCAATCCAAATCCTCTCTAATCAATTGATATTATTGTCTTAAGATAGGATTCCTGTGTAGTGGTTATAGGGGGAGTTGTTTTGGGGAAGTTTGTAGTCTGTTTTGAAATAAACCCCATTATCTATATCTTAGAGGTATTATTAATCATAAATCAATTATAATGAAAAAATTATTTTACTTACTCTTTTTTGCAACAACCTTGAGTTTTGCACAAGACATTGAATGGGATTCCAAAACTACATTTGAAGCTATTTTTGATATTGACGCTGTACACACAAGAGATGGAATCAATTATGAACTTTCTGCGTCGGGAGATGCGGGTCCTTATGGTAAAGCCTATATATCATATGTTTTTACCAATTATAACAACAGTACTTCGAACGGAGAATTCACAGGTTTTGCTTGGACACAAATGGGAGAGGATATTGTAAAGGCAACATTACAAGGTGTTTATAGAAAAGAAGGTAAGGTGTTTAAAATGTACTCTTACGATAATACCACAGATGATAATAAAATCATGATTGTAAGTGGAGTAGTGGATTTTGTAGCCCAGACCATGAAGTTTAAAGTTTCTCCATTAAAATGAAACAAGTAAAGTTTATAGATTTAGGAAACGATTGTGATTTTATTGTTAAAGGATCTGTTGATGAAGTGATGATACAAGTTGCAGACCATGCTAATGGAGTTCACAATATGACAATTACAGACGATGTTGTTGCAGCAGTGAAAGGTGTAATGACTGATGTATAGTTAATGTAATCTATCAATAAACTTAGCCCTCCCAAGCGGAGGGTTTTTCTTTTACACCAATGCCTCCAATCTAAATCCCTTCTAATCCATTGATTTCATTGCCTTATGATAAGATTTGCTTATGACAAAATAGAGGTTGTTTGTTAAGGGTTTGTGTGGATACGTGATGGGGATTAGTTTTAATCCATAAATACTGAAAACTGCGCAAAAATGACTAAAAAACATTAAAAGTGAATCAAAATCACGCAAAAAAGAGTAAAAATAGCAGAAAATAGCTTTTTTTAAATTTCTGCTAATAATAAGATTTTAATAATAAAATCTCCACTTGTTTCAATAGTAGCTTGTTTCATTCATGGAAACTGGATTACTATTTTTAAAGACTTCTTAATATGTGGGATAAAGTCTAACTTGTTTACATCTCAAGTAGCTAATTAATTATTTACAAACCTTAGTTTGACTAATCAAAGAGATTTAGCATCTCTAACCTAATGAATAGGACATACTTATAATTTATGTTAGTTAACTAAGAGAGTATTCATTTTTGGGCAATTACTGTTGTATATGTCAGTTGGTATTTTGAGTCAACAAGTGTAAAATAATTCTAACATAAAATAGACTAAAGATAATTACCTCTCAGAACTTTATTAATTGCAACTTCACTTCCATTTAATTCATTAAAGCCTTGTATAACCTTTACGCCAGAGTTTATAGTCATAATACACTCTGAACCTCTTTTTAAAACTTTCAAAAAGTCCTCAATTTCGTATTCTTGTTTACTTTTTAAGTCTTTAAGTTTTAATATCCTTAATTTACCTTTTTCCTTTATTGAGCTTAAAATTTTAATTTTTCTTTCGCCAATTTCAAATAATACATAGTATTTCTCTGAAGTATTTAAAAAATTTCCCTCTATTGCTAGATCCAAACCCAGCTCTCTTGATTTAGATAGATTTAAAACAATTGTATCGTATTTAAAAACATTGAATGAAAATTCTCCAATGGCATTGATTTTTTTTTCTTCTTGGTTTAATGTAAAACCCCATTGGGCATAAGCACCATTCAAAGCAAAAAACAAAAAAAGGGAGATTATTTTTTTCAATATTTGATTAATTGTTGGCAAGTTTAAATCTACAATTTATTTTCCGAACTAAATAAAGAGGATATGCCTATGATTTAGATAATTTTTATTCAATTCAAGCTCATAATGATAAAAATCTAGAAAAAATCCATGAAATGGATAAGGAAGATGTAATTATTAGGGCTGCAGATGGTTCTCTTTATAATGGAAGTGATTCTCATAAAAAAGAACTAGAAGTATGGTTTGGTGCAGCAAACCCAACTTGGAAAGTTAAATGGATGGTTGCTAATACTGTTCAGGGAGCAGATGGAATAAAACAGCATTGGTTAACAACAGGTGTTGACCTAGTTCAAGTAATAGAAGAGGTTACTGTCACTTCACATCACGTTGTAGATGTGAACTTCGTTGACGGAAAAATAAAAGAATTAAATGCATACGATAGAGCTAGTGAAAAGAAATAAAAGAAACACACTTTTTTGATGACAAATTGAATCCTCCCACATGGAGGATTTTTTTATTATAAAAAGGAAGTTTTAACTAAAAAAAAATTAAATTAGAATATTATTAACCATAAATCAATTTAAAATGAAGAAAATTATTTTATTTATTCTTGTTTTTTCAAGTACGCTATCTTTTGCGCAAATCACCTTATACCATACCGTATATGTGAACAGTGAAGATCAATCAAAATTTGAAATGGTAGAGAGAGACTATATGTCTAAACTTGCCCAAAAGGCAGTAAATGACGGAAAATTTATTTATTGGGCACTTGAAAAGGTTTTACAGCCCTCTAACGCAATAGGAGGAGAAGTTAATCATCAGTTAGTAGGTAATTGGTATCAATTTGTAATTGTATATTCAGATATGAAAGCATATCTAAATGCTGGACAATGGTGGAATGATACAGATAATCTTTTAGGGGTTCCACAAGAGCTATTATCATATAAAGTAAAACAAGGTGGCATGTATTTGTGGCACATCAAAGATTCTTCAATGGTGCCAGGTGCAAAATTTTCAGCTTATAATTTTGGTTTTTCTGAGGAACCTTCAAAATTTATTGAAAGTCAAAAAGAATATAAAGTGTTTTTTGAAAACATGAACAAAACAAATCAAAACGGAAGAGCTGGTTGGGTCTCCGGTGTTAGAGTCTCTCCAAAAAACTTTGGTGAACACAATGTAATGACATGGGATGGTTTTTTAACTCTCGAAGATGCTATGAACCACTGGACTAATTGGGTCGAATCAAAAAAAGAATATAAAAAGATTCATTTACCAAACGGTTTTGATTTAAAAACGATTGCAGCCAAAATAGCGGAAACCTCTGCCCCATCTAACTAATCAAAATATTAATTAAATAAATCAAAATGAAAAATATATTACTATTATTTATTAGTATAAGTGTTTTTAATACGCATAACATTATAGCTCAAATAAGCACTCATGTATATGTAAATGTTCCTGTAGAAAACTCAGCAGAATTTGAAAGACTTGAAATTGATTATTGGTCAAAAATTGCCAAAAAAGGAATTGATGAAGGCAAAATGACTGGATGGGGATTACTTAAGACAGTCGGAATAGATAATGTAACCCATGTTATAGTGAATGTCTTTGAATCTATAGAACAAGCCACCAATAGTGGAAGTGTTTGGGATCCCTCAGTAATTGGAATGGATGCGAGAGAAATCAGCACTGTTGATCTAAGAAAGACAATAGCAGTAGTTAATTATCAAACTGAAGTACAGGAGAACTATGGGGATGAGCCTACTAACTTTACTATCTTTAATTATGCAAATCCTAATAATGTAGCTGCTTTCATAAATGAAAACAAGACACTTTGGAAAGAGGTTCATAAAAAATCTATCGGAATGAGTAAAAGAACTTCTTGGGGAGTACATACTCGCATTCACCCTCAAGGAAATGAAACCTATTCTAGTATTTGGACAAGGGACGGTTTTAAAACTTTAGCTGATGCAATGAATTACCTGAGATACAAGGAAAATAATACCATGCAGGCGATGACTAAAACTTCAAAAATGAACAAAATTCTTCCACAAGGATTCAAAAAATCAGTGATTAGAGAGACCCTACATTGGGAAAATTAATCTGCTATAATCCAAAATATAAACCCTCCCTAGTGGAGGGTTTTCTTTTAATTACATCCAAATTTTTAGAAGCTTCTATTTAAAAATAAAAAACTAATATCAAGAATCCTCATGCAAAAATTTCCAATAATATTTAAGCAGCTTTAAAGAGCATTAATTACTAGGCATGCACTTCTTTTTACCCGATCAATTAGTACTTTGTTTTTGGGATGACCGATCCGTGTGGATCCAAGTTTGTATCTCCCAAAATTTCGCGCATACGATTGAAAAATTTTGAATTTTCTATATGCTCTATTTCCTCAGCAATATCATGAACCTCGTCCAATGCAAAATGCATTTTATTCACTAAATACAACTCAATCAAACGATGTTTTGATATAATTTCAATGGCCTTCACTCTACCTGCATCGGTCAATAAGATTGGTTTATACGGCTGTGTATCAACATACCCCATTTTGACTAATTTTTTGATCATATTTGACACGGTGGACTTACTCACCTTAAAATATTCGCTGAGCTCTGTAACTGATATTTCTTTACTATTCTCCTCAAACTTATAAAATGCTTTAAGGTAGTTTTCTTTTTCTGTAGTTTTCTTCATATTGATGTTTTGTAGTGCAAAACAATTGGTTAGTTTTGCAGTGTAAAACTTTAGTATGTATCTGCGACTTCTTGCTTTTGTCCTTTTTTGTCAATTTACTTTTGCTCAGCAAACCTTAACAGGTACTGTTTATGCTGAAAAAATTCCCCTAGGGGGAGCTGCTGTGATTATCAAAGGAACCAACCAAGGAACTATCACAGATGCATCAGGAATATTTTCCTTATCCTTTTCGAAGATAAAGAATCCAAAAGTAATGATCTCCTATCTGGGATATAAAACCTTCATCCAAAAGATCAAACAAACAGATAAAGACCTAGGTAATATCCATCTGTTTCCCAATGATGAGTTGGAAGAAGTCGTTGTTTCGGGCACTCTAAAACCTGTCTCAAAACTCAAAAGTGCTGTCCCAGTAGAGGTGTACTCTAAACGTTTCTTCCAGTCGAACCCAACTCCTTCGATTTTTGAGGGGCTAGAAATTGTAAATGGAATTCGACCTCAACTCAATTGTAATGTTTGCAATACGGGCGATATTCACATCAACGGTCAAGAGGGAAGTTATACCATGATAATAATCGATGGTTTGCCTATAGTGAGTGGCCTTTCAACGGTTTACGGTCTCTCCGGTATTCCTCAATCATTGATCGAAAGGGTAGAAATTGTCAAAGGACCAGCTTCCACCTTGTATGGTTCAGAGGCCATTGGTGGTGTTATTAACCTAATCACTAAAATTCCAGAAAATGCAGCAAAACTTACATTTGACTCCTTTGTTTCTGGCTGGGGAGAATTAACTACTGATCTTGGGTACAAATACAAACTGGGAAAAGAGGCAAAAGGACTCCTGGGAATAAATTATGTCAATTACGCCAACCCAATCGATAAAAACGAGGATGGGTTTACGGACCTAACCCTCCAGGACCGCATTTCTGTTTTCAATAAAATTGACGTTGGAAAACGTTTCTCATTGGCCAGTCGATTTGTCTATGAAGATCGTTGGGGTGGTGAAACGAATTGGAACAAATCTTTTCGTGGTGGAAATGAAGTATATGGGGAAAGCATTTACACCAGTAGAGTGGAACTTTTTGGCCAGTATACAATCAATGATGCTGCTTCATTTCAAATCAGTTTCAACGATCATAACCAAAACTCGGTCTATGGAACAACCCATTTCAAAGCTGATCAAACTATTGGTTTTGGGCAATTCATATGGAATAAAAAGATCACCAAACACGACCTTCTTTTCGGAGCTGCCTTTCGCTATAGCTATTACGATGACAACACTACAGCAACCTTTAATGATTTACTTGGAATCAATCAAGTTGAAAAAACAAGCCTACCTGGTATTTTTATCCAAGATGAAATTAAATTAAGTCAACAGCAAACAATGCTTGTGGGGTTGCGCTACGATTACAATTCACTTCATGGCAGTATATTGACACCACGCTTAAACTATAAAGTAAGTAATAAAGACCTAAGCTCTACCCTCCGCCTCAGCGTGGGCTCGGGATATCGGGTTGCACAAGTATTCACCGAAGACCATGCGGCCTTGACCGGCGCACGAGAAGTAATATTTGTGAATGATCTAGACCCTGAACAATCATGGAATGCTAATTTAAACTATGTCTATAAATTGTATCTCAGTCAAGGCCATATCTTAGAATTTGACGCAAGCCTTTTTAGAACCAACTTTTCGAATAAAATCATCCCCGATTATGACACCAACCCCAATCAGATTATTTACGATAATCTAGAAGGTAAAGCGATCAACCAAGGGGCTTCGATCAATTTTAATGGTGTTTTTCTAAATGGCTTAAGAATTAATTTAGGGCTAACTTATATTGATGCCTTTATCCAATCTGAAGGAACCAAAAGTCGTCCTTATTTGACAGAAAGATTTCAGGGAGTTTGGAGGGTGGAACAAAAATTTAGGGAAGCCAATCTAAGCATTGATTTGACTGGAACCTTGACTGGACCACTAAAACTTCCATTATTAGGAGAATTGGATCCAAGAGATCAATTTTCCCCCACATTCAGCATCATCAACCTTCAGTTAACCAAAGTTTGGCAGAATAGGTATGAGCTTTATGGAGGTGTCAAAAATCTACTCAATTTTACACCCGCGAAGAATAGTATTGCTCGCGCTTTTGATCCTTTTGACAACGGAGTTGATTTTGATCCCATTGGAAATGTACAATCCACTGATGAAAACCCATATGCCCTAAGCTTTGACCCCAGCTATGTTTATGCATCCAATCAGGGAATTCGCCTCTTTTTAGGGTTTCGATGGAATATGAACTAAACAAGGAATAAGAGTAAAACCTAAAAAAAGGTCCATCGGTTATTAAGTTTTTTTCTTCTTTACAAAAAGCCATTTCAATAAAGCTGATGTTAATACTACTTTACTTTTTATTTATCGATTTTTTAGCGTTTTCAAGCTAGGCGCACAAGAAAAAGAAGCGATAAGCACTTACTACCTCATTCGTCGCAGAGAAAATATAATCATCGATCAATCTAATAGAAATTCAGATTTAAATTCTATTGGAAAAGAACACATTACTTTGGACAGAGACACTCAAAACAGTTTATTTCGATGCTATCTATTCGATCCATTACATCCGTACACAAAAAACTGCATGCCCATTGCCAAACAGAAAGAACTAGGTATTCTCCCCTACAATATAAGAACACTATTTGATAAAAAATCCCAAGAATTAACTGTTGGGAAAACAATATTATTTGCTGAGCATACAAACTACCCCTGCTTTTGTCAACGCAATTTAAGGAATATAAAAAATTACTTCCTTAGAAGACAATGATTACATCGGTTTATTCATTCATTGATATAGGAAAAACGAGGCAATTCCATTTTGTTAAACATCCCCCCTTTCACGACTCAATTTAAAAACCAAAAACTATAATTTAAAATCTAGTATTCAAAATACTAGGCGAAAAATTAATCAAATACTTTTACAAAATATCTTAAGAAGATGAAAAATGATTCAAGTAAATTAATTATATTTATTGAACAATCATAACCAATACTGTTTTGAAAACTTCACTCAGAGATTACTGGGAGGTAATAAATTACAATTACGAACAAATACGCTTCGCCGAAATCAAATCAAGTGTTATTATATCGGTATTTAGTCTTGTCTTTACTTTTGCTTACACTATAGATATTTTGGATGAAGAAAACGTATATGTTTTTGAATTAAACAAGCCTACCGACTATATTATCTTGTTTTCAATATTCCCTGTGATCTATTTTACGTTTATCTCTTTTGTTTCCTGTGTCAAATGTTTCTTGCCGCGTTTAAAAAAGTCAGCAATAAATTCACCTTTATTTTTTGGAGATGTTGCAATGGGATATCAAGACTTTGAGACCTATAATAAGGATTTGAACTCTTTATTGACAGATGATGAACAATACAAAAAGCACTTAGCACATATGGTCTATGCTACCGCAAATATTGCATTTACAAAATTCAAACATGTGAACGCTGCAATACGTTCACTCATCAAAACAATCATAAGCCTTACACTATTTCTAATCTTATTATATATACTTTAAAATAAATCAATCATGAAAAATTTAATTTATCTACTATTACTAAGCGTAACCTTAATTTCTTGTTCAGAAGAAAAACAAGTGAAACGGATTGAATGGACATCAACTTCTGAGGAGGCAAAAGTTTTATTTGAAGAGTTTCTTTCTAACATGGAAAATCGTAGATGGAATCCTAAAAGACAAGAATTGCTAATGGACTCAATTTTAAAATTAGATCCAAATTTTTTAATGGCAAAAAGATCTAATAATTTCAAAACGAGCAAGGAGACAAGAGAAAACTTAATTTATGCCTATGAAAATAGAGAAAAGGTTAGTGATATTGAATCTAGACTTATTGCAGCAAATTACGAAAGAAGAATCAATGGTAGTTTAGTTAGAGAGGATCAAATCATTGACTCATTAATCGAAGATAATAAGGACTACTTCCAACTAAGAATATTATCTGGAGATATAAAAAATAGGTTAGCTAATCCAAAAGGCTCAGATCAAAGATGGAAAGAAGCGCTTGAGATAAATCCTAACTCATTTGAAGGACTTGTTAATAGGGCATTTCTTCATTTTCCTACAGGTAATAATTTTATAATGCTTGCTTCGGATGAACGTGACTTAAACATTGCAATTGATTTGCTTAACAGAGGAAGTAAACTTTATCCTGAAAGTTCTCGTTGGTCAAGGTTTTTAGGAAATGTATATAGAGCTCAAGGCGATTTTGAAAAAGCATTAACATCCTATGAGAAATCACTTGATATTATAGGTAAATACGAATTAGGCGTTGAAAGTGATTCTTACGCTAATTCTCTCTTGATGGTTGGCCATGTGTATACATTTACAGAGAAATATGATAAGGCAAGAGAGTACTATGACAAAGGAATCGTAATCTCAAATAATTTCTGGAAAGTAGCAATGTCTGAATTAAAAGCACACACTTACATGTATCAAAAAGATTTTGCCAGTGCAATTTATCTACTTTCAAAGACACAAGAGGTAATAAATGAAATGGACGAAGAACCTTTGACTAAATTGAATTGGCAGTCATTCACTGAATTCACAAAATTCCTGGCATTTGGTCATAGTCTTCAAGAAGAAGAGACTATCAAATCTGTAAAAAGGATGGCTGAAATTGGCAAAGCCCGGCTTAAAATTCAATTAGAAGGTGTTTCAGATCAAAGGCAAAAAGAAAAATT
>QXZA01000027.1:64880-139328 GCA_009886625.1 Flavobacteriaceae bacterium
ATTTAATCTGGCTAACGAGAAAGCTTCAATCGAATTCCAAACATGGTTTAACATATTGTTTGGGAATTATGAGGAATCTAGAATTTCATTGAATTCTCTAAGAGAACTATCTAACAAGCAACTTGAATATAATCCTAATGCTCTTAATGAATATTTTAAATTGTCTGGCTATTTGAATTTAATGGAAGGTAATCCAAAAGAATCAATAGAAGATTATTCTAAATTGAGTAAAGAAATCTTGACTGATGATGGATATCACTATTATTTTTTGGCTTTAGCAAAAAAAGCTGAAGGACAAAACGAGGAGAGTAAGCAGATTCTGGTTGATCTTGCTAATAATAATTTTGCTACCTGGCAAAATGCAGTCGTTAAAAACTTAGCTAAAGCACAAATAAAAACAAATCTTTAAGGTTTCAAAATGTCAAAATCAATTTTAAAAAGTGTATTCATCTTATTAACATTTGCTTCTGCTTATGGTCAGGTCAAAACTCTTGATTTACCTATAAGTAACTCAAACATTCATGCAACATTAAAGGCGAGCAATGGAATGTTATGGGTGGGTACAGAAGAAGGGTTGAATTTGATTTATGGTAAAAAAAAGAAAGTCTTTTTTTCTAATATCGAAGACTCATTGAGCATACTGAATTCTGATATACTTAAACTTTCAGAAGGTATTAATAAAGAATTAATAGTGCTAAGCAAAGATGGGTTAAGTATTTTTGACTCCTCCAGCTTTTCATTTTCACAAATTCCACTTGAATCTGAACCTACGGTCTTGCTGTTGAATCCTACCAATAAAACATTTTGGGTATTTACACGTCAATCTGGGATTTATGTTTTAGATAATGCTTTAAAAACCACCAATCATTTTGAGTTTGACCCTTTAAACCCATTATCAATATCAACTTCAAAATTTGAGCAATTTTCTGGATCGGAAATTCTTTTTGATGAAAAATCTGGCAAAACAATAATTGCAACAAAAAATGGATTAAATGTTTATGATGAAAAATTAAACGCATTTAAACGCTTTTTCAAAGGAAATAAAACAACATTTACAACCAACAATATTATTGCTATTCTTCCCAGAGAGGACAACAAAATTGGGGTGATTACTCAAAACGAGTATGTGGACTTTTATCCTGAAGAAAATCGTTTTGAAAGTGTAATACATTTTGAAACAGCAGTTGAATCTGCACTACTGATTTCTAGTGATAAGATTCTTCTAAACACAGCTGAAGAAAACATTTTATTATCAAAAAAAACTTCATCCAATAAGCTAAGATTTAAACTTGATCGTAAGAATGAATTGAAATTCAATCAATTTATTAGAGTGGATGAATATTTATATGTATGGAAAGATAAAGGAAATGAAATAATAAAAACTGACTCTTTATTAAACCCAATATCAAGCTACAACATTGCCAATTCAATTAATGCGATAGAACATTCACCAAATGATAATCAAATTTATATAAGCACGAATACAGGAGTGGAGATAATTTCAGAAACTAGTGCACTTATAAACGATGTTAGGAGTAATGAAGGAGTGCTGTATTTTTCAAATTTCGATAATCAATACATAGCGTTTTATCAAAACGCCATTGAAATTGGGGTTTTGAAGCGAAATAAAGGAACTACAAGTTTTATAAAAAGGTATGATAGCGATTTCACAAATATCGCTTTTGATAAATTTGATAAAAACATTATTTTAGGAAATGATGACCTCATGTTGTTTGATATCCAAAAAAAACAATTAAAAAAATTTCCTAAAATAAAACCCTATCTTAAAAATGGAATAATTAAAAACATCAAAGTAATTGAAAATGATGTTTATTGCGCTTTAGAAAATGGAGTAATTAAAATTAACGCTGAAGTTATATTAAATGATAAAAAAAACATTAACGAGCAAGATATCGTGTTTTATGAGTATAATGAATTATTAAATCCAGACGTTCCTAGGGGGTTTAATGATATTGAAAAAATAGGAGATAAACTTTATGTTACAGATGATCAAAGGGGGTTTAGTCTTTATGATAAAGAGTTTTCGAATTTCGAAAAAAGCTTTACCTATAATGGAGATTCTAGTACTTCGCTTGCTTCATCATCACCAACAAAACTTTTCTTTGATGAGAATCAAAACATTCTATTCATTGGAACCATAGGAAATGGTTTGTTTAAGTACAATTTAAACGACCAACGTTTTTCGAAAATTGACATGAAAAATGGACTTTTATCCAATAATATTTTTGACTTTTTAAAAGTAAAAGAACGATTATTTATTCAAACTGGTTCAGGGGTTAATTTTATTGAAGATGGAATTGTGAAAAATATCAACAATGAAGATGGGCTAAATATTAGTAGGTTTCATAAAGAATCAATGCATCAATATGAAGATGAAATAGTATTGACAGGCTATGATAAAATCCAATCTTTCAAGCTATCGGAACTAGATAAAGAAAAAAATGAATTCAATATAAGTGTTCTAAATATAGTTGGACTAGATGATGGAAATAACGAAACAAATATTCCAATAGGATATGAAAATACACTAGATTTCGATTACAAAACAAACACTTTAATCTTTGATTTGTTTTCAGACAGTAATTTCAAGTCAGAACAGATTCACTATTATTTCAAAAGAGGAGAAAATGCAGAGGTGATTTCAAATGGATTTAACAATAAAATTCAATTAAGCGCCTTCCCTTATTATAATTCTGTTATAGAAATCTACGCGATAGATGGCGATGGTAAAAAGAGCATAAACACGCTACAGTTTACATTCAATAACGCCCCACCCTGGTGGTTGCGAATAGAAACTATTGTATTGTACGTTATATTATTGATAATACTAATATACACCCTAGTTAAAATTCGCGAAACACAAACAAAAAAGCGCCTCGAGGGAGAGCGTAAATCGAAAGAATTAGAAGAAGCGAGAGAGTTGCAAAATAGTTTGCTCCCCAAAACAAATCCGACTATCGAAGGATATCAAATTAGCACTTATCTCAAATCTGCTACAGAAATAGGTGGTGATTATTATGATTTTTTCTACAAAAAAGGAGAATACTTTTATGCAATCTGTGGAGACGCTACGGGACATGGTGTCATTTCAGGAATTATGGTTTCTGTAACCAAAGCTGGTCTAAATGGGATTGCAATGGGTACTCCAAGTAAAATTTTACAACAATTAAATCGAATTGTAAAGCGAGTAAACTTTGGACGTCTTAGAATGAGTCTAAGTGTTGCAAAACTTAATAAAAATAGTATTGAGCTTAGTTCAGCAGCTATGCCTCCAACTTATTACTACAACGCAAAAGCGAAAATAGTAGAAGAAGTTTTAGTCCCTAACCTTCCTTTGGGAGGGATTGAAACAGAGGAGTTTGACAGCATCACTAAAGAATTTAATTCAGACGATGTTATTGTTATGATTTCAGATGGTCTCCCTGAACTACCCAATCCACAGGATGAATTATTAGACTATCCCAAGGTTGAAGATTGTGTAAAAGCAAATGCACATAAAGATGCAGAAAGCATTAAGGATGCATTAGTTGAATTATCTGATAATTGGGCAGATGGAGTAATGAATCCTGATGATATTACAATAGTAGTGGTCAAAAAAGCTTCCTAGGTTTCAGCCTTCAAAATCCAATTTGGGATTTCATTCTTCTTTCCTTTTACGTGGATCGGTTTTTGCTCGATGAAGTTTTCTTTTGAGGATAGTTTTTCGATAACCGAAGAAGAAATAACTATTTCCCCGGGTTTAGCATGCGAACAAAGACGTGCTGCTAAATTTACATGATCACCAATAACCGTGTAATTCATTTGTCTTTCTGACCCAATATTTCCACAGACTACTTTCCCGTAATTAATTCCTATTCCAATTTCCAATGCAGGGAAATTTTGTGATTCCATGTCAATGTTGAACTTTTTTAAAGCTTCAAACATTGCAATTGCAGAATTTACTGCTACTTGTGCATCGTTTTCGTTTTTCAAAGGAACACCATATAAGACCATAAGCTCATCACCAATAATTTTGTCTAAGGTCCCGTTATGATTAAAAACTACTTCAATCATTGCGTCAAAATAGTGGTTGAGTAGGTACACTACTTCATTAGGCTTCATTTTTTCTGACATTGATGTAAAACCTCGAATATCACAAAAAAGAATACACACTTCATTTTGACTCCCTCCTAACTCAAGTGAAGTCTCATTCTTAAGTAATTCATCAACAATATTTTCTGAAACATATTTTTTAAAAGTGGACTTAATCTTATTAATTCCAGACAAGTCTTCAAATGAAAATACCAGTCCAGAAGGAATATTATTTTCATCATATACTGTGGAGAGTGTGAGATTGACTTCATGTGACTCGTCTAATTCATTATCAATCTTTACATTTTCTTCTTGAAGGATTTTATTGGTATCATTTTCTGCTCTTTCAATTAATTCAACTAAATGTGGGTTTTTCTGAAAAACAATAAAATAATGATTGTTCAGTATCGAATCCTCCTCAAAACCAAATATTTTTTTAGCAGAATGATTTACATATTCAACTTCCCCCAAAACATTTATTTTCACAATTCCAGTAGTGATGGAGGTCATAATATTATCCACCAGTTTGTTTGAACTCTGAAGCGAATCTATCAATCGAATATTATCATATGCCAAACTCACTTTCTTGGACAAATTATCAAAGAGCCTAAGTTCCTGTTGTATAAAACGCTCTAGCCCTGACCTACTCTCCTTGTCCGCTAAAAGGATAATTCCCACCAGTTCATTCTGATTGATTAATGGGCTTATCAATATGTTCTTTTTCGAAAATTTAAGCAACAGATATTCTTCAGGAGTATCAATAATCAATGCTTTTTTTGTTTCATTAACTACTTTTAATATCCCTTTGGTTATTCTGATGATTTTGGAAGGTAACTCCTCTTTGGAAAGATTAAAACTTGAACTCACATTAAAGAAATCTGTTTTTGGATCCTTTAATAAAATCATTCCCTTTGAAGCATTAAGAGTTGATAAAATAGTAATCAAAAGGTTTTCGAAAAGTGCTTCTAGCTCTGAATCTGGCTCATTTATTATGTTAGTCACATCAATAAGAGATTCTATTTCCAGTAACTTATAACTTAACTCTTTGTTACGATCACGAAGTTGAATTTCGAGTTTCTTTTTGATGAGTTCACTCTCAATAAACTTTTTCAAAGCATTTAAAACAACCTTAAGATCCCTAGTAAGCATCTTGTGTGGTAATCTAATATAACCAATGGGTTTGCTTTCAACAACAATAGAAAAAGCCATTTCTCTTTTAGCATTTGATGAAACTGTGTTTTGAGTAACTTCTAATAGATGGTCATCAAAAGCAGGGATATTCTCTTCTTTGTTGTGATATAAGAAAGAAGTTACACCAAGAGATTTAACCAATGTCTTTTTTAAAAAAAAGAAACATTGAATTTCATCAAATTCAGATTGATGAGAGAGAAAATTTATTTTAGCTGAAAGTGTGGGTTGTTGAATAAATTCAACCAGAAAATCAGCTAAGTTTTTCATGAAGCTAAGACAATTCTTTTATTGCCTCCTCTTGAGATGGATATACAGTACAATACTTTGTAAGCCCCATAATTTTAAAAGTCTTTTCTATAATAGGAGCTAAATCACAAAACACTAATTGACCATCTATATCTTGAAGTTGCTCAATCAACTCAATCAAAATAGAAGCGCCAATACTATTGACAATTTTAGAGTCTTTTAAATTAATGAGAAATATTTTACTCCCTTCGTCTATGTGTTTTTGGGCAATTTGTTGAATCTCTTCCCCTAAATCTTTGTTTAGGTATCCTTCTGTAGCAATAACAACTACGTTTTCTATTGAATTTGTCTGGGTTACTTTACTCATTATTGTCCTTTTTTTTAACCATTGTAAGTGTTGTTCCTGTGTGATCTGACTCAAAGTCCACAGAATCCATCAATTCTTTTATCAGCATCAGTCCCCAACCTCTTTTCCTTTCATTGGTGTTAATTTTATTTTCAATTTCGGGTATCTTGATTTTGGAGGCATCAAACCCCTTACCTTTGTCAATAACTTTAATCGTTAACTCATCATCAGAAATAATAAAATGAATATATACTTCATTTTTTGTTTCAGAATGCTCAAAAGCGTTGATACACGCCTCTATTAAGGCCATAGATATTTCACCCGATTGTTCATCTGTAAGGCTCATATGCTTAGAAACAACCTCTGAAGTTTGAGTCGCTACTAACTCCATATTTTTTAAAATAGGAAGTTTGAGTTCAACTGTTGGTGCTTTATTCATAAGAAAATAAATTTATAGTTTTCTAATAAATCATGAGACCAATAAATTAAAATTTAAATTAAATACCTTGATCTATGATTATACAATCAAATATACTAAATTTCATTTTACTCATTACATGTTTTCCAGCATTTGATTTATGTTCAAAATTTAGTTGTAAGTTTAAATTAAATGATTTTTAAAAAGCCGATTTTTAATTTGTAAAACCTAAAATTCTTCAATGAAAAACCTCTTCCACCTACAGAAACCCAAACTCGTTCCATTCTTCATTCTTTTCTTTTTTATGTTTGTTCAAAACAGTCAAGGCCAAGGAAATGCTTTTATTTATGGTGATAAATTACCTGATGCCCCAATATTAGCTGCAAGAGGGGAATTCAAAGTAGGAGTTAAAACTGCTCATTTAATTCATCATGATCAAATTGATATTTTAAACTCTTCGAAGGATAAAGATTCCATTTATGATCGTCCGCTAACTGTTGAAATTTGGTACCCAGCTTTACTTGCAGAAGGAGAAAATGAAGAAGTAATTTATGAAGATGTAATGGGTAATTTCAATAGCCCAGACAGACCACTGATCCCCTTTACTTTTAAGGGAAGAGCTTTAAGAGACGCCAAACCCGATAAAACAAATGGTCCTTATCCCCTACTCATTGTTTCTCATGGATATACTGGGTCTCGATATATTATGTCTTATTTAACTGAAAATCTAGCTTCAAAAGGATATGTTGTAGTTGCCATCGATCATACCGATTCTACTTTTAGAGATGCAACAGGTTTCAATAGCACTCTGTTGAACCGATCCTTAGATGATCTTTTTATATTGAATGAGATCGATCGTTTAAACAAAGAGTCCAACCATTATTTATCAGGAATAGTTAATGTAGAAAAAACTGGACTTATAGGATATTCAATGGGAGGCTATGGTGCCATTAATATAGCAGGGGGAGGTTACAGTCCTATGGCAACTAGCTTTTTTGCAAGTATGTCAAAAGGGAATAATGCTCTAAACAAAAGGAAGGTTGGACAAAAAGAATTTATAGAGTCGTTTGACAAAAGAATCAAAGCAATTGTAGCTCTTGCGCCCTGGGGAATGGAACAAGGTGTGTGGAACGATGAAGGTTTAGCTGGGATTAAAATTCCTACTTTTTATGTTGCTGGTAGTAAGGATGATATTTCAGGATATGAAAAAGGGATCAAAGCTATTTATGAAGGCGCTGTAAATAGTGAACGTTATCTGTTAACGTATATGAATGCTAGACACAATATTGCGCCAAATCCACCGCCAACTGAAGCAAGTGAAGCGGGATTACATTTAGATGAATATTTACGCTATGCTGATTCGGTGTGGGACCAACGTCGTATAAATAACATAAACCAACATTTTATTACTGCATTTTTGGGAGTTAAACTTAAAGACAAATCAGACTACACTCAATTTATAGATAGCGAGGTATTATCTAAACAAGAACCTTGGAAAGGCTTTTTACCCAGAACTTCTGTTGGTTTAGAATTACGCCATGCAAAAACCAAAGAAATAGAACGCTAAGTTTTAAAACTAATACTTAGGGCTTAAAGAACTCCTCCTCCGTTATTTGAATATAATTCTGTAATTGAGTGGGATCAAAGAAAAAATTGAAGGTGTGTTTTTCACCAAAATTAATTACAGTGCGTTCTTTATCTTCAAAATAGAAATCTTTAGACTTAAACTGGACATAGAGACGAGTTATTGGAAGATCTTTAAATGTGAATTTCCCATTATTGCGAATGTAAACATGTCTTAAATATTTTTTGTTTTGATCACGAACTAAAACAATGATATCATGATCAACCTCATTAATCATTTTTAATGACGCATTGGAAACCGAATTGAAGACATCCTCAGGTAACCTGGGAGCAAAAGTCTTGTCACCTGTATTTCCTCTCTGGGAAAAAACGAGTGATGACGCTAAAAGAAAAATAAAGATAAGGGTGTTTTTCATTTTATTTATTTTAAAATTAATACGAACTTTAGTTGAGTTGTATTAATGAAAATTTACATCAAAAATTAAACCATTTTTACAGTAAACTAAAAATTATTGTTTTGCTAAATAATAAAAAGCCTTTTTGGAAAAATATATTAAAAACAAAGCTGCACATATAAAAAATAAAAAAGCATAGTTTAAATTGAATATATGAGCCAAATAGCCAATTAAGGGTGGGGCAATTAACACTCCTATAGTTGAATAGGTGCCGACAATTGAAATTGCCATCCCTGGTGCATATTTTTTAGATTGTCCTGCCAATAAAAAAGCCATGGGAAAAATAGAAGCCACACCAAAACCCGCAATAAAAAACCCTAATAAAGCTGTAAAGAAATAAGGAAATAAAATCAAAATTGTGATGCCTAAAACAACGATAACAGCACTAATTAAAAATAAATTTGACATCCCCATTTTCATGATGATTCGATCTGTAAAAAAGCGTGAAATAGTCATAGAAATCATAAAAACCAAAAAACTTAAGGTAAACAATTCTGCATTTACTACTTCCTTAAAATAAACACTGCTCCAATCATAAATACCCCCTTCACAAACCGCAGCACAAAAAACAACCAAACCAGTATAAAAAATGAACTTATCTGGCTTGCCAAATTGCAGTTTATTTCCAGTAGCCTCTCTATCGTTTCGTAATAAATAAAAATAGGCTACACTTACAATAAGCAAAGAAACAAAAGCAACTGTTCCTAAATGATAGGCCATGCTGATATTTTGATCAATAGCTAGAGTTGCGAAAACCAAACCACAAAGACCCCCCAAACTCCAATATCCATGAAATTTCCCGTTAATCTTTTTGGTATATGATTTTTGTAATTGAATCGCCTGAGTATTCATGGATATGTTGATGGCCCTTAAACCAAGTGCAAAAAAAGCAACTGCCACTATTAAAAACTCAATTTGAGAAGAAACCCCAATACCACACAATGCAAATAAAAAAAGAAGAAAACCAAAAAACAAGAGATAGCGACTATCAAATTTTGACACTAGCCATGCAGAAAGCGGCAAACCGATAAGGGAACTTATGGGCAGAATAAAGAGAAAACTTCCTAACTCTGCATCATTCATGTCAAAAGTATTTTTGATGTTGGGGATTCGAGAGGCCCAGGTCGAAAAACAAAATCCACATAAAAAAAAGAAATAGCCAAGGGCTCTTCTATTCTGTTTTTTGTTTGTCATAATAATAATTTGAGTTCAAATATCTGTGCTATTTTAATAATCCAAAGTATTAAAATCAAAAACTTATCAAAAAAGGTTTATATTTAATAATGCAATACAAACTAAAACAAGAATGAAAAACAAGAAAAAAGATTCAAGAAGAGAATTTTTAAAAAAAGGAGTCCTTGCCTCCTCAATAATGATAGTTCCAAGACATGTTTTGGGTGGCCCCGGCTTCATTGCGCCAAGTGATCAGTTAAATCTTGCTGCAATTGGTTCTGGAGGAAAAGGGGCTAGTGATATCAGCAATGCTTCAGTAAGAGGCAGAGAACGCGTTGTTGCTCTTTGTGATGTAGATTTTTCAGGAAGCGCATCCCGTACCGCTAAAAAGTTTCCAAAAGCAAAACAATACGCGGATTATCGTGTCATGTTGGATAAAGAAAAAGATATTGATGCAGTCACCATATCAACACCAGACCATGTTCATGGTCCAGCTGCTGTATTTGCCATGCAAAGAGGAAAACACGTTTATGTTCAAAAACCAATGACTCACAATATTCGTGAAGCACGTATTTTGACAGAAATGGCAAGAGAACAAAAAGTGGTTACTCAAATGGGAAATCAAGGGGGATCAAATCCATTACTCAATATGGTACAAAATTGGGTTGATAGTGATGCCGTAGGTGCCATTTCAGAAGTGAAAATTTGGACCAACCGCCCAGTATGGCCACAAGGTGTTCCCATGCCACAACCCAATCCAAGCATGAAACCCGACGCATTGAATTGGGATTTATGGTTAGGACCTGCTAAAGAAAAACCCTATACACCCAATATGCATCCATTTAGCTGGAGAGGCTGGTGGGACTATGGTACAGGAGCCCTTGGTGATGTAGGTTGTCACCTTATTGATATTCCTTTCCGTACTTTAGGTTTAAAATACCCAAAGTCTGCTGAATGTAGTGTCGGAAGTGTCTATTCTCAAATGTGGAATGCAGATTACCTTCCAGAAGGATGTCCTCCCTCCTCCCTGATTAGCATTAATTTTGGTGCCACTGAAAAAAGTAAATCTCCCATATTAATGAGTTGGAGTGACGGTGGAATTAGACCACCACATCCAGACATTATTCCAGCAAATAGTGATATTGGAGGCACGGATAGTGCTAATGGTGTTATGATGATAGGAGAAAAAGGTATCATTACCACTAACATAAATGATAGTTCACCTTTGATGCCAAAATTATATCGCTACGATGGAAGCACAGAATTTGGTCCTGAAGTTGAAAAAATGACAGAGCCAGAGTACGGTCACCAACGCAAATGGGTAGACGCATGTAAAGCTGGATTCAACAGCAAAGAACATTTAGGATTAACTTCTTCGTTTGACTATGCAGGTCCTATGACTGAAACTGTACTGATGGGGAATTTGGCCATTCGTAGTTTCATGCTTCGTGAAGAAGGTACTAATGGTAAAATGGACTATTATGCGCGTAAAAAGCTACTGTGGGATGGTGAGAATATGAAAATCACTAACCTTGAGGCGGCAAATCAATTTGTAACACGTGAATACAGAGAAGGATTTAAAGTATAACTTTTAGCCTTTTTACAATCCTAAAGTCCTGTGTCAAAACAGGACTTTTTTTTTGAATTAAAAACAGCTAACACAAAATAAGTGACAAAACGATTGATAACCACTTAAATTAGACTACTTTTGCAGCCAGAATACTATTTATGACAACTTTTAAGTCCCTAGGACTCAATACGGAACTTCTAAAAGCCGTAGAAAAACTAGGATTCGAATCTCCAACAGAGGTTCAAGAGAAAGTAATTCCAATATTACTCGAACAAGATACCGATCTGGTTGCATTAGCTCAAACAGGAACAGGCAAAACCGCTGCTTTTGGTTTTCCTATGCTTCAAAGAATTGATGCAAAACAAAGAATGACTCAAGGATTAATCCTTGCTCCCACTCGTGAATTGTGCTTGCAGATCACAAACGAAATGGGAATTTATGGTCAAGCACTCAAAAATGTAAACATTGTTGCCATTTATGGTGGAGCCAATATTCAAGAGCAAGCCAATAAAATAAAACGAGGCGCACAAATTGTTGTTGCTACTCCTGGTCGTTTAAAAGATATGATCAGAAGACGATTGGTTGATATAAGTGCCATACAATACTGTGTTTTAGATGAAGCAGACGAAATGCTAAACATGGGCTTTTATGAAGACATCAAAGATATTTTAACACACACACCTAAATCTAAAAGTTCTTGGCTGTTTTCTGCAACAATGCCTCCAGAGGTTAGCACCATTGCAAAAAAATTCATGAATAAACCTATTGAAATTACAGTAGGTACAAAAAATTCAAGTGCTAAAAATATTGATCATCAATATTTTACAGTGGCTGCGAGAGAACGATACAGTGCACTTAGAGCAGTAGTTAGTATGAATACAGATCTTTTTGGAGTTGTATTTTGTCGCACTAAAATTGAAACACAAAAAGTTGCAGAAAAGCTAATCCAAGATGGATATAAAGCAGCAGCAATTCATGGGGATTTAAGTCAAAATCAGCGGGATATTGTTATGCAGTCTTTTCGAAAGAAAAGAATTCAATTATTAATTGCTACTGATGTAGCTGCCCGTGGAATTGATGTAGATGATCTTACACACGTTATAAACTACCAGCTTCCTGATGAAATAGAAACCTATACCCACAGAAGTGGTCGGACTGGTAGAGCAGGAAAATTAGGTACTTCAATCATTTTTGTAACAAAATCAGATCGAAGAAAAATTAAATTGATTGAGAATAAATTGCAAACCAAACTCAAGGAATTGCAAATGCCTTCTCCAGAAGAAGTATTGACTTCTAAAATAACACATTGGGTTGATCAAGTTAAAAACATTCCAATAAAGAGTGATTTACACAATCATTTACCTCAAGCGATTAGTGCTTTTGAAGAAATTTCAAAAGAAACATTAATAGAGATGATGTTGTCAAAAGAATTTAAATCCTTTGACCTTCAACCGAAAGCCTTAGAATTTGGTCGAGACGATCGTTCTTCAGATAGACGCTCAGACAGACGCTCAGATAGGAAGATAAATGCTCCACAAGACAAAGATCGTTTTTTTATTAATGTTGGTGCACGTGATCAATATGAATGGACTACATTAAAAGATTTTTTACGCTCTTTTCTAAAACTAGGACCAGACGATGTTTTTCAAGTGGAAGTTATGAAAAACTTTTCTTTCTTTTCTACCCACAAAGACCATAGAGATCTTGTTCTTAAATCTTTTGATGATTTAATCATGGATGACCGAAAAGTAAATGTAGAGCTCACCAAAAAAGGGAAGACTTTTTCTCCAAAGAAAAATTTCAAAAAGAAAAAGTCGAAATTTAATTAGATCTTTTAGGTAAAACTCCTTAGAGTTTTCGCATCCAAATATTTCGATAACTAACTAAATCGCCATGGTCTTGAAGCAATAGCGAACGATGACTAGGTGTTGACTTGTTGCTCCCTGGCATTTCATCTCTTCCTGTTTTTGGTTTTCCAATATATTCAGTTGTTCCCAATAACTCAACATTATTTTGTACCAAAACACCATTGAGAAAGACAGTGAAATTTCCTGGCTTTGTCATTTTTCCATCTGTGTCAAACTGTGGTTCGTTAAAAACGATATCATAGATCTGCCACTCTCCAGTTGGACGAACGGCATTTACTAATGGAATATGTTGTTTGTAAATAGCAGAGGCTTGACCGTTAGAATAGGTGCGATTGTTATAACTATCCAAGATTTGAACTTCATATCTTCTTTGAAATATAATTCCACTATTTCCTCGACCTTGCCCCTCTCCTTTTAGTATTGTTGGTGATTTCCACTCTAAATGCAATTGAATGGAGCCATGCTCATTGATCGTTTCTATGGAACCCATTCTGGGTTTAACTGTCATGGTTTTATCAGGGTTTAATGTCCATTGAACTTCCCCTTTAGTGGATTCATGCCTCCATTTCGAAAAATTAGTTCCATCAAAAAGTATCTCCGCGTCACTGGGGGGAGAATTCAAAACTCCAGGGAATACGAGCCTAGGCTCAGGTTCCCAGACTTCAGTTTCCTCAGGCTTCATCCTTTCTTGTGCGAAAGCTAAGTTGACAAAGAGCATACTTAATAAAAAGTAATACATAAAAAAGTTCTTAAAACTTAAACAATGATTATTCATTTTGATTAATGTTAGTTAAATGGGTAATTACTATTTGAATCATGATGTTGATTTACATCCCAAAATACTTTTTGATTAGCATCATAATCAGCGATCACTTCTTTGTTGGGTAGTTTTAGTGATACATTCTCATTTACCAAAACTATTGCATTGATTTCAAATACACCAAAACAAAGATGCTCACTGACTCCAACAACTGAAGGGCTATTGAGAAGAATTGCATGATTTGAATAACTAATACTAGCACCAGAAATCAAAGCTAGTTGCTTGATAAAATCTTTTGGTTTCATAAGAATGATAAAATTCCATATTAAGTTAAATAAAAAAATAAACCTCCCTGTTAAATTTGATATAAATATCTAGTTGGAGTAATAACACTATTTTTTATATATTCGAGAAAAATTAGGATCAAATGGAGACGGTAATGAAATATTTTGAAACGATCCCTTCTTTACATCGCAGCATTCTTTTGGTGGGTGGTCTAAGTCTATTTTGGATTTTGGAAGGTAGTGTACCTTTAATTAAATTTGATTACTCCAAATGGAAACACGCACTTCCTAATCTATTTTTTACCGCTACAACAGTAATCATTAACTTTCTGCTAGCATTCCTTCTTCTGACAACCTCAGACTGGACTACAGCGAGTGGATTTGGTCTTTTACAATGGATCCCTGAATTACCCCTTTGGGCAGAGGTAATTGTTGGAGTTATGCTATTAGATTTAGTTGGTGCCTATATAGCGCATTGGGCAGAACATAAAATTAAACCTTTCTGGATGATACACTTAGTCCACCACAGTGATCACAAAGTAGATACAACCACTGCAAATCGTCATCATCCATTAGAAAGTTTTATCCGATTTGGATTTACACTTTTTGGAGTCTTTATTTTAGGTGCTAATATGGGAATTATTATGTTGTATCAATCCCTCTCATTGGTATTGACTCAATTCAATCATGCCAATATAAAGCTGCCAAAGAAGCTAGATATGGCGCTAAGTTTTATAATCGTATCTCCAGATATGCATAAAACACATCACCACTATCGCCTACCTTACACCGATGCAAATTTTGGAAATATATTTTCCATTTGGGATCACCTATTTGGAACCTATTTGCCTTTTGATAGAGAAAAAATAGTTTATGGAGTAGATGTATTTTTTGATGAAAAAGAAAATGGAAAAATTAAGACGCTTCTGAAACAACCCTTTCAAGCCTATTCAAAACCAACCTTAGCTCCTGAAACAGAAAGTTAGGTCAGTATTGAGATTAAATCTGATAAGGGATGTGAAGTTTGAGTCCCTTCCTTCATGTCTTTTAAAATAAAAGTCTTTTGAATTACCTCCTCCTCTCCTATCAAGACCACTTTTTTAATCCCTTTTTGATTGGCGTAGCCCAACTGTTTTTTAAGTTTTGCTTCAGTAGGGTATAATTCGCTTACGATATTGTGCTGTCTAAGTTGTGCAACACTAGAATAAGCAATAACAGCTGCTTCTAATCCGAAATTAGCAAATAAAACGTGAGTCGTTGGTACCAGTTCTTCTGGAAAAAGTTGCAATTCTTCCATCACTAAATAGATTCTTTCAAAACCAAATGAAACCCCAATTCCACTCATATTATTTAATCCAAAAGTGGCTGTTAAATCATCATATCGTCCACCACCACCTATAGAACCCATTTTCACCTTTTCAGGGGCGCTAACCTCAACTATCATTCCTGTATAGTAATGCAATCCTCTTGCAAGAGTCAAATCAAAATGAAGCTGAACCGTCTGTAGTGTGTCTGGGGTGAGTTGTTTGAAAATAAATTCTATTTCTTCAATTCCCTTCAAACCTTCAGATTGGTCTGAAAGTATGTCCTTTAATGCCTCAAGCTGTTGTGCAGCTGAACCTTTCAATACAAGTAACGCCTCCAACAATTCAAGTGCACTAGAAGAAAACCCCTTAGAAACTAGTTCTTTAAAAACGCCTTCTTTACCGATTTTATCTAATTTATCTAAAGCAATAGTAAAATCGCCTAACTTTTCAACCGCCCCAAGTTTTCCGGCAATTCCGGCCAATATTTTCCTATGATTAACCTTTAAAACTGTACCTTCAATCTTCAAGTCATTAAAAGCACGATCGTACAAGGCTAAGACCTCAACCTCCTGCCACAAGGAACGATCTCCTACTATATCAGCATCACACTGATAGAATTCCTGAAAACGACCGTGTTGTGGCCTGTCAGCTCTCCAAACAGGCTGAATTTGATACCGTCTAAATGGAAATGTTAATTCATTTTGATGCTGTGCAACATAACGTGCAAAGGGAACTGTTAAATCATATCTGAGCGCTTTCTCTGCTAATGATCTAGAAAACCTTTGATATTTCCCTTGAGCTAGTGCTTCGGTATCGGCTTTTTTGACCTTTTCACCAGAATTTAAAATTTTAAAAACTAAGCGATCTCCTTCTTCTCCATATACTCCTGTTAAGGTTTCAAGACGTTCAAAGGAAGGAGTTTCAATTGGCTGAAAACCAAAGAATTGAAAAGTTTGCTGTAAAATAGCTCGAATATAGTTTCGTTTGGCTATTTCAGTAGATGAAAAGTCTCGGGTACCTTTCGGTGTTGCGGGTTTTATTGCCATAATGGTGAATCTGTCACAAATATCTTCTATTTTCTCGAATTGGAAAAATAACTTTTCAGCTCCTTAAAATAGATGCCTTCGGAGAGAACTGCGCCTTTTTTGAGGTAAGAATAAATAAACTCATTTCGTGAAGGTGAATATTCCTTAGTGGCTTCAAACAATGTAACAGCATCACTATGAACATTTTTGAGTATCCATTGAAAGCCTCCTGGAGTCGTTAAGTCACAATCCATATCGGTAACCTTAACAACAAGAGCTTCAACCTCTTCAATTCGGGTATTAAAAAGAAACAATTGACTTTTTGTTGGAAACTCTACATAAGAACATTGTGTTAGAATTTTTTCCCAAACTAAATCACTAAATCCATCTAAGAGCAAATCAACAGTATGTGGTTCTGTTTCTTTGACTTCATCCCACTTTTTTTTGTCAATACTATTACTTGCTAAAAAAAGGATAAACTCCTGATGCATTTCAATAAATTGAGATTCAGTGAGTCTATGGTATTTCATTCTTCGTTATTGGAATAAAAAAAACCCACTATTAAGTGGGTTTTAATTTTGTTAGGATTTTGCTTCGGGCACAATCTCAAAAGGAAATTCAAAACTAACTTCTCGATGTAATCGAATAGTTGCCTCATATTTCCCTAAACGTTTGATTGTTTTTCCGGGCAATGTAATAAACTTCTTGTCTAGATCTTCTCCTTTGGTTGTTATGGCAGAAGCTAGGTCAGCGTTTGAGATAGAACCAAAGAGTTTGTCTCCGCTTCCTACTTTAGAAGTTAACTTGATATCAAGAGCTTTAATCTTTTCAGCTCTTTTGATAGCTTCATCAATAATTGATTTTTCCTTGTAAGCACGTTGCTTTAAATTTTCAGCTAAAACCTTGCGAGCGGAAACTGTAGCCATCACTGCAATCCCTTTTGGGATCAAGAAATTTCTACCATAACCGTTTTTAACACTCACGATTTCATCTTTAAATCCAAGATTTTGAACGTCTTCTTTTAATATTAATTCCATGATGAGTGATTATTATTTTAACATATCGGCGACATAGGGCATTAAAGCCAAATGACGCGCTCTTTTTACAGCCACAGAAACCTTACGTTGGTACTTCAAAGAAGTTCCTGTCAATCTTCGTGGCAAAATCTTACCTTGCTCATTTACAAATTTAAGTAAGAAGTCTGGATCTTTGTAATCCACATACTTGATACCTGTTCTTTTGAAACGGCAATATTTTTTTTGTGTAGAGGTATCAATATTTAATGGAGTTAAATACCGAATTTCACCTTCTTTTTTTCCTGAATTTTGTTCTTCAATTTTAGACATTGCTTATGCTTTTGCTTTGTTCTTTTTTCTTCTTTTTTCTGCCCACGCTAGTGAATGCTTGTCGAGTTTTACCGTTAGATAACGCATGATACGCTCGTCACGGCGAAATTCCACCTCTAAAGCCGCTACGGCTTCGCTTGGTGCTGCAAATTCAAAAAGATGATAGAAGCCACTTTTCTTATTCTCAATAGGATAAGCAAGTTTCTTAAGACCCCAATTTTCCTGAATAGTCATAGAACCTTGGTTGGTCTTAATAAAATCTATAAATTTTTGAACTGCTTCCTCAATCTGAGTTTCAGAGAGAACGGGATTTAAAATGAAAACAGTTTCGTAATGATTCATAATCTTTATTTTGGTTGGCAAAAATAGTTTAATCTTAAGAGTATACCAAATAAAGATCGTTTTAAAATGAAGTTTTTTTATTTATCTTTATAGCACTAAATCATTTTTAATGATGCTCCTCAATTACATTATTGTCGATCCTAACCCAATTAGACGACTCCACCTTTCGCAAATTTTTAAAAAAATTAAAACTTTAAACTTCATTGATGAATTTTCAAATGCGGTTGAAGCACAAAATTTCTTAGACTATACCACAGTAGATCTTATTTTCCTTTCAGCAAAGCTCCCCATTTATTCTGGATTTGAGTTTATAGAAAAACTGAAGGATCCTACTGAAATTATTCTAATGACAGAAGAAGCTGAAGATGCCTTACGTGCTTTTGATTACAACCTATCCGATTGCATCTCCCCTCCTTTTTCACTTGGCCGAATTGAAGAATCTGTTGACCGGATTGAAAGAAAAATCAAATTAATTCTTAGCCAATTGGATAAGACAAATGATTTTATCGAAATAAAACACAACCTTAAAACGGAAAAAGTCGCCCTGGATCAAATTCAATGGATTGAAGCGGTTGGAGATTATGTAAATATCATCACCCAAAAAAGAAAATATTTAGTCCTCTCCTCGATGAAAAAGTTTTTGGAGCGTTTACCCAAAGAACAATTTTTAAGGATTCACAAGTCTTATATCATCAATTTAAGCAAGGTGAAAAACTATTCTGCTTCCAGAGTGAATATCGAAAACAAAGAATTCCCACTAAGCCGAACTCAAAAAAAACATTTCCGCCTCTCTGTGAGTAAATTTCAATAAGGGTCAACATCAAAATTGATCCTCGTATTCCTAAAAGCTGAAATGGCTTGAAAACTTTGATGCGTTCGTTCAAGAATTTTCTTTACTTTTTTTGAAGTAAATTCATGGTCTACCTTTACAACTAACTGTTTGTGATATTGATTTCTAACACGAGCAACAGGTGGAAAAACAGGCCCTAAAACAGTTCCCTTATATGATTGTTTCAATACATTAGTGAACCAGTCCGAAGCCATGTTTACCGTATCAAATTGCCTACTTTTAAAGGTTATTCGAATCATTTTATAGTAGGGTGGGTATTTATACTTGTGTCGTTCTTTTCTTTGGGAATGGTAAAGCCCCTCATAATCATGGTTCAAAACCTGTCTTAGTGTGGGATGGTCAGGCTGATAGGTTTGTATAAGTACATTTCCCTTTTCATCAGAACGTCCTGCTCTTCCAGCGACTTGACACAACATTTGATAACTACGTTCGTGAGCTCTAAAATCAGGAAAATTTAAAACATGATCTGCATTAATTACCCCTACCAACAACACATTTTTAAAATCTAATCCCTTCACTACCATTTGAGTACCTACAAGAATTTGAATTCTCTCCTGAACAAACGATTCTATTATAGTATCAAAGCCCCATTTTCCTCGAGTGCTGTCCCAATCCATCCTACCCACAGAAGCTTCAGGAAAAACAGTTTGAATCTGTTCCTCTATTTGTTGGGTTCCCACTCCTTTGGTTGTTAAAGTTGGCATCCCACAGGCATGACATTGAGTGGGCATGGGAATATGATATCCACAATAATGACAACGAAGTTGTTGTTGTGTTTGGTGATAAGTTAATGAAACATCACATTGTGTACATTGAGGAGAATGTCCACAACTGGTGCACTCAGATATAGGGGCATACCCTCTTCTATTTTGGAATAAAATCACTTGTTTTCCCTTGGATAAAGTATCCTGAATTGCATCAATCAATTGAGAAGAAAACATCCCCTTCATCATCTTCTTTCGATGGGCTTCTTTTAAATCTACGATTCCAATATTGGGAAGTGAGACTCCTCCATAACGCTGGGTCAACTTAACCCATCCGTATTTAGCTGCTCTTACATTTACAGCGGTTTCTATAGATGGAGTTGCAGAACCTAGCAATACGTTTGACCACATAATACTAGCTAAATAAATGGCACTATCCCTAGCTTGATATCGAGGGGCAGGATCAAATTGTTTGTAAGACATTTCATGCTCCTCATCTATTAAAACCAATCCTAAATTTTTAAAAGGCAAAAGAACAGCAGAGCGTGCACCCACAATTACTTTGGCTTCAGGAGAGGCACTTAGTACTTTTTGCCAAACCTCAGTACGTTCATGAATGGAAAATTTGGAATGATATACTGCAACTTGGTTTCCAAATCTTGCTGCCAAACGATTTACAATTTGAGAGGTTAATGATATTTCAGGTAATAAATACAAAACCTGTTTCCCCTTATTAATTTCTGCTTCAATTAACTTGATATACACCTCTGTTTTTCCTGATGAAGTAACTCCCTCAAATAACACTACATTTTTCTCAGTAAACTGATCATTGATTTCATCAAACGCTAACTGTTGTGGCTCTGATAGGATTTTAAAGCTTGATTCATTCTGTTTTTGTTTTATCAACAAGCGGTGCTCTTCTTGAAAGTGCTCTTCTAAAATACTTTTGTCAATCAAGGTTTTAAATTGACTACTCGATGCTCCTGATTTTGTTTTCAAATCTGACACCTTCTGAAGCTCCTTATATCCTTCAGAAGCAGAAAAAACTGCCATTATTATGGCTAATTGCTTTGGGGCTTTTTGTAAGCTATCAAAAAGATCTTTTAATTTTTCTTCTGACTGGTATTCATCTGACAAACAAATATAACGAACTCTTTTAGGCTTGAACTTTTCTTCTAAATGCTGATGAATCACAGCCACATTCAATTCCAACATCCCTAATACAAGGGGCATTACTTGCTTTCTGTCTATTATTTTACTGATATCATCCAGTGTAAGTGTCTGCTGTTGTAATGCCTCATATACTAAATACTGACTGTCTGAAAGTGCTTTTAGTTGTTCATCGGTGGCCTCACATTTTGACAACATTGTTTTACTCTCCAACAATAAAGCTGCGGGCAAACAAGCTCTCATAATCTCTCCTTGGCTACACATATAATAATTGGACATCCAATCCCATAGTTCCAATTGGGTTGGTGTAACTGTAGGAACCTCATCCAAAATCATAGCTATTGTTTTGGGCTCATAGGTCTGAGGAGTAACCCCATGAATTTTAATCACTAGTGCAGTATATATTTTTTGCTTCCCAAAAGGTACAGCAACTCGAAATCCAATTGCAAGTGATTTTACTTGTTCTAAAGAAACTTTGTAAGTGTAGGGCTTGGGTAGTGCCAAAGGGAGCAATACGTCAATAAAAACAGATTTAGCAGATAAGTCTTCAGTGTTCATCGCTACTCAACTTTGGCTCTCTCTTGAAACGAGTTAATGTAGCATTTAGTTCAAATCCTAATAAGAGAATATTAGAATTCATCCAGATGTACAATAGGAATATTAGTAACGCACCTATAGAACCATAAAGTTGATTATAGGTTGAAAAATTTTCAATGTAAATTCCAAAACCGTAAGTAGTCAAGAAAAACAAAAGCGTGGTCATTAAAGCCCCCGGGGAAAAAAAACGAATTTTTCTACCTTCAATAGTTCCAAAATAATAGAGGATGCTTACTGTCAAATATGCAAAAAATCCAAAAAAACTAATTTGACTAATCCTAGTTAATCGAATCTCTGAGGGCACAAGTGATTCCAAATTATTTAAAATATAGAACTCGAAATAAAAAAAAATTATAACAGCAAATAAAGAGAGAAATGCCAATACAACACTCACACCTACCGATAAAAAATACTGTCTAAAAAAGTTTCTAGAAAAAGCAACATGATAAGAAACTTCAAAACTCCCAAAAATTGCAGATACTCCATTTGCCGATAAAAAAATTGACAATAAGAAAACTGAAGACAAAAGCCCCCCTCTTGGTTTATTCCTAATGTCTTCAAAAATACTTGTAAAAAAAGTTTGAGTTTCATAAGGCAAAAACAATTCAATATAATTCAGGAAAGTTTGATCAAAGTTTTCAATCCGGATAAAGGGGATCATATCCACAAAAGGAATCAAATTAATAATGAATAATAAAAAAGGAAACAAGGCCATAAAAAAGCTAAAAGAAATACTCCCAGCTCTGGAAGATAAAGTGCCTTTAACAATTCCAATAACATACATCTCCAAAAGGTCATAAATTGAAAATCCATAAAACCCTGGAGGCTTAACAGCTTTTGCAAAACTGATAATTGATTTAATTACAGGAAGTTGTGAAATTTTTGACATGTAGTCAGTTGTTTCTTTTTACAAAGATAATCGGCAAAATCATATAGGGATATAAATCATTTAAAAATCCGGAGGCTTTGTACCTTTGCATCATGGAAATTGTTTTATTATGTGTTGGAAAAACGGATCGTACTTTTTGGTCTGATGCCACTGAAGAGTATGTCAAAAGACTTAAACATTTCACTAAATTTTCTGTGCAATTTGTTGCAGATCCAAAAGCAAATAAGAAAACGCAACCGCTTGAGATAAAAAATGAAGAGGCTAAAAAGATACTTCAAAAAATCAAACCAGGAGATTTTGTTTATTTATTGGATGAAAAAGGAAAGTCATTTACCTCTAAGGGGTTTGCAAAACAACTAGAGCAACACATGATTTCTGGGAATTCAAGAATTATTTTTATAGTAGGCGGAGCTTTTGGATTTTCCGAAACACTCTACCAAAAATTCCCTAGAAAAATAGCACTTTCTGAAATGACTTTCTCTCATCAAATGATACGATTGTTTTTTTGTGAGCAATTGTATAGAGCCTTCACTATAATCAACAATCACCCCTATCATAATGATTAGTATCTTAAAACCCTATTCTTTAATCTACCTCTCTAATCAACTAATGAAATGAAATTAATTTTTGCAACCCACAACCAAAACAAAATAGAGGAATTAAAAAAGCTGGTTCCCTCTCATTTTTCAATTTTAAGTTTGACGGACATTAACTGTCATAAAGAAATAGAAGAAACAGGAAGTACACTTGAAGAAAATGCTACAATCAAAGCAAACTTTATTAAATACAAATACGGGCTTCATTGTTTTTCTGATGACTCAGGTTTGGAAATTGATGCTCTAAACGGAGCCCCAGGTGTGTATTCTGCTCGTTATGCAAGTGAAGCCAAAAATAATGAAGAAAACATTAAAAAAGTTTGGGAAAAACTAAAAGGAAATCCCAACACCAAAGCTCAATTTAGAACGGTGATTGCCGCTTCTTTTGATAAAAATATTCAGCTTTTTGAAGGGATTGTAAAAGGAAACATCATTTTTGAAAAACGAGGCCAAGGTGGTTTTGGCTATGATCCCATTTTCATTCCAGAAAGCTATAATAAAACTTTTGCAGAATTGGGAGACACTATTAAAAACACCATAAGTCATCGTGCACTTGCCACTCAAAATTTCTTAAACGGACTCAATCAACTAAAAAAATCATAATAATACCAGAGAGCTAAAATACTTTCCATGAATTTTAGCTAATTTTATGGCATGAGGAAAATTTGGGGACTACTAATGTTAATTTCTTTTTACAATGGCTTTGCCCAGGAAAATTTCAGTGCCCGCCTTGAAAATGAATCAACGGGCTTGCCTATGCCTAGTGTTCACATTCTCAATCTTACTCAGGTGATTGGTACTATTACTGATCAAAAGGGAAATTTTGTAATTCCAGCCAAAGCAAATGATACACTTTACTTTTCCTATCTAGGCTATAAGCCATTGAAAATTGCAGTGACCAATGACATGATCAAATTTGGTAATGCAAATTTTAAAATGACAGAGCTAGCTTTTGCACTAGAAGAAATTATTGTACGTCCCTACCAGCTCACTGGGTATCTAGACATTGATGTTCGCAATGCACCCATCAATACTGCACGTCGCTATAGTATCTCCGGTTTGCCCAATAGAGGTTATGAAGCTGGATCAAGAAATCCAAATTCCATATCTAAATCCATCGAAAATCTTTTTAACCCTGCGGATTTATTAAATAATATATTTGGTAAAAATCAAATCCAAATGCGCAAATTAAAAAAGATGAGAGAGGACGATGAAATCAAAAATCTTCTTGCTTCAAAATTTGATCGCCAAGTATTAATGCAACTCCTCGGATTGAAGAGAATTGATATTAATGATATTTTAAGAAATTGTAACTACTCGGATGCATTCATAAAAGAAGCCAATGACCTTCAAATCTTAGAGGGAATTAGTAAATGTTATGAAGAGTTCAGAGTACTCCAACTCTAGAAAATGCCTTCCCTTAGTACCTTATTCAAACCCCTAACGGCCGCTCGTGAAAATCGTCTCTATTGTGCACGATACGTTGAAAATCATCATGAATCACTAAACGAACTATTTGAATTAGCACATAATACTCATGCAGATAGAGAGCATATCTATGCAGCTTGGGTATGGGAGTTATACATCTTAAACAACCTAAGCAGATATTGGCCTTTTATTAATTCCTCTATACAATCATTGATGAAAATTGAAAATTCTAGTATGAGGAGAGCCCATAGCAAAACGCTTTGGCATTTTTTAAAAAATAAAACGAATCAAAATTCCCTCACCAAAACTCAAAAAGAAGGAGTCATCTCAATCTGTCTAGACTGGATTATTACAGAAGATAAAGCGGCACCCTTAAACTTTTGCATACGAACATTACTTCTCTTCAAAAAAGAGTTCCCTGAAATCCAAACCCATCTATCGGATCTACTTCTTCATTCAAACAGAAAATTTCCAGTTGGAATTTACCCAGTTATTCGAAGTGTTTTTAAGAATTAATTTTATCGACACCTATTTTCAACGTATCTTTGCAGCACTAATAAATACATCATGTTACTTACCGCATTAAACGCCATCTCACCAATTGATGGTCGGTACCGTTCAAAAACAAAATCACTCTCTGCCTATTTTTCTGAAGAGGCATTAATCAGGTATCGTGTTCAAATTGAAATTGAATATTTCATTGGCCTTTGCGAGTTACCTCTTCCTCATCTTGCTGATTTTAACCCTTCTTTGTTTGAAGAATTAAGAAGTATTTATTTGCATTTCACTGCTGATGATGCGCTTCAAATTAAAGAAATTGAAAGCACAACAAATCATGATGTCAAAGCTGTAGAATACTTTATCAAAAAAGAGTTTGATAAACTACAACTCCAAGAATACAAAGAATTTATCCATTTTGGACTTACCTCACAAGACATAAACAATACAGCAATTCCATTGTCGGTCAAAAATGCAGTACATGAAGTCTACCTTCCAGAATTGGAAAATGTTATTCAATTACTTGAAGGAATGGTTATTGAGTATAAAGACATCCCGCTACTAGCAAGAACTCATGGTCAACCTGCATCACCTACTAGGCTAGGAAAAGAATTTGATGTTTTTGTACAACGCTTAAACATTCAAAAAGAAATGCTACGTCAAATTCCTAATGGAGCTAAGTTTTCTGGTGCAACTGGAAATTTCAATGCGCACAAAATAGCTTATCCTGATATTGATTGGAAAGCGTTTGGAACTAACTTTGTTGAATCTGCCTTAGGCTTAAATTACTCTTTTCCTACAACTCAAATAGAGCATTATGATTCATTTGCCGCTTTGTGTGACAATATGAAACGAATCAACACCATATTAATTGATTTGAATAGAGATTTATGGCAATATATCTCTATGGATTATTTCAAACAACAAATTAAAGAAGGAGAAGTAGGTTCTTCTGCCATGCCTCACAAAGTCAATCCAATAGACTTTGAAAATTCTGAGGGGAATTTAGGAATTGCGAATGCTGTTTTTGAATTTTTATCTTCAAAACTTCCCATTTCAAGATTACAAAGAGATTTAACAGATAGTACTGTATTACGAAACATTGGAGTCCCTTTTGGCCATACACTAATTGGGCTTAAATCTACACTCAAAGGGCTTGGAAAATTATTGGTAAACACTACTAAAATTGAGGATGATCTCAATGCAAACTGGGCTGTTGTAGCCGAGGCTATTCAAACTATTTTAAGAAAAGAAGGCTATCCAAATCCCTATGAAGCTTTAAAGGAATTGACTAGAACCAACACGATTATCAACAGAGAAGCAATCCAACAATTCATCTCGGGCCTTGATGTGGACGATAGCTTAAAAGCCAAACTTAAAACAATTACTCCTTTTAATTATACTGGGATTTAATCAAAAATATCCTTTAATATTTCTGCTGTAGATCCTAATTGCTTTTTCATTTGATCAGGATTTATCTTTTTTACTAAAGTCATGATAACTGCGGGTTCCATATCGGAACCTATAATACGTAAAACTCCAAAACCCATTTTGGTGGAATTGACAAACACAATACCCTCCTCAATCTGATCACTACTCCCCTCAAACATAATACTCCCTTGGGCCTTATCAAATGCTTTGAAATCCATCAAGTGCTGGTACTTATCTTGAGCTAAGATTGTTGTTACTTCAGACAATTCATTCTTATACTTTTCCTCTTGACCTTCTTTCGAACGATGAAATAATAAATTCAATTTATCAATGCTTTCCAATGCACTCTGCTCTTTAGCAGTCAAGTTATTTGCAAAAAGACTATCTAATTGTATTGGAAGGTTAACAATAAAAAACGATGCGTCGTCCATTTTTTCAACATAGTATGACTGTAAGCTGGGGCTTTTAACGCATGAGACAAATAGCGAACCAACAACTAAACTAATCCAAAGTGTCTTTCTCATTCTAAAGTGATTTTTTCTGTTGTGCTTTCTTGAGTTGTTTTCCACCTGGAAGATCCATTTGATCTGTCAATTTTGAGATTTTGTTTAGATCAATATCCCCTTCTAACAAAAGAAGTACCGATTCAATATCTCTACCATTTATTTCAAGATTATTCATACTTCCCTCAGAATGCTGCGTTACAAACATGAGTAATTTTTCAACATGGTCCTCAGAGCTTCCATCTTTCACATAAAAAGAAACATCTCCTTCGATATCCTTTACAGTCATTAACTCCTCAAGATCTTTTGAAGAAACCTCTTTTTTTACCCATTTTAACATTTCATCACTCACTTCATTATTACCTGAAATAAGGACTTTAAAATTATTGATGCTTGACACCATATCCAAATACTCTTGAGCCTCAGGATCATCAAAGTTTATACTCATTTGCCCTAACATTTTAAACATCTTTGGACTGATCGAAACTAGGCTCACATCATCACTGTTGGCGTAGCGTTCAAAAATAGATTGCCCGTTCACTAAAAAAGAGAACAATAAAGCGAATAATACAAGATTTACTTTTTTCATTTTTGTTTATTTAATTAATTTTTGAGTTGTTGAATTCCAATAATCAAGATAAGCGACTTTCTCGGCACCCTTGTTGAAATGAGAAGAGACTTTCTTCATATTGGACTTAAATTGCATAAATGCAAGTTGAGCTTCTTTCTGATCGGCAGAGAGTGTGGGGTGTTTAGAAGAATAAAACTGGATTGAAAAAATTACAGCAATAATTGCAGCAACTGCCATCCAAGGTCTAAATCCAAACTTCTGTTTACCTCTGCCTTTTGGATAACGCTCCGTTTTGGCTAAATCAAAATATCCAAAAAACATACGGTACCCTTCCCATTCTGGTGGAATATTTTCTGATGTTTTAAAGTACAAGCGTAACGTTTCTTCTTCGGATAAGCTCGTATTTCCCTCTAAATATTTAGTCAACAAGAGTTTTATTTTATTAGAGTCCATGTTTTTGTATTTCTAAAAATTGATTTCTTAATTTTTTTCGTGTGCGTGAAAGATACACTCTGACGGTTCCCTCTGGTATTTCTAGAATAGTAGCAATTTGATCAAAGTCATAATGTTCTATTTCACGTAATTGGATTATCATTCTTTCTTTCTCCGGCAACTGATTAATTAAATGTGTAACCCAGTTCAAATCATCTGTTGCCTCTATTTCTTTTTGAAGTGAAACTGTTTTTGGCACCGCAATGGCTTCTTTAAAAGTAAGTACTTGAGCTTGCTTTGACTTAAGCCTATCGAGACAGTGATTTTTTGCAATGGTTACACTGTAAGCCTCTATACTTTTAAAACCGTTTCGCTTTTCATGACCAAGATTCCATAATTTGATGATTACCTCTTGAGTAGCGTCTTCTGCTTCTTCTTGAGATACCAAAATCCGTTTTGTGATACGAAATACTTTATCTCGAATATCTTGAATTTGATCTAAAAATTGTTGTTCCGCAATCAATTGCACATTATTTGTATACTACAGAGACGAATTTACTTTCTATTTTGTTACAGAAATAATAAAAAAGATGATTAAATCAGACAATTTGAATAAATTTGGATGTTTATTTGTTTAAAACACCTTCAAGAAATTCCTTATGTCAAAATTCAAACTTTATTTTTTTCTTTTATTAGGGCTTTTCGTATTTCTAGGTTGTAAAGTCGAGCCCATTGATGCAGTAACTGTTGAAGACCCATCATTAGACACGGATGACACTGCTATCAGTCTTGAGGGGGAACTCCAAATTAGTGATTTTGTTTGGCAAGGGTTAAATGAGTTTTACTACTGGCAAGAGGAAGTTACCGATCTTGCCGATACCAAAAAAGAGGATTCAAAAGCTTATGCACAATACATCAATCAAAATAGTGATCCGGATGCTTTTTTCGAAACCTTAAAACACCCCGAGGATCGTTTCAGTTGGATTCAAGACGATTATTTAGAATTAGAAAATTCATTACAAGGAATTGTTGCTTCAAATGGAGTTGAATTTGGTCTTTTACTCGCTTGTCAAAACTGTGCTGAAGTAATTGGCTATGTAAAATATATTTTAGAGGATTCTGATGCCTCAGATAAAAACATTCAAAGAGGGGACCTCTTTTCTGGTGTAGATGGAACTACTCTTACGGTAAACAATTACAGATCATTACTATTTGGAGATAATTTATCCTATTCTTTAAATATGGCAGAAGTTCAAAACGGAGCCCTTGTGAACAATGGAGTTGTTGTAGAACTTACTAAAGAAGAATATTTTGAAACAAATCCTGTTCAACTTTACAAAACTATTACTCTTGATGCTGGAAAGGTTGGATATTTAATGTACAATCAATTTGTTTCCAACAAGAGTAGTGACTTAAATCAAATCTTTTCAGAATTTAAAAGTGAGGGAATTAACGACCTCGTTTTAGACCTTCGTTATAACGGTGGAGGTTCCGTAAGAAATTGTGTAGAGCTAGCTAGCATGATTACAGGACAATTCACTTCTCAAATTTTTGCTAAAGAAGAATGGAATAGTAAACTCAACACCTATTTTAAAGAAAACTTCGGTAGTGAAAGCCAAATTGATCGCTTTGTTAGTGTCCTCTATGATGGTGAATCGATAAATGCTTTAGGACTAAACAGACTTTATGTTTTGACTACTTCAGAATCTGCTTCTGCCAGTGAACTTCTCATCAATGGCCTTTCTCCATTCATAGAGGTCATTCAAATAGGAGAGCGGACTGTAGGCAAAAATGTGGGATCTATCACCTTGTATGATTATATTGATAATGATAGAACTCGAAACCCTGACCACCGATATGCCATGCAACCCATTGTCTTAAAGATTGCAAATAGTGAAGGTTTTGCAGATTATTCGTACGGCCTAGAACCTACTTCAGAAATAGAAGAGGATCTTTCAAATCTTGGTGTTCTAGGTGATGCAGATGAAAATTTATTATCAACTGCTTTGGGATTAATCTCTGGTGTTACTGCAAAAAAGTCGTTTCAAAAAGCAGCTTGGAATCGTACTCTTTTGATCCAGGATCCTTTATTGTTAAAACGTCAAAATATGATCGTTGATAAAAACATTGCCTTACCTATTTCGGTAAACGAAAAGTAAATCCTCCCACAATATTAAGCCCTCGAGTAGCATAGGATTCAATCTCAACATAACTTTCATTCAGCAAATTAGTTGCATGTATAAAGAATCGAAGTGGTGTATTTTTCATCGTGTACTGCACAGAAAGATTTAAAAGTTGGTACCCTTCTAATTCCGTTTCATTATCAAGTCCAAATCGTTTTCCTATAGCTTGAAATCTCAAGCTAGATTGCCATTGAGATGAAAAATCATATGAGAGTTGTGTTTGGGATGAAAACTTGGGTAGATAACGCAAATCCCCATTCTCAGTTTCGGTAAAAGTGAGTTGTTGATTCACTTTTAGTTTTTTGTTAATTGAACCTGAGATTTGAGCTTCAACTCCATTGTATTGTGCATTTGCATTTGCATTTTCATAGCGATAGGTTGATAAATCATAGATTAATGATGGATTCTCTTTTCGGTAAAAATAAGTAGTAGATAGTTCCCAATCAGAAGTGTTATACACAAAACCCAATTCAGCTGACTGATTCTCTTCAGGCTTGAGTTCGCTATTTCCAGAATAGGGATCATATAGCTGATATAAACTTGGCGCTATATAAGCTGTGCTTAGGGCTCCTAGAAGTTTTAATGAATTCCTAGATGTTTGAATCAATTGATAAGAAGGATTAATGCTGTACGTGAAATTAGATCCATAAGTGCTATGACCATTCAAACGTCCTCCTACATTAATTCTAGAACGCTCTGAAAGAACTGCAACTACATTGGCAAAAACATCCGTCTGAGAAGTCGGTTGACTGCCCTCATAGGTAGCATAATTGTTTTGAAATAAAGCACCTACCACTGTATAAAGACGTGTGCCAAAAGCATATCTATTAAAGACTTCAAGTTGGGTATTCTCTGCATCAGTCTGAAAGGGGTAATCACTTAAAAAATCGCGTTTCACTTTTTGATATCCAAATTTTATAGAAGCGCCTCCATTATTATATTGAATATTTGGATTGAAATGGAAACGATTCATAGTAGTAACTAATTTAAAATCTGCATCCTCTATGGGAAAGCTATTGTCATAGTCAGAGTTGATATTGGAACGGTCAAAACCAGTATTAAAATTGAATTTACTTTTTCCTTTATAATTTAGGGAAGTTCCAAAGTTAGTGAGTGAAAATGGGTCAACTTCTGGTCCTATTACTGCACTCATTCCATTGGTATAATGATTTGACACATATGCTTTCGTATCCAAATATTCTCCTCCGTGACTGAGTTGAAGTGCATTTTTAAAGAGATTTAATCCACGTTTTGAAGTTTGATCATTGTCAGAACCTAAACTATTTTGAATACTAGCATTAAATCCATTTGTCGCTTTTTTCGTTTGAATATTAATCACTCCTGTTGCAGCGGAACTCCCGTATAGGGTGCTAGCTGCACCTTTTAAGATTTCAATAGATTCGATTTGATCTAAGCTCAAAAAATTCAAATTAAAATCATTGTCAATTCGTGAGGGATCAGAAACGCGAACTCCATCAATGAGGATTAAAACTTGACGATTTCTTCCTCCTCTAAGAGAAACCGTTTTATTTTGACCGGCGTATGTCTGACTCCCAATTATTTCTATTCCAGCATACCCCTTCAATAATGCGCTCAATCCTAGGCCTTGAAAGTTTGATATTGTTTCTGAATCAATTTTAATTACAGGTTTTCCTGATTGGGATCGTTTTAAAGGAAATCTAGAATCACTTACTACTACTTCTTCTAATTGTTTTAGGGAAGTAGAAAGTGAATCCAATGGGCTGTTTTGCTGACCATAGAGCGATGTGCTTACCATCGTAAGAAAAATCAGAGATTTCAAAAAATAATTCATTTTTATAAAAATGTGCTTCGCTGACCTTATTCCCGAGGTCTAAAACAGATTAATATGAAGGTAGGTCTCCTGACTTGCATCTTCAATCAACCTTCCCGTCATTTAGCATGACAGTGGCAAAGAATAGATTGAAGTATGTGTTAAACTAAGCTTACAGTTGCGGGTACAGTTTTGGATTTAAACCAAATTCCCTTTTAATTATGTTTAAAACCTTCTACCGCAAAGATAAAAAACTATTTAAGGAATGAGTAAGAGGATTGTTTTAGTTTATTGAAAGAAAATTGTAAAACAGAAGTATAGAACAAGTCCCCCATTAATGCGTTAATAAAGAATGGAATAGCAAGAATAAAACAACTACTCAATCCAGCCCATGTTAAAGGATAGTAAAAATACCAAACTCCTAAATTACTCACTATAAAAAACAAAGATGAGGCACTGAGTACAGTTCCTAATGAAAGTGATTTTACTTTAAGTCCTATCATTGAAATCAAAACAAAGGATAGATAAATGATAGGCATTAAGGAATGAACACCTAAAATGAGATCAGTCAAAAACATACATATCAATGGAATGAAAAGCGCCAAACGCTTATTCACAAAATGAAATCCTGTGAAAAGTGCAATACTAGTAATCGGAGCAAAATTAGGTGGGTGAGGTAACAACCTTGTTAGAAGTGCCACAACCACGAGTCCAAAAACAACTCTCATTTCAAACTTATTCAATCCCATTATTTGTTTTTTTGTAAAGCTATGTAATTTTAATTATTTGGTCAAATACATTTTTCTTCTTGAATAAAGATCATAAAACTCGTCATCTTTAAGACTATCAATAAAGAGAATACTCTCTCCAGTACTCTTCATCTCGGGTCCTAATTGTTTATTTACATTCGGAAACTTATTAAATGAAAATACAGGTTGCTTGATCGCAAATCCTTTCAATTGTGGATTGAAATCGAAATCTGTTACCTTCTTCTCTCCTAACATAACTTTTGTAGCGTAATTTACATAAGGTTCGTTGTATGCTTTAGCGATAAAAGGTACTGTTCTTGAAGCTCTTGGATTTGCTTCAATCACATAAACTTTTTCGTCTTTCACTGCATACTGAATGTTAATCAGTCCCACTGTATTTAGAGCCAATGCAATCTTCTTGGTATGGTCTTTAATTTGTTGTAAAACAAACTCGCCAATATTAAACACGGGTAATGTTGCATTTGAATCCCCAGAGTGAATTCCACAAGGCTCAATATGTTCCATAATCCCAATTATATAAACATTTTCACCATCACAAATAGCATCTGCTTCACATTCTATAGCACCATCTAAATAGTGGTCTAAGAGTAATTTATTGTTAGGGATTTTCTGAAGTAAATCCACCACATGGGCTTCCAAATCTTTTTTATTGATTACGATTTTCATTCCTTGTCCTCCAAGCACATAAGAGGGTCTTACTAAAATTGGGAAATCCAACTCATCTGCTAATTCAATGGCTTGTTCTGCAGTTTGAGCAACTCCAAACTCTGGAAATGGAATGTCATTGTCTTTAAGAAGGGTAGAAAAACTCCCTCTATCTTCGGCTAGGTCTAAGGATTGGAAACTTGTTCCAATAATTTTGATTCCGTATCGATCTAATTTTTCGGCTAATTTAAGAGCGGTTTGACCTCCTAGTTGAACAATAACACCTTCAGGTTTTTCGTGCTGGATAATGTCGTAAATATGCTCCCAAAATACAGGTTCAAAATATAATTTATCTGCAGTATCAAAATCAGTGGATACTGTTTCTGGGTTACAGTTAATCATTATCGTTTCATAACCGCATTCTGCAGCAGCAAGAACTCCATGAACGCAACAGTAATCAAACTCAATACCTTGACCAATTCTGTTAGGGCCAGAACCTAGAACTATAATTTTTTTCTTGTCAGTCACCACACTCTCATTCTGAGTATAAGTCACTCCCTCTTTTGAGGTCACTTCACTTTCAAAGGTAGAGTAATAATAGGGAGTTTTTGCTTCAAATTCAGCAGCACAAGTATCTACCAATTTATATACTCGATTGATAATGAGTTCTTTACGCTTATTATAAACCTCGCTCTCTAAACAACCTAACATATGGGCTATCTGACGATCACCATATCCTTTTTGTTTGGCCTCTAGCAGTAAGTCTCTATCTATTACATCTATAGTAAAAGTAGATATTTCTTCTTTCAATTGATGTAATTGCTCATATTGTCTTAAAAACCACATATCTATTTTAGTGATTTCATGAATCCTTGATAAGGGTATACCGATTTCAATTGCATCATAAATTACAAAAACACGATCCCAACTGGCATGTTTTAACTTACTTAAAATCTGGTCGTAATCTTTATAACTTTTCCCATCAGCGCCTAAACCATTTCTTTTAATTTCTAGTGATTGAGTGGCTTTATGTAATGCTTCTTGGAAAGAACGTCCAATTCCCATTACTTCACCAACGGCTTTCATCTGAAGACCTAACTCTCTATCACTTCCTTCAAATTTATCAAAATTCCAACGTGGAATTTTTACGATCACATAATCCAATGTAGGCTCAAATAAAGCAGAGGTAGATTTTGTAATTTGATTACTTAATTCATCCAAGTGATACCCTAATGCTAATTTTGCTGCGATTTTAGCAATTGGATATCCTGTTGCTTTAGAGGCCAATGCAGAAGAACGAGACACCCTAGGGTTAATTTCGATCGCAATAATATCTTCTTTTTCGTCTGGACTAACTGCAAATTGCACATTACAACCTCCTGCAAAATCTCCAATACTTCGCATCATATGAATTGCCATATCACGCATTCGTTGGTACGTCTTATCACTCAAAGTCATTGATGGAGCCACAGTGATAGAATCGCCTGTATGGATTCCCATAGGGTCCATGTTTTCTATTGAGCAAATAATAACAACATTGTCATTGGAATCTCTAAGTAATTCTAATTCATATTCTTTCCATCCAATTAATGCCTTGTCAATCATTACTTCATGAATGGGAGATATTTCTAATCCACGTGTGAGTAACTCATCAAAATCCTCTTCTTTATACACTATAGATGCTCCATCTCCTCCAAGTGTAAATGAGGCTCTAATCACAAGCGGAAAACCAAATTCTTGAGCAATTTCTTTTCCTTTTAAAAAGGAAGTAGCTGTAGCTTGAGGTGCCATTGGAATACCTATTTCAAGCATCAATTCACGAAACTTCTCACGATCTTCTGTAATATTTATCGCATCTATATCTACACCAATAATTTCAACTCCAAAATCTTTCCAAATCCCTTTTTCATCAGCTTCTATACATAGATTAAGCGCTGTCTGACCTCCCATGGTGGGTAAAACAGCATCAATATCATGTTTCTTAAGAATCTCGATAATAGACTTTGTGTTTAAAGGCTTTAGATACACATGATCTGCCATGGTTGGATCCGTCATAATGGTTGCCGGATTGGAATTGATCAAAATAGTTTCAATCCCATCCTCTCTCAGAGAACGAAGTGCTTGAGATCCAGAATAATCAAATTCACAGGCTTGACCAATAATAATTGGTCCAGATCCAATAACTAAAATACTTTTGATTGAGTTTACTTTTGGCATCGTATTAAATATAGATTATGAATATAAAAAAAAAGGTGTTACTTTAAAAAAAGTAACACCTTTAAAATGATAATAGTTCAACATTATTTTTTGTGACGTGGTTCAGAGGACACAGATATTTTTTTTCTTCCTTTGGCTCTTCTTGCAGCTAGAACCTTGCGGCCATTTGCTGAAGCCATACGTTCACGGAAGCCGTGTTTGTTTCTTCTTTTTCTTTTCGAGGGTTGAAATGTTCTTTTCATAATAATTTTCTCAGGATACTTTTTTCCTTAAAAGTCGGGCAAATATACAATAAGTTTTTTGTCTTTCAAACTTGAAATTAAACATTTCAAGGATGATTTTTTTTACCTTTGAAAAAAATCAAAATCATGTTTCCAAAAGTTATAAAAATTATCCTTGCTATACTGAACCTAAGTTATGGAGTCTATCAAATTATAGATGACTACATTGGCAATGGAATCATGCTTATTTTATTGGCAGGAATGTTCGTTTTATTATATTTCAAAAATGAACTTATTTTCCTTTCTTTCTTGCGCTTAAGAAAACAAGACTTTGTGGGAACTGAAAAATGGCTTCTCAAAATTCCTAATGTGGAACGTAATCTAGTTAAAAAACAACAAGGGTATTATAACTATTTGATGGGAATCATTCAATCTCAAAAAAATCTTACACAGGCTGAAAAGTATTTTAAAGCTGCCCTTAAGCTGGGACTCTCTATGAATCATGATTTGGCAATGGCTAAAATGAGCCTTGCTGGAATCTATCTACAAAAAAGAAGAAAAAGAGAAGCTCAACAGTTACTCAGTGAAGCCAAAAAGCTGGACAAACACGGAATGTTGACAGGTCAAATGAAGATGATGCAACAACAAATGAAAAAAATCTAGTAATAGCCTTCCTTAGGCACTTCTATTTCGTAATATTTTCTCGATTTGTTGTTAAGATGATTTTGTATCAACCAAGGGTTATGAATTTTTAAAATCTTATAATTGATTTCCTTTTCCTTTGCAAATTCAGCTAGATTAGAAATGGGAGTATCCCATCCAATTTTGTCTACTGGAATAGGCTGATATAAATCTTCTTCGCTAAAAACAAAACCATACCGCTCTGGATTTGACATAATTTCTTTTACCGCTAACAATCGAAACACATACCTACTTGTTTCAGAATTCAATAACAAATCATAATAATTATTGGTCAATTGTTTCTCCAATAATCGATTAACCCCACTCATTCCACGATTGTATGATGCGGCAGCTAATGTCCAAGAGTTGAATCGCTTTTTAGCTTTTTTGAGATATGTGCAGGCTACTCTTGTTGCTTTTTCAATATGATAACGTTCATCAACATTTGAATTCACTTCAAGTCCATATTCTTTTGCAGTGGCTGGCATTATTTGCCAAAATCCTTTTGCCCCTTTTGGAGATCTAACATTCTCAAGGGCACTCTCTATTACGGCTAAATATTTAAAGTCAGAAGGAACTCCTTCCTCTTTAAGAATTTTTTCAATTAAAGGAAAATACTTGTTCGCTCTTTTCAACAAAAGCATCATATTGGATTGCCAGTAGGTGTTCACTAGAAGTTCTTTATCTAAACGCTCTCTTATATCTGGAGCCTGCAAAGGAGTTATCTCTCCTGCAAAATCCACTTTTTCAGGAAGTCTTAATGCATACACTTTATAGGGTTCTCCTTCATTATTTACTTTGAACGCAGTCAACAATTCTGGAGTAATTTCATTTGCGCTAATAAGCAGCAATAAAAAAGAAATAATGAGCAATGACAAATTCCTTAGCTTCATACGGTATAGGTTTATTTCAACATTCTAAATTAATCAATTTTTAAGAAGAAGCTTTGGTAGTTCTGAATTAAACCATTGGGCACTAGTTATTATAGCTGCATGCCCACCCTCTATTGCAATAAAGGGTTTTGATAAATATTTCATTGGAAAAACGGTGTCTTTTTTTCCATGAATATGAATAACTGAAGCATCGGCTTCTTCTTGGTCCCAATGAACTAAGGTGTCTATGGACCAGTCTAAATAATCAGGATTCCGTTCTGACAAATACTTTTGATATAATTTGAGTCGCTTTTGTATTCCTTTCCCAAAGGCAAACAATGCTAAAGCATCTAAATTATTAATCCATTGAGTTGGTAAGAGTTTATGCGCATTAGTAGTTCTCGCCATTTTCATCGGTAAAGGCAGCTCATTTCTACTTTTTACACTAGAAACAATTATAACTTTTCTAACTTGAATATGTTTTGCCATTTCTTGTACCAATACACCACCAAATGAAACACCAATCAACACTGAATCAACAGCTGTAACACGCTCACTCATTCGTTTCGCATAAGCACTTAACGATTCCTCTTTTATAGGGGAAATCCAACTTAACAGATGAAGTTTATAAGGTTTTGGTAAATGGATATACTCGAAAATTTTCGGGCTAGCTGCCATACCTGGCATACAATAAACAGCTATTTCACTCATTTTGATTAATTATATCAGCTTTAAGACTAAATTTTAGTACTTTTGTAATCCGCTTGTAATAAAACAGATCAAGTACAAAAATATCACATATCTTCTAGATAATAATAAATTCTTTAAATCATGAATGAATTAAACCTGGTAAATAATGAATTTCTTAGACAGTTTGAAGTCACAGTAAACGAAACTTTAGCTCGTATAGAATACTCTGAACAAGAAAGAAAAATTTTTCTTACCAAGTTATCCATACCAGAAGAAATTCAAGATAAAGAGTTTGAAGAAGCCTTCATAGTGAAAGTACTTGAATTCATTCAAGACAAAAATTTGCGTGTTGTACCAACCTCACCAAAGATTGCAAGTTTTGTACGTCGTAATAGACGATACAAAGAATTACTTCCAGTTGGGATCAAGCTTTAATGCTGAATCTCACATAGCCTTCAGTATCTATAGTTTCAAGAGTTATTTCCTGTAAAGTGTTTACCAGTTTTGGATCCCAAGGGGTTCTCACTTTTACATAGTTTTCTGTGAATCCGGTACTATAGCCTTTTTTATTCTCTCCTTCAAATAAAACTGTAAAGCTTTTTCCTAATTGAGATTCATAAAAAGCTCTTCGTTTCTTAACAGAAAGTGCTCTCAACATTTTACTTCTTTTATTTCGAATTGCTTGTGGCACCACCTCCTTTATTGTAGTGGCCTCTGTATTGGGCCTTTCAGAATAAGTAAACACGTGTAAGTATGAAATATCCAAATCGGCTAAAAAACGATACGATGTTAAAAAATCTTCTTCCGTTTCACCAGGATATCCCACAATTACATCAACCCCAATACATGCGTGTGGCATTTGTTCTTTTATCGCTCCTACCCGCTGTGTATAAAGCGGTGTTAAATAGCGTCTTCGCATACTTTTAAGAATACGATCGCTACCACTTTGAAGAGGGATATGAAAGTGGGGAACAAAATGTTCGCTCTTGGCCACAAAAGAAATAATTTCATCATTCAAAAGATTGGGTTCGATGGAAGAAATTCGAATACGATTGATAAATGGAACATCATCCAATGAATGAATTAGTTCTAAGAAAGTGTGCTCGTGTTTTTTATTGCCGTATTCACCTTTTCCATAATCACCAATATTGACACCAGTGAGTACAATTTCTTTTAGTCCTGAAGAAGCAATTTTCTTGGCATTAGCAATTACATTCACTAAAGTGTCACTCCTAGAAACCCCTCTAGCTTGTGGAATTGTACAATATGTACATTTATAGTCACAACCGTCTTGTACTTTTAAAAAAGCACGTGTCCTATCGCTGGTTGAATAACTACTTTTATAAAAATTTGCAGATTCAATTTCACAAGAATGAATCTCTGTTTCTTCCTTTTTGGAGAGATCATTCACATACTCAATCAAATTAAATTTTTCTGTAGCTCCTAAAACTAAATCTACCCCATCTAAATTGGAAATTGCTTCAGGTTGCAATTGAGCATAACATCCAATTGCTGCAATAAATCCTTTAGGGTTTTGTTGAAGTGCTTTTTGCACCAAGCCTTTTAATCGTTTGTCTGCATTTTCTGTAACAGAACAAGTGTTAATTACATAAACTTCTGCCGGACTATCAAAATCAACGCGTTTATAATTCTTATTGTCAAAATCTCTAGCAATAGTTGCTGACTCGGAAAAATTCAACTTACAGCCAAGAGTATGAAATGCAACTCGGGGAATAGCAGTACCCTCTTTTGTATGTGAAGAAAGAATGTTTTCCATGACAATTATTAACTGTAATTTTGCTGCAAATATACCAACAAAATATTCATGCAAAAAAAGGAGGTTGTTCTAAAATTGATATGCTTGATAGTACTTTTTTTAAGCTGTAAACAAAGCGAAAAAATCAATGATGATTTTATTTTTCGTTATAATGAATACAGAAACGTCACCTCCCTTGATCCAGCATTCGCAAGAAATCCTCAAAACATTTGGCCTATCAACCAATTATTCAACGGGCTTGTTCAATTGGATAAAAACTTAAGTATTCAGCCAGAGATTGCTTCGTCATGGACAATTAGTCAAGACGGTTTAACCTATGTGTTTTCATTGAGAAAAGATGTCTTTTTCCACTCCTCTCCTCTTTTTGGACAAAAGTCAACCCGAAGTGTAGTTGCTGCTGATTTTGTTTACAGTTTTGATCGCCTAAAAGACCCAAGTGTAGCATCACCAGGAGGGTGGGTACTCCAGCAAGTTGAATCCTATAAAGCAATTGACGAACACACTTTTTTAATTCAACTAAAAAAACCTTTCCCTGCTTTTCTAGGATTATTATCCATGCGGTATTGTGCTGTTGTTCCTCATGAAGTTGTCTCGCATTTTGGATCAAGCTTTAGAAGTAATCCTATTGGAACGGGGCCCTTTTATTTTAAACGTTGGGATGAAAATGTTAAACTCGTCTTGAGAAAAAATATCCATTACTTTGAACTTGACAAACAGGGCCAAAAACTTCCTTACCTTGAAGCTATCGCTATTCAATTTATTCCTGATATCCAGAGTGAATTTATGCTCTTTCTTCAAGGAAAACTTGATTTCATCAATTCATTAGACGCTTCATATAAAGATGAGTTACTTACTCCTAAGGGAGCATTACAACCCAAATATAAAGGACGTCTTAACATGCTCAAAGGGCCTTATCTCAATACAGAATACATTGGATTTTACCTAAATGCTAAAAATCCAGCAATTCAATCCAAGGCAATAAGAGAGGCAATTAATTTAGGTTTTGATCGTAAATTGATGATCTCCTATCTAAGGAATAATATTGGTTATCCTGCAAATCAAGGATTTATTCCGAAAGGATTAAAAGGAAGTAGTACAACTCCTTATCCTTATGATGTTGAAAAAGCTCGTGCTTTAGTTACGAACTATATAGAGAAAAGCGGCGAAAAGCCTTCATTTACAATTGCTACAGATGCCAACTACCTAGACCTTTGTGAATACCTTCAAAGAGAGCTTCAAAAAATTGGAATTGACTTAAAAATAGAGGTCATGCCTACAGCCAGTTTGCGTCAAGCGAAATCTTCGGGGAAATTAGAGCTTTTTAGAGCCAGTTGGATAGCAGATTATCCCGATGCAGAAAACTACCTTTCCTTGTTTTACAGTAATAATTTTTCTCCTAATGGCCCAAACTACACTCATTATGAGAATCCCAAATTTGATGCTCTGTACAGAGAAGCTTTAAGTACTTTATCTGAACCCCTTCGCATTAAAAGATACCGTCAAATGGATTCAATCGCAAATACAGAACATCCCATTATCCCCTTGTATTATGATCAAGTAATTCGATTTGTTCAAAACAATATAGAGGGTATGGAAATCAATCCCATCAATTTACTGGTTCTAAAAACAGTTTCAAAAAAGTAGCACAAAAAAAGCCGTTTAAAAAACGGCTTTCAATTAAAATATGTAGAATACGTTTATTCTTCTTTTTTGAATTTGGCGTATTTGTTTTTGAATTTATCGATTCGACCAGCTGTATCAACTAACTTAGACTTACCAGTGTAAAAAGGATGAGAGGTTCGAGAGATTTCAAGTTTGATTAAAGGATATTCAACACCTTCTACATCAATAGTCTCTTTAGCATTAACAGTTGATTTTGTAATAAAAACGTCGTCATTGGACATGTCCTTGAATGCCACTAAACGATAATTATCAGGATGTATTTCTGCTTTCATAATTCTTAAATCGAGTGCAAATTTAATTTTATTTTTTAAAAAAAACCCTCAATCCACCCTTTTTTTTTAATTTGCTAACTAGAAATTTAAACTTAACAGCACATTATGGAAAATCAACAATCTTCAATTAAATCGACAATGATCACTTATGGTTTAATTTTAGGGGGCATCTCAGTTGTATTTCAACTCATGCTTTTCTTTTTAGACATGCACTATCAGCAACCACCAGCAGTTGGAATCGTTTCGATTGTTATTATGATAGGACTCTTGGTCTATGCTTTTATACAATATAAAAAAGAAAATGAAGGATTCCTTTCTCTGTCAGAGGCCTTAAAGATTGGTTTAGGAATTTCACTGATTTCAGCAATTATTGGGATTGTTTATTCCTTTATTTTAACTGAAGTTTTGGATCCAGCTACCGTGCAGAAAACATTAGACTTTCAGTTTGAAACAATGCGTGCAGAAAATCCAGAAATGACTCAAGATCAAATCGACATGGCTCGTGATATGTCTCAGAAATTCTCAGGTCCTCTAATCCGTTCTGCTTTTCAACTCATAGGTGCACTTTTCTTTGGTTTTATTATCTCATTGATTGGTGGACTAATCGTAAAGAAATCAAGACCAGAATAAGCCAAATTTCGTAGTTTTGCCTACAATGCAAAACACAGTAGAAATTTCGCTAGTCATTCCTTTACTCAACGAGGAGGAGTCTATCATTCCTTTACATCAATGGATTTTTGATGTTTTAAAAAAAGAAGTGTATTCGTATGAAATCATTTTTATTGATGATGGAAGTTCTGATGGTTCTTGGGAGATCATCTCTGATCTTGCAAAATCAAATTCAAATGTAAAGGGAATTCAATTTGTCAGAAACTATGGTAAATCTCAGGCACTTCATGCCGGATTTGAAATGGCTACAGGGGACTACACCGTTACTTTAGACGCTGATTTACAAGATTCTCCAGAAGAAATCCCTCTATTGATACATACCTTAATAGAGAAAAAACTTGATTTAATTTCAGGCTGGAAAAAGAAACGATATGATTCCATTCTCTTCAAGAACCTTCCTTCCAAACTTTTTAATTGGGCAGCACGAAGGGTTTCTGGAATTTATCTCCACGACTTTAATTGTGGACTAAAAGCCTATCGTAAAGAAGTGATTAAAACCATTGATGTGCATGGAGAAATGCATCGGTACATACCCGTTTTAGCAAGCAATGAGGGTTTTAATAAGATTGGAGAACAAATAGTTCAGCATCAGGCGAGAAAATTCGGGCAAACTAAATTTGGTGCAGATCGTTTTTTTAAAGGATTTTTGGACCTCATTACGCTTTGGTTTATCAATCGATTTGGAAAACAACCCATGCACTTTTTTGGGCTATGGGGAACTGTTATGCTTCTTGTAGGGTTTGGTTTCACTTTATACTTAGGGATTGACAAACTATTTCTAAACACTCAAGCAAGACTCATCACTGATCGTCCTGAATTTTATATCGCTCTCACGCTAATGCTATTGGGCAGTCAGTTTTTTATCGCAGGATTTTTGGGAGAAATACTCCTACGTTCCCAAAGACCTAACAAGCGTTACAACATCAAAACTCAAATTTAACTTCTATGACTTTTCAAGAAAACGCCAAGCAATGGCTTACTCCTCCTTTTGATGAAGAAACTCAAAAACAAGTAAGTCTGCTTCAAAAAAATCTTGAAAAACTTGAAGATGCATTTTATACAAACTTGAATTTTGGAACAGGTGGCATGCGCGGTATTATGGGTGTGGGCACCAATCGAATCAATAAATATACACTTGGAAAAGCAACTCAAGGCCTCTCTGAGTTTTTGAAAGAAGAATATCCAAATGAAACTTTGAAAGTTGTTGTAGCCTTTGACTCAAGACATCAAAGTAAAGAATTAGCAAAAGTTGTTGCCGATATTTTTACTGCAAATTCAATTCACTGTTATCTGTTTAGCGATTTACGACCTACTCCAGAACTATCCTTTGCTGTTAGACATCTCAACGCCCATTGTGGAATTGTATTGACGGCCTCTCATAATCCGCCAGAATACAACGGTTATAAGGTTTATGGAAAAGATGGAGGGCAAATCGTCCCCCCTATTGATTCAAAAATTATAAGAATAATTGAAAATACTACTTTCGAAACAATTCGTTTTGAAGGAAATACAAATTTACTTCATTTTATAGATGAGGAAGTGGATAATGCCTATCATCAAACCGTTTTGGATGTTGCGCAAATCCATCAAATCCCTAAAGAAAAGTTCCATTTAGTTTTTACTCCTATTCATGGAACATCTATTACTGCATTTCCACAAGTGCTAAAAAAAGCAGGGTATAAAAATGTACATATTGTCGCGGAACAAGAAAAACCAGACGGAGCATTTCCAACAGTACCTTCACCAAACCCAGAAACCCCTGAAGCACTCCAGATGGCACTGGATCTGGCCAAGAAAAAAAACGCTGATCTTATCTTAGGAACTGATCCTGATGCGGATCGACTAGGAATTGTTGTCAAAGACAAAAAGAACAACTGGAAGTTTTTAAACGGGAACCAAATCATGATGATTTTGACCGAATACCTTCTTGATAAAAAAAATAAACAAGGAATACTTACTCCAAAACACTTTATTGCAAGTACAATAGTATCAACCCCTGCAATGAAAAAAATGGCAACGCATTACAATATACAGTTCAAAGAATGCCTGACCGGTTTTAAGTGGATTGCCAAATTAATTGAAGATCAGCCTGAACTCATATTTGTTGGAGGTGGAGAAGAAAGTTTTGGTTATTTAGTTGGAGATACCGTAAGGGATAAGGATGCTATTTCTGCCAGCCTATTGGCTTGTGAAATAGCGGTAGAAGCCATTGTAAATGGAACAAACTTATATGAGCTTTTAGCTGAATGTTATGCTAAATACGGAGCCTACAAGGAACGGTTGATTTCAGTCACCAAACCCGGGAAGAAAGGTGTAGAAGAAATAAACTCTTTAATCGAAGGATTTAGAATAGATCCTCCCAAAACTATTGCAGAGACAAGGGTCCTTTCTGTGTCTGATTTTCAAAAAGGAATTACCATAGATGTATTAACAAAAAAAGAATCAAAAATTGTGCTACCCAAAGCAAATGTTTTACTCTTCAAACTAGAAGACGGAACTCAAATTGCTTTGCGACCCAGTGGAACTGAGCCTAAAATAAAATATTATTTTAGTGTAAACCAAGAATTCAATTCTCAAAAAACTTGGGAAGAGCAAGAAATCGATTTAGAAAAACGATTAGATCTTTTTGAAAATTCATTTAAAGCCCTTTAATGTCACCATTCAGGAAAATACTATATTTTGGGAATCCCTATAAAGGATATGCCTTCTTGAATATTTTATTCAATGCTTTATATGCTCTTTTTAGTGCGCTCTCATTTATTTCGTTAATTCCAATGCTTAATGTGTTATTTGAAACAACACAGAAACAATTTACACCAGCTCAATGGAAGGGTATTTTCAGTATTCAAAACTATGTAAAGGATAGTCTTAACTATTATATTTCTTCAAAGCTAGACCAAGATGTTGAAGGCACTTTAGTTTTTGTTATTAGTTTAGTTTTAGGATTGTTTTTTCTAAAAAATATCAGTAATTATTTGGCCTTATATTTCATTACCTATCTAAGAAATGGGATCCTTAAAGACCTAAGAAATGCAATCTATAGCAAGATTATCACACTACCCATTTCCTTTTTCAATGAAAAAAGAAAAGGAGATTTAATGGCTAAAATGACAAGTGATGTTACTGAAGTTCAACAGTCCTTTCTATCAATTTTAGAACTTATTGTTAGAGAGCCCTTAACCATACTTTTTTCGTTAGGAGCCATGTTGCTTTTTAGTTTTAAACTCACACTCTTTGTGCTTCTATTCATACCCATCTCCGGAATTATTATATCTGGAATTGGTAAACGTCTGAAAAAACAGTCTGCAAGAATTCAAGAAGAACAAGGAGATTTTCTTTCAATTATAGACGAAACCGTAAACGGACAAAAGATCATAAAAACTTTTTCTGCTGGAGATCATTTTAGAAATCGATTTTTTAGTGCTACTCAACGTTTTTACCGCTTTTCGAATCAACTTTTACACCGTGCAAGCCTTGCTGGGCCTACCAGTGAGTTTTTAGGTATTACAGCTATAGGAGTCTTGTTATGGTTTGGAGGAAAAATGGTTTTACTCGATGGAAGCATCACAGGGACCTCTTTCATTGTATATATGGGGCTGGCTTATAATATACTAACCCCAGCAAAATCGATAAGCAAAGCAAGCTATAGTATTCAAAAAGGAAATGCTGCTGCCGATAGAATTCTTGAAATTCTTGATGCAAAAGACGAACTTAAAGACGTAAAAGAGGCAAAACCTCTTCATTCATTTGAACAGAAAATTGTATTTGATAAGGTTTCCTTTAGCTATGAAGAAACCAAGGTATTAAATGAAATATCCTTTGAGATTAAAAAAGGCCAAATGGTTGCCTTGGTTGGACCCTCTGGGAGTGGAAAAACTACACTAACTTATTTGTTAAATCGTTTTTATAACATAAATAGTGGCTCACTTAGCATTGACGGACTCTCTATTGAACAAATAGAAAAAAAGAGTCTTTACCAACATATTGGAATGGTTACACAAGAATCAATTCTATTTAATGACACTGTATTTAACAATTTGAAATTAGGAGATCCACATGCAAAGGAAAAGGAGATATTTAAAGCAGCTAAAGCAGCCAATGCTCATGATTTTATAATGACCCTGCCGGAAAACTATCAAACAATCATAGGAGATTCTGGAAATAAATTGTCTGGGGGTCAAAAACAACGTCTTACAATAGCAAGAGCACTTTTAAAAGATCCTGCTCTCCTGATTTTAGATGAAGCCACCTCAGCACTAGACACAGAAGCAGAACAGCAAGTACAAATTGCTCTAGAAAAATTGATGCAGAACAGGACTTCGTTAGTAATTGCACACAGATTATCCACCATTCAAAAAGCAGATATCATTTTAGTTCTTGAAAAAGGGAAAATTATAGCTTCAGGGAATCATCAAGAATTACTAACTTCAAACAAACAATACAAAAACTGGGTTCATATTCAAAAAATGGATTAAACTATCAATGATAGGTATTGTCTAAAAATCATAACCAAGTTAAGTGGAAACACAACAGTCTCTTTTTTTGAGCTCCTTGCAAGAACCTGAAACCAAAGAAAAAGCATTTAAAACGCTAGTTCAAGAGTACAAGGAACGCTTGTATTGGCATATACGGAAAATTGTATTAGATCATGAAGATGCAAATGATGTGATACAAAACACCTTTATCAAAATACATCTGAATATTGATAAATTCAAAGGAGACAGCTCTCTCTATACTTGGATGTACAGAATTGCCACAAATGAATCCATAAATTTCATTAATAGCAAAAGTTCTAAAATGGGACTTCAAAACCAAGAATGGATTGAATCCAAAGCAGAAGGACTTAAGGCTGATAGCTATTTTGACGGAGATGAAGCTGCACTGATTTTGCAAAAACTTGTTGCAAAGTTACCTGAAAAGCAGCGCATCGTCTTTAATATGAAATATTTTGACGGAATGTCCTATCATACCATTTCTGAAATTCTTGGCACGAGTGAAGGAGCACTTAAAGCTTCCTATCACCATGCTGTTCAGAAAATAAAAACCAAATTGAATGACTGATTTTAAAACAAAAAACCCGTTTAACATTCCTGATAATTATTTTGAGGAATTGGAGAAGACTCTTCTAAACACTCCTAAAACCAGCTCAAAAAACCCTGGTTTCAAAACTCCTAAAGGGTACTTTAAAACATTAGAGAATGTTCTAGTAGAGAAGAATACAAAACCAAGTTTGAAAGCTCCTCGTAAATTAATTGTGGCTTTTACAAGTATAGCTGCTATCATGCTATTAATGCTAACCTTAACACCTGAAGAAAATCCTCAACCGACTATTGAAGAACAAGCTTTAAACGATTTTGTAGAAAATTATTATCTTGAAAATATGGATAGTTATGAAATTTTATCAATGATAGAGGACAATGAAATTGAAACTGATTTTGAAAACTTGTTTACCAAACCTTAAATAATGATGAAAAAATTAACTGCTTTTCTATTATTGTTATTTGTATCAAATATCCTGTCAACAAATCTTTTTGCTCAGGAAACAAGTTCTAGACACAAAGCTTTTAAAGAAATGAAGTTAAACTTCATTCTTGACAATACCGAAATGAGTAAAGAGGAAGTGGAACATTTTCAATGTGTCTTTGGAAGTTTTGAAGACAAATACCACTCCTCAGTTTGGATTAAAGAACGTCAAATTAAAAAGAAAATTCAGAAATCCTTTGACACTATAAATGCACAAAGTGCTTCCTCCTATATCAATGATTATCATGTGCTTGAAAAGTTAGGGATTAGCTTGCGGAATGAACGTAACCAAAAATTACTTGAAAAAATAAACGCAAAAGAAGTACTTAATATCCTTAATCAAGAACAACTTTTTGATAGAGAAATGCTTAAACGAATTAGAGAACGAGAGAATAAGAAGAAGAAGAAGGAAGAAGCGATAAAAGAATACCTTTGACCCAATGAAACTTCACAGAAATTTAGCATTGGGAATCGTAGAGGGACTCCAGAATATTTTTATTGCAAAAGTTCCCCTAAGAATTGAACTCTCCAGACTCTTAAAACTTAATCGCAAATGGGGATCAAGAGATCGACGTCTGCTTGGACAAATACTTTTGGATTGTGTGCGATGGAAAACAACCTACGCCCATCTAGGTGATTTTGACGAAAAAAAAAACCATTTCAATTGGAGAATTCTTGGAGTTTGGCTTTTATTAAACGACTATATGATTCCAGAATGGGAAGAGTTGGGAGACCTAAAAGAGCTTCAAAAAACACTCCCTTTGGATAAAAAAAACACAAAAAGAACAGTTAGACATTCCATACCCCAATGGTTAGATGAACTAGGTCTTGAAGCTTTTGGAGAAAAAGTCTGGGAAAAAGAATTGAGCCAACAAAATGAAGAGGCCAAACTTGTATTGCGAGTAAACACATTAAAAACAACTCAAGAGAGACTTAAAAAACTATTAGAAGATGGATTCAATATTAATTCTGAAATCAATGCATCTTATCCCGATGCTTTAATCCTTGAGAAACATTATAAACTCACACATCTAAATCCCTTTGAAAAAGGACTCTTTGAAATTCAAGATGCAAATTCACAACAGATATCTTATTGGGCAGATCCTAAGCCTGGAATGAAAGTAATCGATGCTTGTGCTGGTGCTGGTGGAAAATCCCTCCACATGGCTGCATTAATGGAAAATAGAGGAAATATTATCGCATTGGACACCTCCACTAGTAAATTGGACCAATTGATGAAACGAGTGCATCGAAATAGAATCAATATCATTAAAACTCATGATGCAAATGATACAAGCTTTTTTAAATCAAAGAAAGAAAAAGCAGATATTGTTTTAATCGATGCCCCTTGCAGTGGTCTCGGTATCTTAAGAAGAAATCCAGCGGCAAAATGGCATATTAATCCAGAGAGAATGAAGGAGTTAGAATCACTTCAATTCCAAATTCTTGAAAAAAATGCTGCCTTGGTTAAAAAGGGAGGCAAACTGATTTATGCAACTTGCTCTATTTTCCCCTCTGAAAATAGTGAACAAATTCAAGCCTTTTTGAATAGCGAAGCTGGAAAACGCTTCACCTTAAAAAGAGAGGAAACACTTCTAGCCCACCAAACGGGTTTTGATGGATTCTTTATAGCAGAATTAAATGCTGAATAAACTGTGAATAAATAAGATAAAAACAGCTCAAATTGTTTCCTCCTAAAGGGGTAAAATAGATTATTTTTACACCACAATTCAACGCTTATGATTCTGTTTTTTGGCGCCGCTGATACAACTCTAATTGCGCTTCAGACCAACACCTCTCTTGACACTCCTGCCATCGAAAAATTATCTTGGCTTTTAGATGCCCCATGGTTAAACCAAGACAATATTTTAGGTTTTTTTATTGGACCTCGAGCAAGTATGATAACCCCTTGGAGTACTAATGCGGTAGAAATTACCCAAAACATGGGGATCAAAGGAATCATAAGGATAGAACAATACCATGCAGTGGAAAAGACAGCTGAATTTGATCCCATGCTTTTTGAAAAATATGAGAATTTAAGTCCTCTACTTTTTGAAATCAATCTAGCTCCTGAACCCATTAAAGAGATTGAAGACATTGCAGCATACAACGACAGAGAAGGATTATCGCTAAATACTGAAGAAGTAGACTATTTAGAATCGCTTTCAAAATCCCTAAACCGACCTTTGACAGACTCTGAGGTTTTCGGTTTTTCACAAGTAAATTCAGAACATTGTCGACATAAAATATTTAACGGGACTTTCATCATTGACGGGAAAGAGAAAGAGGAAAGTTTATTCAAACTGATCAAGAACACATCCAAGGCCCATCCAAATAGTATTGTTTCTGCTTACAAAGACAATGTAGCGTTTATTGGAGGTGATCCTATTGAACAATTTGCTCCAAGTCAGCCAGATGTTCCAAGTAGTTATGACACTAAAGAAGTAGAAAGTATAATTTCACTAAAGGCAGAGACACATAACTTCCCAACCACAGTAGAGCCATTTAATGGTGCTGCTACTGGATCTGGAGGGGAAATTCGAGATCGATTAGCAGGAGGTAAAGGTTCTATTCCACTTGCAGGGACTGCAGTTTATATGACCCCTTACTCCCGGGTAACACAAGACAGATCGTGGGAAAAAGCATTTCCTGACCGCCCATGGCGCTACCAAACCCCTTTAGACATTTTAATCAAAGCTTCCAACGGAGCTTCTGATTTTGGAAATAAATTTGGACAGCCTTTGATTGCAGGCTCTGTTTTGACTTTTGAACATCAAGAACAACAACAACAATGGGGATACGACAAAGTGATCATGTTGGCCGGAGGTGTTGGAATGGGAGTTGCTAACCAAGCCCTTAAAGCTAAACCCTCAGAAGGAGATCTAATCGTAATTTTAGGAGGAGACAATTATCGTATTGGAATGGGTGGTGCTGCTGTTTCCTCTGTGAACACAGGAGCGTTTGATAATGCCATAGAATTAAATGCAGTACAACGTTCCAATCCAGAAATGCAAAAACGAGTAGCAAATACAATACGCGCACTAGTAGAAACTGGAAAAAACCCTATTGTTTCCATTCATGATCACGGTGCTGGAGGACATTTAAATTGCTTATCAGAATTAGTTGAAGAAACTGGAGGAACCATTTATATTAATCAACTTCCGTTAGGGGATCCTACCCTTTCTTCCAAAGAGATTGTTGGAAATGAATCTCAAGAAAGAATGGGACTCATAATCAATCCAAAGGACCAAGCCCTGCTTGAACGTATTACTGCCAGAGAACGTGCCCCAATGTATGTGGTGGGTAAAGTTACTGAAGATCATTTTTTCATCTTCGTAGATGAAAAAAATGACACAAAACCAATCGATCTTCATTTGGATGCATTGTTTGGAAGTGCACCCAAAACAATAATGAAAGACACCCATCAAAAAGTGAACTTTGATGAAGCAACTTACAATACAAATAATATTCATAAATACTTAGAAAAAGTACTTCAACTCGAAGCTGTAGCCTGTAAAGACTGGCTCACCAACAAGGTAGATCGCTGTGTTAGTGGTCGAGTAGCACAACAGCAAACAGTAGGTGAACTTCAATTACCCCTAAGTAACTGTGGCGTAGTTGCCTTGGATTACAAAGGGAAAAAAGGAGTCGCCACCTCTATAGGTCACGCACCTATAGCGGCTTTAATTGATCCTGGAAAAGGAAGCGTATTGGCTATAGCAGAAAGTTTAACAAATATTATTTGGGCTCCTCTATCCGAAGGATTAAAATCGGTTAGTTTGTCTGCCAATTGGATGTGGGCCTGCAATAATCCTGGTGAAGATGCTCGTCTTTATGATGCTGTTGAGTCCTGTTCTAATTTTGCTATTGAACTAGGCATCAACATTCCTACAGGAAAAGATTCCCTATCCATGAAACAAGAATACGATCATGGTAAAGTAACAGCACCTGGTACGGTTATCATTTCGGCAGGGGCTGCTTGTTCAGACATCACAAAAGTTGTGACACCTGATCTTAAAAAAGATGGAGGGGATATTTTTTATATTGATTTATCTCATTCAGCTTTATCTCTCGGAGGTTCTGCCCTAGTCCAAATTAAAAATAAAATTGGAAACGAAACTTCAACAATAACAAACCCGGGCTACTTTAAGAAGGTTTTCAACACCATTCAAAAGCTCATTCTTGATAATCAAATAAGTGCTGGACATGATATATCCTCAGGCGGATTAATCACCACTTTACTTGAGATGTGTTTTCCTACTTCATGGGCTGGAATGGAGCTTGATGTTTCAAAAATTAAAGCAAAGGATCTAATTACCTTATTGTTTAGTGAAAACTCAGGAATTGTTCTACAATCAAATAATGAATTAGATAAAGTATTAGCTGCAAAAGGAATTAATTGCGTTAAAATAGGATCTTCAACGAATAGTCAAACGCTAAGCTTAAACCATCATGGTAAACAACATACTTTTGATGTTACTAAATTAAGAGATGTTTGGTATTCTACATCTGCTGCATTAGATGAACATCAAACATCAAACGGCTTGTCACAGGAACGATTCAAAAACTATAAAAATCAAGCGTTAAACTATCGTTTTCCTAAAAACTTTAGTGGGTTTCCTATCAACATTTCTACCAATAAAAAAATAAAAGCTGCCGTCATTAGAGAACAAGGAAGTAACTCTGAACGTGAAATGGCCTATGCACTTCACCTTGCTGGCTTTGAAGTGATTGACGTACACATGACCGATTTAATAAGCGGAAGAGAAACCCTTGAAGACATTCATTTTATTGCTGCAGTTGGAGGTTTTTCAAATTCAGATGTTTTAGGCTCTGCTAAAGGTTGGGCAGGATCTTTTTTATACAATGAAAAAGCGAAGAAAAGTCTAGATGCTTTTTTTGCAAGAAAAGATACCTTATCCCTTGGTGTATGTAATGGATGTCAGCTTTTTGTAAGCCTTGGCTTACTTACTCCTGAACATGAAGAACAACCAAAAATGCTTCACAACGCATCTGGTAAATTTGAATGTCACTTTACAGCAGTAGACATTAAGCCCTCTTCATCAATAATGCTTAATGGACTTGAAGGAAGTAGATTAGGAATTTGGGCAGCTCACGGGGAAGGTAAATTTCATTTTCCAAAAGAAGAAAAGAACTATCAAATCCCAGCAACTTATCATTTTGATGGGTATCCTGCAAATCCAAATGGTTCTGACTATAATGCTGCAATGTTGTGTTCAAATGACGGAAGACATTTAGTAATGATGCCGCATTTGGAACGTTCTACATTTCCGTGGAATTGGGGTTATTACCCTGAGAATAGAAATGACAAAACAAGTCCTTGGCTCATGGCATTTGAAAATGCTTTCAAATGGCTTGCCGATAAATAAATTTATGGGATTGCTTCAAAATATTTCTTATTTTGCATGTAAAACTATATCATGACACCAACTAGACTTTTTGATTTTATTGAATATCAAAATATAAACGCCCCACTCGAAAAAGCATTTACAACCAAATATAATGGGGTTTGGGAATCTTTAAATACCCAACAATTTTGTGAACAAGCACATCAAATTAGTCATGCATTATTGAATCTTGGGATAAACGCTCAAGATAAGATTGCCATGATCTCTTCCACAAATCGAACAGAATGGAACTTAATCGATACCGGTTTACTAGCCATAGGTGCTGTTAATGTTCCCATTTACCCAACCATCTCATCAGAAGATTATGAGTATATATTAAATCATTCGGAAAGCCAATATTGCTTTGTATCCGATCAGGAGGTTTATGAAAAAATAATCGCGATTAAAGACAAAGTCAAATCCTTAAAAAAAATCTACAGTTTTGACACGATCAAGGGCTGTTCCAACTGGAAAGAATTATTGGAAATGGGCACTTCCTCAGATCAGGATGAAGCGGTTCAAAAAAGAAAGGACGCTGTTTTACCTTCTGACTTAGCTACCATCATTTACACTTCTGGAACTACAGGAACTCCCAAAGGAGTAATGCTAAGCCATGACAATGTGGTATCAAATGTACTCTCCAGCTCAAAAAGACTTCCATTAACTATTGGAGAAGCATCAGCATTAAGCTTTTTGCCGATATGTCATATTTTTGAGCGTGTTATCCTCTATATCTATATGTATAATAGTGTTTCTGTATACTTTGCAGAATCCCTAGATAAAATCGCAGACAACTTACGTGAAATAAAACCAAATGTAATGACTGCTGTTCCAAGATTATTGGAAAAAGTATATGATAAGATTTACGCTAGAGGCGCAGAGCTTTCTGGAATCAAACAAAAATTATTTTATTGGGCAGTTGATTTAGGATTACAATACGAACCCTATGGACAAAATGGGGCTTGGTATGGATTCAAACTCAAAATTGCCAAAAAGTTAATTCTATCAAAATGGCAAGAAGCTTTAGGAGGTAATTTAGAACTCATAGCCTCAGGAAGTGCCGCTTTACAACCTCGACTAGCTCGAATTTTCACTGCAGCAGGAATGACCCTAGTTGAAGGATATGGTCTTACAGAAACTTCACCCGTTATTTCTGTTAATGACATGCGAAACAATTTTTTCAAAATTGGGAGCGTAGGACAAATTATAGATGGAGTAACTGTAAAGATAGCTGAAGATGGCGAAATACTTTGTAAAGGACCTAATGTGATGATGGGATATTATAAAGAGTTAGAAAAAACAGCTAAAGTAATGACTGGTGATTTTTTCCATACGGGTGATATAGGTGAAATTGATGCCAACGGATTCTTAAAAATTACTGATCGTAAAAAAGAAATGTTCAAGACCTCTGGAGGAAAATATATTGCTCCACAGGTTATTGAGAATCAAATGAAACAATCATTATTTATTGAACAGATAATGGTTGTAGGAGAAAGTAGAAAAATGCCTACTGCTTTAATTCAGCCTAATATAGAATACATTACGCAATGGTTAAGTGATAAAGGCATTAAGACAAATTCACTTGAGGAAGCTTGCAAGGAAACCTCGCTACTTGAAGCGATCCAAAAAGATATTGATGGACATAATGAAAAGTTTGGTGCTTGGGAACAAATTAAAAGATTTGAACTCATCCCTGAAGAATGGTCAATTGATGAGGGACACCTCACCCCTACTATGAAATTGAAACGAAAGGTGGTTAAACAAAAATATAATTCTATCATCGAAAAAATGTACGCTTAATTTCATGCTTAACTTTTTTGTTAAAGTGTCTAGAAGCCTAGACACTTTTTTTTAAATAAAAAAACTTTACTATGCATGCATAGTAAAGTTTTGTATATTTGAAAGTATGAAACATAAAACTTTTGAAAGCGCACTTAGGTCCACATGGCAATTGGTTAGCAAGATGTATAACAAAGAAGCTCTTAAATTTGAATCAACAATGGCGATGGGATTTGCTTTATTAAGCATAGATGCAGAAGGAACTCCCTCTACTAATTTAGGTCCAAAAATGGGAATGGAGCCAACTAGTTTGTCAAGACTACTAAATGCAATGGAAGATAGGGGATTAATTAGTAGGACAAAAAATCCAAAGGATGGACGTGGAGTATTGATTCATCTAACTCCTTCCGGAAAAGTACATCGTGAAAACTCAAAAGCAGTTGTATTAGATTTTAATGGAAAAATTGATTTACAACTTACACAAGAACAGGTTCAACATTTTTTTGAAGTCATCGAATGCATTCGAAAAACCACATTGAACTTTGAACATTTTAATAAAGAAATTACCCAAAACTAAAAAGAATGAACATGGAATTAAAAAAAGACAATTGGATTAAAGGAGGGAGTTTTATCATTGAAGATCAAACTCCAGAGGATGTTTTTACGCCAGAAGATTTTTCTGAAGAACAGCGAATGATGAAAGAAGCCGTTCAAGAGTTTATTGACCGAGAAGTATGGCCTAAAAAAGATCGTTTTGAGAAAAAAGACTATGCATTTACAGAAGAGTTAATGAGAAAAATAGGGGATTTAGGATTCTTGGGAGTAACTGTTCCAGAAGCCTATGGGGGCCTCGAAATGGACTTTGTCTCCACTATGCTAGTTTGTGACTACATATCTGGGGCTTCAGGATCACTTTCTACTGCTTTTGGTGCCCATACGGGCATTGGAACCTTACCCATTACACTCTATGGAACCGAGGAACAAAAACAAAAATACGTAACTAAATTAGCTACTGGTGAATGGTTTGGTTCATATTGTTTAACCGAACCTGGAGCTGGATCAGATGCTAATTCTGGTAAAACAAAAGCAGTGTTATCAGAAGATGGAACTCACTACTCCATTACAGGTCAAAAAATGTGGATTTCCAATGCAGGCTTTGCAAATGTTTTTATTGTTTTTGCTCGTATTGAAGATGATAAAAACATAACTGGATTCATTATTCCTAATACTACCGATAATGGAATCACTCTAGGAGAAGAAGAAAATAAACTTGGAATCCATTCATCATCAACACGCCAAGTGTTTTTCAATGAAACAAAAGTACCCTTAGAAGATATGTTAGCCGGTCGTGGTGAAGGATTTAAAATTGCTATGAATGCCTTAAATGTAGGGAGAATTAAGCTGGGCGTAGCTTGTTTAGATGCTCAACGTAGAATTACAACTGCTGCTGTTCAATATGCTAATGAACGAATCCAATTTAAAACACCAATCGCTCAATTTGGAGCAATCAAAGAAAAATTAGCTCAAATGGCAACTTCGTGCTATGCAGGTGAATCTACATGTTATCGAGCAGCTTATGATGTTGAAAAAAGAATACAATCTTTTATAGCAGAAGGATTTTCACATCAAGAAGCAGAACTAAAAGGAGTAGAAGATTTTGCAATAGAATGTTCATTATTGAAGGTGGGAGCTTCAGAAGATATTCAAAATACAGCGGACCATGGGATTCAGATTATGGGAGGAATGGGATTTTCTGCTGATATGCCAATGGAGTCTGCCTGGAGAGATTCTAGAATAGGACGAATCTATGAGGGCACTAATGAAATCAACCGAATGCTCTCTGTAGGGATGCTTTTGAAAAAAGGAATGAAAGGGCAACTGGACTTAATGCCTGCAGTAATGAAAGCTGCTGCAACCATTAATGAAGACACCCCTAATCCTACTGATAAAGAGGGTGTGCTTGCAGAGGAAAGAAGACTTCTATCCAATTTCAAACAATTATTTGTTGTTTTAACTGGGAATGCAGCACAAAAATATGGTACCAAGCTAGAATCACATCAACAAATTCTTTTAGGTTTAGCAGACCTATTCATTGAGATTTATTTTTCAGAATCCACTATTTTAAGGACTTTAAAAAACTGTACCCGAATGGGAGAGGAAAGTCAAACATCACAAATTACAATGACAAAAGCATACCTTTATGAAGCTTCAGATATTATCGCTAAAAAAGGGAAAGAAGTCATCGTGAATATGGCAAAAGGGGAAGAACAAAAACAACTATTGGATGTTCTACACAAAAAACTAAAGTACAAGGACTACCCTGATATTATCGAATTAAAAACTCAAATAGCAGATAAAATTATAGAAGAAAATAATTATTGTTTCTGATAAGATGACTAAAAACCGATACTGAAGTATCGGTTTTTTTATTACTTTACATTAAAAATTAATAGATGAAAAAAGAGTTTCTTATTGCAGTATTTGCGTCCTTTTACATAAGTACTGCCCAGACAAAGAATGATTTATATGATATCATTGACAATACCTCATCGGAACGCATAGAAAAGGACATTCGTAAACTTGCAGATTTCGGAACACGCCACACCCTCAGTGATACTTTATCAGAATCAAGAGGTATTGGTGCAGCAAGACGATGGATCAAAAAAGAATTTGAAAATATTTCAAATGATTGTTCTGACTGTTTGGAGGTTTTTTACCAAAAAAACTATTTTACCCCAAAGGATGGAAATCGAATTGTAAAGCCTGTATGGATCAATAATGTAGTAGCGATACAAAGAGGTAAGACCCACCCCAACCGTTTCATTATCATGAGTGGCGATATTGATTCGAGAATATCTGATCCAACAAATTATACCGATGATTCTCCTGGAGCAAATGACAATGCTAGTGGTATGGCTGGAACTATAGAAGCGGCTAGAGTTCTTTCTAAATATTCATTTGAAAACAGTATCCTTTATGTTGGACTTGCTGGAGAAGAACAAGGTCTCTTTGGTGGAAAAGGATTAGCAAAACATGCGCAAGATCAAGGTTGGAAAATTATTGGAATTCTAAACAATGATATGATTGGAAATATCAAAGGAGTGGATGGCGTTATTGATAACAGAACTTTTAGAATTTTTTCAGAACCTGTCCCAGCAAACGAAACAGAAAAAGAACGAAATGAACGTCGTTTTTATGGTGGAGAAGTAGATGGAATTTCCAGACAATTAGCTCGTTACGTTCATAAAAACGTAAAAAAATTCATGCCAGAGATGAAACCAATGATGATTTATAGATTAGATCGTTTTGGTCGTGGGGGACACCACCGTCCATTTAACGATGTGGGTTATGCGGGTATTCGTATTATGGAAGCACATGAAAATTATATCATGCAACATCAAGATATTCGTATAGAAAACGGAATTGCTTATGGTGATGTAATTGAGGGAGTTGACTTTGAATACGCAAAAAAACTAACGGCAGTGAACGCAATCAACCTCGCTAGTTTGGCTTGGGCACCTCCTAGCCTAGGAAAGCTTTCTATCGGAGGAATTGTAGAAGCTTCAGTAAAATTCCGATGGAAAAAAATAAACGACATCAATGTTGCGGGCTACAAAATCTATTGGCGTGATACCACCTCTTCCAATTGGGATAACAGTCGCTTTGTAGGTAATGTGTCTGAAGCTACCCTAGAGGGTATTGTGATTGACAACTTCTTTTTTGGCGTGGCTACGGTAGGAAAAAATGGTTATGAAAGTCCAGTCGTATTTCCCAATGCAATATTTAGAAATTAAAAATAATAATCTGTTTGTAGGCGGTTAAATAAATATCTACAATTTTTTTTAAAACTAAAATCCAAAGTTAAATACAATTAAAATTTAAAAGGAAAATACTTGATTTACATTTAGGATATGAAAACTGCATAGGACTCCAAAGTCGAAGTTTTCGAAAGATAACGCTGCGTTAAATTCAGTACTATATGGAAAATGTTGATTACAGAGAGAAGCCTGGTGACTCAATCCAAGTAAAAATTTTCCTAGTCGAAATTCATCGGATTAATAGTAATCGGTTAAGGCATAAAATAAGTGAAGTAACAGTAGGTACATAAAGATTTTGTTTTATTAGTAATAAAGCCAAAAACTATCTTCCATTTTTTCAAATATAATACCTTTGATAAAATATTAAACAGATTCATTTGAAAAGACTAAAATCTAAATTTTTAACTTCAGTGACAGCACTGTTAATGATTATTGGTTGTGATAAAAAAGAAGTGTATATGAATGAAATTGAGATCCAATTCGACAAAGGTGTAATGCTATTTACTCACCATTCTAAGTACTTTAACGGATTGGTAATCGAAAGGTTTGATAATAATCAAATTAAATTAAAAATTGAGGTGATTGATGGATTAAAAAGCGGAAATGTTATTCAGTATTATCAAGGTGGTGTTATTCAAACTATTTCTAAATTTAAAAAAGGAAAAATTAATGGTGAGTTTAAGAGTTTTTATTCCGATGGATCAATACACCAAGTTACTAATTTTTCAAATGATGTTCGTAGCGGAAGTTTTGAAGAGTTCCACAGAAACGGAAGTTTCAAGAGTTGTTCAAATTATTATTTAGGGATTAAAGTTGGGAAATCATATGATTTTTTTAAGAGCGGAGGGGTTGCAGTCTACAATAATTGAATTGGTTTTTATTTTCTTTTTTATAAGCTGTACTCATAAATTAATGAAAAATGAACTTGTCTTTGAAGACTGTAAAATTACTTATAAAAGAGAATTATACACAGGTCATTATGAGCACATAAAGGGAAATAACAGGGTTATAGGTCTTGTGAGAAACGGCGAATTAATTTTAGAAGAAGAGTTTTATCAAAAAAGACTTTTGATGAAAAAAAAATTTACAGACTGCAACAAAGGATATCAAAAGTTTTTTAACCAAGACGGCACTCTTTTGAGAGAAGGTAAGTTTGAAAACAGTGAAAAAACTGGACTGTGGAAAACCTATATTGATGATCGTATTTACTCAGAGGAATATTGATTAATAGTAATTATCCACCTGAAGTCTTTTATACTGACCTCTTCTGTTCCTTAAAAAAGGACTGAAATCAAAGCTTAAATATAAATCAAAAATAGTTGGTGCATATCTATATGATGTATCTAAATCTTGAATAGCAAATGCATACGAAACACCAAAGTCAAAATTTTCGTAAGTTAGTCCGACACTTAAACCTAGGTTAAGAAATGAGAAACTTTCTTGAGCAATGGAAACACTTGCATTTGTTTTATCCACAAGACCAAATTGTTGATTTGCACCTATGCTAAATTCTCCTAACTGAAATTCTTGTGATAAATACATATTAATCGCTTCACTAGATCTCTTTAAGGAACCATAAGTATATAAATATGAATACCGTGGAAGAAACCTTCTGTCATAAGGGTTTAAGTCATATTCATATGCTATTTGCATTCCTATAGATAAAGGTATTAAATATTCCACATCATCATTGTATGCAATATTTGGCTGGTTAAGATTTTCAAAAGAAAGTCCAACCAAAAAATCGGTGCTATGAAGTAGAAATGAGGCACCCAAATTTGTATAACTTTTAGAAAAGAAAAAATCAGCCATTGGGTCAATAGACTCTTGATTAATATATCCTGTTATTGAATTAATTTGATCTTCAAAAATTAAACTAGAAGGATTAATGTTTTTTGATGAAAATTCGACATTAACAGAAGGTAAGAACCATATATCGTTTCCAAATTCAACTTTGTATATATAACTTAAATTTAAGTCATTTTTCTTAAAGCCTATATTTGGAGCACTATAATTATTAAACTGAACTCCTAAACTAAAATCCTGTAAATCAAATGAATAAGATCCATAAAACAGCTTATTGTTTTGGGTATCATTTGGATTGATCTCGGTTGTAGAGTACAATAAACCAGACCTATTCCAGCTATTTAATCCAAAAAAACTTGGATTTACAATATGCATTAACTTAGATTGAGAATTAAATATCATTTCTTGTGAAAAGGTAAGATTCACCAAAAAAACACCGAATACAAAATAAATAATATTCCTTCTCATCATTTTAATATAGTAAAAATTCCACTTCTCTCAATTGTCTGATCTGGTGTTACGCGATTTAATGGAACAGCATAAATTGTATAAACAAAATATGGACTAAATGCATCCATTGTTAAACCATCAAATCCGTTACCATCCCAACCCAATATAGATTTACCATTCCCAAATGAATCAATACTATCAGGACAATCACTTCTATCAACAGATCCATCCTGAGCTTCTTCAGAATATATTAGGTTACCTCTATTATCAAAGACATTAAAAATTAATGATTCAAATCCAGTAAAAAGTGGTCTGAAGTAGTCGTTTAAACAATCATTGTTTGGCGTAAATACATTTGGAACATATATGCTGTAACCTCTTCCGATAGTAATAGGGTTTGTTACAGACTCAAAGCATCCTATTTCATTATAAATGGTTAATGTAGGATAGTATGTACCTGAATTTCCATAAGAGTGATTTACTTGAGTAACACCTGAGCTAGTCCCAGAAACATCTAAAATAATTGACTCAGAATTGTCTCCAAAATTCCATTCAAGTCTTGAAAATTCTCCCTCTGATTCATCTCTAAAAGTTACATCTTCTCTTGCTGGTATTTCGTTAACCTGCTCAAATGATGGGGATGTGTATGAGAAAAATGGATCTCCTAAAGCAAGATTGAACTCAGCTTCAACACCACAGCCTTGATCTGTTGTAATTACTATTTTACCATACTCAAATGGTGCATCAATTAAAATTTGATAAGTGTCCTCGTCAAGTTTTGTTGTATTTCCGTTAAGTGCTACAGGCTGACCGTCATCTCCAATATCTTCTGTACCATTTGTATCGATATAGAAAAAATTTAATGCAGAGTTGGTCTCAGAGTTATTAACTGCGTCTAGTATTATTAGTCCAGGTAATCCCTCACAAAGTTTGTAATCAACAAAAGGACCATCTGTTATTACAAGTGTAGTATCATCATCTACACTTATTACATCCCTTAAATAATTAAAAGGAGTATCTATTGGATTCGGACATGTACTTCCACTTCTGATAGTATAACGGTAAAGCCCTGCAGGAAGTTCGTTTAGAGTACTGAACCCATCAAAATTATCTAAACCAGGATAACTGCCATCTAGAGGTCTCCATGGCGATACTTGATTTGTTGTTCCTGATATTGTGCTTGATACAGGAGTCAAACGTGGGTTAGAGGCATCAAATATTTCCCAAGATATGTCATATGGCTCTTGTCCTCCTACTATATCAATCGAAATTCTTCCATCTCGTGCCCCTAATTCACAACTTACTCCTTGAACAGGAGTCAAACTTCCATTTGCATCTGAAAGTAAACCGCCGATTGATAATACATTTACATCTCCACTAAAAACAAAATCAATTGGCTCAGATTCACAAGTTCCATCTGAAATAATTAATTGATATGTACCTCTTCCCGCCTCAAAACTTGTTCTCCCTAAAAAACTTGAACCAGGTTGATTTGGATCTGACGGGGTGTATGTCCATCTTAAATTATAAATAACATTGTCGTTGTCATCAATTATTGGATTCCCACCAATTATATTTGTGGTATCTAATTCAAAAGGAAATCCATTTTCACAGATATCAAATTCAAACTCAGTTTCCCCTTCAAAGGTGATTGGGACATAAGTCTCAATATCAAAAGCATAATCTAAAGAACAGTTAGTGTTTGTTGAATCTTGTGCTTCCACAATATGTCTTCCCTCGCTTAAACCTCTAATTATAAATGAACTGCCCGATTTAATAATACTACTTGCAAAAGTTGGGGAAACAACTGTTGCGGAAGAAGAGCCTGATGGGCTTCCTCCATAAACCAATTCACCGTCTAAGAAAATATTGTATGCAAGTGATGTACCAGTGAGTCGAAATGAAAAGTCAGCCTCGACTATGCCTGATTCACAATCTAAAACTTCTCTATTAAATACTTTTTGTTTTACCATATTAAAGGTTGAACTTTTTATAACTCCTGATTTAGTGAATATTTCACACGATGTATTGTCTTTAATAATGGCTTTATATTTTCCTGGCTCTAGATTATCTATAATATAAAAACCATCTTTATTCATACTAACGTACCCACCATCAGAGAAAATTATTGTCTCAGAAGCTACTGTTGCAGAAGGTGTCCCAGTTTGTGTAGATGTTAATGAAAGTGCATTGTCACTTGCTACGGCTAATCTGTACCATTTGATATCATAAGGCTGAGAGCCTCCACTTAATTGAAGCTCTATAGAACCTGTTTCATCTGAATTACATCCAGGTTGTGTAATAATTGGAGATCCAACTTCAAAAGGTGCAGTTGCTGTTGATCCATTTTCTAGAGTAATTTGTTTTGTTATAATACATCCTCCCGCATCTGTTACTATAACTGTATAATCTCCGGCATAATCTAAATCGTTAATGGTTAAACCTGATGGATTAGGATCACCATTTGGAAGTTGAGATCTGGTTGTTCTTTTATAAATCACACTCCCGTCGGTATCAGTTAGTTGCCATAAAATACTGTATCCAGTTGGAGAGGTTGTACCTCCAGAAATATTGATGCCTAAGGATCCTTTTATATTATTGGTGCAATCAACGGCTGTTGTTGTTGTAGAATTTAGTTCTACTTCAAGAAGATCAGGTTCATTTATTGTGAATGATCCCAAGTCTAATTCCACTGGAAGACCACCCCCGTCAACACATCCATTAGAGTCTTTAACTTTAATGTTATAAGTTCCACCTGACAAATTATCAATATTTAATTGTTGAGATGTATATGATACTATAGATGTTGTAATAGAACCAGTTATTGAGTTAATTGATGTAATTGTAACCACAGAGGTTAGAGGTGTAAACCCTTCACCAGGAGAATTATAAGCACTCCCATTAATTGAATAGGAATATGGAGGAGTTCCACCTGCAATTTCTGTAATTGCAATTCCATTACTCTGCCCATTACAAATTATATCAGTTGTTGTGAAATTAGCTTGATTAGGTGTAATTGGATTTATAGCTCTAATCGGTCCATCAGATCCTGATATTTCATATTCTTCTATCACAATACAAGGGCTTGATGTAGAACCTGCTGGCTGAGGGATTGTCATTTCAAGAGTATATATACCTGCTCTGTCAAGGTTTTCAATTCTTATGGTATTTACAGAGGGGAGGATATTATTACCGGACCCAATAACTGTTCCTAGAGGATTTCGAAACTCATAATTATAAGTTGATGAAGTAAGTCCTGTAAACTGAACCTCAATAAATCCATCTGAACAATTTGCTGGATTTGAAGTAACACCAACTTGGCCATCAAGAGGGAGAACGGGTAATTCAGCAGGAAGTATTCTTATAGGATCTGATACTCCAACCAAAGTTGAAAGTCCTACTCCTGGTCCACATGAAATATCAGTTACTGTTAGTGTGTAATCTCCAGGTGGTACATCAGCTAAATTTTGAGTTGTTCTAGTTAATCCTGAACCTGTCCATTCAAATACAAGGTTTGAGTAATCTCCTCCAGCAGTAGACCCACCAGTTACTGTTGTTCCACCTTGATCAATTGTAATTGAGCCGTTACCATTACAATCAGCAGGGGTCACAGTAATTGTACTTTCATCAATGGATAAGTCTACTGGTAAAGTTATACCTACTGATGTAGAAGAACCTCCACATCCATTTGTATCAGTAGCTATTAGTGTGTATTGAAAACCGCCAATAAGAGCAATGCCCGTTATCGAACCAAATGAGTAAGGCCCTGGTGAAGCAAAAGCTGATGTATCAATTAGAGTCCCATTTCGATCAAAAAGTTCATATAAATATGCTCCACTTCCACCAGTCGCAACGGCTGTGATATCGTCAGGACAAATTGAACTAACCGATAAATCTACTTCTGTTGGAGATGTTAATGACATAACATCTGAATCTACTTGACAATTGTTAGCTACAACAGTAACAATATAATATTGAGTTGCAGAGACATTAACTACATTTAATGTTAAACCACCATTGCTCGTGTTAGTTTCATAAGTAGATGAATCAGTAACATCAAGAGATGAAAGTGGCATTCCAGCAGCATCAGATCTTCGCCAATAATATTCATAATTCAATGTTTGATTTGGTACTGTTATAGTTGGTGCACCAACCAAACCACCAGTCGAACCCACAGAAAAAGATACTGCAGTAGTAAAAGGAACTCCCGTTGTTTTTGCCACTAACGTTAATTGTCCAGGACCTGGACTATTCGCTGTAGCAATAGCAAAATTAGAACCTGTAACAGGATCATTAATTATATCAGCTATTAGTGGTAATATTTCTACCCTACTTAAAGGTCTAATACCTGCTCCTGGTAAAGCAACTAAATTTCCTCCATTATCAATTCCTTGAACAGTATATGAATTCATTGCAACTCCAGCTATTGTGAAAGTAATTTGATCGCCAATTGCAAAATTATTATCTATTTCAATTCTGGTTTGTTGTTGCTGTGAAGTGATACCTCCACTAACAGCTGCAGGCGACAACTCAATTGACCCTGGACCTCGGAAACAAAGTGGATCATTTTCAGTAACATTCCCGGGTAATGTTACTGTTACAGTTGGGAAAACAGTTATTGTACCTCCAATGACTATCTCTGGATTGCAACCATATAAATTAACAGTCTCTACTTGATAGGAATATGTTATTGGGTTCGCAATAGGTGCAGCTGGTGTTGCAGTTCCATGAAGTATATATGAATCCGGTATTGCGGGATCTCTTCTAATATTTGTAGCTGTGGTCCAGCCTAGAGCTGGTGCACCTGGTGGTGCAGTAACAGTAAGTGTTACATTATCAGCTCCACCACCCGCAACAAAATTTACATCTTCAATATCACCACCAAAACATACAGATTGATTCAGTTGTAAAGTATTCGTTCCTGTAAATGTTAATTCAGATTGAGGATTAACATTAATTGTTATAGTTTCTGTGTCATCTGCACAAACACTCGTATTTCCAACAGCTCCAGTTGTTACATCAAATGTATATGTTGTTGGCACATTTATAGTTGCATCTGGACTACCAGAAATTGTAACTATACCTCCCATATTGTCTGCATCAGGAGAAAAATTAAAGTTTACACCACTTGGTAAACTTGCAGGTGGGTTTACCGTAGCAAATGTAGCATCTCCAACTACAACAATTTCAATTGGTGTTATACCAGCTCCGTAACATACATCCTGAGTTAAAGCACCTGTAGCTGCATTATGTGTTAAAGATTCCTCAGGTAATACAGTTATAGACCCATTTAGAGTGACTTCAGGAAGACATGTGTTAGGATTAACAGTTGTAATTGTATAGGTAAATACCTGAGTTTCAGTATTACCTAATGAAGGTGTACCGTAAATGACAACTGAATTTGCTGGATCTCCAGGATCATTAACTCTTACATTTCCTACTGCTCCTGGATAATTTGTGAATCCTAATCCAGCCTGGAAATTAACAGTTACATCTGTTGCTCCTCCACCTAATGTATATCTAATTTCTTGAATACTTGTACCGTCGCAGGATTCCTGATTATCTAATCCTGCTGCTCCAGCGTAAACTAAAGTTGATTGCGGATTTACATTAATTGTTATTGTTTCAGTATCATCTGCACAAATACTGGTATTCCCTACTACACCAGTTGTAATATCAAATGTGTATGTAGTTGGTATGTTTACTACTGGATCAGGACTGCCGGAAATAGTAACAATTCCACCCATATTATCAGCATCAGGAATAAAATTAAAATTCATTCCACTTGGCAAGTTTGCGGGAGGATTCACTGTAGCAAAAGTACCATCTCCAACAACAACAATTTCTATTGGTGTAATATTAGCCCCATAACAGACATCTTGTGTAAGTGCTCCTGTTGCAGCATTATGCGTTAAAGATTCTTCGGGCAGTACAGTAATTACTCCTGTAATTGTCGCTTCAGGCAAACAGCTACCCGCAGGGGGTCCTAATATTGTAGCTCCTGCAGTATTCCCAGTAGTTGTAATTGTATAATTATAAATTTGTGTTTCAGTGATTGCTGTTGTAGGGTTACCAGAAATTGTAAAGGTATTTGGCGCATTGAAAACACCTCTGAGACCAGCTGGTAGTCCAGCAACTGTTGCCCCTTGAGCTCCGCCACCAACAGTATATATTATGTCTGTTAATGCCGTATTTGTACAAATAGTTTGGTTGTCATTTGATCCCGCATTTAGTGATATTGTTGAAGTGGGCCAAACTACAATTCTCACTCTAATATCATCTGCTGGAGTACAAGCTGCATTTGGAGCTAGTGTAATTGCTTCTAGAATTAAATTTGCAGTTGTAGGTGTATCGGGTGTACCATTTATAATATATGAATTTGCTACAGGATCCCAATTTCCAGATAATCCACTTGGAAGAGGATCACTTGCAGCACCCAAGCCAATGTTTGCAATACCAACTGATCCATCAAACTTAACATTAGCAAGGGCTGTATCCTGGCATACTTCAACTAAAACGTAATCAGGTGCAGTTGATAAATCGACATTTCCGTCTAAATCTACATCTGTAGGAGTACCAAAACTTGTGGCATCAAATGTTATTGTTTCACTTCCTTCTACTACTCTAATGGTTCCATCAAAAGTTGCCTGAGTAATACAGCCATTATCGTTTATTGTAGATGCAATTCTATATTGATAATTTATTCCTCCAACAGGTATTGGCCCTGGAACGTTCACTACGGGTGTAGATCTAATTTCAATAGTTGTTGGATTAACTAAGAAAGCTCCAATTCCAGGTGGCGTTCCATTTGGACCTGTCCATGTGAGTGAAAATGCTGAAAAATTAGTTATATCAAACTGAATAGGAGTCATTGGTGATAGGTTACAAACATTATTTGGATTTGCATCACTACCAGCACTTACTGATATGGTAGGTTGTTCTTGAACTCTAATTGTACCGTTTGCTGAAATTGAAGCACAAGCACCACCGTTTGTATTTATTGTATAATTATATATCGCTGCAGCACCTGTAGGTATTCCTGATAGAGTAAAGAATTTTCCTGAAGTCTGAGTTGTATTCTGACTTAAATCAGGGTCAGCAACATCAGTATGTCCTGTACCTCCAAATACTATTGTCATTGGGTTTCCTGCTGAAGATTCTAATGTAAGTGTTGTTCCATTTAAAGTAGCATCTACCCCATTAACATTAGAATCTATATCTGTTTCAAATTCCCCAAGTATTTCTGCAAATGTATCGATAGAGGGTACTCCTGTATCAACAATAACAGTTCTTGTATTTCCATTTATAGTAATTTCGTAGGTGTCTGTATCATCAAGTAAACCCTCTGCTGGTCCACCAGCGTCAAAAGTAATTTCAGTAATTTGAGAAATTTCATTATAACTTTGTATTACATCAGGAGGTAGAGGAGTTACGGCTGTATCAATCGAGGCATTGGTTGCAAAGCCCTCAATTTCCCAAACTATATCAACTCCACCCAGAGTGTCAGCTATAGACTCTCCAGCACAAATTGATAAATTAGCTGATCCAGAAGTTAAAGTTATTGTAGGCTGAGGAGAAATAGTGATATTTCCAGTTACTGACTGCTGATTTGCAGGAAGATTACAGCTAAACTCACTATTTTGTGTTGTTAAAGTATAGGTATAAACTGTATCAGCTACAAGACCAGGAACAGCAGGATCACCAGCAATTCTTACTGTTCTTTCACCAGGTTGAACTTCAGTAGGATCAGCAGCACCGAATATTGCTGCATTTAGACCCGGATCTGAAGCTGTGACTGTGAAATCTCCACCATTTCTTGATGTTAAAGTCAACACGTTTCCTCCCACTACTGTTGCATCTAATTGGAGTGTCCCTGCATCTACATTAATTAAATCTCTTAATCCATTTACTATATCAGAAATTTCATTATCATTTTGAGGAGCTCCTGTATTGACAGTATAAGTATATGGTGTTCCATTAATTGTTACTGTGTAATCTTCAGTATTATTTGCTGCAACATCTGCATTTACACCACCCAATGTTATAGTTGAAATTTGATTTTGGGTTGTAAAGAAGGATCTAATATTATTAGGTCTTGAAGGTGCCCAAGTGACATCTACGCTGGTTGCATTCGTTACATCGTATACGATATCAGTGAGTACTCCTGGACTATTATTACATATTTGTTGGTTGTCATCCATTCCGGCTTGGATCACTATGGTAGATAATGGGTTAACTGTTATACTTCCAACAGCTTCATCTGGATCACAAACTGACCCCGTCGTTCTAATTGTGAATGGATAAGTTGTTCTTTCAGTAATAACAACATTTGGTGCACCAGAAATTTCTACAAATCTTCCTCCATTTTGAGTCTGATTTGAAGTAATTGTTTCTCCATCATCTGCATCAACATCATTTAAAGAAACTGTTAAATCAAAATCAAATCCATTTGAAGTCAAAGTTAAAATTCCACCTGTATCATCTGCTGTAATACCTATCGCAGCATCATTTATTTTGTCCTCTAAAAGTTCTAATACTTCGGCTAAAGTATCTACATCTCCATCAGCTCCAACGATAGCTACACTATTATCCTCACCAGTTTCTACACTATAATTTGTTCCATCAATTGTAACGGTATGAACATCACCGTCTTCATCTAAGACATCCGTTAGAGTTATCTCATTTATTTGATCAACTGAAACAACACCCTCATTAACACCACTAGGGAGACCTGTAACATCAGCACCTGTAGCTGCCCCTAAAATTTCAAACCTTATTTGATTTATAGGTGAACCTATACAAACATTATTTTGTGTCATTGTTCCAAGTGCAGATGTTCTTGATAATCTTGGAAGGTCGGGAATAGTTACTGTTCTAGATAAAGATCCGCCTCCACAACCAAATGATGTTGCTGTTATTATAACACTTCCAGAGAAACCATCTGCCCATGTAACTAAACCATTTACTGAATCTATTTCACCAGCACTATCATTATTCCAAGACCAGGTAACAAAATCACTTGAGTTAAAATCGGTTGTATCCCCTGTTTGAGCAGGACAATTAGGCAAAGTTAAGGGATCAAAAGTAATGTCAGTTGGGGGATCAAGATCTGGATAAATCCTAACATTATGTATCCCTGGTGTAATATTTTCTACCCCATCACATCCAGTTGCATAAGACTCAACAATAAATGTTCCATGAAAACCAGCATTCCAATTTAGCTCTCCAGTGGCAGCATCAATTACACCTGGAGAAGCTACACTTCCAACTCCGGGTACTATACTATTAATTGCATATCTAATGTCAGTATAAAAACTTGCTGAAGAAAAATATTGGGTATTAGGTGTTAATGCAGTTGTTTGACACCATGGTTCAGCACCAGTTAAATCTCCACATATTCTAGCTGAAGTTTCATTAATTTCTATTCCTGTCATATTGCCAAATGCTCTACCTTCCCCTGGGGCTCTGGTTACGCTAAATACTAAATCCATATCACCCCCATATCCTCTAGGAACACCTGGTGGTATTGGTGGTGCAGAATTACCATCGTATTGTGCAGTTATCGTAATAAAAGCGCCAACATCATCTAATAAACCATTGTTATTTATATCTCCTGGATTAAATGCAGAAGCGGTAGCATTAAATAACCCTGTAATAGGTGATGTAGTATCATTATTTATTTGATCTCTTAGATTTTGAGCAATATCAAAAGCATCCTGATCTGCATCGCCATTAATTGGCAGAGCAACATCAGTTGTTTCAAATGTATATCTGACACCGTTTAATGAAATATTATATTTTTCACCAGCTCTGATATTACCTGCAGAAATTGGTGAAATAGTGACTCTTTCAACTTCTGCTTCTAAAAGGGATACTGGCTCAGTTGGTTGGGTTGCCGCCGCTCCAAATTCATTAACAGTTACAACAGCTTCTCTAAAGGCTGCAGGTGTTGTTCCATCACAAGCATACGCATATACTCTTATTATAGCATCCCCAAAGAATCCATCCGTCCAATTCACTTCTCCTGTGCTAGGATTAATTGATCCAGCTCCTGGAGTTCTAACTTCCCATAAATATCCATTTGCTGGGGGTACCCTACCGTCGTTGAAACAAACATCAAATAAAGTATTTGCTGGGCCAGTATTTATAGCTGTTTCACATAAATAACTCTGCTGACCATCATAAACATTTGCGTCCTGATTATCAATTATTGGTAAAGGATTTGCTGGTGTTAATGCATCTGAATCATCAATAGTAATATAATCTGGGGCAGGCCGATTCAATACTCTAGTAATTGTATAATTAATAAACTCAACTTCGCATGTAGTTCCTGTTGTTCTAAGAGAAATATTTAAGCTACTGCCAGGGGTTCCAGATATAGTTACTGTTTGAGCTAATGCATCATTAACAATAGCAAGTCCTCCTTGTCCATTTACAGCAATTCCTGTTGCTGAACCTCCATATTCAAAAACTATTGTTGTTATTGGATCACCAGCACATACAGTTTGTGTGTTTGCAGGACCCGAAGTTTGAACAATTGTTGGCTGAGCTGAAATATCAATTTGTGTAACTGGAGAAATAACTTCACATTCTAATTCACCCGCATCTATTATATTGTTGTTGTTTGTGTCATTAAATCGAGTTGTAGTTAATCTATAATAAACTGTAGTAGCAATATCAGGATCAATTAAAAAAGAAAGCCTTCTATCGATATCTGCTTTTTGCTCTGCAGCGGTTATTGTAGCATCTCCAATAGTATTACCATTTAAGTCCGCAGCAAAACCACCTGTTAGCAGGTCATTTCTTCCTCCATTTAAAATATCATCCCAATTGGTGTTATCTACTGAGAATTGCCATTGATAGAAAATACCGTCATTAGCACCGTCATCAGTTTCAACACTAGTAGCAACAATGTTAGCTAAATCAGTTTGAAGTACTGTAAGAGGTGCACCATCAATCCTACATACGTTTTGATTTGCTAATATATTTCCTGGATTAACTTCGTCTAAAACGGTTATTGTAAATTGATTAGAATTTATTTCACAAACAGTCGGATCAGGACCGAAGGTACTAATGGCCTCTCTTCTAAACGATGTTGATTGAGTAAGAGCTGTCGTAAAATTCAAATCTTGATTAGTCTCACCACCAATGGCAACCCAATTTGTTCTTGCTACATCGTTTGTTCTGTACCACTGATAAGTTATTACCGCCCCTACTGCAGTTGAATATGCATTTCTTTTAGATGTAAAAATTGAGGGTTGGGTATTATAGCATATTATAGGATTTGCATTATCTATACTACCTGCTATTATTGTATTAACTTCTACAGTATGCACATCACTAAATGTTTGACAAAGTGGAAGTACCCCTCCAGCAAAATTTTGTGAAATTGATCTTCTATAAAATCTTGTATTTCCTTGTCCATTATAGGTTTGATTAGCAACTGAATTAGCTGGTGCAGTTATATCAACACCGCCATCATCAACTCTAATAACAGGAGTGAGTGTTGAACCAGCAGCTAGTGTGTAGGTTATCGTATCTACACCATTTTGTGTGGCTGTAATTCCAGCGCCTAAATCGTTTATTTTAAATGCTAAATATTCAATAACTTCAGCTATAGTGTCCACATCTCCATCACCTCCGGCTATATCAGTTGAATTATCTTCGCCAACTTCTACCGTAAATACGTCTCCTCCAATAGTTATTCTGTAAAAGTCTCCATCAGTAGCCATAAGGGGAGCTACGATTTGTAGAGTATTAATAGATCTTATATCGGCTAGAGTTACAGGGTCTGGTTGATATTGTAAAGCATTTGCAACTGCTGCATAACCATTTGCTATTGTTATGTCTTCCCAAGTAATATTGTCTGCAGAATATTGCCACTGATAATCTACCCCTGGTCCAGCTGTATCATTAATAATTCTTAGTAGTTGAGGTGAATCTCCAACACATATTATTTCTGTTTGATCTACCCATACAGCTCCTCCTGTATTCCTTTGAACTTGACCTCCTGCTAGAGCTCCAGCAACATTTATTGTAATAATATTTGAAACTTCCTCGCAAGGTTGACCATTTAATGTACTTATCGATCTTCTTCTATATTCTGTGTTTTCATATAAAATTGGTGCTGTATATGTTCTCGCATTTGCCCCTGTAATTGCTGACCACCCTCCAGTTGTTCTGTTTTCCCATTGATAAGTGATTACTGCACCGTTTGGATAATCAGCACCATCAACAAAATCGTCAGTCCCATCAGGTGCATCCTCTGCTCCTACTGAAACAAAATTACCTGCTGGTGCTGTTCCATTACAAATATTTTGTGTCAATGCTCCACCCGCTATTTGAATACCATCTGCTGTAACATAATTTAAATTGATATTCATCGTAGCAGTATCAGTACATCCTGCAGCTGTTGTTATTTCTACACCTACCTGAAATATTAGGTCTGTATCATAAATAGAGAAGTCATCGGTCGAAAATGTATTGGCTGCCTGGACTGGTGACACTGGATTTGCACCAAAGAAAAATTGATATGAGGCTCCTGCTATTGGAGGTGCAGTAAATAAAATAGTATCTGCAAATGGTATTCCTCCAGATAGTCCACCACATATTGTATTAGCTGAAGCATCACTTGTGATTGTTGCTATAGGATCTGCTTGTACTGTGATTGTCTGCGCTACTGAAGTGTAAGTACATCCACCAGGCGCTGCTGTTGTAATTTGTACAGATACTGCCTCCCCATCATTTATTGTTCCTGCTGCTGGACTCCAAACCTGAGTAGCCACACCAACTGGATTGCCATCTACTAACCATGCTATAGTATCTCCCGCTAGAGTGCCTCCTGCTGTAAATACAATCGCAAATGAATCACAGATAATATTGTTTGCATCAGGATCATTATTTGTAACCGTAGGAACCGCTCGGTTGTCTACCGTAATTGTTATTGTCCCTGGATTACCGTCTACTAATGAAGCAGTACCCTCGCAGCTTACTCCATTCTCTGTAGCAAAGGCCAATCGTCTAAACTGACTCGTAGTAGTAAGAACTACCTGTGCCGCTGCTAACCCCGCTGCTGTAGAACCTACTATGTCTTGCCATGCACCGCCTACTGGACGATACTGCCACTGGTAAGCAACTGCTGCTGTACCTCCTACTGTACCTACTGTCGCATTAGCTATTGCTGGCTGATCCTCTCCTAAACAAATCGTCGTGTCTGCTGGGGTGGTAACGTCTCCAGGAGTTAATAAATCCGGAACTGTAACATTCAAGGTCTCTGTATCTGTACATCCCCCTGCATTAGTTACCGTTACAATTACTGCCGTATCTGCTGTAATAGCCGTAGTGGTAAGGGTGTTTCCTGCTCCGTTTTGAACTACATTACCAACTCCTAGTTCAAACTGATAGTTCGCCTGACCTGCAGGTCCTGCAGTAATCGTTATGGAATCTCCACTACAAATCGTGTCTCCTGTAGCATTACTCGCTAGAGTTGCTATAGGATCTGCCTGTACTGTGATTG